>JBDHIF010000005.1:0-119625 GCA_039587535.1 Gemmatimonadota bacterium
CGGACGACCAAGGTGACCGCCGCGTTTCAGCGGCAGCTTGGGCGAGCCGTGAAGCGGGCACGTTACCTCGCCCTGATTCCCTACACACGGCGTCGCGAGGGCTGACAGGCGTGAACCCGGCGGGCGCCCAGGGCTCCGGGAAGCCCGGCCGCGGTTGGCCGCGGGCCGCGGGGCTGTTCGGCGTGGCCATGGCCGCGTCGGTGATTCAGCCCAGCGTGGTGGTCGCGGTGCCGTTCTTGGTCATCGTGGGGCTCTGGGGGCTCAGGGGCGGCGGCGTCCTCGTGGCGGCGGTTCTGGCCATGGTTCTCGCCGTCTCCGGACCGCGCGACGGTTTTTGGTTCATGGAACGGGCGTGGGCGCTCCTGGTCGGTGGTTGGTTCGTCGGTGTCTCGCTGGCAGCCCCGCATTGGCGTCTGTCGAGTCGCCTGCTCGCCGCAGTCGGCGGCGCGGTTCTGGCCACGGGGGCTATTTTGGCAACCCGGGCCGGGAGCTGGGACACGGTGGATTTCGTCGTTCGGGATGCGTTGGAAGGGGGCGTCCGCACTACGTTGCAGGCGTTCGAGGTCCTTCAGGGCGGTGAAGCAGTGTCACCGGCCCTGGCGACGGCGCTGCACGAGATGGCTCGAGCCCAGACGGAGGTCTTCCCGGCGCTCATGGCTATCGCGTCCATGTCGGGCGTGGCGGTGGCCTGGTGGCTTTACAACCGGCTCGGGGGTGCGGGAGACCAGGCCATCGGGCCGGTGCGGCACTTTCGATTCAACGACCACCTGGTGTGGCTCCTGATTGTGGGGCTTCTGCTGGTGGTCGCCCGCTGGGGTGATGCGGTAACCCGGGTGGGATCCAACGCGGTGGTGTTCATGGGGGCGCTCTATGCGCTCCGAGGCTCGGCCGTGTTCATGTACATCAGTGGTGGCCTGTCTCTATTCAGTTACGTGCTCCTCGCGATTTCCCTCGTTCTTGCCGCGCCGGTCATCGTGGGTGCGGCCATTGTCGTGGGTATCGGAGACACCTGGCTGGACGTTCGCGCGAAACTTCGCGAGACAGTGGCCTGAACGATCACATCGGAGGGACGATGAAGCTCATCTTGAAGCAGGACGTAACGAACCTGGGCGAGGCCGGTGAGGTCGTGCAGGTCAAGCCTGGATACGGTCGCAACTATCTGATCCCGCAGGGCCTGGCGTACGTCGCCAGTGAGGCGAACATGCAGCGCCTTGAGGAAGAGCAGCAACGGGCTGAGGAAAAGGCGCGGCGCGACTTCCTGGAGGCCCGTCGCCGTGCCGCCCAGATCGAGTCTATGTCGCTCACCTTCGAGGTGCGTGCCGGTGAGGACGGAAAGCTGTTCGGCTCGGTGACGAGCGCCGACATTGCCGAGCGGGCCAACGCGGGCGGTGAACTGGACTTCGAGCTGGACCGGCGCACTGTTCAGCTCGACGAGCCGCTCAAGGCCCTCGGCGTCTTCCCGGTCGGCATCCGGCTTCACTCGGAGGTCGAGGTGGAGATCGAGGTACGATTGGAGCGGGAGAACGACTGATCGGTACAGAGACCGGTGGGGCCGGCATACCGGAAGAGCTGCCACATGACATTCGACGTTCCGTCGAGCTCATGCTGGAGCGAAAGGCACACGATGTGGTCGTGCTCGATCTTCGCGGAATCTCCTCGGCCACCGACTACTTCGTGCTCGGCGGTGGGACCTCGGACGTCCAGGTGAAGGCCATCGCCGAGCATGTCGTCGACGAGCTGAAGAAGGAGGAGTCTCGGCCGCAGCACGTGGAAGGAATCAAAGGGGGGCGGTGGGTCCTGATCGACTACATCGACTTCGTCGTACACGTGTTCCATCCGGACGCGCGGGCGTTTTACCAGCTCGAGAACCTCTGGGGTGACGCGCCCAGATGGGACATTCGGGCGGAATGAGCGTATCCTTCCAGCACTGACGGGGAGCTCTCGGACGTGATTGCAGGACCCGGAGCCCCAGCCTAATGTTACGCCTTTCCTTCCAGCCCCATTGGACCGTTGATCGTCGAATTACCTGAGTGGCAGCCCTATGCGTCGGGCGAGAAGCCGTGGACTCCCGAGTCCACGGACCGCGGTCGGGTGGTTGTCGCCCTGGCCCCCGCCCCGATCAATCGTGAGCAGTGGTCGGCGGAGATCGTCTTCGAGTTGCTGGAGGACTGGAGCCAATCAGGGCATCGGGTTGTGCTCGCAGACTGCGTGCTGGAACACCCGATGCTGCATCGCAAGGCGGGACTGGCCAACGAGGAAGGGTTGGTCGATGCCGCGCTGTTCGGTGCCTCGGTCGCCCACATCGCCCGGGCGGTACCGGGACGCTCGTTCTTCTTCGTAGGTACGGGATCGCCGACTGGCGATCCGGAAGCTGTCCTGTCCACCGCGCGGTTCGGGCGCCTTCAGGATGGATTCCGGGAGGCCGGGGTCACGTTCGTGGCATTCATCCGGGAGGGGTGCGTTGGTGAGGCCGCGCTCGTAGGAGCGGCCGATGACGTGTTCGTGCTCGCTGAGACGGGTCAAGACCTTCCCGACCGGGTCCGCGAGGCGGCAGACAAGGTCCGCGCCGTGGTGGGGCCCGCCGACACCCACTCACCTCCTCCTGCGGAAGCCCTCCCCGAGCGGTCGGAATCGACGTCCCACCTTGATGTTACCGCGGGCACGGCGGAAGAGCGCTCGGAGAGCGACGGCGATCCGAGCGGGAGCACGGAGGTATTCGAGCGCGCCGAGTCACGCCAACAGGAGGACGCTCCGCCCGCCCCCCCGGAGGAGCCGGCGGCGACCGCCGGACCGGATCTGAAGACCGAGCCGGACCTCTCCCCCGCGGAGGCGGCGCACAACGGGGTCGAGGACCATGACGATCCGGCGGAGAAGCCCGTTGAAGGCTGGCTGGCCCCGGTGACCGAGCGCTCCTCGGAGGTGCCGAGTTCGTATCGGCCGCAGGCCCGGGGCAAGGATCCGGACTTGCACGGAAAGCTGGTGTGGGGAGCCGTGGCCCTCCTCATCGTTGTCGTGCTCTTCGTGCTGGGGGTGCTGGGGTAATGAAGCTAAGGGCCCTGAAGGTCCAGGGGTTCAAGTCCTTCGCCGATAGCACGAACGTGGAGTTTCACGACGGCATCACGGCGGTGGTCGGCCCCAATGGCTGCGGGAAATCCAACATTGGGGACGCCATCCGGTGGGTCCTGGGCGAGCAGCGCCCGTCGGCCATCCGGGGCTCCCGCATGGAGGAAGCGATCTTCCAGGGCACCGTCGGGCGGCGCCCAGTGAATCGGGGCTCGGTCGCGCTGGTCGTGAGCAACGAGGACGGCTCCCTGCCGATTCCAGTGGAGGAGGTGGAGATCGGCCGTCAGGTCTTCCGGGACGGGGGCTCCGAGTACTCCATCAACCGGTCGTCATGCCGCCTCAAGGACGTGGTCGAACTCTGTCGTGACACGGGGTTGGGGGCCAACGTCTACTCGATCATCGAGAACAAGATGATCGACGCCATCCTGTCGGATCGTGCCGAGGAGCGACGCGCCCTCTTTGAAGAGGCCTCTGGCATCGGGAAGTACAAAGATCGGCGCAAGGCTGCGAGCCGCCGGCTCGAGCGGGCGGAGATGGACCTTCAGCGCCTCGAAGACCTCATCTCGGAGATCGCGACGAAGGTTCGCTCGCTCGCCCGGCAGAAGGGCAAGGCACAGCGGTTCATGGAGTTCCGTCAGCGTAGGCTGGACGTCGAGGTCACCGTGGTGCGGTTTCAGCTCCGCACGCTCACCGAGCGTCTGAACGCGGTCGACCTGGAGCTGCAGGGAGACAAGCTGACCGGCGAAGGTATGATCGCCGAGCTCAGAACCGCGGAGGCCGAGTTCGAGTCGCTTCGCCTGCGGGAGGTCGATGCCGAGAAGGCACGCGCTGCAGCGGCTCAGGCCCTGGACCGTGTTCGCGAGCAGCTGGTCCACTGGGAAAGGGAGCTGGCGGTGGCCTCCGAGCGCGAGCAGTACGCTGAGCGGCGCCTGGTGCGCATCGACGAAGAGCGTAGCGCAGCTGCTCAGAATGCGAAGGCGATGGAGGAAGAGTCCGCGGAGCTGCTGGGTGAGCGCACCCGGGTCGCCGGGGAGCTCGCGATAGTTCGGGAGGTGGCCCTGACCAAGTCGGCCGAGTCGGAGCGGGTCCGTGGGGAGCTTTCGGAAGCCCGCCAACGCGTGGAGCAGGCGGAGGCTCAGACCCGTGAGATCGCCCGACGGAGTGCTCAGCTTCAGGGAGATGCGGAAGCATCGGACGATCAGGCGGAGGAGCTGGAGAAGCGTTTGCAGCGCGCCCGTGAAGAGCTGGATTCCACGGCCGCGAGGCTGTCGGACCTTGCTTCCCAGGGAGACCTCTTTTCCGGGCGGCTCGACGAGCTGGAAGGTGAGGTCGAGACCGCGCGAGAGTCGCTGGACAACCGTGTCACCGAGCTGGACGCGGCTCGTGCAGCGTTGGATGAATCCAGCAGGCGTGAGCGGGAGGCGGTGGACCAGGCAGCCGGAATCGGTGCACGCGTGGGTGCGCTGGAACGCCTCGAACGGGATCAGGAGGGCGTCGAGCCGGTCGTACGCGCGGCCCTCGATCTGGATGAGGACGGCGTGTGTGGAACGCTGGCGGACTTCATCGGCGGACCGCCCGAGATGGTGGCTGCCGCCGAGGCGTATCTGGGCTCGATGTCCCGCGCTGTCGTGGTCCGCGATACCGGAACCGTGAGGCGTATCGTGGATTGGTTCGCGTCGAGCTGGAGCGGTGGCGGTGGGCTCATCCTCCTCCCCCTGGACGACATCCCGTCGGGAGGTGACGTGAAAGGGCGGCTGCTCTCCCAGGTGAACCCGAAGGGCGAGGGGTCGGAGTGGGTTCGCGTGTTGCTCGGAGGCGTCGATATCGATGACGCGTCCCGAGGCGATCTCCCGGTCACGGTTGACCGTGGCATCGTTCGCATGGGCAACCCGCAGGGGGCGTCAGGCGTCCTCGAGCGAAAGGAGCGTCTTCGTCAACTCCGGGTCGAGCTGGAAGAGGCGGCCACCGCGGAGGCGCGAGCCCGCGCTCGACGTGTCGAGGCCCAGGAGGCGCTGGATCGCGCCGAGGAACGGGTGGACGCTGCCCGTGCCGCTTGGCGAACGGCGGAGGATGCCCACAGCAGGGCGACGGCGGAGCTCGAAGCCCAGGCGGATCAGCACGGGCGGATGCACCGTCTACGAGACGAACTCACGCGGCAGGTGGAGGGCACGCGGGCCGCTCGAAAGCGAGCCCTGGACCGGGCCGAAGGGGCACGCGAAGAGCGAGAGGCGCTGCTGAGGCAGGAGTCCGGGGTGGTGGAAGAACGAGCTTCGGCCAGAGCTGCGCTGGAATCCATCCAGGAGCGGTGGGAGACCATACGCGCCGAAGAGGCGAGTCTGGCCGTGGACGTCGCACGTTTGGAGGGCGACCTGCGCCGCCTCACGGAACGTCTGGAGAGCACCGAACGAGCCCGCGGCCGAGCCGCCGACCGCACGAGCGCTCTAGACGATGAAGAATCCTCGCTTCGCAAGGAGAGGGGGGACCTCCGTGCCCGGATGGCCGAGGGTGAGGCGCGAACGCAGATGCTGTTCGGGGAACGGACCTCCGCGCAGGCAGCGGTCAGTGAGCGAAGCCAGAGTCTGCAGGAGGTGACAGAAGCTGTACGGGTTGCCGAGCGGCACGTTCGGGAGGCGCGAACCAAAGAGCGTGCTTCGTCCGACCGACGGCACGAGCTGGAGCTCGAGCGCCAGGAGCTGAAGGGGCGAGTCGAGCGTATCCGTGAGCGCCTCGAGGGAGAATGGGGCCGTCCGCTGGAGGCCCTTCTGGAAGAGGCGGCCGATGTTGAGGGTGAACCGGAAGTCTTGCAGGAAGAGCTTCGCGAGATCGTGCACGCCCTGGAGCGCATCGGTCCCGTGAACATGCTCGCGGTGGAGGAGCATGCTGAAGAGAGCGAGCGGTTGGAGTTCCTGCAGGGCCAGCGTGATGATCTCGTGGAAGCCCGGAACGACCTGCGATCGGCGATCCGGGAGATCAACAAGACCGCCACCGAGCTCTTCCAGGACACCTTTGATCGAATCCGGGAGAACTTTCGCCAGACATTCCTGCGATTGTTCGAGGGCGGCGAGGCAGACATCAAGCTGGAGGATCCTGAGGATCCGCTCGAGTCCCCGATCGACATCCATGCCTCGCCGCGGGGGAAGCGGACGCAGCGCATCGATCTCCTCTCTGGTGGAGAGCGAGCCCTGACGGCGCTTTCCCTCCTGTTCGGCATCTATCTGGTGAAGCCGAGCCCCTTCTGCGTGCTCGACGAGGTGGATGCACCGCTCGACGAGAACAACATCGGCCGATTCATCCGGCTCCTGCAGGACTTCAAGGCACAGACCCAGTTCGTGGTCATCACGCACAACCCGCGCACCATTGAAGCGGCCGACTGGATCTACGGCGTGACCATGGAGGAGCCGGGGGTGAGCACGATCGTGGGGGTGAAGCTCGAGGAAGCTCTGGAAACTGCGGGGATCGCTTAGCGGGTTGCTGAGCCCATCCGTCTGAGCCATCTGCCTGGAGCGAGCTCGAGGGGGCCGTATGCGTGTCACGATTCTTGGATCCGGGACCCTGATTCCGGACTCCCATCGAGCCTCTGCTGCACACCATGTGCAGACCGGGGCCGCTTCGGTGCTTCTCGATTGTGGCTCCGGCACCGTTCATGGCCTGGCTCGGCACGGTATTGACTGGGGCCATCTCACGCACTTGGCCATCACCCACGAGCATCCCGACCACTTCGGAGATCTTTCGGCGCTCTTGTTGGCCATGCGGCATGCCCCTGGCGTGGCCCGCGGAGATCCGCTGACTCTGCTGGGCCCGCCGGGCTTCCGATCGTACGTTGCACAGGCCGCCGACGTCCTGGGAGGACACCTCACGGATCCTCGGCGTCCTTTCCGGATCGTGGAGATCGCAGAGGGTCGCTCCTTCGAGGATGCCGAGCATGGGATCCGGTTGGAGGCGTGTCCGACCCCGCACACCGATCTGTCCGTCGCCTATCGTCTCACTGGCGTCGACGGGGTGGTGGGGTACACCGGGGACACCGGGCCTTCCGCAGCCCTCGGCTCGTTCTTGGAGGGCGTGGACGTACTGATCTGTGAGTGTGGGAGCGCCGAGGTCGGTGAGCGACCGGGCCATCTGGCGCCCGAGGACGTGGCCGACCTGGCTCGAGTCGCCCAGCCCACGGTGCTGGTCCTGACACACGTCTACCCCCCACAGACACCCCGTGAGGCGGCCGCGCGTGTGCGCTCGGTGTACCCGGGGCGAGTGGTGGCTGGGCTCGACGGCATGGTGATCCGGTCTGGCCGCGGAGGATGGAGCGTGGACCCCGATCCTGCCCGCGTTTAGACTTCGAGGCGCTGGGAACGGCACCCAGCGAAGGTTCTTCCCCGAGCAGGTGAGCGACAGATGCTCGTCGTGATGAAGCATAATGCGACCTCGGATGAGATTGATTCCGTTGTCGATACGATCAAGGAAATGGGCTACGACGCCCGCCCCATCCCAGGCGAGCAGCGCACGGCCGTGGGTCTCATCGGTAACGACGGTCGCGTGGACTCCGCTCGTCTCCAGGGTTTGGGCGGCGTGCTTGAGGTCATCCCCGTCACTCAGCCTTACAAGCAGGTATCCAGGGAATGGCGGGAGGATGACACGATCGTCACCCTAGCCAATGGCACCGAGATCGGCGGCACGGAGATCGTACTCATGGCGGGCCCGTGCGCGGTGGAGAGTGAAGCGCAGATCCTCGACGTGGCCACACGGCTGCGAGACGCCGGAGCGACGATTCTCCGTGGGGGCGCCTTCAAGCCACGCACCTCCCCCTACTCGTTCCAGGGGCTCGGTGAGACGGGCCTCCGGCTCCTGGCCAAGGCCCGACAGGAGACGGGTATGGCGGTCGTCACCGAGGCGTTGGATCTGACCGGTGTCGATCTGGTGGCCGAGTACGCGGATATCGTGCAGATCGGAGCGCGAAACATGCAGAACTACCCGCTCCTGCGTCGTGCGGGGCAGTCGGGGAAGCCTGTGCTCCTCAAGCGAGGTCTGTCCGCAACCATTGACGAGCTCCTCCTCGCGGCGGAGTACATCCTCGCTGAGGGGAACGACGACGTCATCCTGTGCGAGCGTGGGGTGCGGAGCTTCGACAAGCACACCCGGAATCTCCTGGACCTCACCGCGATTCCGGTGATCAAAGGGCTCTCCCACCTCCCCATCATTGCCGATCCCAGCCACGGAACCGGTCTCCGGGCCAAGGTCATTCCCATGGCCCGGGCGGCCGTAGCCGCGGGTGCCGACGGGCTGATGATCGAGGTTCACCCGGATCCCCCGAGGGCTATGTCCGACGGGGCCCAGTCCCTTTACCCAGAGCAGTTCTCCGAACTCATGGAGCAGATCCGTGTGATCGCCCGCTCCATCGGACGTGAGATCACTGCCCCCCTGGTGACCTCGGGGAGCCTTTGACCGCCCCGCGTCCTCCAATGCTCACGGCTGCCGGCGCGTGACCCGGTAGCCGGGTCGAAGCCGGAGGTGTGATAAGCTTCGTCCAGGGAGTTCGTCCCAAACGCCCATGGCTGCACCCGGCTCCCCATCGGATGTTCGGGTATGGGCAACGAATCCAGGTACCCCCCGCATCGCCTGGGGCGCTGGGGTGAGAGGCTGGCCGCCAAGGCCCTCGAAGCCGGCGGATGGCAGATCCTGGCGAGGAACTACAGAGCCGGTCGGCGAGAGATCGATATCGTGGTCCGCCGAGATCGTTTGCTGGTCTTCGTCGAGGTGAAAGCGCGAGGAGGGGAGGGGTACGGCCCCCCCGAAGCGGCGGTGACGCGACTCAAACGTCGCGAGATCGAGGCGGTGGCCCTGGACTATCTCACCCGCCACGTTCGGGACGACGTGGACGTTCGGTTCGACGTTGTGTCGGTGTGGGTGCTCGACGGGAGCCGGACCGTTCGAATGCACCACATCGAGGACGCGTGGCGTCCGGGGTGGACGTGATGGCGGTGGGTGAGGTCCTCCAACGGGCTTGTGGCCGGGCTCGAGCCGAGCCGACGCGTTGACCTGATCCGAGCGGCCGGGTAGCTTCCTGTCATGCCCCAGGTCCGCAGGGCGAGAGCCCGCGAATCCCGTCAGGACCCCGCAGGTAGCAGCGGTAAGTGCGGTGATCGTCGCTGCGGGTAGCCTGGGGCATTTTTCTTTTCCCGGCAAAGAGTGAAAGGTCGTAACGACTTGGCGCATACAGCGTTAGCCCGAAGATACCGGCCCAGGTCGTTTGCGGATGTGTCTGCTCAGGCGCACGTCTCCGAGACTCTCCGCAAGGCAGTCACCGGGAATCGAGTTGGCCACGCCTACCTCTTCTGTGGCCCACGGGGTGTCGGAAAGACGACGCTTGCCCGCATGCTGGCCATGGCTCTGAACTGCCCCAACCGTGACGAGACCGGCGAGCCGTGCGGCACTTGCGATTCCTGCCAGCGGATTTGGGGTGGCAACACGGCGCTGGACGTGGTGGAGATCGATGCCGCATCGAATCGGGGTGTGGATGATGCACGAGATCTCCGCGAACGCGCGATGTACGCCCCGTCCGGCGAAGGGCGTTTCAAGGTGTACATCGTCGACGAGGCGCACATGCTCACCAGGGAGGCATGGAACGCGCTCTTGAAGATTCTCGAAGAGCCGCCCCCCCGGGTGATCTTCGTGTTCGCGACAACGGAGCCGCAGAAGATCCAGCAGATGGCGGCACCGATCCTTTCGCGGTGCCAGCGGTTCGACTTCAAGCGCTTCGGGATGACGGATATCGTCGCCCGGCTAGCCGCGGTACTCGAGCAGGAAGGCTCGTCGGCTTCCGAGGAGGCGCTGCGCATCGTTGCGCGGAAGGCGGACGGCGGCATGCGGGACGCGCTGTCCCTTCTGGACCAGGTGTTGGCGCTCACCGGAGGAGAGGTGGACTCCGAGTCCGTTCGCCGGGTGCTTGGACTCGTGGAGGAGGAGCGCTATCTGGATGTGCTCGACATCCTCTCCGAGGGGCGCCACGGCGAGGTGTTCACGTTCGTGGCAAGCCTGGTCGACGAGGGATATGACCTCGTCGAGTTCTACCACGGGCTTCTGGACACGTTTAGGGACCTTCTGCGAGTCCGTCTGGCACCGGGCGGCTCCGAGACACTCCCCGAGGGCGTAGCTGCGGACCTCGCCGCGAAGGCCGGTGGCTTCGAGCCGGGCGACCTGGTGCGGATGCTCACGGCGGCCGGGGAGCTCGAGGCTCAGGGCACCTTGAGGAAGAGCGTGAATCCCCGCATCCTCATCGAGATGCTGTTGCTGCGGCTCAGCTATATGGACAAGACAGTCCAGCTCGAGGAGTTGCTCGGCATGTTGGGCCAGGGCTCTGGCGGAGAAACGCCGGCGGGTGGTGGCGGTCCGTCACCATCGACCGGAAGCACGGAAGCGACCCGTGGGGTATCGGGGGCCCTCGGAGCCGATTCGCGCCGGCCTAGGCCCCAGGCGAAGAGCTCGAGCGAGGCTCCGGCAGCGCCGCGGCCTCCGAAGGGGCAGGGAGACCCACGCGCAGCCACAGAGCCGCCCGAGAGCCGAGCGGCTGCTCCGCAGCCGTCGAGTAGCGCCTCCGAGGCGTGGTCCCGGTGGCTGGACGATGGGCACACAGTACCTGGAGGGCTATCGGCATTCCTGCGAACCGCGACGGTGAAGGATCTGGGCGACGGCGCGATCTCGGTGTCACCCCTCCCGGGTCCGGCGGCGGAACGGTTGCAGGAGCCGGGTGTTCAGAATGCCATTCGCGAGGGTCTTCGCCCCTTCCTGGGCCGATCCGTCACGCTCCGCATGGGGGCCGTAGCGGCTGCGCCGCCGTCAGCGTCGCGTGTGACCGAGTCGGAGGTGCGGCACGACACGCTCAAGGCCCTCTTCAGGCAGGAACCCCGCCTCAAGAGGGCGGTAGAAGAACTCGATCTCGAGCTCATGGATTAGCTTCTACGATGAACAACAATCTGCAACAGCTCATGCAGCTCGGTCAGCAGCTGCAGTCGAAGATGACCAAGCTCCAGGAGTCACTGGAGTCCAAGACGATCCCCGCCACGTCGGGTGGTGGGATGGTGACCGCCACCGTCGATGGCAAGGGACGGGTGAAGCAGATCCAGATCGATCCCACGTGCGTCGATCCGACCGATGTCGAGATGCTCGAGGACCTAGTCGTGGCGGCGCTGTCCGAAGCCCAGGCCAAGGCATCTGCCGAGTACGAAGAGGAGATGAAGAAGGCTACCGGAGGGCTACCCATGAATTTCCCGGGTCTCCCGGGCATGTTCTGAGCGAATCCCTCCGGAGGTCGTCCACATGTCGGTGATCGAGCGGCTCACCGACGACTTCGCGCGCTTGCCCGGAATCGGGCGGAAGACCGCGCTGAGGCTCGTCCATCACCTCATGAAGTCCCCCAAGGAGCAGCCTCGCCGGCTCGCGGGCTCCCTGGTGGACTTGGCGGAGAAGATCCGCCGGTGCGACGAGTGTGGGAACTTCAGTGAGCACGATTTGTGTGAGATCTGTGCGAACCCGCGCCGCGATCGATCGGTCTTGTGTATCGTCGAGGAGGCCTATCAGGTAGGTGCCATCGAGCGCACCGGCCAGTTTCGTGGGCTCTTCCACGTATTGGGTGGGCACCTATCCCCGCTGGACGGAGTGGGGCCGGAAGAACTCGACGTGGCTGGACTGCTAGGAAGGATCGGTCGTCAGGACGCCATTGAGGAGGTCATCATCGCCACCAACGCGAGCGTCGAAGGCGAGGCGACTGCGGTGTACCTGGAACAAGAAATCCGGCCCCTGGGGCCGCGCGTGACGCGACTCGCCAGGGGTATCCCGGTGGGCAGCGACCTCGAATACGTAGACGGGACCACGATCGCCCAGGCGCTGGCCGGACGACGAGAGATGACATGAATCGAACGCTCAGGACGACAGGAATCGCGCTGCTCGCAGCGGCCGCTGCGGGAGCGCTGGCCGCGCTCGTCATTCGGGACCAGATCACCCGACACCGGCGAAATCTGTTCAGCCCGCAGGCGTTCAAGCGTCTGGCCGCTCTCGGGCACATGGGTCGTGAGCCCGCTTCGGTATCCCACATCCGGCTCCTCCGTGACTTCATCGCCTGGGAGCCCAGGAAGCTCCTTCGCGAACGGGCCCACAACATCCTGGATCGCATGGAGAACGAAGTGGATCACGCTCGATCGGAGCCCGTGGCGGCGGTCGATTGAGGCCTGCTTTGCCCGTGGGGTCCCTTGCCACTCAAGGTCCCGAGACCGAGTTTATGGGCCGCTCGCCGCATACACTTGTCGCGATCGGACGACCGGCGCCCATCTGGCATGGTCGTGACGTTCCCAGAGGAGTTCCGGTGACCTTCAGGCCAACAGTCCAGGGAGGGCTCGTCGATTCATGTCGATGATCAACTACGCCTCCCGAGAGATCAACTGCAAGATCGTCTACTACGGCACCGGTCTTGGTGGGAAGACGACCAACCTCGAGTACATCTATTCCAAGGTGAACCCCGAGACCAAGGGAAAGATGATCTCGCTGGCGACCGAGACGGAGCGGACGCTGTTCTTCGATTTCTTGCCCATCGACCTGGGCGAGGTGCGCGGCTTCAAGACGCGCTTCCACCTCTACACCGTTCCGGGGCAGGTATACTACAACGCCAGCCGGCGTCTCATTCTCAAAGGCGTCGATGGCATCGTGTTCGTGGCTGACTCGCAGGCCAGTCGCGCTGAGGCGAACATCGAGTCCATGCACAATCTCTACGAGAACCTCGAGACTTACGGTTACGACCTTCAGTCGATCCCGTTCGCCATCCAGTACAACAAGCGTGATCTACCGGACACCCTTTCCGTGGAAGAGCTCCGCGCTCAGATCAATCCCATGGGTGTGCCGGACTTTGAGGCGACGGCCGTTGAGGGGCAGGGCGTGTTCGAGACGCTCTCCTCCGTGAGCAAGCTCGTCGTCAAGTCGCTTTCCTGAGAGGTCTCGTGCCAGGGAGCGCCCTCACCCTCCCGAACATCATCACGGTCAGCCGTATCGCGGCTTGTCCGGTGATCTTCTACCTCGCCATCTCCGAGAGCACCACGCTGCGCTTCTGGGCCTTCGGTCTCTTCGTGGTCGCGGCGGTCTCGGACATCTGGGACGGTTATCTCGCGCGGCGGCACGGCCTCGTGACCGACATGGGCAAGCTGCTGGATCCGTTCGCGGACAAGCTTCTACTCGTGGCTACGTATGTCCCCATTTACATGGTCACCCATCGTGAGGGTGGACTGAGCAGCCTCCCGTGGTGGGGTGCCATGCCCCTGTGGATCATCGTGGTCATCTTCGGGCGGGAGCTCTTCATTACCGTGTTCCGGAGCTTTGCCGCGCGCCGGGGCGTGATCATCGCCGCAGGATGGGCCGGTAAGCGGAAAGCGCTCTTTCAGGCGATTTTCGCGGGGGCAGCGCTCCTGTGGTTCCCGCTCCGAAGCTTGGTCCGCGACGGTGGATTGCAGGGCGGCTTGTGGTCCGCATGGTTCTCCGTGCACGCCGTAGTCGTCGCTGTCTCGCTGGTCGTGGCGGTGCTCCTCACCGTGTACTCTCTCATCGACTATCTGTGGTCATATCGCACGTTGGTGGGAATCCGGGACTGACGCCTCGCCGGCGCTCGCTGCGGGCCGCTGTTGTCACCGTGGGTGATGAGCTTCTCAGTGGTGAGACGGTGGACACCAACGCCGCCTGGCTGGGTCGTCGGCTCGCCTTGCTCGGAGTTCCCGTCTGCTACCGCCACACCGTGGGGGACGACGACTCGGCGATTCGGAATGCCGTGGCCGCCGCTGTGGCGAGTGCGGACGTCGTGGTGGTGAGCGGTGGACTGGGCCCGACTCATGACGACCGTACCCGCGGAGCCGTCGCTTCGCTCTTCGGGCGCGTGCTGGATGAGGAGCCGGGGCTGTTGGCGAACCTGGACCGCCGTTTCCGGGAGCATGGGCACGGGACCATGCCTGAGGCGAACCGCTCCCAGGCCCTGGTGCCCAGAGGGGCACGGGTGCTACCGAATCGGCTCGGGTCTGCTCCGGGCCTCGTTCTCGATGAGGGGAGCACGATCATCGCGCTCCTTCCGGGTGTGCCGCGAGAGCTTCGGAGCCTCTTTGACGAGGCCCTGCAGCCACTCCTCCAGGAGCGGTTCGGTCACCGGCTGGCACCTATGACGCACCGGGTCCTAAACACGAGCGGGATCGCCGAGAGCCGTCTTTACGACCTGGTGGAGGCCGCACTTCCCGACGATCTCGGCCCGGTACGAATGGCGTTCTTGCCCGACGTGACCGGGGTGGAGATCCGGCTCACCGTGGCGGACGCCGCGGCCGGGGAGGCGACGAGGCACTTGGACCGGGTCGAGGCCCTGCTGGCTCCGGTGGTCGAGCCCTGGCGCTTTGAAAGTCCGAGCGGCGACCTGGCCGAAGCGCTCGTCAGAGTGCTCGTCGAGAAAGGTGTGACGCTGGCGGCCGCCGAGAGCTGCACCGGAGGGCTCGTGTCTGAGCGCCTGACCAGAGTCCCCGGTGTCTCCGAGGCGTTCAGGGGCGGCGTGGTTGCCTACGCCAACTCGGTGAAAGAGCGGGTGCTCGGCGTATCCGGTTCCGCCATCCGGCGACACGGCGCGGTGTCGGAGGAGGTGGCACGGGAGATGGCGACGGGCGTAGCCGAGCTTTGCGGAGCGGAGGTCGGCATCGGCGTGACGGGCGTGGCGGGGCCCGGAGGAGGCACGCCGGAGAAGCCCGTTGGAACCGTTTGGACGGCCGTCTCGTATGGAGGCCGGATCACGGTCCGGTCGAGGCGGTTCCCCGGAGACCGGCTGCAGATTCAGGCTCGGGCGGCGCAAAACGCACTGCGCATGGCTCATGAGATGGTACTGGGCGACAGATCATACCCTGAACCCTGATGGGCGACGGTTGTATCTTTCGCGCATCTTGGATTTCCCCTTCGACATCGAAGGCCACGTGATGAAGGAACACCCAACCGATCAGCCGGAAGACACCCCGCCGGGAACCGAGGCCGCTGAGAGCGCAGGCGAGCCAGGTGCGGAACATCAGGACGAACCCGCCGTGGACATCGAGGGCGCCGAGGGGGCTGAGGATTGGCCTGCTGAAGGAGCGTTGGCCGAACTCCGCCTCGAGTTCGATGATCTCAACGACCGTCACCTGAGACTTGCCGCCGAGTTCAACAACTTCCGGCGGAGGAGCGAGCAGGAGCGGAAGGAGTCCTGGGCCCGCGCGCAAGCCGATCTGCTCGGTCGGATGCTCGAGGTTCTCGACGACCTCGAGCGGGTTGCCGATCTGGACACCTCGAATGCCACGGTCGAGGCGATCATGGAGGGTATCGACCTCGTGGAGCGGAAGTTCGTCCGTGCTTTGGCGGATACGGGGGTCGAGATCATCGATCCCCATGACGAGGCGTTCGACCCGGAGCGCATGGAGGCGCTCATGCGGGTTCCGACGGACGACGAGGCAGAGGACGACCAGGTCGCGCAGGTCTTCCAGAAAGGCTACGCCCTCAAGGGCGTGCTGGTGCGCCCCGCGCGCGTCAGTGTGTCCAAACACGGCTGAGGCGCCTATGGCCGGTCAGACCAAGGATTTCTACAAGATCCTGGGGGTGCCCGAGAGCGCCAGCCAGGATGAGATCAAGAAGGCCTATCGAAAGCTGGCCAAGAGCCATCACCCGGACGCGAATCCGGGCGACGCCCAGGCTGCCGAGCGCTTCAAGGAGATCGGTGAGGCGTACGCCGTGCTCAAGGACGCCGAGAAGCGGAAGCAGTACGACCAGATGCGAAAGCTCGGTGCTTTCGGACTGGGCGGGCGAGGTCGGAGCGGCGCGTCGCGAGCTCGCGACGCCTCTGGGGAGCCCGGGTTCTCGTTCGAAGATCTACAGGGTGGGTTCGGGAGCATCTCAGATCTGTTCAGCTCGCTGTTCGACCTGGGGGCCAAGCGAGGGGCAGCGGGCGAGACAGGAGCCAAGAGCGGGCCCAGGGAACGCGGCCAGGACGTCGAGTACGTCGTTGAGATTCCGTTCCTGACTGCGGTTCGGGGGGGGAAAGTCTCGGTGGAGGTTTCCATCACCGAGGACTGTGCCACATGCGGGGGTGACGGAGCCGCTCCGGGCACCTCCCGACGTCGCTGCGGGGAGTGCGGCGGTAGCGGCACAGTCTCCTTCGGTCAGGGTGGCTTTGCGGTGAAGCGTCCCTGTCCGGCGTGCTTCGGGCGGGGCCAGATCCCCGAGGAGCCTTGTCCCTCCTGCGGCGGCCGCGGCACGGTGCGTCAGCGGCGTACCATTCAGATCGCCGTGCCACGCGGTGTCGATACTGGCTCGAAGGTGCGCCTCTCGGGTCAAGGGGAGCGCAGCCGTAGCGGCGGTGCTCCGGGTGACCTGATCATCACCTTCAAGGTTGGACCCCACCGGTTCTTCCGGAGGGAAGGACTGGACATCCATGTCACGGTACCCATCAACATCGTCCAGGCGTCGCTCGGGTCGAAGGTCAGGGTCCGGACGGTCAGTGGGAAGAAGGTGGTGCTCCGAATCCCGTCGGGAACCCAGTCCGGCACCAAGTTCCGGATACGCGGCCAGGGCGTTCAGAAGGGGGAGCGCACCGGTGATCAGCTGGTCGAAGTGAGTGTCACCGTGCCGGAGAAGCTCACCGACGAAGAACAACAGGCCATGGAGGATTTCGCCCAGGCCTCTGGGCTGAAACACTGACGCGGAGCGACCCCGGTCAGACGGTAGCTGCCGACCGCGCCTCCACGATTCTTCCACCTCCCAGCACGCGGTCACCGTCGAACACCACTGCGGACTGCCCGGGCGTGACGGCCCGGAAGCCCTCGTCGAGGGACAGCACCAGCGAGTCATCCACGTAGGAAACCTCGGCCGGAACCGCAGGAGCTCGGTAGCGCATCTGGACCTCCACGCGCATCCCTTCTTCCGGAGCAGGCATGAGCCAGTTGACTTCACCAACCACCACCCGGTCACTGTAGAGCTCGTCACGCGTACCGACGACGACCTCGCGCGTCTCCGGGCGCACCTCCAGAACGAACAGGGGCTCGGGAGACCCGCCGCCCAGTCCGCGCCGCTGCCCCACGGTGTAGCCCGCGTATCCCGCATGCTCGCCCACGATCTCCCCGGTTCTCCGCACGATGGTGCCGGGCAGGAGCGCGGGATGGCGCTCTGGAAGCTTTCTCTGGAGCAGCTCCCGGTAGTCGCCCATCGGCACGAAGCAGATCTCCTGGGACTCAGGCTTCTCCGCGGTGGCCAGCTCCAGGGCTCGAGCCCTAGCCCGAACTTCCTTCTTGGTGAGCTCACCGAGGGGGAAGAGGAGATCGCCCAACATCTGCCTTGGAAGCCCCCAGAGGAAGTACGACTGGTCCTTGCCCGCGTCGAGCCCGCGGCGGAGGGTAGGGGGTTCCGCACCCTCTGAAATCCGGACGTAGTGGCCTGTGGCGATCCGGTCGCAGCCGAGGGCCTCACCGCGGGCAAGGAGGTCCCGGAACTTGGTGTTGCTGTTGCAGCGCACGCAGGGGTTGGGCGTGCGGCCACGAGCGTACTCACTCACGAAGTCGTCGATGACGTCCCGGGTGAAGTCTTCCTCGACGTCGAACACGTAGTGGGGAATGCCAAGCGCCGTGGACACACGTCGTGCGTCGATGATGCCGTCCAGACCGCAGCAGGTCTTGCCGGAGTCCGGTGTCTCCGAGTAGCAGAACGTCTTCATGGTCACGCCAATGACCTCATGCCCGGCTTCGACGAGGAGGGCAGCGGCAACGGACGAGTCCACGCCACCGGACATGGCCATCAACACCCGGCTCATGTCACGTCCCTCAGGCGGCGCACGACCTCGATGACGCGTTGGGCCGCCGACTCGACGCTCCCCTCGTCACTCAGCCGTCCGAATGAGAAACGGACATGGGCCGGCCGGTGATCGGGGCCGTAGAACGCGTCGATGACGTGACTGCCCATCCCGCTCCCGCTCTGGCAGGCTGAAGCTCCGGAGGCGGCGACCCCTTCCAGGTCGAGGTTGATGAGCAGCATGGTGGGGTCCACGCCGCTGAAGCCCAAGTTCGACACATGCGGCCCTCGGGGGGCGCCTTCTCCGGCTACAACCACACCTTCGAGCTCCGACCTGAGGCGACCCTCGAGCAGGCGCTGCAGACCTTCGAGCCGAGTTGCCTCGGCTTCCCGCTCGTCCACCGCCAGCCGAAGCGCCCTCGCGAGTCCGACGGCGCCAGCCACATCCTCGGTACCCGGACGAAGCTTCCGTTCCTGGCCCCCGCCGTGAAGCAACGGCATCAGTGCAGTACCGCGCCGCACGAAAAGCAGACCCGTACCTTTGGGACCGTAGATCTTGTGTCCTGAAATTGTGAGTAAGCGGATCCCTTCGTGCTTGGACAGGTCCACTTCGAGCTTGCCCACGGCCTGGACCGCATCCGTGTGAAAGACCGCGCCGCGCGCGTCCGCCAGGCGGGCCAGCCGCTCGACGGGAAGGACGACGCCCGTTTCGTTGTTGACCCACATGCAGGACACCACCGCCGGACCCTGATCCAACGCTGTTCCGATCACGTCGAAATCCACCTCGCCATGCTGCGACACATCGAAGACATCCAGCTCTGCCTCTCCGTCTTCCTGCATTCGCTCAGCCACGTGGAGCACTGCGTGGTGCTCGATCGCGCTGACCAACAGGCGGGGGGCATGGCCCTGGTCCTGGAGCGCACGGCACGCGCCGCACACGGCGAGGTTGTCCCCCTCGGTACCGCCTCGTACGAAATAGATTTCGGCGTTCCGCACCCGAAGGGCAGCGGCTGCCTCCGCGCGCGCGTCCTCCAGTGCCGCCGAGGCCGCCCGTCCCCAACTGTGTCGGCTGGACGGATTACCGAACACTTCGTCGGCGAGCGGGGCCATGGCGTCATGCACCTCGGCGCGAACCGGGGTGGTGGCGGCGTGGTCGAGGTAGACGGGGTCCATTGCTGCGAGTCTGCGTTGGCTGTGTAGGCTTACGGTCGGTAAGTTAACGTGTCGGCCCGGTGCGGCGGCACCGCGTCATCGGGGCTGCCCTCGAACACCACGGGAGATCAAGTCGCCATTGGAGATGCGTCCTCCTCCGTTTCCGGAGGGGTGTCCGTCCACGTTCCGATCCACGGTTCACGGTACGGTTTTCGGTGGCCGGGAGCGACATCTCGCCTCCGTTCGGGAGGGTGATGCGCTTCGGCTCGTCCCCGATCCGCCTGTGCAAGAAGAACCGGAGGTCTGGGTTCATCTGTCCTCGGGCGAGCCCATCGGGCATCTGCCTCCCGACATCGCGGAGTGGCTGTGGCCGTGGATTGCCGCCGGCGGCAGCACGGAAGCGCACGCGATTCGGGTCCACGGAACGGACGCCCCGTCTTGGCGCCGGCTTCTCGTCGAGGTGAACTGCAGGGTGGCGTGAGTTGGTCAGAACGTCGGCACGTCCAGGGCTGTGAGATCGGACAGGCGCAGGACCTCGTCCACCATGAACGGTTCTCCGTAGGCAGCGCGGATCAGCGATCCGTAGTGGGCCATCTGCGCCCGGATCTGCTCCAGGATGGGGCGCTGGCCTCCCGGGAAGACCTCTCCCAAAGCAGAGACCCCGGCGAACTGGGATCCATATGCGGCTAGAGCGTCCAGCTTCCTCTCCAGATCCTCTTCCGGGATCTCAACCACGAAGTCCGGCCGCATCACATCCTCGCGGTAGGCCGTGGCGTATACGAGCTTCTCGGGCCGGAACGGCTCTCCGGCCACGTCCAGCTTACGGAGGCCGCTGAGGAAGGACGCGTCCCTCACGAGCTCCGACGCGATGCGGTGGTCTCGGTGGCGGCCGACCTTCCAGTGCGTCACGACGACGCGCGGGCGGAGGGCTCTCAGGTGCTCTGCCACAACGTGCCGGGACTCGTTGTCGTTTTCCAGAGCCGAGTCCGGTAGGAAGGCGCAACGCCGCTCCCCCACACCGAGGACACGAGCGGCTTCGGTGGCCTCCTCGGCGCGCTTCTCCGGTGTCCCCGAGCTCCCCATCTCTCCCGCGGTCAGGTCGAGGATACCGACCCGGCGTCCGGCTCGGGCCATCTTGGAAAGCACGCCTCCGGCGAGGAGCTCCGCGTCATCGGGGTGGGCCATGACGGCCAGGACGTCCAGCGGCTCGGTCATCGTGCTCCTTCGCTCTATTCGAATCTGAGAGCGTTCACGGGGTCCATGCGGCTGGCCCTGAACGCGGGAACCAGGCCGAACAGCATCCCGCTCACGGCGGCCATCCCGAGGGAAGCCACGACCGCCCAGACGGGGATGGCGGCCGGGAGCGGCGTCCACGTCGCGACACCTGCGGCCAGGGACCATCCGGCCAGCATCCCGGCCACGGCCCCCGCAAGTGTGAGCAGCGATGCCTCCGCGAGGAATTGCCATAGAATCTCGCGGCGTGTGGCACCTACGGCTTTTCGGATCCCGATCTCGCGGGTACGCTCCGTCACCGAGATGAGCATGATGCCGATCACCCCGACCCCTCCCACCAAGAGCCCGGCGGAGGCGAGCAGCAGGATCACGAGAAAGAAGACGGAGGTGAGGCGGTTGAACAGGTCGAGGATCTGGGCCGACGCGATGAGCGCGAAATTGTTCTCGTCCCGCGGGCCGAGTCCGCGCACGCCCCGCAGGGCGGCGATCACGTCGTCTTGGGCGCGAACCATGGACACCGAGTCTTGAGGGACGACCAAGATCTGTGCCTGCCAGTTGGAGACCCTGAGCCTCCTCTGGGCCGCCGTCCATGGGACGATGGCCCAATGGTCCACGGCCGCCGTGAAGATGTTGTCCTCGGGCTGGAATACGCCCACGACCTCGAACCCTTCTTGGTGCGTACCGATGGCCCCGGTGGAGATTCTGATCCAGCGGCCGATGGGATCGCGCTGTCCGAAGAGCTCCTCGGATAGCCCCGCGGAGAGGACAACCAATGGCCGATTCTGGCCGACCTCTGCCGGCGTGAAATCGCGACCCGCGACGAAGTCCCCCGGCTGATAGCGTGGCCACCCGGACGAGTAGGCTTGTGACTGGACGTTTCGGACCGCCTGACCCTCGTACGCGAGGTCCGCCGAGAAGCCGAAGTTGTACAACGCCTCGTCCACCGCGGGGAGAAGGTCGATCCTACGGGCTTCCTCGGGCTCGATCTCGGGCTTGTTCCACCACGGCGGGCGATTGTTGCCGTCATCCGAAATGCGGACCGCCGTGAAGTCGAATCGGGTTACCACGAAATTCTTGGGCCCCGCTGCCTCGAACGCTTCCATGACGCTGGTCCGGAGGCCCGTGATGAGCGCAGCGATCGCCATGACGACGCTCACACCCACCGCCACGCCCAGAACGGTGAGCGAGGAGCGGATGCGGTTTGAAGAGATCGCCTCCCATGCGATGGCGAGTGCCTCCGGCAGCACCGCTGGTCTCTGCGCCGCCGGCCGCTCACTCATATCGGAGGGCATCCACAGGATCGAGGCGGGAAGCTCGCGCAGCGGGGTAGACTCCGGCCACCACGCCGACGGTGATCCCCATGCCCACACCGAGTGCGATCCAGTGAGGCGCCACAGCTGCCGGTAGTGGGGAGGCCGACGCGATGACACCGGCGATTCCCAGGCCCGCGAGAACGCCGAGGGCCGAGCCGACGGTTGCCAGCGTGGTCGATTCGATGAGCACCTGTAGGAGGATGTCCCGACGGCGCGCGCCCAGCGCCTTCCGGACCCCGATCTCCCTGGTTCTCTCCATGACCGAGACCAGCATGATGTTCATGATCACGATCCCGCCCACGACGAGTGAGATCGACACCAGCATCGGGAGAGCAAGGAACAGAATGCGAGAGATGTTGTCCCAGAAGCTGATGGCCTCATCTGCCGTTTCCAGCGAGAAATCGGCGTCTTCCGTCGGTCGGAGTCCCCTGCGCGCTCGCATGATTCCCTCGATCTCGAGTTGAGCTTCGCGGAGGTGCAGGGGATCCAGCGTCTGGATGATGATGTCGTCGACCACACCCCGAGGGTTGGTGATGGACTGCACCGGCGAGCGTGCAGGGGCGATCAGCAGGTTGTCCAGCGATCGGCCGAAGAGCGAGCCTCGTTCGTCGAGTACCCCGATCACCCGAAACGGAAAGCCTCGAAGGCTCACGGTGCGCCCGATCGGGTCCAGGGCCTCGAAGATCACTTCGGCGGTCTCGGATCCGAGAACCACGACCGGCGCTCCGGCTGAGGCTTCCTGCGGTGTGAACGCTCGGCCCCTGGTGATTCCCAGGTCGCGGATCTCGAAGATCTCCGGGGAGGCGCCCGTTACCCGGACGCCCGTGGCGGTGCGACCGTTGTCACCCACGGCGTCCGACCCGGTCGTGCTCTCGACCGCCACGCGGGCCGGGACGTCGAGGGCGTCGCGGATGGCTTCGGCGTCCTCGTATCGGAGCCTCGGGCGGCGAAGTCGGGCCCGCCATTCTTCGCGGTCCGTGTTGATGTTCACGCTCTGCCACCGCCGGAGCGTGACGGTGTTGACTCCGAAAATCTGCGACGTGAAGTCCTCCCGGACGTATCGGTCGAGCCCCTCGACCACGGTCACGACGAGAATGAGGAATGCGACGCCCAGGATGACGCCCAGGAGGCTGAAGAAGCTTTTCAGCTTTTCGGTGCGGATCTGCATGAGGGCCAGGATCACGCCTTCCCGGAACACCATGGGCGGCTAGCGGCCCAATCCGGTGGTGGTGGTGGGGTGAGCCGAAGCCGTCACGATCCGGCTCCGTCCGGCTCTTCCATGGGGCGGATCTGATCCTCGTCGCTCAAGCCGCGGATGGCCTGGTAGGGCCCCGCGACGATGGTGTCCCCGACCTCGACGCCGGAGAGCACCTCGAAGTGCTCCCGGCCAGTAATCCCCACTTCCACGGGTGTGAAGCGAACCTGCCGCTGACTCACGACGAACACCCCTTCGACGTCCGATGCTCCCGCGTCGGTACCCTCGCTCGACCGCGTCTCGTCTCCCCCTGTGCCGTCCCCGCCCCGGACAGTGAGGGCGATGATGGGGACAGAGAGCACGTCCTCTCGGGTGGCCACGACGACATCGGCGGTGGCCGAAAGGTCGGGCCTGAGCGGCGCGTCCGTGTCGTCGAGGGTCAGCACGACCTCGAAGTCGATGGCCGCCTGCTGGCCAGTAGACTGTTCAGATGGCGGGGTAACCGCCGAGTTACCGATCTCAGTGACACGTCCGGTGAAGGTGCGGTCCGGAAACGCGTCGATGCGGATGGAGGCACTGTCGCCGGGCGAGATGCGAGGCACGTCGGTCTCGTCGACGCGCATCACCGCCTCCATGACGGCGAGGTCCGAGATCGTAAGCACCAGGCTGCCCGGATTGTTCATGGTGCCGATGATGACCGTTTCGCCCTCTTCCACGTTCAGACGGGTGACCCGCCCGGACATCGGGGCCGTGAACACGGTCTTCGAGAGCCGGTCCGCCGCCTCCGCCACGGCGGCCTCCGCCTGCGAGACCCCGTGGGCCGAGGATTCGAGCGTGGCCTGGGCTACCTCCAGGTTCGTTTCGCCGTCGTCGATCTGCTGACGACTCACGAGCAGGGAATCCCGGGCCCGCAGAGAGAGCAGCCGGTCCAGATCCCGCTCCGCGCGAATCAGGTTCGCTCGTTGCTGAGATTCCTGAGAGCGGGCCTGGGCCAGCTGAGCCTCGGCACGCGCCATTGCGGCCTCGTACTGATCGGGCTCGAGCCGGAGAAGGACTTGGCCCGCCACCACATCGTCGCCTTCCAGGACCAGGAGCTCCGAAACCCTTGCCGAGACGTCGGAGCTCATGTCCACGGTCCGCCGCGCCCGGACGTTCCCCGAAGCGGTGACGACCTCCACGAGGTTGCGGCGCTCCACCACATCCAGGCGCACCTCGGTGCCCTGGTTCCGGTTTCTGACCACGAGCGTGGCCGTGACGGCCCCCAGGACCGCGACGGCCACCACTCCGATGACGATCTTTGAACGACGTTGCATGAACGGGACTCCGATCAGTCTCTCAGAGACGCTCCGACGAGCGCCTCCAACTCGGTGATGGCGTCGTGGTACGCGAACACGGCGACGATTCGATCGCTCTCCGCTTGAGAGAGCACGGTTTGAGCGTCCATGAGCTCCACGAATGTTATGGCTCCGAGCTGATACCGCTCTCGAGCCAGCACAAGCTGTCGCTCCGCCAGGTCTCGGTTGCGCTCCTCCAGCGTGGCGCTCTGGTACGCCGTCTCGACGGTGGCCAGCGCGATGCGGAGATCGGCTTCCAGCGCGATCTCCCGTTCGCGGAGCTCATGGATCACGTCGTCACGCTGGATACGGGCGGCCTCGAGATTGCGCTGTCGGCTGAGTCCCTGGAAGATCGGGATGCTCAGGCCGAAGGATATGGATGGGGCGGACCGCTCGAAGCCGAACGGGAACTGGTCGTTTGCTTCGTAGATGGCCCTCCGCTGCTCGTCCGAGAAGACGAGCTGGGTGCAATCCAGTGGCGGTAGCGGGTCGGCGAGCCTGCCATACAGGTCGTTGGTGCGTACGCACTGGGCGATGCTGGATCGAGCTCGTGCCTGTGCTTGGGCGACCAACAAGTCTGCGTCACTCGCTTCCCGGGCGAAGCCGCCCCAGCCGGTGGAGATGGAGAGCGAGGGGAGGTAGGACGACCAGGCCTGGCTCACCCCGAGGTCAGCGGACTCTCGAGCCATCCTCGTCGCCTGAAGCGTGGGGTTCTCGGCCAGCGCCAGTGCACGAAGCGACTCCAGATCCCAGGCCGGAGGCACCGGCTCGAAGGTGGTCGCGGGTTCAAAGCTCTGGTTTACGCTCACGCCCATGCGTTGAAGGAGCCTCATGCGAGCCGTTGCGAGGGCGTTCTCGGCCTGGAGGACGAGCACTTCGATACGGCCCACCTGGACCTCCGCCTGTCCGACGTCGATGGGGGTAACGGAGCCGACCTCCAACTGGCCCTGGGCCAGGCGGAGATTGACGCGCGCGTTCTCGAGCTGCTGCCGCGCGTTCAACAGAAGCTCCTGGCGTCTGAGGATCTCGACGTAGGAGGCCGTCACACTCGACACGAGGTCTGCCCCGGAGGCGTCGATGCGTGCCTCTGTGGCCCTGCGCTCGGCGTGGGCCCGGGCCGGGCCACGTAGGGTCGCCCAGTCGAGGGAGTAGCTCACGCCCAAATCGTAGCTCGAGAAGTAGTATGACGGCTGATTTTCGAAGCCGAGGTCGCCTACCGTCAGCCCCCCGAGCTGCTGATCTCCGGATCCCTGCCAGGTGACGCGGCCGTTGGCGCTCGCAGAAGGCAGAAGCTGGCCGTACGCCTGACGGACATCCCAGTCCGCCAGCAGGCGATCGTTACGGGACCTCAGGAATGTAGGACTGTTCCTGAGGGCGATCTCCAGGGCCTGCTCGAGCGTGAGACGCTCGGGGATTTGCTCTTGAGCCGCCAGGTGGGGAGCCAGAGCGAGACCGGCGAGCAGCAGTAGGAGGGCCGAGAGCTGCTTCCGTTGTGCTTGGGGCAGGGCCATCCTTCTCCTCGATGTGGGGCCGAGAGCTGCTGCCTCCCGGATCTCAAGAGCTGCCGTACCGCTGCAGGGGCGCCCGGGCAAAGCAGTTTTACCGGTTCTCCTCCGGGCCTCTTCTCGGTGAGACACAGGAGCTACGGCTCGCGCAGGAGGAATCTTCATCGGATCCCGGCCCGACGACATGGGGGGGGGACCGCCGTGGCTCACCCGACGAGGTCCGTGCGAACGGCCACGTACCCGACCGCAGGGATCTCCACCCGCAGCACCCTGCCCAGCCGATCGTACCAAATCGTCCTCGTCTCCTGGCCCACGCGTATCTCCAGCTTTCTGGCCTCGGTGGGTCGCCCCTCGATCTGAATCTGGTCGGTCACTCGACGCAGCACGGCGACGTTCATCTGGCTTCGCGTCCGGGGCTCGAGCACGTGGATCTCTTCGCCTTCGCGGAGGTCTCGGATGAAGTAATAGTGGTGGGCCACGTCGCGGTCGAGGACGCGCGTGTTATTTCGGGCCGGGAACTCTCGTTCCTCGTCTCCCAGCGAAGACCGGGCGATGGCGACGTATCGATTCCCCAGGAGCGTGAGTTGGAGCTCCAGCGCCTCCGCTCCCTGGACCCGCACCTGATAGCCGGCCGCCACTCCGCTCGGGGGCGTGGCTCTGAGGAGGGGGCTGATCTCTTCACGGTCCACTGAGGTTCCGCGGACGATCAGGCCGTTGGCGAAGAACGCGTCCTCACGTCCGATGCCGGCCCGCCGGATCGAGAACTCCTCCGTGCCGACCTGGCGGCCCCGTTCGGTTACGCTGAACGTGCCCTCGTCCACGACGATTCCCTGTGCTGCCAGTGGCGACGCGAGGGAAGCCGCCAGAAAGATCGCCGAGGCGAGGATTGAGGGCAGGGACAACGGACGCATGTTTCGCATGGCGTATCGTACACACGGACGACGGCTACGGTTCTTCTGGATTACCGCCATCGGATCGGCCGATAGCCGCGGAGAGGGAGTTCACGTATCGAGTGAAGATGGCTTCGCCTTTCGCTGCGCTCGCGCGGCTCGGTGCACCCAGGACTCCTCCCTCTCTCTTCGGGGGTGTCGGGGCCCGTCGGCGAGTGTATCTTCGGAGCGCCTGCTCGTCCGGCACGAAGTCCTCGATCCGCTCGGGCCGGACGAGCTCCGGCGCGAGGTGCATCATGAGGGACGTTTCGAGCTCCCCGGCATGCTCCTTTCGCGGGTCACCTTCCAGGAGGTCGGAGACGTCGACTTGGTAGAGGTCGTAGATCGAGCTCGTGGCCACGGTTGTCAGAGCCATCAGGAGCGCCTCCAGGTGTGGCTCGTACCGTTGAGCGGTGATGATCACGAACTCCCGAAAACCGTCGTCTTCCCATTGCGCCAGCAACTCGTTTACGGCGCGGTGGAGGGACTTCCGGCGCAGCCCGGCCGCGCCCGAGTAGGGTCGCCCTCCGTTGGTGGCGCCGTACGAGAACGACGGAGCGCGCAGGATCCCGAGCCGATCGGACACCCGGTTGGCGACCCGCGAGGCGATGTGCAGATTGGCACCGAGGGGGAGGTGAGGTCCGTGCTGCTCCAACGCACCCACAACCAGGATAAGGCGCGGATCCGCCACGATGGCGTCCTGGACGTCTGTCCACGAAAGCTCGTCCAGCGCCCATGATCGAAGCGTCAAGGTCGGCTCCTCACGGGGCGCTGCGTGGAACCGTACCGCTGTTGGCTCCTTGGGTCGCGGCCGCCGGATTGGCCGTGTGGGTGGCCGAGCCCCAGCCATGGGCCCTCGCCGTCGCGGCCGTGGCCGTGGCGCTTGGGGCCGCTGGCGCTCGGGGGCGTGGCTTGGCTTGGTTGGGCGGAGTGGTCCTGTTGCTGGCCGCGGTACTCACGGCCTTCGGAGCGCAACACAGCGTCGCAAGCCTCCTTTCGGACTGGGAAAGCTACTGGGCCGAGCGCCAAGCGGAAGTAGGCGAAGTGCTCGCGATCAGTCTAGAGCGTCGCCAGGCCGCCGCCGAGGCCGCGGCGGATGGGTTGGCGGAGAAGGCCGTAGACCCCACCGACCAGGTCGATCTGGACTTCGTCCGAGAGCTCCGCACCCGCCACGATGTGTCCGCCCTCGCCCTGTACGATGCGGACGGACGGCTGAACCTCTGGGACGGGGCTCACTGGGGCAAGGTCCCGGAGAGCGTGCAAGGCGGATTTCTCCGTCACACCTACTACGATCGCCCGCTATTCGGATACCTCTATGTCACGGCGCTCACGGAAGATGGCCGGGTGGTGATGGCCGCGGACCTGCTCAGGGCAGACCTCCCGGCGGTCATCGAGGCCGGCGTGGAGGACTTCGCCAGCCGGTTCCGCACGGAGGTGGGCGAGGAAGTGCGTGTCACGCAGTTCGATCCCGGGATCCAGGAAGGGGTCTGGGACCTGGCACTTCCCGATCGGCGCCTCATGAGTGTCGTGGTCGATCGTCCCACCGCGGGTGTGCGCGCCGCCGAGATCCTGGGTCGATGGAGAGCCCTGGTGGCTGCTCTAATTCTCTTGGGATGGGGACTTCTCGCCCTCGGTTGTCCGCTTCGCCGTCGGGTGGCGGTGGGTGGAGCGCTGAGCCTTCTGGTCATCGGGGCGGCGCTGCCAGTGGGTTCCCTGACGGGGGTCGAGCAGATTTTCGACGGCGCACAAGCGGGGTTGGCCGCCTTGCCCGTTGCTCCGGGACGTTGGGCGCTACTGGCCTTGGCCGTTGCGACGCTCGTCGGTGTTCTGCCCAGGCCCCGGCGGCACCTCGGTGCGTTGGGGGTGGGCGCCGGAGTCGCCGTCTCGTTCGTGGGGGTGTTGGCCTGGGTTGAGCGAGGGTGGCCGGACGTGCTCCGCGGGGGTGCGCGACTCGAGTGGGTCACGTTGGAGGTGGCCGTCGCGGGTACGCTCACGCTGGTGGCCACGTCACTCTTGAGCCGATCCAAGGACGGGCGGGATCACGTGGTGGGGATGTGGGGGGCGGCCCTGTTGGCGGCTGCCCTCGGAGGGGGAGCCGGCGCGTGGATCTGGCGGACCACGGCGGTACCGGACTGGTGGTGGCTCCTGTGGGCTCTGCCGGCTGTCTGGGGCGCTCGAGCTCTCGATCGCGATCCGGGGTGGCGGCGGGCTCTGCGCTCGGGCCTGCTGGGGCTCACTCTAGCGGGAACCGCTACGGCGCCGGCCGTATGGGAGGCCGGCGTCCGTGGTGAGATGGCTCTGGCCGAAGACAGGCTCAGCGACCTCGGATCCCGCGAAGATCCCGTGCTGGTCGACGGCCTGGCACGAATCGCCATCGTCGCCGATTCCCTGGACACCGCGGGACGGGGAGGGGTGGATGTCCTCTATCAGGCCTGGTGGCAAAGCGGACTCGCAGGGGAGGGACGACCCGTCCGTTTGACCGAGTGGGATCCGTCCGGGTATCGGGGGGTGGAGCTTCGGGTGGGCGCCGACGGGGTATTGCCGGGGGTATTGCCCACTCTCCTGGCCGAGCAACGAGAAGCGCAGGAACCCAGGCTGCTCCGGCTGGACCGGGACGACGCCCGCTATGTGTTGACCGTGCCCCTGGACGACGGAGGGGTCGTGTCCGCTGTTGCACCGCCGTTCGCACAGGGCACGCGTCCATCCAGGTTGGATCCGTTTGTTGGACCCTCCCCGGTGGGTTCAAACGAGACCATGACGTTCATCCCGCTGCTGCGTGGTGAAGATCCGGGGCTCCAGGACCCGGCCTGGGTGCGCGATGGAACCGAATGGCGAGCGGAGGTTGGCGTGCGGTTCGCCAACGATCGGTCCTATCGCGTGCACTACGCCATGCCGCTGCCCGATCCGCTACAGGCGCTGGCTCGCGGAACGCTTCTGCTGGTTCTGAACGGCCTCTTGTTGGGGGCTTTCTGGCTGGTGGGCCATGGGCTGAGAGGTGCCCAGGAAGGCTCATTCCCCCCTGTCCGAGGGCTCACGATCTCCTTCAGAGGACGTGTGACGTGGGCGTTGTTCGGGTTCTTTGCGCTGGCCAACGGACTTTTCGGCACGGTTGCCTACCGAACCCTGACCCAGGCCGCACATCGGTCGGCCGAGGTCATTTCCGAGCGTGTGGTGGACGATGCTGCGGTGTGGTACCGGACGCTCGCCGGGGGGATGGACCGCCTGGCCCGGCAAGTGGAGTCGGATCTGGTCGTCTATCAGGATGGGGAGCTGTCCGAAGGGTCGGTGGAGGAGCTTGTGGAGCTCGGGCTCTATGCGGCGTGGACGCCCTATGCGGTTCAGCAGGAGCTCGCGGGGCTCGAGGGGCAGAAGCGCTTCACCTCCACCGAGCTCGGGCGGTGGGCGTACGTCACGGCGTACCGGAGGCTTCCCGATGGCGACGTACTGGCCGCCCAGGTTCCTCTCCAGGCGGGAACGGCCGCGATCCAGGCCGCGGATCTCGTCGAGCTCCTGGGCTTCTTCGTCGTGCTCGGGGCGGGGTTGTCTCTCGGGCTGGCCCTTTTCGCCGCTCGGGCGCTCACCCGGCCTATCCAGGCCCTCCAAGTGGCATCGGAGCGTGTCGGATCCGGGAACCTCGAGCTGCGATTGCCCGCGGATCGCGCTGACGAGTTCGGAGCGGTGTTTCGAGCGTTCAACCGCATGGTAGAGCGGGTCCGGCAGGCTAGGAGCGCGCTGATCCGCACCTCACGCCGGACCCAGCTGATCATGGACGAGGCGGCGGTCGGGATGCTGGCCGTCGACGCCGCAGGTCGTGTGACCTTGGTGAACCCTCGGGCTCGGGAGCTGCTAGGGGCGGCGGTGGAACCCGGAGCCCCGATCCGTAGCGAAGGGCCTCTCTCGGAAGATCTCGGGCGTTGGCTCGACAACTATCTGGAAGGGGGGTCGGACCGAGCGGACCACGAGCTCCTGGCCGATGACAGAAGGATCCGGGTGCGAGCGCGGCGGCTCGGCACACCGGGCGCGCTCCGGGGAGCCGTGGTGGCCATGGACGACGTAACGGACGAGCTCCGCGCCGAGCGGGTCCTGGCGTGGGGAGAAATGGCTCGTCAGGTGGCGCACGAGGTCAAGAATCCACTCACCCCTATCAAGTTGAGCATCCAGCACGTCCGGCGGGCTTGGGAAGACGGTAGGGAGGATTTCGAGGAGATCCTTCTCAGGAATGCAGACGCCATGCTTCGGGAGATCGACCGGCTTGCGACGATCGCCCAGAGCTTCTCCCGCTTCGGGGCTCCCGCGGACGCCGGCGTGCCTTTGGGTCCCGTGTCGTTGGAGTCGGTGGTGGGAGACGTGATGGCGCTCTACGGAGGCTCGGTTGCGGCTGTCCACTTCACGCACGTGATCCCGCCAGGGCTTCCTCCAGTCGTGGCACGCACTCCGGAGCTCAAGGAGGTGCTCGTCAACCTGCTGGAGAACGCTCGCTTGGCCAGTCGGCAAGGCGACCATGTGGAGCTACGCGCCAGGCAGGAAGATGAGGTGGTCATTCTGGAGGTGGTGGATGAGGGTGTGGGAATTCCGGACGACGTGCTCCCACGGATCTTCGAGCCGCAATTCAGCACTCGGTCCACGGGAACAGGGTTGGGCCTCGCCATTGTCCGGCGTCTGGTCTCCAGCTGGGGGGGCGACGTGGAGGTGGAGAGCCGACAGGATGAGGGCACCACGGCACGGATCCGTCTTCGTGTCTGGTCCGAGTAGAGGAACATCCCGTCTTGGGACGATCGCCAGGAGTCGGGTGGTGCCCCGCTAGACTCGGTGTCCCGGGTGGCCCGTTTCTCTCATCCTGCCCATCTTCGTAAGCCCATGGTTGTTCGGGCACAGGGGCCGGCAAAGTTCGTCCGGCCGATCGGAGTGATCCAAACGTGCCTTACTCCTCCAGGACCACAGAGCCTTCCATCGAGACCTCCTCCGGACCCCGCCCATCCCGACCGCTCGCTCCCGGCGAGTTGGCCGAATGGTTGGGCGCTCGATTGGAGGAGTTGTCCCGGCGTTGGAGCTTGGCCATTCGGGACCACGAGCTCGGGGATTCGGAGGAGCTAGACGTCGTTCTCGATGCGTTCACGCAGCACCTCCTTCGATTCCTTCCCTGGATGCTGGGGCCGCACCGAGACACCCTTGAGCCCCTCTGGGTCAAGAGCTCGGAGCTTTTCGGGTCGGTGGCGGCGCGCCGTGGCTTGGCTGCTGGGGAGGTCATCGAAGAGTTCCAGATTTTACGTGAGCTGGTGATTCGCGATCTCTATCGCGATCCGCCGCTCGGGGGTCGCCGGCCGTTGTCCCTCCGCGAGATCCTGCGATTGAACCGAGTGATCGATCGTGGCGTCACCCACGCGAGCGTGGGGCACACGGATGCGCTCTTCTTCCAGTTCTTCGAAGGGGAGGGAATAGCCCCTCCCGGACCGTCTGAGCTTGCCGATGAGGTCCTGGATCAGCTCGGGACCATGTCCAGGGAGCTGGACGAGCTAGTGGCGCACGCACGAAACACGGAGGTCCGGGCCTGAGTCGCACCCCGCAATCCTCCGGACCCCGTGAGGGGGATATCCCGCCGGAGGAGCTTCGCCGCCTCGGCCGTGAGGTATCGGACTGGATTGCCGACTATCTCGCCTCCGTGGAAGACCTCCCCGTGCTCTCCCAGGTCCAGCCGGGGGACATTCGGGCGGCCCTACCCAATTCAGGTCCCGAGGGTGGGGAATCCATGGACGACGTCCTCCGCGACTTCCGGGAGATCGTGCTCCCCGGCATTACCCATTGGAATCACCCGGGCTTCTTCGGCTATTTCTCCATCACTGGTTCCGGCCCGGGCATTCTCGGGGAGATGATCGCGGCGGCCCTCAACGTGAACGCCATGGTCTGGCGAAGCTCCCCCGCGGCCACCGAGCTGGAGGAGGTCGTGGCGGACTGGTTGCGGCAGTGGCTCGGGCTACCGGACGGATTTGACGGAGTGATCAACGACACCGCCTCGTCGTCGACCCTCCACGCCTTGGCCGCCGCGCGGGAGGTCGCCTATCCCGAGGCTCGATCCAAGGGATTGTTCGGTGCCGCCCGCGGCCGCGTCTATGGGTCCGAGCATGCCCACTCCTCAGTGGAGAAGGCGGTGGTTGCGCTCGGCTTCGGTCGCGAGGGGTATCGGCCCGTCCCCGCGGACGCCGACTACCGCATGGACGTGGACCGACTTCGGGAAGCCGTGCGAGAGGATCTCCAGCATGGCGTGCGACCGGTTGCCGTGGTGGCGACCACCGGGACGACCTCGACGTCGTCCATCGATCCGGTGGGCGCAATCGCTGAGGTTGCGGAGGAATACGGACTCTGGTTGCACGTGGACGCGGCCTACGGGGGCCCCGCCGCGATCGTTCCGGAGCTGCGTTCTCTGTTCGAGGGGTGGGAGCGCGCCGACTCCATCGTCGTGAACCCCCACAAGTGGCTGTTCACCCCCGTGGACTGCTCGATCCTCTACTGCCGCCGCCCCGAGGACCTGGTGCGCGCCTTCAGCATCGTCCCCGAGTACCTTCGGTCGAGTAGCGTGGACGAGGTGCGGAACCTCATGGATTACGGCGTGGCCCTGGGGCGGCGTTTTCGGGCGCTCAAGCTGTGGTTCGTCATGCGCTGGTTCGGAAGGGAAGGGGTTGTGGCTCGTCTTCTGGCCCACATTCACATGGCGCGCACCTTCGCCGCCCAGGTCGACAAGGCGGCCGGCTGGGAGCGTTTGGCGCCCGTGCCGCTGGCCACCGTAGCGTTTCGTAGGGTGCCGGCCGGACTCTCCGCGGAAGAGGTGGACTCCCTCAATCATCGAATTCTGGAGCGAGTGAATCGGACCGGAGACGTGTTCCTCACGCACACGGCTCTGGACGGTCGGACGGCTCTGCGACTGACGGTGGGGAACATCCGCACCCGACCCGAGCACGTGGCGCGGGCGTGGTCACTGCTGCAAGCGGCTGCCGCCGAGGGCTGACTAACGCGTCCCGGCAGGCAGGTCACGCCGCCGGACCTCGGTCCGGCACAGCGTCTAGCCGAGCTCCCGCACCTCTCGGACCAGGTCGGCCATGGAAGCCTTGGCATCCCCGAAGAACATCAAGGTGTCGTCCATGTAGAAGAGGTCGTTGTCGATGCCGGCGAAGCCGGGAGAGAGGCTCCTTTTCATGACGATGACCCGGCGTGCCCGATCCACATCCAGGATCGGCATTCCCGCGATGATGGAGTCTGGGTCCCGGGCCGCGGGGTTCACGACATCGTTCGCGCCGACGATGAGCACCGCGTCCGTGGTGCCGAAGTCTTCGTTGATCTCGTCCAGATCGAAGAGCCGGTCGTAGCTTACGTCCGCCTCGGCCAGGAGCACGTTCATGTGGCCGGGCATACGACCGGCCACAGGGTGGATCGCGTACTTCACGTCCACCCCCCGTTCCTCGAGGAGGTCGCCCACCTTCCGCAGCTCATGCTGTGCCTGAGCCACCGCCAGGCCGTATCCCGGGACAACCACCACCGAATTCACGTACCCGAGCTCTGCCGCCACCATTTCCGCGTCCGCGCGCCTGACCGGTCGCTTTCCGAACTGCGACTTGTCCACGCTCGCAGCCCCGCCGAATCCACCGAAGGCGACGTTGCCCAGCGAGCGGTTCATTCCCTTGCACATGAGTTGCGTGAGGATGAGGCCCGAGGCTCCCACCAGGGCTCCCGAGATGATCAGGACCATGTTCCCGATCACGAATCCCGCCGCGCTCGCTGCCAACCCCGAGTAGGAGTTCAAGAGAGAGATCACCACCGGCATGTCCGCGCCACCGATGGGGATCACGAGAAGCACCCCTAGAACCGCTGCCAGCGCGCAGAAGCCGTAGAACAAGGTGAGCGGGTCCTGACCCGTGCCTCCGCCGAGAACCATCCATCCCAGGATGAGGACTCCGACGGTCAGCAGGCCGTTCACCGCGTTCTGGCCCGGGAAGGTGATGGGGTTTCCGGTCATCACCCCTTGCAGCTTCGCGAAGGCCACCAGCGATCCCGTGAGGGTCACGCCGCCGATGAGCGTCCCCAGGAGAATCGTAACGCCGGTCGTGCCTGCGCCCACGACCGGATTTCCCATGAACTCCGCCACGGCCACGAGCGCGGATGCGCCGCCACCGGAGCCATTGAAGATGCCCACGAGCTGCGGCATCGAGGTCATCTGGACGGTGCGAGCCGCCACGCCGCCCACCGTGCCGCCAATCGCGACGCCGATGAGGATCCCGGACCACGACAGAATCTGCGTGTCGACGATCGTGGCGATGATGGCCAGGAACATGGCGGCCGCGGCCAGAGCATTTCCTCCACGGGCCGTCGCAGGGGACTGGAGGCGCTTCAGGCCGACGACGAATAGGATGGCCGACAGGAGGTAGATGAGCTCGACGAGCATGCGCATGTCCATCGGATCACCTCTTCCGGAACATGCTGAGCATGCGGTCGGTCACGAGGAAGCCTCCGACCACGTTGATGGTCGCCATGGCGATGGCCGCGATCCCGAGCGCGGTTCTGGCCGTTCCCTCGGCGGATGCGGCCACGACGATGGCTCCGACGATGGCGATGCCGGAGATGGCGTTCGCCCCCGACATGAGGGGTGTGTGGAGCGTAGGCGGCACCTTCGTGATGACTTCGCGGCCGGCGAGCGTGGCCAGCACGAAGACGTAGAGACCGATCATCAGCTCACCCATGACGCAGCTCCTTCCTGATGTGGAACTTCCGTGTGTGCCCTCGCGCTCGAGGGCCCTCCGTGTCCGCCGGCTCTCAGGCGGATGCGCCCTCCACCAGGCTTCTCACCCGGTCGCTACGGATCTCCCCACCGTGGGTCACGGTCGCGGGCCCGATGACGTCGTTCTCGAAGTCCAGCTCGAGCTCCCCTTCCTCGCTCACCATCTCCTTGAGCAGAGTCACGACGTTCTTCGAGTACATCTGACTCGCGTGCACCGGGATCTGCGCGGGAAGGTTCGCCGGGCCCATGATCACGACACCGTGAGCGGTGACGGTCTCGTCAGTTCGGGTGAGCACGCAGTTGCCACCGGATTCGGCGGCCAGGTCCACGATGACGGATCCCGGCTTCATGGTTCGGACCATCTCCTCGGTCAGAAGCACCGGTGCCGTTCGGCCGGGAATCTGGGCCGTGGTGATGACGATATCCGCCTCGGGAACCGCCCCCCCGATGAGGGCGAGCTCCTTCTCGTGCTGCTCTTCGGAAAGCTCCTTCGCGTATCCACCCTCTCCCTCCGCCGTGACTTCGTCGTCGGCCTCCAGGAACCGGGCGCCGAGACTCTCCACCTGTTCCTTCACCGCAGGTCGGACGTCAAAGGCCTCGACGACCGCCCCGAGGCGCCTGGCCGTCGCGATGGCTTGCAGCCCGGCCACCCCTGCGCCCAGAACCAGTACCTTGCCGGGGCGAATGGTGCCGGCCGCCGTGGTGAACATCGGGAGGAATCTGGGCAGCGCGCCCGCGGCCAGCAGGACCGCCTTGTATCCGGCCACCGTCGCCTGGGACGACAGTGCATCCATGGACTGGGCGCGCGTGATGCGGGGCACCATCTCCATCGAGATTCCGGTCACGTGAAGATCCACGAGGCGGCGGACCACGTCCTGGCGAGTCAACGGGCTGAGGAAGGAGACGAGGATGGCGCCTCGCGGAAGGTACGTCGTCTCGTCGGGCTGGTCGGTGGACGGCGGGTTCACGCGGGCCACGATCCGTGCGTCCTCGAGAGCTTCGACGGCCGAATGGGCGACCCGCGCCCCTGCCGCGGAATACTCGGCGTCGGAGACACCTGCCGCGACACCGGCTCCGGCCTCGACCGTGACCGAGAATCCGGCCTTGGTCAGCTCCTGGACCCCCTGGGGGACGAGCGCGACCCTGCGCTCTCCGGCCCGGGTTTCCTTAAGGACGGCAACGTTCATCCGCGCACTCCGTTTTGCGGGGGAGCCATGGCGGTGCGGGGGGAGCGTGGCCAGTGGAGCAACCGACCCGCCTGCCGAGGGCCATCGTACGGATCGTGCAAGCCGGGCACAAGTCGATCCCAATTTGGAGTCGGAGACCCATCCCGCCATTCGAGAGTCGTTCGTCTGAGTCGATCCTGGATCATGCTCGCACAAGTCGATACCGGAACAGTGCACGGCGTGGACCCGGTACCCGTGCGCGTGGAGGTCAACCTCTCCTCCGGCCTTCCGGCGTTCACCGTCGTAGGGCTGCCTCGCGGCGCCGTCCGCGAGAGCCGTGAGCGTGTCGCCACCGCACTGAAGAACTCGGGCTTCGTGCTCCCGAACCGGCGCATTACCGTGAACCTGGCCCCAGGAGACCTCAGGAAAGAGGGCACCGGTTTCGATCTTCCCGTCGCGGTGGGGCTATTGGTCGCTTCGGGGGCGTTGGACTCCCAGGTGATCGAGCGTGTTGCCTTCCTGGGGGAGCTCGGCCTGGACGGCGGGCTCCGACCGGTCCCCGGGGTCCTGCCCGTGGCGGCCGAGCTCTATTCGACTGGCTGCGCCCGGACGCTCGTCGTGCCAGAATCAAACGGCCCAGAGGCGGGGTTGGTGGAGGGGCTTCGCGTCTTGGCCGCACCGGACTTGGCGTCGGTGGCGGCCCACCTGCGGGGCCACGCTCCGCTCCCGCAGGTTCGGACGGATCCTCAGGGCCTTCTGTCACAGCCTCCCGCGTCGATCCCTGATCTCCGCGACGTGCGGGGCCAGGCGTGGGCCCGGCGAGCACTGGAGGTCGCCGCGGCGGGCAGTCACAACATCCTGATGACGGGACCTCCCGGCTCAGGCAAGACCATGTTGGCTCTGCGGCTTCCAGGTCTCCTTCCGCCGTTGTCGCTGGACGACGCTCTGGCGTGCACGAGAGTGCATTCGGTGGCCGGCCTGCTGTCTCCCGAGCGGCCACTCGTCGGCCATCCGCCTTTCAGAGCACCTCATCACTCGGTCAGCGACGCCGGCGTCGTCGGCGGGGGCTCTCCGCTTCGTCCGGGAGAGGTCTCGCTGGCTCATCGCGGTGTCCTGTTTCTGGACGAGCTTCCAGAGTTTCGTCGCAGTGCGCTGGAGATCCTCCGCCAACCATTGGAGGACGGGCAGGTGCGGCTCGCCAGAGCCGGCGGCAGCATGTCCCTCCCCGCGCGGTTTCTGCTCGTCGGCGCGATGAACCCCTGTCCTTGCGGGTACCTGGGGGACGGAACCGACCGCTGTCTATGCGACGATCGTCTCGTGGCACGCTATCAAGGGCGTGTGAGTGGCCCGCTCATGGATCGCATCGATGTGCACGTACACGTGCCCGCCGTCGACGTGGAGTCTCTGCGGAGGTTCGACTTCGGCGAATCGTCGGCGGCTGTTCGTGCCAGGGTCCATGACGCCCGGCAAAGGCAGCGGCGACGACTGAGGCGAGTGCCGGGGGTCGACGTGAATGGTGAGATGGGGCCCACGGAGGTCCGGAGATTCTGTCGAGGTGGGCCGGGCGTGGACCGGCTGGTGACCGATGCCGTCACGCAACTCGGTCTCTCTGCTCGAGGCTACCACAGGGTCCTGCGCTTGGCGCGCTCGGTGGCCGACCTCGCGGGCTCGGATGCCGTCCGGCAGGAGGACGTGGCGGAAGCGCTGCAGTACCGATCGGGGAAGCTCGGACGGGTGAGGTGTTGAGGTAGCGTCCCGGGTTGGGCGAACTTCCGGCCCGACCGTCGGTATCACGGGCGCAGCGAATGTGCCTCGAACCGAGAGACCATGCGGCTCTTCATCGCCCTGAATCTGCCCAAGAAGGAAAGAACCCGCATCCACCGAGCCGCCCGCAAGCTGCGGGAGGCCGACTTGCCGGTCCGCTGGGTCGACCCGGATCAGTACCACATCACCTTGAAGTTCCTCGGTCAGGTCAGGAAGAGCGACGTGCCGCGGATCGAGGCGGCCATGGCCAAGGCGGCGGAGGCCAACCGGCCGTTTACAACCGAGCTTGGTGTCTTTGGCGCTTTCCCCACCGTAAGGCGGCCTCGCGTGATCTGGCTCGGGATCGGTGCCAATCCCGAGCTGCGATGTTTGAAGCAGGACCTTGAGTGGTCGTTGGGAGACATGGGCTTCGAGTCTGAGACCCGGGCATTCCATCCTCACGTCACCTTGGGGCGAGCCGACGAACGGGGGGGCGCTGGTGCGTTCCGTGGGCTGGACGAGATGGTGGCAGACATGGGCCTGAAGGGTGAAATCAAGGTTCACACCATCGACCTCATGAGCAGCCGGATCTCGCGCGAGGGGCCCCGGTACACGGTCGTCTCGGGCGTCAGACTCTCGGGGGATTAGGCGAAATGGCGAAGCTCCTGGTGGTCGACGACGAGAAGGGCATCCGCGATGCGCTTGTTCAGGTCTTCGAGTACGAGGGCCATGAGGTGCGGGCTTGTGAGGATGCACCCGACGGGATCGAGGCGGTCAGGAGCTTCCGGCCGGCCGTGACCTTTCTGGACGTCAAGATGCCCGGCATGGATGGCCTGGAGGCCCTTTCCAGGATTCGGGATGACGATCCCCGGGCGGTTGTGGTCATGATCTCGGGACACGGGACGATCGACACCGCCCTCGAGGCGACGCGAAGCGGCGCCTACGACTTTCTCGAGAAACCCCTGGATACGGATCGCCTTCTCGTGACGCTCCGGCGTGCTCTGGAGCTGAAGGGACTTACGGAGAGCGTAGCAGACCTTCGCGACCAGGTGGAGAGCCGGTATCGGATCGTCGGGAGCTCGCGTGGCATCGGTCAGGTGCTGGAGCGCGTGGAGCGTGTCGCGCCTACCGAGGCCCGGGTGCTGATTACCGGAGAGAATGGGACGGGCAAGGAGTTGGTGGCCAGGGCCGTGCACCGACTGTCCCCAAGAGCCGGCGGTCCGTTCGTCGAGGTCAATTGCGCCGCGATTCCCACAGAGCTCATCGAATCGGCGCTGTTCGGTCATGTAAAGGGCTCCTTCACCGGGGCGGTGTCCGACCAGGCAGGCAAGTTCGAACAAGCGGACGGTGGCACCCTTTTCCTGGACGAAGTGGGTGACATGTCCCTGGACGCTCAGGCCAAGGTGCTCCGGGCACTGGAGCAGGGGGTCGTCACGCGGGTTGGCGGGTCCGAGGCCATCGAGGTGGACGTGCGCGTGATCGCTGCCACGAACAAGGACGTCGAACAGGAAATCGAGGACGGTCGCTTCAGGGAGGATCTCTTCTACCGCCTGAACGTCGTACCTGTCCACCTCCCGCCGCTCCGGGATCGCCGAGAGGATATCCCCATGCTCGTGCAACACTTTGCCGAGCTCATGGCAAAGCGGGACGGAATGCCCCTCAGGACCTTCTCCGCCGAAGCTGTGGGCAGGCTTCAGGGGCTCTCTTGGCCGGGCAACGTCCGCGAGCTGAGGAACGCCGTCGAACGGCTTCTGATCCTCTCGCCGGGCGACGTGGTTGCGGCCGCGGACGTGGACCTGCTCGCTTCGGGTCGCGGGCAGGCCGAAGGGTTGGGGTCAGGGCTCCTGGGTGCCGATACGTTCCAGGACTTCAAGGATCTAGCCGAGCGGGCCTTCATCCTGCATAAGCTCCGCGAGCACGAGTGGAACGTCGCAGAAACCGCACGCCGAATCGACATGCCGCGTTCGAACCTGTACAAGAAGATCGAGAAGTACGGGTTGGTTCGGGAAGAGTGACGGCACGTGGGGCCCCAGACTGGAGTCAGAGCCCCGACTGCACCTCCAGGACCGATCCGTCAGGCAGCCGGTAGAGGGCTCCCATGGTCCTGTAGTCGCGAGCGCTGAGGGTAACCGCACTGTTCTCTGGGGGTACATGACCTCCCGGTCCGAGTCGCTGTGCGGCAATCCCAATGTGTGCCCCATCTCGTGAGCCGCGGCGAGTCGCACGCGGTCCGGCTCCAGGGTGCGACCGGGGTCGGCTGGGTTCCTGGTCACCAGGTCGATCGATGTCGCGGTGAAGCCCTCGGTCGAGGACCAATGCGTCCGGGCTGCCCCGAGGACACGACCTCCGAGGGATCGTGCCCAGGTCACGGCGAAGTGTGCCTCCTCTCCCGACAGGAGCTCGACCCGCACCCGGAAGGGCTGTCCGTTCCAAGCGCGGATCCCCGCCGCTGCCGCGCTCTGGAGAGCGATTGCCTGGGCTGGCGCCTCGAACGTTTGTGCGGGTACGTATACGACCATCATCTCCGTATCGGTCCGCCAGCGACGGACGCGTGGCTCGACGCTTTCGTAGGGGCTGGCGCATAGGGTCGATCGCGTGGGGCGGATGAGGTCCGGGAGCGGGTTCCCGTAGCATCCTGGATCAAGGCTATATTCGAAGATCGGACGCCTAAAGCAGGACACAATGGCGTCCGGAACGACGGAGGCACGGGGCGGGTATGGACGCCAGCAGCACCGGGGCGGGGAACGCTCCGGGGCGCGTGCCGACCAACGCGGTCCCAACGAGGAACGATGCGGGAATCGGAGACAACGTCATCTGCGGGTGTCGGCGGGCGTCCCCCGGGCTCTCGCACCAGTTCCGTTGTTCGAGGGGTGGCGGACTGGCTCCGGTCCGTTGTCATTGCCCTCGCGCTGTTCTTGGTCGTGAGGGCTTGGGTGATCGAGGCATTCAAGATTCCCACTGGTTCCATGGAAGGAACGTTGCTCGTGGGTGACTTCCTTCTGGTGAACAAGGCCATCTACGGGGCGACCCTTCCAGGCGGAATCCGTATTCCCGGTTTTGACGAGCCTGGGTGGGGAGACGTCGTGGTCTTCCACCCGCCCCACGAGCCCGAGAAGAACTATGTCAAGCGAATCGTCGGGATGCCCAACGACACCCTCGAGATGCGGGACAAGCGCCTGTACCGAAACGGTGAAGTGATAGACGAGCCGTACGTGCGCTATCTGGATCGCCGTGGCGACGCCGTCCACCCGGATATGAGGTGGCAGTCCAATCACCTCATTGCCAGCACGCGGCGGCGGTACGAGCCCACACGGGACAACTGGGGCCCGATCGTGGTGCCGACGGGGCGTTTCTTCGTCCTCGGCGACAACCGCGACAACAGCGAGGATTCACGGTATTGGGGTTTCGTGAGCCGCGAGCGAATTCGTGGTAAGCCATGGCGAGTTTACTATTCTTTCGACGCCGTTCCGGATTCCAGACTCGCTTGGCTCCAAAGCATTCGCTGGGGCCGGCTGGGAGCACCAATCCACTGAGCACTGACCCGCCCAAGATCCTTGCTGTCTATCCAACGGCCCCGATCGTCTCGGAACGCCGTACCGCGCCCGAATGGCCGCTCGTGAGTGTCGGATGAGCTTCTCCTCTCGAAAGGGTGGAGCCCGAGAGGGGTCCTTGGATCAATACCTCAAGGAAATCAGCCAATACCCGCTCATCGACCGGGCCGAGGAGGCGCGGCTCGCGAAGCTCATCCGCAAGGAAGATGGGGAGGCCCTCGACAAGCTGGTGCGCTCGAACCTGCGGTTCGTCGTGTCCGTCGCGAAGAAGTACCAGAACCAGGGGGTACCCCTCTCCGACCTCATCAACGAGGGGAACACCGGGCTCATACGCGCGGCGCACAAGTTCGACGAGACGAAGGGCATCAAGTTCATCAGCTACGCGGTGTGGTGGATTCGGCAGGCGATCCTTCAGGCGCTGGCGGAGCAGAGCAGGATCGTTCGGGTCCCGTTGAACCGTGCGGGCGCCCTGCATCGGATCGGACGGAGATCCTCGTCTCTCCTGCAGGAGCTTGGTCGGGAGCCCACCGTCCAGGAGATCGCCGAGGGGCTGGACATCTCCAAGGAGGAGGTCGAGCGCACGCTCGCCATCTCCCATTCGCACCTCTCGCTCGACGCTCCGCTGGTCCCCGGAGAGGACAGCCGACTCCTGGACTACCTCCCTGACCAGTACGGACCCGGGCCTGAAGACGAAGTCTTCGAGCACGCCCTCAAGCAGACGGTGGAGGAGGCGCTAGCCTCGTTGAAAGAGCGTGAGTCGAAGATCCTCAGACTCTACTTCGGTCTCGACGACCAGGATCCCATGACCCTGGAGGAGATCGGTGAGATTCTGGGCATCACCCGGGAGCGGGTGCGCCAGATCAAGGAGAAGGCGCTGGTCCGCCTACGCCACAAGTCCCGTGCGAGGTTCCTCGAGACCTTCCGGTGACCCGGTCGCGCGACGCGCTGACACACCCTCGGAAAGTCGCGTGCTGCGGCCCCCTGGCTCAGTTGACACCCTATGGGGTCAGGACTATCCTTGATAGCTCTATTTCGGAACCGCCAAACTATGCGAAGCACGGGTATGAGAACGTATACACCCAAGGCCGATGACATCGAGCACCACTGGTGGCTCGTGGACGCGGCTGACAAGCCCCTCGGGCGCCTGGCGACGGAAATCGCCCGTGTGCTTCGCGGGAAGCACAAGGCCATGTACACCCCCCATCTGGACACCGGGGACAACGTGGTCGTCGTCAATGCGGAGCGGGTGCGTCTTACCGGTCGCAAGGCGGATCAGAAGACGTACTTCAGGCATTCCGGCTACATGGGCGGCGAGCAGCACATCCCCTTCAAGCGGATGCTCGCAACCCACCCTGAGCGGATCATAGAGCTGGCGGTGAAGGGAATGCTGCCCAAGAACGCTCTGGGCAGGCAGCTGCAACGGAAGCTGAAGGTTTACGCGGGCGAGGATCATCCCCATCAGGGCCAGCGGCCCGAGCCCCTGGACATCTGACGAGGGATCGAGAACACATGGCGAACCAGGAAGGACAGATTCAGACGGTCGGGCGCCGGAAGACCTCCGTGGCCCGAGTCATTCTTCGGCCGGGAAAAGGGGAGTGGACCGTGAACGGCCGCCCCCTCACTGACTATTTTCCCCGGCCGACGCATCAGATCCGGCTGGCCGAGCCTCTCAAGGTGACGGAGCTGGAGGGGCAGTTCGACGTCGTCGTACGGGTGAATGGCGGAGGCCTCACCGGGCAGTGCGACGCCGTGCGGCTGGGGCTTTCCCGCGCGATCGTCACGCACGACGAGGAGACCCGGCCCGCCCTGCGGGAGAAGGGCATGCTCACCCGTGATCCACGTGCCGTGGAGCGGAAGAAGCCCGGTCGCCCGAAGGCGCGGAAGCGGTTCCAGTTCTCCAAGCGTTGATCCGGTCGGCGGGGATCGCCGCGCCGTGATTCAACCGGTGCCGCCTCGTGGTGGTGCCGTAATCCTGACTGGGGCGTACATCGGCCCCACAAGACAACGAGATCACACATGTCGGAAGTAGGACTCAACCAGCTTCTGGAGGCCGGCGTACACTTCGGCCACCAGACCCGTCGCTGGAACCCGAAGATGAAGCCCTTCATCTTCACGCAGCGGAACGGCATCCACATCATCGACCTCCGCAAGACCCTGGACCGCCTGGAGAACGCACAGCAGGCCGTCCGTGAGGTTGTCCTCCGTGGCGAGCGCGTCCTCTTCGTGTGCACGAAGAAGCAGCTCCGCGGCGTCGTCGAGCAGGAGGCGCAGCGTAGTGGATCGTTCTACGTCACCGAGCGGTGGCTGGGCGGAATGCTCACGAATTTTCAGACGATCCGGAAGCAGATCCGGCGTCTGAAGGAACTCGAGCGCGGTCAGGAAGAGAACGCCTTCGAGTTCTACACGAAGAAAGAGCGTCTCATGCTCGACCGGGAACGCACGAAGCTGGACAAGTACCTGGCGGGCCTGAAGGACATGGGTCGCCTGCCGGGTGCCGTCTTCGTGGTTGACGCCAAGCGAGAGACCATCGCGGTGCGGGAGGCGTCCCGTCTTGGCATTCCAATCATCGCCATCACGGATACGAATGCGGATCCGGACTTGATCGACTTCCCGATCCCCGGCAACGACGACGCCATCCGCTCCGTCAGTCTCATCGCCAAGGCCATGGCCGACGCCATCGAAACCGCCCGAAAGGACGTACCGGAGGACGAGCGTCGCCGTACCGAGGATCTGGAGGCGACGACCTATTCGACCGAGACGGGCGAGACAACCGAGAAGGAGCGTCCCAAGCGGCGTCGGCCCAAGCGGAAGCGTCGGCCGAAGCCGGAGGTCATCGCTCAGCGTCTAAAGGACGACGAGGGTGAAGCCGCGGACGAGGAAGCCGTTGAAGCAGTGGATGAGCCTCAGGCGGCCGATGCCGAGGCGGCAAAGGATGAGGCCGCGGTTCAGGAGACGCCCGAGGTCGCCGAAGCGGCAGCGGACGGGGACACCGAGGATACGCCTGAGGTCGCCGACGAGACGGATGCCTCGGTGAAAAAGGGCGAGGCAGAGGACGAAGCCTCGGACGAAGCCTCGGACGATTCCGAGGACTGAGCTCCGGAAGCCTGACTCGGGGAGCCTGGTCGCGCCATGGAAAGCTGGGCCACTGGGCGTTTCCGGAGGAACGACGAGAGGCGGCAGGGCCCGGGGCTCCCGGACTCCGCCGCCTCTTTTCACGATCACGGTCGGCGAGGCCGGATCCACCAATGAGCAACCAAGGTGAGTGAACGAGCATGATCAGCGCCAAGGACGTCAAAAAGCTCCGCGACATGACGAGCGCGGGCATGATGGATTGCAAGAAGGCCCTCGAAGAGACCGGGGGCGACATCGAAAAGGCCGTGGATCTTCTTCGTGCGAAGGGCGCCGCGAAAGCTGCGAAGCGCGCGGACAAGTCCGCCAACGAAGGGACCATCGGGAGCTACGTTCACTTCGATAACAGGACCGCCGTCATCGTTGAGCTGAACTGCGAGACCGACTTCGTGGCCAATACCGACGACTTCAAGGGACTAGCCAAGGACCTGGCGTTGCATATCGCCTCTACGGCCCCGTTGGCCGTTTCGAAGGAGGAGATCCCGGCCGAGGTCGTGGACCGTGAGCGCAGGGTCTTCCTGGACACCGTCAAGGAAGAAGGAAAGCCGGAGGCCATCTGGGAGAAGATCGTCGACGGGAAGCTGCAGAAGTTCTTCAAGGAAAGCACACTTCTAGCGCAGCCCTTCGTGAAGGACCCGGACAAGACGGTCGAGCAGCTCATCACGGAAGTCTCGGCGAAGACCGGTGAGAAGATCGAGGTTGCACGGTTCGCGCGCTTCAAGGTGGGCGAGAGCTCCTGAGGCTCCTCGGCATGGACCGGGGGCGAGGAAGAGATTCCAGAGAGGAGATAGGCGTGAGCCAGAACGGTGAAGAGCTGCGGTACAGGCGGGTGCTCTTGAAGCTTTCCGGCGAAGCTCTCGCGGGAGGCAAGGGTTTCGGGATCGAGCCGTCGGTCGTGGATCGGCTCACTGACGAGATACGCTCCGTGGTTGAGATGGGCGTCTCGCTGGGCGTGGTCATCGGGGGTGGAAACATCGTCCGAGGCGCGATGGCGTCCAAGGAGGGAATGGACAGGGTCCAGGCCGACTACATGGGGATGCTGGCCACCGTGATCAACGCCCTGGCGGTTCAGGATCTCCTGGAGCACAAGAACGTGGAGACCCGGGTCATGACCGCCATCCGCATGGACGAAGTGGCCGAGCCGTACATCCGGCGCCGGGCCATGCGCCATATGGAGCTGGGTCGCGTGGTCCTGTTTGCCGGCGGTACCGGTAACCCATATTTCTCCACCGACACCGCCGCGGTGTTGCGCGCCATCGAGATGGAGTCGGACGTCGTCATCAAGGCCACGAAGGTTCAGGGGGTCTACACGGCGGACCCGATGAAGTATCCCGAAGCCGAGTTCATCCCTAAGATCTCGTTCCAGGAAGTGGTCACCCGCGAACTGGCCGTGATGGATGCTGCGGCCGTGTCACTCTGCAAAGAGAACAGGCTGCCCATTATCGTGCTTAATCTGGAGAACCGCGGGGCGGTGGCCAGCGCCATCCGTGGTGAGCATATCGGAACGCTGGTATCGTAGGAGACTGCAGGCCCGCGGATTTGTCCGTGTGCCTGCTCAGAACCCATCGACTCCTGGATTTCTGCACGGGGTCGAACCGACTCGGCCCCCGAGCGGGCTCCAGCAAGCAAGCGGAGGAACCGAATGGCCACCGTTGAGGATGCCAGGAAACGGATGGATGATGCGCTCGATGCCGTGCGCCGGGAATTCGCCACCGTGCGAACCGGCAAGGCGAGTCCGGCGCTCCTCGACACCGTGCGGGTCGACGCGTACGGCTCGAAGATGCCGTTGAATCAGGTCGCCACGGTGAGCACGCCGGACCCGACGCTCCTGGTGGTGCAGCCCTTCGACAAGACACTTATCGGGGAGATCGAGCGCGGCATCCAGTCGGCGGACCTGGGCCTGAATCCGGCCAATGACGGGAACGTGATACGCGTTCCCGTCCCTCCTCTCAACGAGGAGCGCCGTAAGGAGTATGCGAAGCTCCTACACAAGATGGCGGAGGAGGGGCGCATTTCCATTCGCCATGCACGACGGATCGTGCGTGACGACATCCAGTCCCTGGTCAAGGAGCACGAGATCGGCGAGGACGAGGGTCACCGTCGCGGGGAAGCCCTCGAGAAGCTCACGCACGAGTACAACGACAAGATCGATGAGCTCCTCAAGAGGAAGGAAGAGGAGATCATGGCGATCTGATGGTCGCCACTGAGCTCACACGCAGGTGGGCGGTGGCGGCGGTGGGGGTGCCCCTCGTCGTCGTCGTGCTTTATGTCGGGTCCTGGGCCCTGGCCGGGGTCGTGGCGGTGCTGGCTGCCATCGGCGCTGACGAATTCTACCGGTTGGTTCGCCGTAAGGGCGTCCGTCCGGTCGCCTGGACGGGTGTCCCCGCGGCCGCGGCCATGCCTGTGCTGGCCACCATCGCCACGACCCCGCGCGCCTTCGGAGCGTACGCCCTCGTCGGCTTGGCTGCGGCTTCGCTTCTGGTGCTCGTGTCCATGACGTTCTGGCGTGGGGCCGAGGGCGAGCCCCTGGCCGCCGGAGGGACGACGCTTTTCGGAGCGGTCTACCCGGGACTGGCGTTGGCGGTAGTCCCGTTGCTCCACGCGCTACCGATCCAGCTCGGATGGAGCGCGGACGGCGCTGTGGCGTGGGCCTCCGTGGCGGTGGTCGCCCTCCCGCTGACCGCCACCTGGGTGGGGGATGCAACGGCCTACTTCGCCGGCTCGGCGTTCGGTCGCCGCCGGCTGGCGCCCGCCATCAGTCCGAAGAAGAGCTGGGAGGGGGCCATCGCAGGAGTGGCGGGTGCCAGCTTCGGAGCCGTGGTCTGGTATCTGGTGGTACAGGCCGTGATTCCCGGCGCGCCGCTGTCCCCCATGATCGTGGCGCTCATCGGGGCGCTCATCGGCGTGGGTGCGATCGTCGGCGACCTGGCGGAATCGGTCATCAAGCGTGACGCCGGGGTAAAGGACTCGGGCACGCTCCTGCCGGGACACGGTGGCGTGCTGGACCGCGTAGACGCCTTGGTGTTCACCCTGCCGCTCTGTTACGGATTCCTGCTGCTTCTCGGGACCACGTCATGATCCGCGTTGCGATTCTCGGCTCCACGGGCTCGATCGGCCGGAGCGCGCTGGAGGTGATCGCGCGTCATCGGGACCGCTTTACTGTCGTAGCGCTCACGGGTCACCGGAATGCGGATCTGCTGCGGGAGCAGGTGGAAAGATTCGACCCGAAGGTCGCGGTGCTGACCGACGGGAAGGGCGTTGCCGAAGGCCAGTCGGCCGAAGGCTCGACCCGGTGGTACTCGGGGCGGGAGGCCCTCCTCGACGTGGCCCGTATGGATGGGGTCGACGTGATCCTGAACGCGCTCGTGGGGGCCACCGGTCTGGAGCCGTCGCTAGCAGCCGTGACGGCGGGCCATCGCCTGGCTCTGGCCAACAAGGAGTCTCTGGTAGCCGGAGGCGCGCTCCTACTGGATGCCAGTCGTCGGACGGGCGCGGAGATCGTCCCGATCGACTCTGAACACAGCGCGATCCTCCAATGCGTGGAGGGGAGCGCGCCCGAGAGCGTGCAGCGCATCGTTCTGACTGCGTCCGGAGGGCCTTTCCGGGGACGGCCGCGATCCGAGCTGGAGGACGTCCGTCCCTGTGATGCGCTACGGCACCCTACATGGGACATGGGTGCCAAGATCACCATCGACTCCGCCACGCTGGCGAACAAGGCGCTGGAGGTCATCGAGGCGCACTACCTCTACGCCATGCCGTACGAGCGCATCGACGCAGTAGTGCACCCTCAGTCCGTCATCCACTCGTTCGTGGAGTTTGTCGACGGATCCGTGTTGGCGCAGCTGGGGTTCCCGACCATGCAGGTCCCCATCATGTATTCGTTGACCTACCCCGAGCGAGTGAACGATCCGGTGCTTCGAACGTATGATCCTGTACAGGCTTCGCCGCTCACGTTCGAGGAGATCGATCACGAGGCCTTTCCGCTCTTCGCCTTAGGGTGCGAGGCCGGAAAGCGCGGTCGGGCGGCTCCGGCGGCGTTCAACGCGGCCAATGAGGTCGCGGTCGGCGCCTTCCTCGACGAGCGGGTTAGATTCACGGACCTGGTCGACATCGTGCGCGAAGCCGTGGACCGGGTGGGGGCCTCGGAGGTCCTCGACGTGGGCGACGTATTCCAGGCCGACCAGGAGGCGCGCGCTATCGCGGAAGCCGCGGTGGCTCGCGTGAACAAGAGGATTCCGACCGCATGACCATTCTCGCCACGATCGTGGTACTCGGCGTGCTCATCTTCGTGCACGAGCTGGGCCATTTCCTCGCCGCCAGAGCCGTGGGTGTCGAGGTGCAGCGATTTTCGATCGGGTTTGGGCCGAAGATCCTCGGATTCCGCCACGGGGAGACCGACTACGTCCTGAGCGCCATCCCTTTGGGGGGATACGTGAAGATGGGCGGCATGGATGACGAGGTGATGGAGCGCATGGAGGGTGGCGAGGCTACCGGGCCCCAGACGCCTCCCGAGCGAGCCTTCGACCAGAAGCCGATTTGGGCCAGGGCGTTCGTGATCTCGGCCGGCGTCATCATGAACATGGTGTTCGCGTTCGGGACGTACGCCTTCTTGGCCGCTCAGTACGGCGTCCCCGCCTACGACTCGACACGCGTCGGCATGGTCTTCGCCGAGAGGCTCCCTCCCGGGGCAGAGCCGCTGGCCACCATCGATCCGGGTAGCCGCATCCTCGGCATCGCGGGGGAAGACACGGAGCACTGGGGAGACGTCCAGCGACTGCTGCTGAACGTCCCCGCCGGTCCGGTGAACATTCGTTTGGCCGAGCCCTCGCGTGAAGTCGAGATCATGGTTCAGGACGACGCTGAGGCGAGGACCGCGCTCGCGTCTTCCGTAGCCAATTGGGTGGAGGCCGGCGTCGGGGCCGTGAATCCCGGATCTCCCGCCGAAGAGGCTGGGCTGGAGCCCGGAGACCGTATCGTCGCGGTAGCCGGCTCCCCCGTGTATAACTGGTGGGCCTTCGTGGAGGCCGTGGAGGCCCGCCCGGGCGAGCGGGTGGATCTCACGCTGGTAAGGGACGACCGCGAGATCATCCGCACCGTAACGTTGGACAGCGAGACCGAGACGCGCCCGGACGGGTCGGAAGTCCAAGTGGGACGGGTCGGGATCTTCCAGCCGCAGCCGGCCGTTACCTACGAGGCGGTGCCGGTCCGAGACGCCGTCGTACATGGCTATCGGGAGACTGCAGCGATCACCGGTGTCATCGTGGGCTTCCTGGGTGACCTGGTGACGGGGGGCATCTCCCCTCGGTCCGTGGGTAGCATCGTCACCATCGGCGAGGCGTCCGGCCAAGCGGCGGCGGCAGGGCTGGATCAGTTCCTCCGCTTCATGGCCCTATTCAGCGTGAACCTGGCGGTGCTGAACCTCTTGCCGATACCTGTGTTGGACGGCGGCCACCTGGTGTTCCTGGGGATCGAGGCGGTGCGGGGTGGGCGTGGGCTCACCGTGGAGCAGCGCCTGAAATGGAGCAACGTCGGCTTTCTCGTCGTCGTGGGCATCATGGTTTGGGCCCTCTCGAACGATTTTCTGCGACTCCTCGGGATCTAGTTGCGAGCCGCTCCGGGCCCGTAGCGGTGGCTGAGCCAAGTCGAGGCTTGTCGCCCGGCGAGAGCCTCACGCCGCGTCACGACGACTCCAGCGTCCCCTCTCGTTCAGAGGTCCGCTAGAGGAGTGAGAGCTGGCTGGGGCCGGTACGGCGCCTGAGCTCCTCGATGTCGAACAGGGGCGTGGGTCGATCCTGGGTTGCCACTTCGAGATGCCCCTTCCAGCCGGCCTCGTCGAGCGCCGTACCCACGACTTCCCTTGCCAGCTCTGGGGTGTTCGCCTCTCGAGACAGATGCGCGAGGACCACGCACGCGAGCCTCGGATGGAGTAGCTCCCGCACGAGCTGAGCGGCGGCTCGGTTGGAGAGGTGGCCGTGACTCGAGGTGATGCGGCGCTTTACCGAGGCGGGGTAGGGGCTCTGATGGAGGAGGACCTCGTCGTGATTGGCTTCGAGGACCAGGATGTCGCAACCCGACAGGGCATGGCGAATCTGACCGGTCGGACGCCCGAGGTCAGTGGCCACGCCCAGACGGGTACCGGTTCTCGGGTCGGCGAGCGTAACCCCCACCGGATCCGCCGCGTCATGCACCGTGATGAAGGGCTCTACACGCACAGACCCTATGTGGAACGCCCGGGTGGGACGGTACTCCACGATCCGCTCTCCGCCACGCAGGAGCTTGCTACACGTACGTCGCGTAGGCTCGGTCATGTAGAGCGGTGTGCCGTGGCGGCGGGCGAACACGCCCATCCCCTTGGTGTGATCGCCGTGGTCGTGTGTCACGACGATGCCGTGAACCTGGTCGGCCGGCACACCGACCGCCTCCAGGCGCTGCGCGATCCTTCGGGCGCTGAAGCCGGCATCCACCAGGACGTTGGTGTCCTCCACCGACACGAGGATGGCGTTGCCGCCGCTACCGCTCCCCAGGACGGCGACCCTCACGACGCTTCGCGGTCCGGAGCAGAGGCGTTCCAGGCGCGCTCGAACAGTCGGCGCATCCCCGGCGAGAGCGGTACGTCACGCCGCTGCATGGCTCGCTCAGCGTCCTCCAGGAACTTGTCCAGGCGATATGTGGCGAGCTCGGCGCCGGTCCCCCAGCTGAAGGCGGGCACGCGCGTCGGTGGCATCGCGCCCCCGAAAAGGTTGCTGCCGGCGCCCACCACCGTCCCCGTGTTGAGCACGGTACCGATTCCGGTCTTCACATGATCTCCGAGGAAGCACCCGAGCTTCATGACGCCGGTATCGCGGGGACCATCGGGTGTCCAGATGGAAACGGAGCCGTAGTTGTTCTTCAGGTCCGAATTCGTGGTCATGGCGCCGAGATTGACCCAGCGGCCGAGGAGCGCGTGGCCCAAATATCCGTCGTGGGCCTTGTTCGTGAACCCGAGGAGCACGGTGTCCGACACCTCACCGCGGATCTTGCATACCGGCCCAATGGAGGAGGCCCCGACCTGTCCGCCGAAGACCCTGCACCGCGGTCCGATCCAAAGAGGTCCCACGAGTCGAGCCGGGCCCTCTACGCTGGCGCCGGCCTCCAAGCGGACGGGGCCGTCTCGAAGGTCCACGGTGACCCCGGGCTCAACGACCGTATCTTCGGCCATCGACAGGAGGCCATCGCCTATGCGGTGAACGCCGGGCGGCGTACCCGTATCGGCCCACAGCAACGCCCCGTCGCGGGCGATCTGCTCGGCGTTGTCCCGCACGAGCGTCCATGGTGCTTCAAGAATCCGCCCTTCGATCCTTTCGCGGCGGGAGGCCCATCCGCCATCGGGATTGAGGTAGGCCTCCGGGCCGGGCGGCTCGTGGCCGGCGGGCACGAACCACCCCACGACGGCATCGTCGGAGACTAGGGTCATAGGCTCGGCGAGATCCGGGATCCCTCCGGGCTCCGGCACGAGGCGACTGGAGAGGTAGAGCCGGTCGGTCTCCGCGGCTCTCGGGGCGGATCCCAGGACCGGGGCGGCGCCTGGCTCCTCGAACCCTTCGAGCGCGTCGGAGGTCACGTGCCCTCGACAGGATATCCCGAGCGACCGCTCGCTCCTTTCCCGGAGGGTCATCGTGCCGAAAACCAGCTCCCCGATGGGTCGGGTCAGCGAGAACGGTGCCCATGCTCGGGCCTTTGCATCATCGAAGAGGACGAGGTGGGCGCGGCTCAATTCACGACCTCCGGTCGGCGCTCGTGACGCGGGGGGGGCTCAGCCGGCATCCAGGATCTCACGAATGCGGGCGAGAAGCTTCATGGGGCTGAACGGCTTGGTCACGAAGTCCGATGCTCCTCCTGCCAGGGCCAGGTCACGGTCGCTGTCCTGGCCCTTTGCTGTCAGGATGATCACCGGCAGGGTGTTGCTCTCGGGGTCGGCGCGGATCCTGGAGAGGACTTCGAGGCCGTTGGCCCCCGGCATGACGAGATCGAGAATCACCAGATCGGGACCGAACTCCTGCACCGTGCGGAGTCCCTGTTCTCCATCGTCCGCCTCTTCGACCTCGTAGCCCTCGGTCTCGAGTCGCGTCGCCAGGAGGCGGCGGATGTGGGGTTCGTCGTCGACGATCAGGATCCGCTGGCGCGGCGTGTTCACTGCTTCCATGTGTCTCCTCGTCGCCGTGGCGCCAACGGTGCCGAACCCCCGCTGGGAAGCGGCGGGAACCTACTCGGTGGGTGGGGTAAAGTCAAGCAATCCAAGGGTTTTTCGGGGTTGACCCGGACCCTGTCCCCAACCAAGTTTGCGGGCCTGCTCGTCCCTTATCCGGATGCCATTGTGACCAACGAAGCACGCGCCGGGCACCGCCACGCGCCGAAGGTTATCGCCCTCGCGGCTGCCCTGCTCATGGGGCCGCTAGCCTGTGGGGACGATCCGTTCGCTTTCAACTGGAGCGATCGGCCGGACACCGTGGTCCTGTATTCCCTTGCGCGTCCCGAGTTGAACGTGCCGTCCGGCTTCAATTTCCTGTCAGCCGCCACGGTGACGATCGAGTCGCCGAGGTCGACCGGGGCGTGGGACGTGGCGCTCGACACAAGGGGAAGCGATCTGGTCTTGCTCCCCCCCGGCGCCCTGGGGGTGGACTCACGGGCCCGCATCGCCCCGCTGGATGGTCTCACGCTAGCCGACGTGGAGGAGGCACCCTCGGATACGGCGGTCTACGTCTCCGCATCGCCGGTCCCGGTGAGGGCCGGTACCGTCTACATCGTACGCACGGATCAACGCGCAGGTTCGTTCGGGTCGCGGTGCGTATACTATGCCAAGATGGAGGCAATCGAGATCGACGTCGGCGAGGGAACGCTACGCTTCCGACACGTCACCAACCCTGTCTGCAACGACCGCCGACTGGTTCCGCCTGGTTGATGCTGGATCTCCGACATGTCCGGAACGCGCCCGAAGCCGTCAGGGAACGGCTGTCCAGGCGGGATCCGTCCCATCGCGGCGCCATAGACCGCGTACTCGACCTGGATGAGCAGCGTCGAGCGGACCTCGCTGAGGTGAATGAACTGAAGGCGGAGCGAAACAGCACCTCCAAGCGCATCGGTGAGCTGAAGAGGGCGGGTGAGGACGCCGCGGAGCTGGTGGAGGCGATGCGGCGGGTCGGCGAGCGCATCGACCAGATCGACGCCCGGGTCGGGGAGACCGAGGCCGAAATCGAGACGATCCTTCTGGGGCTGCCCAATCTCCCGCTGGACGCTGTGCCGATCGGGGGCGAGGAGGCCAACGAGGTGGTCGCCACTCATGGGAGCCCCGCGACCTTCGCCTTCGAGCCGAAGCCGCATTGGGAGCTCGGGGAAGTCCTGGGGATTCTCGACCTTCCGGCGGGCGCCGCCGTGAGTGGCTCCGGGTTCCCGGTCCTGCGCGGCACCGGAGCTCGACTCCAGAGGGGACTCATCAACTGGTTCCTGGACGTCCACGTCGAGGAGCACGGGTACGAGGAAGTCCGCGTGCCCTACCTGGTGAACCGGGACGCCATGACGGGGACGGGCCAGCTGCCGAAATTCGCCGACGAGTCGTACTTGACCGAGCGCGATGACCTTTGGCTCATTCCCACGGCCGAGGTGCCTGTGACCAACCTCCACCGTGGGCAGATGATGTCCCTCGAGGACCTGCCGAAGAAGCTCACCGCTTACTCTCCGTGCTTCCGGCGGGAGGCTGGCGCCGCGGGGAAGGATACCCGCGGGCTGCTCAGAGTCCATCAGTTCGACAAGGTGGAGCTCGTCCGGTACGAGGCACCCGAGCGCAGCCTGGATGCACTGGAAGAGCTCACCGGGCATGCGGAGGAGCTTCTGAAGCGGCTCGGGCTGCATTACCGCCGGCTTCGTCTCGCCACCGGCGATCTGGGCCAGAGCGGTGCCATGACCTACGACCTCGAGGTCTGGGCGCCGGGAGTCGCGAAGTGGCTGGAGGTGTCGAGCTGCACCACCTTCACCGATTATCAGGCACGCCGAGCGGATCTGCGCTTCAAGCGCTCGCAGGCCGACAAGCCCGAGCACGTGCATACCCTCAATGGGTCGGCGCTGGCGCTTCCGCGGGTGGTGGCGGCACTGCTGGAGACCTATCAGCGAGCGGACGGAAGCGTGGAGCTGCCCGATGTGCTGCACCCCTACGTCGGTCGAGATATCCTGACCGTTTCCTCCTGATCGGCGGGTCGGCCGCCACGCGCGATGATTCGGATCAAATGGCCCGTCGCGCTTGCGACCCTCTTCGTGCTCCTGTTGGGGTGGTATCTGTTGTACACGCAACAGGTCGTCCAGCAGGCCCGAGGCAACGCCGCGATGCTCTCGAGGATATTCGCGGAAGTGCAGGCGGGGCTGGTCACTCAGGGGAACGAGACCCAGGTCCTCCTCGATCTACAGGGTATCGTGATCGACGCTGGTGTCCCGCTCATCGTCATGGGCCCGGGAGACTCCGTCCTCGCCCATGAGAATCTTCCGTTCTCGGTGGACGCGAATACGGCCGAGGGGCAGGAACGGATTCAGGCTTACGTTCGACGGTTGGATGCGGAGAACCCGCCCATCGGCGATCCGGACCTCATGCACATCCACTTCGGCGACACGCCGGAGGTGCGGAGGCTCCGCTGGATTCCCTGGCTGCAGGCAGGAGGGCTGTTTCTCACGGTCCTCATCGGGTTCGTCGTCGTTCGGTACCAACGGAGGGCCGAGGGAGAGAAGGCGTGGACGGCCATGGCCCGGGAGCTCGCGCATCAGCTCGGTACGCCGCTTTCGTCGCTGCAGGGGTGGCTGGAGGTCCTCAGGCTTCGCCCCGACGAACGGCCCGGCTCGTTGGATGAGGCAGAGGTGGCCGACGCGATCGGCGAGGACGTGGAGCGACTGGAGCGGATCAGCCATCGGTTCGAGCTCATCGGGCGAGAGCCCGAGCTGCAAAGCCTTTCCGTCCGCCAGGTCGTGGGGGATCTGGAACAGTATCTTGCTGCGCGGATTCCGCGGCTGACTCGGAAAGGCGTGGAGCTGTTGGTGGACGTCCCACCCGGATTGCCCCGCATCATGGGCAACGAGGTCTTGCTGATGTGGGCACTGGAGAACGTCGTCAAGAATGCGCTCGACGCCCTGGCGGGGCGGGGAGGGAAGATCACCATCTATGCGCGAGAAGTCGGCGGGAGATGGGTCAGCCTGCGGATTCGGGATACGGGACCCGGCGTGGATCCGACGGTGAGGGACAAGATCTTCGAGCCGGGTGTGAGCTCCAAAAAGGGTGGGTGGGGCGTGGGCCTCGCCCTCTCGAGGCGCATCGTGGAAGGGGTACACGGGGGGCGGATCGAGCTCCTCGAGGGCATGGAAGGCACGACCTTCCAGATCCGGCTGCCCATCGCGGATACCTGATGACTGAGAGACGATCGATCCGAGCATGAGCGTTCACCTGGAGGGGCTCAATCCCGAACAGCGGGAGGCGACCGAGCACGTGGAAGGGCCGCTTCTGGTTCTGGCGGGTGCTGGTTCCGGGAAGACGCGCGTGCTCACGACACGGATATGCCACCTCATCCACGAGCACGGCGTCCCGCCGGATCGCATTCTGGCCGTGACCTTCACGAACAAGGCTGCCGGCGAGATGCGCGAGCGCATCGGGCGCATGCTGGGTGCCGATCCCAGGGGGATGTGGGTTGGGACGTTCCACGCCCTCGGGGCTCGCCTGCTTCGGCGCCACGTGGACCGCTTGGGATGGGATCGATCCTTCAGCATCTTCGACGCCGATCAGTCCCTGCGCCTCGTGAAGAGCGTCCAGGAGGCAGTGGGTATCGACCCGAAGCGATGGAATCCCAAGGCCATCCGCGGGGAGATGAGCAACGCCAAGAACCAGCTCGTGACCGCGCAGCGATTCGCGATGGACAACGATGGTTCCTTCGATCTCTTCGCGCGCACGGTGGCCAAGGTATATCCCGAGTATCAGAAGGCGCTCGAGCACCAGAACGCATTCGATTTCGACGATCTGCTGATGAAGCCCGTGGAGTTGTTCGAGCAGGTGCCAGCCCTCCTCGAGCAGTACCAGGAGCGCTTCCAGTTCATCCTCGTAGACGAGTACCAGGACACGAACCGGGCGCAGTATCGCTTCGTCGAGCTGCTGGCGGCCCGGCACGGTAACCTCATGGTCGTCGGGGATGATGACCAATCCATCTACGGGTGGCGGGGGGCTGACATCCGAAACATCCTCGACTTCGAGGAGGGCTTTCCGGGCGCGCGCACGGTTCGGCTGGAGCGGAACTACCGCTCGACGCAGTCGATTCTCGACGCGGCCAATCACGTCATCGCGGAGAACGTGGACCGGAAGGGTAAGACCCTTCGCACAGAGCGCACCGGTGGTGATCCCACCACCGTGGTGGAGACGTTCGACGAGACCGACGAGGCGCGATGGATCGTCTCGGACCTGGAGACACGTGTCCGTGACGTGCCCCATTGGTCCTACGGAGACGCGGCGGTGCTGTACCGCACCAACGCGCAGGCTCGGGCCCTCGAAGACGCGTTCAGGCGAGAGGGAGTCCCCTATCAGGTGATCGGCAGCGTGCGATTCTACGAACGCCGCGAGATCCAGGACGTCCTCGGGTATCTTCGCCTGATTTCCAACCCCCGGGACGAGATCGCCTTCCGCCGTGTCGTGAACTATCCGCGTCGCGGGATCGGACTGACCTCGCTGGAGCATCTCCGGAGATGGGCGTCCAGCCGGGGGTTGTCCCTCCTCGAAGCCGCCGAGCGTGCCGAGGAGATCATGGAGATCCGTGCCGCCGCCACGCGCTCCCTCGTTCGCTTTGCGGACCTGGTTCGTGAGTTCAGCATCCGCGCTGCTCAGGTGAGCGTAGGCGAGCTTCTGGAGGAGCTCGTCGAGCACCTCGACCTGCTGCGCCACCTTCAGGACGAAGGACCCGAGGGAGAGGATCGCGCCCGGAACGTAGCCGAGCTCATCGCTGGCGCGGTGGACTTCGACGCGGCCACTGCCACAGCGGTGGAGCAAGAAGATCAGGATCGGTTCACGGAGCTCGATCTATACCTCCAACAGGTCGCGCTGGTGGCCGACGTCGACAAGCTGGATCCCGATTCGGATGCCGTGACGCTCATGACCCTCCACAACGCGAAGGGCCTGGAGTTCCCGTTGGTCTACATCGCCGGAATGGAAGAGGGCTTGTTCCCGCTCGGGCGGGCGTACGACGATCCGTCCGCCCTGGAGGAGGAGCGGAGACTGTTCTACGTGGGCATCACGAGAGCCGAAGACAAGCTGACTCTGAGCTGGGCACGGCAGCGTCGGCGCGCTGGAGACTTCAACCACAACACACGGTCGTCCTTCGTGGATGCGGTGCCGGAGACGCTGCTTGAGGAGCGCCGGAGCGAACGGCTCGAGCTCCTGAGATCCGGCACCCCCCACCGCGGCCGCGGCCACCGAACCTCCTTCGGGGGCTCGCACTATCGCGATACCACGTACGAGCCGGATCCCGACCTGGGCATGAACCAGGATTTGCCGCGTTTCGCTCCGGGCGAGCGGGTCCTGCACGCCACATTCGGGTCCGGGGCGGTCGTGGAGGTCACCGGCTTCGGTCGTGACCTCAAGGTGACCGTGGACTTCGATGACGTGGGCCGCAAGAGGCTGCTCGCGCGATATGCCTCGCTGGAGAAGGACTGGCCATGAGCGTGGATCGGGACGAGGTGCTCCGCATTGCGGGACTCGCGAAGCTCCGTCTGGACGAAGATGAGCTCGAGCGCATGACGGGGGACTTGAACTCGATCCTCGGGCACGTCGACACCCTCGCGGAGCTGGAGGAGGAGGACGTCCCCCGTGAGGAGGAACGCGCTGAGGGACGCCGGTCCACGCGGTCCGGCGAGAAGACCGACGCAGAGCCTGGACGTCTTGATCCGTCGACTATGGCACCTTCTTTTCGCGACGGGTTCTTCGTGGTGCCGCCGCCGCCGGGGTTCGAGGTCGGAGGGGGAGGCGAGTCGTGAGCTCGGACTTGCTGGAGATCATCCGCGAAGCGGAGGAATCGGAAGGCGGGGTGAACGCCTTCCTGTCGCTCGCGGAAGCGGTACCGGCCGGCGAGCCCACCGGGCCCTTGGCGGGTGTCCCAGTTGCGGTGAAGGACAATATCGCGACCAGGGGGTTGCCTACCACATGTGGCTCCAGGCTCCTCGAGGATTACGTCTCGCCTTTCGAGGCCACTGCCGTGCGGAGGCTCACCGAGGCCGGGGCATGGGTGGTGGGGAAGACGAACATGGACGAGTTCGGCATGGGCTCCTCCAGCGAGAACTCCGCTTTTGGTCCCGTGCGGAATCCCCATGATCCCGGAAGAGTGACCGGGGGGAGCTCCGGTGGCTCGGCGGCGGCGGTGGCCGCCGGATACGTGCGGATGGCCCTGGGTTCCGAAACGGGCGGATCCGTGCGACAGCCGGCGGCGTTCTGTGGCGTTGTCGGAATCAAGCCCACCTACGGAAGAGTGAGTCGTTACGGATTGGTGGCCTTCGCGTCGTCCATGGACCAGATCGGGGCGTTTGGCAGGACGGTGGAGGACGCCGCTCGACTGTTGGAGGCGGTCGCGGGGCACGACCCACTTGATGCCACCTCGGCGGACGTCGCTCCGCCCGCTCTGACGGCGGCGACCAAGCGCGGCGTGGCCGGTCTCGTGATCGGCGTGCCGGAGGAGTATTTTCCAGAGTCTCTGGACCCCGGGATTCGTGCGCTCGTCGAGGACGCTCTGGCCCGTCTGGAGAAGGAGGGTGCCGAGCTCCGGAGCGTGTCGCTCCGTCACACTCGCTTCGCCATCCCCACCTATTACGTCCTCGCGCCGGCGGAGGCGTCGAGCAACCTCTCCCGGTTCGACGGCGTGCGCTATGGTCGGCGCGCCGGCGCGGACGAGATCGGTGCGATGTACGAGGAGACCCGCTCGGCCGGCTTCGGAGCGGAAGTCAAGCGCCGGATCATGCTTGGCACCTACGTGCTGTCGGCCGGCTACTACGATCGTTACTACGGGCGCGCCGAGCGCGCTCGAGCCTACATCACGCAGGACTTCCGCACGGTGTTCTCAGAGGGAGTGGACGTGCTCTTCACGCCCACCACGCCCACGACGGCGTTTTCGCTGGGGGCACGGGTGGACGATCCAGTCCAGATGTACCTCTCCGATGTGTTCACGGTGACGGCGAATCTGGCGGGCATTCCGGGGATGTCCGTGCCGGTCGGGATCCTGGACGGTCTGCCGGTCGGAGGGCAGATCCTTGCCCCCTGGTGGCGGGAGGATACCGCCGTCGCGGTCGGCGCTGTGCTCGAGGCCACGGGAGGGGAAGGACCATGAGCTGGGACGTGGTCATCGGGATCGAGATCCATCTACAGCTTCGTACCCGATGTAAGCTCTTCTGCGGCAACCGGGTCGTCTTCGGTGACGCCCCGAACACCCACGTGTGCCCCGTGTGCCTCGGACTCCCCGGCGCGCTACCGACCGCGAATCCCGAGGCCGTTCGATTGGCCACGCGCACGGCTCTGGCATTGGGCTGCGAGGTCCACGAGAGGAGTATCTGGGCCCGCAAGAACTACTTCTATCCGGACTTGCCCAAGGGGTATCAGATCAGCCAGTTCGAAGCCCCGCTGGCTACCGCGGGGGAGGTCACGTTCTCCGGCCCCGACGGACCTCGTGCGGTCAGGATCCGGAGGATCCACATGGAGGAGGATGCCGGGAAGCTCATCCACGACCGGATCCCCGGGAAGAGCGCCGTGGACCTGAACAGAGCCGGAACCCCTCTGGTGGAGATCGTCACCGAGCCCGACATCGGCTCTCCCGGCGAGACTCGGGCCTTCCTGACCACGCTGAAGCAGATTTTCGAATACATCGAGGTCAGCGACTGCAACATGGAGGAGGGGAGCCTCCGCGCCGACGCGAACGTGTCGTTGCGCCCCTCGGCGTCGGACCCGTTGGGGGTGAAGACGGAGATCAAGAACGTGAACTCCTTCTCCGGTATCGAACGCGCGCTGGAGCTCGAGATCGCTCGGCAACGCGACGTCCTCGAGGAGGGAGGACGCATCGCGCAGCAGACACTCCTCTGGGATGATCATCGCGGCACCGTGCGCCCGATGCGCTCCAAGGAAGAGAGTCACGATTACCGCTACTTCCCGGATCCCGATCTCCCTCCGTTGGTGGTCACCAGCTCGGAGCTTGATGCCGCGCGCAAGTCACTGCCTGAGCTTCCGGCGGATCGGCGTGCCCGGCTCATGAAAGACCACGGCCTGTCCGAGTACGATGCAGGCGTTCTTACGCAGGACAGGACGACAGCGGACTATTTCGAGGTCGTGGCAGAGGGGGTGGGAGATGCCAAACGAGCTGCGAACTGGGTCATGGGTCCCGTTCAGGCGCTCATGAACGAGCGCGGGGAGGACGCCGAGGGGTGCGCGCCACCCGCAGAGCGACTCGTCGAGCTTCTGGCCCTGGTGCAGGAAGGAGTGATCTCTGACGGCGTTGCGAAGAAGGTGCTCGCCCTGCTACAAGGTGAGGAGGATACCGTCCGCGCCCTGGTGGAGCGTGAGGGGCTCGTACAGGTCCGTGACGAAGGGCAGCTCGAGGCTTGGGTCGAGCAGGTGCTCGGCGCCCATCCCGACGAAGTCGGCCGTTTCCGGCAGGGAGAGAAGAAGATCTTGGGCTTCCTCATGGGCCGCGTGATGGGCCTGTCCCAGGGGAAGGCAGATCCGCGTCGGGTCAACGAGCTTCTGCGGAGCGCCCTCGAAGGATAGCCGTCGCCGATGCACCAATAGAAAGGGGGCGCGGCACGCCCCTGGAGGCGATCCGGGACCCGTCGGGCCGGCGTTTTCTCAGTCCCTCGACGCCTTCCCGCCCGCGGGTTCGGTGTCCGCGGCCGGAAACGGGGGGAGCGTGCGGCTGCCGGCGGTCCAGGAAGTGATGCCGGCGGCGAACTCCGGATCCTGCATCTGGGGCCAGTACAAAGACCGGTCCGTCGGCAAGGGGAAGAAGGCTTCGGCCATTTCTTCGAGCGCGTCGGGGTGGTCCGCCGTGTGATCCGCCAAGGCCCTCCGGCGGACCCTCTTGGCCAGCTTCAGGTTGACGTCGCCAACGGGATCGGCGTCCGCGGCTCGTGAGCTGCCGCGGTGGTTCAGGTATCCGATGACGCGCTCGAACGACACCTCGAAGTATCGATCCACCGTCGGATCCGGAAGATCGAAACGCGACTTGGCGAGGACCTGGGAAAACACCTTCTGCCAACGTTCGTAACCCTGGAACTGGATCATTCCGCGGAAGATCCGCCGGTTTGTCTGAAAGCTGAAGATGGTCCGACTCAGTACGTCGTCGAACAGGGTGTCGGCCTCGCTGTGATCGTGGTCCATGACCACGTGGCGCGCCAGAGACAGGAAATCCTCACCGACATGCATGTCCATGCGGTGCTCCCAATACGCGTGCCCGAGTGCCTGCGTCGTGCTGGTGAGGAGCAGCTGCCTGGGCACGAATACATTGTGCGCGACGGTGTCCGCGGCCAGATGAGCCAGGTATCCATAGCCCACGGCGGCCAGACGCTCGTTCTCGGCGGAGGACAGGATCTCCTCTCCGATGGACCAGTCGTGACAGTGCCTTCCCGTCGGTACGTACTTCTTGGCGAACGAGATGTCCGCAGCCACCGAGCCATAGAGGAAGTGAAGGGGGTAGCGTTCGAGGATGGCGCGAATGGCCGGGGGCACGAGGTAGAGCGACGTGAGCACCGCTTCTCCGAGAGCCACATGCGTCGCTGGCCCCCACGCCCACGCCGTGTCGGGTTCCACGAGCATCCAACCGACGGCGACCCACGCTCCACGGCGGAGCATCCGCCCCAGCCGCTGCCGGTGACGTGGGGCCCGAAGCCTGCCGAGCTCGCCGACGTCACCCGATCGTCCCGAGCCCGACCCGGCGTCGGCTCGGCTACTGATCTGCATGAGGCAAACCGTCGTCGCTGACCGGCGGGACGGCCTCGGGCTCGCTAGAGTCCTCGGATCGCGAGGTCCCCCCTCTTCTGGCAACGGCGATGGATCGCGCGCCTTCGCGGATGCCATGGACGCCGGCGGCCGTGTCGAGGAACAGGACTTCGGCTTCCGCCTGTACGGTCTCGAGGAGCGCGTTGAACTCCTCCACCCGCGTCTCCATGTGGTCGGACGCCTGCTCCAGCCGCTCGCGCAGCGTCTCCACCGCGGCGGTGACGTGCCGAACGTCCGCGCGCAGCGTGTCCGTGATGGACTCTACATTGTCGGAGATACTACGGGCCCGGTCGGACACCGGCCCGAAGTTCTGCCTGACTCCAATACGAAGCTCCCGGATGGTGGAGCGGACTTCCAGAACGGTGAGGATCAGGACCACCGCCAGGACGATCACCGCGAGACCCGTGACCACGATGGCCAAGTCCGACGCGACACCGAGGGCGTCCCGCTGCAACACCACTTGAGGAACGGCTGCCTGGATCATGTGCATGCTGAAGTGTAACCAGCACTGTCCGTGTTTATCCAGGCATGCGGCACGGACCTTGTCCGGTTGGTCGGGGTGCTACCCTCGTTCCTGCCAAGCCACCGTGCATCGATCATCTTCACCCCCCGAATCCATGGGAAGCTTCCTCGTCGAAGGCGGACACCGGCTCCAGGGTCGGATCCGTCCCGCTGGCAACAAGAACGCAGCGCTGCCGTGTCTGGCGGCGACGGTGCTGGCCTCGGAGCCGGTTACCCTCGAAAACGTTCCTCGTATCCGGGATGTCCTGACGTTCCTGGAGATCGTCGCTTCCCTCGGTGCGGATGTGCGCTGGGACGGGCCAAACGAGGTGACTGTGGACCCGCGCGGTGTCCGGAGTGGCGAGATCGATCGGGCTCTGGCCGAGCGCATCCGGGCGTCGCTTCTGTTGGCGGGACCGCTCCTGGCCCGCTTCGGAGACGTGGAGCTTCCGCCACCCGGTGGCGACGTGATCGGTCGCCGACGTCTGGACACGCATTTCCTGGCCTTCCAGGAGCTGGGCGCGGAGGTGGAGCTGAACGGGGGATTCCGGATCAGGGCCAAGAAGCTTCATGGTGGGGATTTCTTCCTGGACGAGCCCTCGGTCACCGGGACGGAGAACGCGGTCATGGCAGCCGTCATGGCGAAGGGACACACGAGAATCCGCAACGCCGCCGCCGAGCCTCACGTCCAGGACCTTTGCAGACTTCTGAGCGCCATGGGCGCCAAGATCTCCGGAGCGGGGACCCATGTGCTCGAGATCGACGGTGTCGACCGACTGGCCGGTGCTCGATACCGCATCGGTGCCGATCACATTGAAGCCGGGTCTTTCATCGGCTTGGCCGCCGTCACCGGAAGCGACCTGGTCGTGGAGCAGGCACCGATAGAACACATGGACTCCACCCTCATCGGGTTCCGGCGTCTGGGTATCGAATGCGAGATCCAGGGTGGAGACCTTCACGTGCGCGGGGCAGAGCCGCACCATGTGCAGGATGACGCCTACGGCCACGTCCCGAAGGTCGACGACGGCCCGTGGCCGGCGTTCCCGGCGGACCTGACGTCCATCGCGATCGTCGCAGCCACGCAGTGCCATGGGACGGTGCTGGTCCACGAGAAGATGTTCGAATCCCGCATGTACTTCACGGACAAGCTCGTGGGTCTGGGTGCGTCCATCATCCTCTGTGATCCCCACCGGGCCGTCGTGGTCGGTCCCACCCGACTCAGGGGCGGGGTCGTGGAGAGCCCCGACATCCGTGCTGGGATGGCCCTGCTCATCGCGGCGCTGGGTGCTCACGGAACCAGCCGTATCGGCAACATCCACCAGATCGAGCGCGGGTACGAGCGTATCGACGAGCGCCTGGCCGCGATCGGGGCCCGTGTCGAGCGCATCGATGATTGAGTGTGTGCCCCGCAGACCCGCTGGCAGTGGAACCGCCGACTGGTCCCGACACCTTATGGGGCGAACCTTTTCGCCGCCTCGTGCGTAAGGTCAATGCAATGGTAGCATCGACGATGCCCTTAGGCTGAGGAGACTTGAATGAGCGACAGCGGTGACACGCGCAGGCAGGGACCGAAGGAGCGCGTTTCCGAGAGCATTCGGCAGGGGATTGGAGTCCTCTCTGCCTTCAAAGAAGCGTTGGAGGAGACGATTCAGGAGGCGAGGGATCGCGGAGACCTGTCGACGGAGCGCGCAAAACAGGTGATGCGGGATGCCCTTGACCGTGCACAGAGCGCAGCAGGCGACGCCAAGGAGCGCCTCGACTTTGTGCACCAGTCGGAGCTCGACGACTTGCGGGCAGAGCTCGACACGCTCCGGGCGCGGGTCTCGGCCCTGGAGGCTGAGAGGGGCGGGGAGGGGTCGGGCACCTGATTCCAGCCGACCCTGGGGCGGCTTGAGACGGGCCCGGGCTTCCCTTATATTCCGCAGTCCGGACAACGGGCTGGTGCGGGTCCGGTTTCAACGAAGTGGGGGAGGAGGTCGCCCCCGCTTTTTTGTTCGAAGTATCTGGGGTTCGTCGCTTTCCGCGGCGTGCCCCTTGGTTTTGATAGGGGGGTGTGTTCCATGCGGGTCGTGCCGGAGATCGCCGAGGAGCTGGAGGAGCGCGTGAGCGCCCTGGGCTTCGATTTGGTGGACGTCCGGTGGGGCGGCACGGGGAGGCGCCCGCTCCTCAAGCTTCGTATCGATCGACCCGGGGACAGCCCCGGTCAGGGGGTCGCCGTGGAGGATTGTGCGACCGTGAGTCGGGCTCTGGAACCTTGGTTGGACGAGCACGAGTCGCTCTCGAATCGGTACACGCTAGAGGTGTCGTCCCCGGGCGTTGATCGCCCGTTGGTGCGCCCGCAGGACTACCGACGATTCCGCGGCGAGCAGGTCGTGGTTCAGGAAGCGGCCGCGCCGCATGGCGAGCAGCGCCGCCTCGAGGGTGAGCTGCTCGGCCTTGAAGAGACGGGTGAGGGTGGTGGGAGCGTTCGGCTGAAGCTGCCGGGAGGCAACGAGGTCGGCGTCCCCTTGGATCGGATTCGGAAAGCGAACCTCGTGTTCAAGTGGAAGTGAGGAGATACAGATGGCGAACGCGGCCCAGATCGTAGCGGCTTTCAGAGATGTGGCGTCCACCAAGAGCCTCTCCGAGGAGGAGATGACCGACCTCGTAAAGGACGGGATCTTGGCCGGGCTCGCGCGTATCTACGGGCCCACCGTCCAGGCGGAGATCGATATCGACGAGCACACCGGGGAGTTCGACATCGTAGTGCTCCGCCGTGTGGTCGAGGAAGTGGAGGATCCGGCATCGGAGATCGCCCTCAAGGAAGCTCGTTGGGACGACGACACGTTCGAAGTGGGTGACGTGATGGAGATCCCGGTGGACTTCACCCAGTTCGGAAGAAACGCGGTGATGGCGGTGAAGCAGCGGATCGTCCAGCGCGTCCGTGAGAACGAGCGCGACCGAATCCGTGACGAGTTCGCCGATCAGGTCGGCGAACTCCTGTCGGGTGAGGTGCAGCAGACGGAGCGCGGAAAGCTCGTCGTCATGATGAATCGCTCGCGCGACGCCGAGGCGATCATCCCGTGGAAGGACCAGAATCCGAGGGAGCGCTTCCGTCAGGGTGATCCCATTCGGGCGGTGCTCAAGAAAGTGGAAGAGACGCCGAAGGGGCCGCGTTTGATCCTTTCTCGCGCCGATCCCGGCTTCGTAGCCGCGCTCTTCAAGCTCGAAGTCCCCGAGATCCATCAGGGTATCGTGGAGATCAAGGAGATCGCCCGCGAGGTAGGCGGCCGGACGAAGATCGCCGTCTACAGCCGGGACGAGTCCATCGACCCCGTGGGCGCGTGCGTAGGACTGAAGGGCTCGCGTGTCCAGGCGGTGGTGTCCGAGCTGGGAGGTGAGCGCATCGACATCGTCCCCTGGCATCCCGATACCGAGGTGTTCGCTCGTCGAGCGCTCGCTCCGGCCCGAGTGTCCAAGGTGTTCAGCGACCCTGAGCGCCAGGTGGTCACGGCCATCGTGGACGAAGATCAGCTCTCGTTGGCCATCGGGCGAAACGGCCAGAACGTTCGGCTCGCGTCCCAGCTCATCGGGTGGCAGATCGACTTGTACGGCTCTCGCGAGTGGATGGAGCGGGGAGAGGATCTCTCTCGTCTGGGGACTGTGGACGAGGATCAGTTCGAGACCTCGGACTTCCCACTTTCAGAGCTGGAACTGACCCCGGCGGCCCTGGCGGCTCTCTCGGAGGCCGGGTATCATACGTTTCTGCAAATCATCGATCTGGAACGCCGGGATTTCCTTGAGATTCCGGGGATTGGCGAGCCTGAGGCCGATCGGCTCCTCGAACTCATCGACGAATTGACCGTGGTCGAAGGCGAGGCCGCGGTGAGCGAGGACGAAGAGGTATCCGACGGGGCGTCCACCCCGGAGGCGGGCGTCGCCGATGACCAGGATGAGGTTGATGAGGAGCAAGGGGACGCGTGACGCGCTTTCCCTGCTCGGGCTCGCGCGGCGGGCGGGGAAGGTGGCGATCGGCACGGCCGCCGTCCGGCAGGCAATCCGGGAGGGTCGTGCCAAGTTGGTGATCATGGCCGGGGACGCGTCAACGACGCAGTTGGACAAGGTGCGGAGTACGATTCACAATCGGACGATCCCCCAGGTCTACCTGGGGGATCGAAACACGTTGGGGGCCGCGATCGGGTCGGCCCCGGTGGCCGCGGTCGCGGTCAAGGACGCCTCGCTGGCGGACCGGCTCCTGGAGGAGCTGGATCGCCTCAGTGATGGTCGGGTCCCCAGCGAATCGGAGGCACAAGGGTAGCATGCAGGTTATCGAGCTGGCAGAAGACCTCAAGGTCGAGACCGACGCGCTGATCGCGTTGCTCAGGCAGATGGGAATCCCCGTCACGGACGAGCAGGCGACCATCACCGACGGTCAGAAGGCCAAGGTCCTGGCCAAGGTGGAGCGAGAGCGCCGGGCGGGTCACAAGGATCCGGCCGAGGCGATTCGTGCTGCCCTGGAAGAGACTGCGTCCAGCTCGGGTCGCCGTCGGCGTCGCAGGCGCCGCAGCCCTCGTGACGAGGCGGAGAAGGCCGAGGAAGAGGCTCCGGCCTCCGACGAGGCCGAAGAAGAGCCGCAAGCACCGGAAGCTTCTGCGGCGGAGGCAGAGTCAGGGCTTGAAGTCGAGCCGGTCGAGGAGGCCGAAGCCGTTGAAGAAGGGGAGGCTTCCGTAGAGCAGGACGAGGTCTTTCAGGAGCCGGAAGCTGTCGAGGCGGATGCCGACGTTGACGAGGTTGGCGTCGAGGCATCGGCGGTCGACGAGGCCGAGCCCGAAGCCGACGCGGCATCCGAGGGCGGCGAGGAGGGCGGTGAAGCGGGGGATCAAGCCGCCGCGTCTCCTCCGGCTCCTGCGTCGGCGCGGGCGGGGAGCCCCGAGGGAGCCGTACGCACGATCCGACGGCCCACCCCGGCACCCGCGGCCAGCGCCGGTCCAGGGGGGCAGGTGCGGATCCAGGCCGAGGGATATACGCCGGACGGGCGACGGAAGCGGAAGGACAAGAAGAAGGGCAAGCGCCGGCAAGGTGTCGACCAGGACGCGGTGCAGTCGAACATCCAGCGCGTCATGGCGGAGATCAAAGGCGGTGGTGGAGGCGGCAAGAAGCGGCGCCGCAAGGGCCAGCGCGTCTCACAGGAGGAACAGGAGCAGCAGGAGGAACAGGAGCGTCAGGAGCAGGAGCGCGAAAGGACCACCGTGCGCGTAAACGAGTTCCTCACGGTGGCGGAGCTCTCCGAGCTGGTCGACGCGACCTCATCCGAGCTCATCGGTTCGGCGTTCAAAAACCTCGGGCTGCTCGTGACCATTAACCAGCGACTGGACTTCGACCAGATCGAGATGCTTCTCGATGAGTTCGGTTACACGGCTGTCCGGGAGGAAGAGTACGGGTCTGAGACCACGGTAGAAGAGGAAGTGGAAAGCCCGGAGGACCTCAAGCCGCGTCCGCCGGTCGTCACCGTCATGGGTCACGTGGACCACGGAAAGACGCTGCTGCTGGACAATATCCGGAAGTCCAACGTCGTGGCCGGCGAGGCGGGAGGTATCACGCAGCACATCGGTGCTTACCACGTGGAGCTCCCCGACCGACGGAGCATCACCTTCCTCGACACGCCAGGTCACGCCGCGTTTACGGCCATGCGGGCCCGAGGAGCGGACGTTACCGACATCGTGATTCTTCTGGTGGCCGCGGACGACTCGGTGATGCCGCAGACCATCGAGGCGATAAGCCACGCGAAGAATGCCGGGGTGCCGATGATCGTCGCCATCAACAAGTGCGACCTTCCAGCCGCGGACCCGGGACGCGTCAAGCAGGAGCTGCTGCAGCACTCGGTCAACGTCGAGGACTTCGGCGGCGACGTCCTCTCCGCGGAAATCTCCGCCAAGACGGGCAAGGGGATCGACGACCTCCTGGAGAAGGTCCTGCTTCAGGCCGAGATCCTCGAGCTGAAGGCCAACCCGGATCGGGCGGCGTACGGAACGGTCATCGAGGCCCAGCTCGACGTCGGGAAGGGACCAGTTGTGTCCGTCCTGATTCAGAAGGGCACCCTCCGAGTGGGTGATTCATTCGTTTGCGGCCTCTTCGACGGGCGTGTGCGTGCCATGCTCGACGAGCGTGGCAACGCTGTGGAGGAAGTGGGACCAGCCACGCCGGTGCAGGTCTTGGGTGCAGGCGGCGTGCCCCAGGCCGGTGACACGTTCCAGGCTATGGACGCGGAGGCAGCGGCCGAAATCGCCGGCAATCGCCAACGCCTCGACCGCGAGAAGCAGCTCCGGATCCGCGAGCGCGGTGTCAAACTCGGGGACTTCGGCGCGCTGGTGGCTGCGGGCGAGACGTCCCGCCTGCCGATCATCATCAAGGGTGATGTGGACGGATCGGTCCAGGCGTTGGCCGACGCGCTCGAGCAGCTGGGTGGCAAAGAAGTCCAGGTCGAGATCATCCACAGGGGTGTTGGCGCCATCAACGAGTCGGACGTGTTGCTGGCAGAGACGGCGGGCGCCGTGATCATCGGCTTCCGGGTGCGGCCGCAGACCGCGGCACGCCAGGAGGCCGAGAAGAACGACATCGACATCCACGTCTACGACGTGATCTACGAGGCCGTCGACGACGTGACGGCGGCCCTCGAAGGCATGCTTTCGCCGGAGAAGAAGGAAAAGGTCCAGGGCACGGCCGAGGTCCGCGAGGTGTTCAAGGTGAGCAAGGTCGGGACCATCGCTGGGTGTTACGTGACCGAGGGTCGGATCGACAGGAAGGGGCGCGCTCGTGTGGTTCGAGACGGAATCGTCGTCTACGATGGAGAGATCGGCTCGCTTAAGCGCTTCAAGGACGACGTGAAGGAAGTCCGGGAAGGGTTCGAGTGCGGTATCGGTGTCGCCAACTTCAACGACGTGAAGGCGGGCGACCTGATCGAGTGTTACACCGTTACCGAAGTGGCTCGGACGCTCGCCAACGCGAACTGACGATCGGCGGCACGTGGTGGTCGTATCCATGACATGGGAGCTGTCCCTGCCCGGGTGCGCGTCCCTCAAGGCGAAGCGCTCGGTAGTTCGGTCCCTGAAGGATCGTCTTCGGAGCAAGTTCAACGTCTCTGTAGCGGAGACCGGGCTTCAGGACGTGCGGGATCGTGCCCTTCTGAGCGTCGCGCTGGTGGCCAGCGACGGGCGCCTGGCCGAGTCGATTCTGGACAAGGCCGACCGGTTCGTGGAAGAGCAAGGTGGTGCCCTCATCACCGATGTGCGTCGAGAGCGGTACTAGGCCTCAGCGCGCCCCGAGATTGGAAAGAGGAAGACCCATGAGCCGTCGCCTAGCCCGACTGAATGAACAGCTCAAGCGTGAGCTCGCCGTCCTCATACGTACCGCGGTACGGGACCCGCGCGTAGGCGTGGTGACCGTCACGGCTGTTGACGTCACCAACGATCTGGCGGTGGCCCGCGTCTTCGTGCGCTGCCTGGGGTCGGAGGAGGAGGTCGACCAGGTGCTGGCGGGCCTGGAGGCTGCGGCCCCCTTCCTCCGCACGGAATTGGGGAAGAGCCTCCGCGTCCGACGCGTGCCCGAGCTCCGCTTCGAGCGCGACGAGACCTTGGAACGAGCCATGCGCATCGAGGAGATCCTCACCGAGGTTCTCCCGGGCGAGGGCGACGGGGAGTGACCCGCGAGGAGTTCGGCTTCGTTCTACCGGTTGACAAGCCGGTAGGGCCCACCTCGCACGACGTCGTCCGCGAGGCGCGAAAGGCCCTCCGCGAGCGGCGCGTCGGTCACACCGGGACCCTCGATCCGTTTGCCTCTGGCCTCTTGCTTCTGTGCGTGGGGCGCGCAACCCGGCTGTCGGAGTATCTCACCGGTCTGGACAAGGAGTATCTTGCTACCGCCCGCTTGGGAGAGACCACCAGCACCGATGACCGCGAAGGCGAGATACTCGAGAAGCGTGATGGTTGGGAGGTGCTCTCGGGCTCGGATCTCGAGCAGGCGCTCGAGATCTTCCTCGGGGAGACGCAGCAGGTGCCACCTCAGTTCTCAGCCAAGAAAGTGCGCGGCGAGGCCATGTATCGGAAGGCGCGACGGGGGGAGCATGTAGCGCTCGACCCCGTGTCCGTGGTGGTGTACGAGATCACGGTGGAGGCCGTGGTGCTCCCCGATGTTCGCTTCCGGGTGCGATGCTCCAGCGGTACCTACGTCCGGGCACTCGCCCGCGATCTGGGAGAGCACCTCCAGGTGGGGGCGCATCTTACAGAGCTGCGCCGTGTGGCGGTGGGACACTTCCGGGTGGAACAGGCGATCACAATGGCTCAGATGTCCGATGTGGAGGCCGTGGCGGGAGCGCGCATCGACCCACTCCGATCGCTCGCGCATCTTCCGGATCTCGAGGTGGATGACGAAGCGGCGAGGAAGCTGTCGTTCGGTCAGCCGGTCCCGTACGACGGACCGGACGTCACAGGGCCTGTCGCCGTGCACGCGGGCTCCGCACTCGTGGCCGTGGGCCACCCCCAGGGTGGGCAGCTGAAGCCATCCAAGGTGTTCGTGTGAGCCCCGCGAACGTGGCCTGGCGCTACCCTCCCGGCATTCCCAGTGACCGGGGTGCAGTGGCGACGGTCGGCACCTTCGACGGTGTCCACCTCGGCCATTGGCAGGTTCTAGATGAGATCCGCCGGCGAGCCGAGGTGTCGGGACGCCGAAGCGTGCTCGTCACCTTCGATCCGCATCCCCTGAGGGTGGTGCGGCCCGACGATGCTCCGCCGCTGCTGACCACGCCTCTGGAGAAGAAGGAGATTCTGGCTGAGAGCGGATTGGATTTCGCTGTCTTCGTGCGCTTCACGGAAGCGCTCTCCCGCTACGAGCCGGAGCGGTTCGTGAAAGAAGTCCTTCTGGGGCGTCTGGGCGTGGACGAGCTGGTGATCGGCTATGACCATGGCTTCGGCCGGGACCGTAGCGGAGATGCCGAGACGATCCGAGCGTTGGGCCGGCGCTTCGGGTTCTCGGTCGACGTCGTGGCCCCCGTGGAGGCGTCGGGTGGCACCATCTCCTCCTCGCGGATCCGGCGCGCGCTCATCGGTGCGCGCGTGGCCGAGGCCAGAGCCTGCCTCGGACGACCGTATTCGATCCTGGGCGTGGTGGTGCGGGGTGAGGGAAGAGGGAGAGGCTTGGGGTTCCCAACCGCGAACCTTCAGATCAGGGACCGCGACAAGCTGGTGCCCCCACCTGGTGTCTACGCGGTTCGGGGCCGGATTCGCCGTGGCGAGACGCACCCCGGCGCTCTCCACATCGGTCCAAGGCCGACGTTCCAGGGATCCCCGTCCACGGTCGAGCTGCACCTCATCGACTTCGATGGGGACCTCTACGGGGAGGAGATCCGTGTCGAGTTCCTGGAGCATCTCAGGGAAGTTCGACCGTTCTCGAGCGCGGCAGACCTCGTGACGCAGCTTCGGGAGGATGTGGAGGCCGCCAGGCGGGCGGTAGACGCCGATGCCCGATTCTCCTAGCTTTAATTGCTTGATTGATAGCGCCGTGAGTCGAATGGCTCACGTTCCGCTCATCGCTTCCCTTGCAGCGTAGACTCTCGCGGAGGCTCGACGCACATGACAGTGGTGAAAGAAGACATCATCAAGAAGCATCAACTGCACGAGAACGACCGTGGCAGTGCACCTGTCCAGGTCGCGATCCTGACAGCCAGGATCAACGACCTCAGAGGACATTTCGATCAGCACAAGAAGGACCACCACAGCCGGCGCGGCCTCCTTAAGATGGTGGGGCGCCGCCGTCGGTTGCTTGACTATGTGAGGCGCACCGATGTCGAGAAGTACCGCGAGCTGATCGCGGATCTCGGGCTGCGCCACTAGGTGTTGCTCGGGCGGTCGGAGCCGGTGTGGCTCGGGCCGCCCGTTTTCTTAGTGCCGGTTCAGTACGCGCTTTCCTGTAGGGAGACGGCCTCTCGATTGCTGCAGAACGGGTCCACGCGCAAGCGTGCCCCGGGCGGCGGTCGCTCTCTCCTCCGGATCCGCGGAAACCTTCGGCACCCACAGAGGTCGGGGAAACGCCCCGGCCCTACCCGAAGTGAGTTGACTAAATGATTCAGAGGTTGGAACGCCAGTTTGCCGGGCGGACCCTGTCGCTCGAGTTCGGCCGCATGGCCAAGCTCGCCCAGGGCTCTTGCTTGGTTCAATATGGAGATACGGTCGTCCTTTGCGCCGCCACGGTGCAGGACAACCCTACACATCTCCCCTTCTTCCCGCTTACCATCGAGTATCGCGAGAAGAGCTACGCTGCGGGCAAGATCCCAGGTGGCTTCTTCAAGCGCGAGGGTCGCCCGGGCGAGAAGGAGATTCTCTCCGCTCGTCAGATCGACCGGCCCATCCGGCCGCTCTTCCCCGAGGGCTTCATGCACGAGACCCAGGTCGCGTGCTTCATCCTCTCGGCGGACCAGGAGAACGATGCCGACGTCATCGCGATGATCGGTGCGTCCGTCGCCCTGAAGATGTCCAAGATCCCCTTCAATACCGCGGTCTCCGCGGTTCGCATCGGGCGGATCAAGGGCAACTGGGTGATCAATCCCACCTTCCAGCAGCTCGAGTACTCCGACCTCGACATCGTCGTCGCCGGTACGGCTGACGCGATCACAATGGTAGAGGGTGGGGCCGTGGAGGTCCCGGAAGCCGAGATCCTGGACGGGCTCAGGGTTGCGCACGATGCCATCAAGGAGCTTTGCGCCCTACAGGAAGAGCTCCTGGCCGGTCACAACATTCCGGACATGGATTGGACACCGGTCGAGCCGAACAGGGACCTGCGGTCCCGTGTCGAGGATTTGGCTTCGAGCAAGGTCTCCGAAGCGCTGGCGTTGCAGGAGAAGTCCGAGCGCCAGCAGGCGATGGCGGCCCTTCGAGAGGACATCGTTTCCACGCTCTCCGCGGAGGAGGACTGGAGCGATCATGAGAAGGACGTGGGTGAGATCCTGCGCTCCATCGAGAAGAAGACCATGCGGCAGCACATCTTGACGAAAGGTGAGCGTGCCGACGGGCGTGGACTGGACGACGTGCGCGCCATCACCTCTGAGGTAGGAGTGCTTCCCCGGACCCACGGCTCCGCTCTCTTCACCCGCGGTCAGACTCAGGCTCTCGGTGTGGTGACCCTCGGGACGGCTCGGGATGAGCAGCGAATCGACTCCATCGACGTCCGTGAGGAAGTCTCCAAGTCGTTCATGCTGCACTACAACTTCCCGCCCTTCAGCGTGGGTGAGGCACGGCCGTACCGAGGCACGTCGCGCCGCGAGATGGGGCACGGGAACCTGGCGGAGCGGGCCATGCAGCCGCTGCTGCCAGCCTACGACGACTTCCCGTACACCATCCGCATCGTCTCCGACATCCTCGAGTCGAACGGCTCGTCTTCCATGGCGACTGTATGCGCCTCGTCTCTGGCTCTGATGGATGCCGGCGTGCCCATGAAGAAGGCCTGCGCGGGCGTCGCGATGGGGCTCATCAAGGAAGGCGACGACGTCGCCGTCCTGACCGACATCCTCGGTCTCGAGGACGCGCTCGGCGACATGGATTTCAAGGTTGCCGGAACGCGTGAGGGCGTGACGTCCATCCAGATGGACATCAAGATCCAGGGGCTCACGTTCGAGATCATGGAGGAAGCCCTCCAGCGGGCGAACGGGGCGCGGATCCACATCCTAGACTTCATGGATCAGGCCATTTCCGAGGCCAGGACCGAGTTGTCGCCGTACGCTCCGCAGATCGTTTCCATCCAGATCAACCCTGAGAAGATCGGCGAGATCATCGGACCGAAGGGCAAGACGATCCGTGCCATCCAGGAGGAATCCGGCGCGCAGATCGACATCGACGACTCGGGTATCGTGAAGATCGCGGCCGTATCGGGTGAGTCCAGCCAGCGAGCTCGTGACATGATCGAGGCCATCGTTCAGGATCCCGAGGTAGGTCGGATCTACGAGGGGCCGGTGAAGAACACCACCAGCTTCGGGGCCTTCATCGAGATCATGCCCGGTACCGAGGGCCTTTGCCACATCTCGGAGCTGGAGGACGGACGGGTCGAGAAGACCGAGGACGTGCTCAAGAAGGGTGACATCACCCGAGTGAAGCTCCTCTCCATCGACGAGAAAGGGCGGCTACGCCTCTCTCGCCGGGCCGCCTTGGCCGAGGAAGGTGCCGCAGCGGAGGCGGATGAAGCAGAGGGCTGACCGTATCGATCAGCAGGCGGTAGGCCGGAGGAGCCATGGGCCAGCACGGCCCGTGCGCTCCTCCGCGTCGTTTGAGGCCGTAGCCGCCGCGCCTGCCCCCGCGATCAACACCGACGAGGCGATCCGACGCACCGAGCTGCCCAACGGAGTCATCGTCGTCAGCGAGCGGATCCCGGGGGTCAGGTCTCTTGCGGCCGGCGTATGGGTGAGGCACGGTGGTGCGCACGAGCGGCGTCAACACGAGGCCGGTGGAAGCCACCTGCTTGAACACATGGTCTTCAAGGGAACCCGTCACAGGTCTGCGGCTGAGATCGCGTTGGCTCTGGAACGTTTGGGCGGGTCCCTCGATGCGTACACCACGCGCGAACACACCTCCTACCAGGCGCGCGTCCTGGACGAGCACTTGCCGGAAGCCATGGACGTTCTGGCCGACCTCACCCTCGAGCCACTGCTCGACGCGGCAGATCTCGCATTGGAGCGCGAGGTCGTCCTCGAGGAGATCGCCCAGGTGGAGGACACGCCGGACGATCTCGTCTTCGAGTTGCACGCGGAACGTTTTTGGAAAGGGCATCCCTACGGTCGCTCCGTGCTGGGCACGGCGGGATCGGTGGCTCAGATGAGTGCCGATACACTGCGTAGCCTGCACGAGCGCGCCTACACAGGCCCCAACCTGGTCGTGGCGGTGGCCGGATCGCTCCAGCACGACGACGTCGTGGAACAGGCGACGGAGCACTTTCTGAAGGCACCCTCGGGCACCCGCGTCGCCATCGTGGACCCGCCGGAAGGCGCCAGGCGCGGATACGAGCACGAGGCACGTTCCACCGCCCAGACCCATCTGGTGTTCGCCACGAACCTTCCGGGTCGCGACCATCCGGACCGATACGTCCACGTCCTGATTTCAGCCGCCCTCGGGGGAGGCATGAGCTCCCGTCTGTTCCAGCGGGTTCGAGAGGAGCTCGGGCTCTGCTATTCCGTCTTCAGCTTTCAATCGTTCTACCGGGCGGCGGGCGTGGCGGGTGTCTATGTCGGCACCAGACCCGCCACTGCGGACCGGGCTGCCTTGGAGGTTCGAAAGGAGCTCGAGAGGGTGGCAGAGGCCGGTCTCCCCGAAGGGGAGCTGGAAGACGTAAGGAGGCAGGTTAAGGGACAGATCATGCTGTCGTTGGAGTCTCCGGGCGCGCGGTTACACCGATTGGCTTCGTTGGAGATGCATGACGAGCCGTTTGTGGACCTCGAAGCACTTCTGGCACGGGTGGATGCCGTCTCGGAGGAGGACGTACGCCGTGTAGCCCGGTCCTATGCCCCGGACCGTCACTTTACCATGTCGCTGGGGCCAGACGCCCTAGGCCCATGACCGCGCCCCCCCGAAACAGGGAGCTGACGTGCTGATCGGAGTCCCTCGCGAGATCAAGCCCGATGAGTACCGGGTTGCCTTGACCCCAGCCGGAGCGGAAGACCTTGCCCGCGCCGGTCACCAGCTCGTCGTCGAAGCGGACGCCGGCTTGGGTAGTGGCTTCACGGACGATTTCTACGAGAAGGCAGGTGCTCGGATCGTGGGAACCGCCGAAGAGGTGTGGGCCTCGGCGGAGATGATTCTCAAGGTCAAGGAGCCCATCGGGCCGGAATGGCCGCTCATGCGCCACGGCCAGGTCATCTTCACGTATTTCCACTTCGCCGCCTCGGAGCCGCTGACCCGAGCAGTGATGGAATCTGGCGCCATAGCCATCGCATACGAGACCGTGGAGCTGAAGAGCGGTGAGCTGCCCCTGCTCACGCCCATGAGCGAGGTCGCGGGACGGATGGCGGTTCAAGAAGGTGCGAAGTACCTGGAGAAGCCGCAGGGTGGGCTGGGCGTTCTCCTCGGCGGGGTTCCCGGAGTCCTCTCCGGCAAGGTCCTGATCCTCGGCGGTGGCGTCGTCGGAACCAACGCGGCCAAGATGGCCGCCGGCCTCGGTGCCAGGGTTTCCATCATGGATGTGAATCTGAACCGACTCCGGTATCTCGATGACGTGATGCCGGCGAACGTGCAGGGTCTTTTCAGCACTCGGTACGCCATACGGAAACAGGTTCAGGACGCGGATCTCGTCGTTGGCGCGGTGCTAATTCCCGGTGCGAAGGCGCCCAAGCTCATAGAGGCCGACGATCTCAAGCTCATGCGTCCGGGCACCGTCGTCGTGGACGTCGCGGTGGATCAGGGAGGCTGCGTCGAGACCATCCGACCCACGACCCACAGGGAACCGGTCTACACGGTGGACGGGGTCATCCACTACGGTGTCGCCAACATGCCCGGCGGTGTCCCGCGCACCAGCACCTTGGCCCTCACCAACGCCACGCTCCCCTACGCACGCGCGTTGGCGGGGAAGGGGTGGCGGAAAGCGTGCGCCGACGACCCCGCGCTGCGCAAAGGTGTGAACGTCGTGGACGGGAGCATTACGCACGCCGGAGTCGCCGAAGCCTTCGGCCTGGAGCTCCGGGCCGTGGACGACGCGGTTCTCGGGGATCGCCGGACATGAGCGATCCGGTGCGGTTCATCCGCCTGGAGGGTGCCGACGGCCTAGAGCCTCCATCCCGGGGAAGCGCCCACGCCGTCGGATACGACGTGCGTTCCTGCGAGGACGTGAGTCTGGACCCCGGAGAGATTCGCCTGGTGGGGACCGGATTCGCCCTGGAGATTCCGGAACACCTCGAATGCCAGGTGCGTCCTCGGTCGGGTCTCGCGCTCAAGCACGGGATCACCGTGCCGAACAGTCCGGGCACGATCGACCCCGACTATCGGGGGGAGGTGCGGATCATCCTTCAGAACCTGGGGTCGGACGCCGTCCAGATCCGTCGTGGTGAGCGAATCGCTCAACTGGTGTTCGCCCGATTCGAGACGCCCGAGCTCGTCGAGGTGGCCTCCCTGGCCGTGACGGACCGTGGCCACGGGGGCTTCGGGAGCACCGGCAGGTCGTGAACAATCCTACTGACCGCAACGATTTTCTGGCATCCGGCAAGCGGTAAACGTATGTTTCAAACTCCCGGCCCTTCTGCGGCTACGCCTCGTCCTCGCATTCGCCTCCCTGACGCTACCGTGTCCTTACTGAGCAATTGGCTGAACTCGGGGCGCCTCGTGCCCGTCAACGACATAGCGGTCGATCTCGGTACCGCCAACACCCTTGTCTACGTCAAGGGTGAGGGGATCGTCCTCAACGAGCCCTCCGTAGTGGCGGTTGAGAAAGGCAGCCGCCGTATCATGGGGATCGGCTTGGAGGCCAAGCGGATGCTCGGCCGCACTCCAGAGGGGATCGAGGCCATCCGCCCCTTGAAGGACGGGGTCATCGCCGACGTGGACGTCACCGAGATGATGCTTCGGCATTTCCTCAAGCAAGTCACGGCCAAACGCGTCTTTCGTATCAAGCCTCGTGTCGTGGTGGGCGTGCCGTCAGGCATCACCGAGCTGGAGCGACGGGCCGTGCGGTCGTCCGCGATGTCCGCCGGCGCCAAAGGCGTCTACATGGTGGATGAGCCCATGGCCGCCGCCATCGGCGTGGGACTCCCGGTGGAGACGCCCACCGGGAATATGGTCATCGACATTGGCGGCGGTACGACGGAGATCGCGGTCATCGCCCTGTCCGGCATCGTCTCGAACACTTCGATCCGTGTGGGTGGGGACGAGTTGGACCTCGCCATCGTCACCTTTCTTCGGAAGAACTACAACCTGCTGATCGGTGAACCCACGGCCGAGGCCATCAAGGTAGAGATCGGCTCGGCCTTCGACTTCGGTGAAGAGCGGGAGATGGACGTCAAGGGGCGGGATCTGGTTTCGGGTATCCCGAAGACCGTCACCGTTCATTCGCAGGAAGTCCGGGAATGCATCCAGGAGCCGATCCAGGCGATCGTGGAAGCGGTACGCCGGGCTCTCGAGATCACTCCACCGGAGCTGTCTTCGGACATCGTAGACCGTGGCATCGTGATGACCGGCGGCGGGGCCATGATCCGGGGCCTGGATCGACTGCTCCAGCACGAGACCAACCTACCCATCCACGTGGATGAGGAGCCGCTGACCTGCGTGGTGCGGGGTGCCGGACGAATCCTCGATGACTTCCAAAAGTATCGCTCGGTACTCGTCCAGTAGTGTAAGGTGCGCCCCTTCTTCAGCGATTTGCTAACCCGTAGGTCGGCGTCGGGGGGGATGCGTGGCTGCGCTAAGGGATGAGTCACACCTCGGCGGAGGACGAAGCCAGACGGGCCTGTCCGTCGCCTTCATCGTCGTAGGGCTGGCTCTGGGCGCGCTAGGTGAGGATACCCAACAGCTCCTCTCGGGCGCGCTTCGCGGGACTGCCCTGAGACCTTTTCTCGCCCTGCAGGAGGGACTGGCCCTCGCCCGCACGCGGGCCGGAGAAGTCGACGTTCTGATGAGCCGGCTGGACTCCGTGTCCGCGATTCTGACGCGACAAGCGGCGCTCGCCGAGGAGAATACGACACTACGAGGGCTACTGGATCTGGCCGAGCGGCTAGGCCCGGGGTTCGCGTCCGCTACCGTGGTCCGACCTGGAACACCCGGCTCGGAGAGCATGTTCTTGCTGGATCTCGGAGCCGAGGACGGCGTCGTCGCGGGTGCACCGGTGCTGAGCCCAGGAGGGCTCGTCGGTGCGGTTCGGGACGTTGGCGCGTCGAGTGCCGTGGCCATGGATTGGACCCACCCGGATTTCCGGGCAAGCGGGATGGTGGTGGGCACCGAGATGTACGGTATCGTAGAGAACCGGAGGGGCGCGTTCCGGGAGGAGGACCGCCTGGTCCTCACCGGTACCGCGTACAACGAGGAAGCGCCGGATGGCTCAGCCGTCGTGACCAGCGGTCTGGGTGGCATCTATCCCCGCGGCGTCCCCATCGGAACGGTCGATGGTGTGGCGGACTTCGAGGGGTCCTGGAGGAAGAGCTATTGGCTTCGTCCAAGCGTGCTGCCGGGGGAGGTCACGCACGTGATCGTTCCGGTCGTTGCCGGAGCAGACACAGTGATCGCATGGCCTTCGTCCTCGGCCGTTGCCGAGCCGGCGGGGACGTCGCCGGGCGAGGAGGTCGACGAGCCGCCAGCGGACTCCACGGGGCTGCCCGCCACTGAGCCGGGCACGGACGGGACGGGGTGATGACCACCACGCTGGGCTTGGTGGTGGGCGCACTCGCCGTCATGCACTTCCTGCTGCATGTTGGATTCGGCGTGGGAGGCGCGGCGCCGGACTTACTCACCGTCGCACTCCTGCTGGGCGCACGTGAGATGCGCCCAGGCTGGGCGAGCGGGCTGGGTCTTGTGTTCGGCGTCCTCGAGGACGCCCTCAGCGTCGTGGCGTTTGGAGCGAACGCGGTGGCGATGACGTTGGTAGCTACGGCCGGGGCGCGGTCACGCGAGCTGTTCGTCGGGGACTCGCTGATCTTCGCAGTTTCATATTTCTTCATCGGCAAGTGGTTGCGGGATATCGTGCATTGGTTCCTCGTGGGTGACGAGCTCAGGCGACCGTTTCTCGAGCAGGTCGTCTTGAACGGCATGGCCGGCGCCGCCTACGCTGCCGTCGTGGGTGTGGCGATTCTTCTGATCACCGGGATGTCGACCGAGCGATGAACGTCTTTCATCCGCACCTTCGGCGAGTTCGCGCCATGACGGCCTACGCGCTGTTGGGCCTGATCATGGGCGTCCTGGTGGTCGGCTTTTTCCGGGTGCAGGTGCTCCGCTCGAGCACCTGGGAGCTCAGGGCCGAGTCGAATCGGGTTCGACAGCTTCCCGTACCGGCTCCGCGTGGCACGATGTACGATCGCGACGGGCGAATCCTGGCCGACAACGTGCCCGGATATGCAGTCACCCTTCTACCCATGCCGTTGGATTCGGCCCGGGCGGTGCTCGGGCGCCTGGCGGAACACATCGAGCTCTCGGACGCCCGTATCGAGCGGACGCTCCGGACGCTCACGCGCTTCGGGCGCGAGGTTGTCGTGGACCCGGACGCTGATTTCCAGGCGGTATCCGTCATTCAGGAGCGGGGGAGCCTGTTCCCTGGTGTCTATGTGGAGATGCGGCCTCGACGGCGATACGTGCTCGGTGAGGCGGCTGCCCACGTGCTGGGCTACGTAGGGGAAATCACCGCCGATGAGCTGGCTTCTCCCGAGTACCTGTCCGACCGCTACGAGCGAGGCATGACGGTGGGCAAGCTCGGCATGGAACGTCAGTACGAAAGCAAGCTGCAGGGGCGGCAGGGCTGGAAGTACGTGGAGTTCGACGCTCGCGGCCGGATTGTGGGTGACTTCAGTGGCGTGCGGACCGACCCGGGTGAACGTGGCGAGGATCTTCACCTGTACCTCGACTACCAGCTGCAGGAGTACATCCACCAGATCTTCCCGGATACCATGTCTGGCGCTGTGGTCGTCTTGGATCCCGCCGATGGCGCGGTGCTCGCCATGTACTCCGCTCCGACATACGATCCCAACGATTTCGTGGGTGGCATCGACGACGCCACGTGGAGAGATCTCTCGTCCGATGAAGCTCGCCCCATGTTCAACCGACCCGTCATGGGGCTCTATCCTCCGGCCTCCACATGGAAGCTGGCTTCGGCTGGGATCGGTCTCGACCTGGGTGTCATCACGCCCGATGAGGAGATGCCGGACCCGTGCACGGGGGGCTGGCAGTTCGGCAACCGGTATTTCCGATGCTGGGATCCTCGCGGGCACGGCTTCAACAACCTCGCCGAGGCGATCGGCAACTCCTGTGACGTCTATTTTTACCAGCTTGGGGTCCGGATTGGCCTCGATCGCCTGCTGGACCGCTCCACCGACATCGGTTTCAGCCGACGGTGTGGGGTGGACCTCCCACAGGAGAGTCAGGGCGTTTTCCCGGAGAGTCGCGATTTTTGGCGAAGGACGTTCGGGTATTCGCCGACGGAAGGAGAGACGCTCTCCTTGTCGATCGGGCAGGGGCCCAACTCCCAAACCCCTCTCAAGATGGCCCAGTTCTACGTCGCGCTGGCTCGCGACGGCTCCGCGCCAGCGCCCAGAATCGCGAGGGACGTCGAGCTGGAGGGGGGGTGGGAGCTCAATCTCACGCAGGAGCATCTTGCGGCGCTTCGCGACGGGCTCCGCTACGTGACGGCACCCGGTGGAACGGCTCACTTCGGCACCGCGTTGGAGCACTGGGAGATCCTCGGAAAGACGGGCACCGGGCAGAACTCGCTGAGCATTCGAGGGCTGGCCGAGGATCACGCCTGGTTCGCGGGGATGGCCGGGCCTCCTGGAGGGGCGCCGGAAGTCGTCGTGGCCGTGCTCGTGGAGTACGGTGAGAGCGGGTCCGCCATGGCTGCCCCGATCATGGCCAAAACCGCCGACTTCTATCTGCGTCGGAAGCACGGGATCCCGACGGATACGATCCAGACTTATCTCGAACACCTTCAGGCCGGTGTCCCGGCGCCCTGGTATCGTGAGCGGTTCCCCGAGGCCGGCAGGGCGACACGACAGTGAGGCGATTGCTGCGCGTCTGGTCGGTGGATCCCTGGTTCGTTCCCGGTGTGGTGGCGCTGACGGTATTCGGGATCGCTATGATCTACTCGGCGGGGGCGGTCCACGTACCCAACCCGGTGACGCAGCACGCGTGGATTCGCCAGGCCGTCTGGTTCGGCCTGGCCATCGGCGCGTTCACCGTGCTGTCGCGAGTGCCGACTCGTTGGCTCGAGTGGGTCGCCGTGCCCTCCTACGTCGTCAGCCTGGTGTTGCTGGGCGCAACGCTTCTCGTAGGTACGGGTGCCGGTACCGCCGCCGGCGTGAGGAGCTGGATCGACCTCGGCTTCGTGCGTTTTCAGCCATCCGAGCTGGCCAAGCTCGCCACGATCCTGGCTCTCGCGCGATACCTGGCCCAGCGGGAGAGCCCGCTTACGTCCCTCAGGGACTTCGTGGCTCCCGCCGGTTTCGTCGGGCTTCCGGTCATCTTGGTGCTGCTCCAGCCGGATTTGGGCACTGCCATGGCGTTCGGTGGAATCCTCTTCGCGATGCTCTTCTGGGCTGGGGCGCCGATCACGCTTCTCGTGCTCCTCGTGAGCCCTGTGCTGGCGCTCACACTGTCCTTCGACATCCGCGTCTGGTCCACGTACATCTTCGCTCTCATCGGATTTCTGTACCTGTATCGATACAGGCTCTTCCTGGCGGAGTCGGTGGCTGTGGTCGTGGCCAACTTCGCTGCCGGAACCGCCGCTCGCCCTCTGTGGAACTCGTTGGCCGAGTACCAGCGCAACCGGATCCTCGTTTTCCTTGATCCGGAGGTCGATCCGCGTGGCGCCGGCTATCAGCTGATCCAGTCGAAGGTGGCTGTGGGGAGTGGTGGACTTACCGGACAGGGCTTCACTTTGGGACCGCAGAAGCGGTTCGATTTCCTTCCCGAGCAACACACCGACTTCATTTTCAGCGTGGTCGGCGAGGAGTTGGGATTCCGGGGCACACTTCTCGCGATCCTGGCCTTCACCTATGTCCTCAGCCGCCTCGTCAAGATGGCCGACGACGCGTCCGATCCCTTTGCCGGCCTAGTCCTTCTCGGTATCTTCGGCGCCTGGCTCGTCCATGTCTTCGTGAACATCGGCATGACCATCGGCCTGGTGCCGATCACGGGTATCCCGCTCCCGTTCGTCAGCTACGGCGGGACGTTTCTCTTGATGTCGTGGGTTGCCGTCGCCATCGCAGTACGCGTGGCCCACGAGAGGTAGGTCCATGGCTTGGTTCCGTAAGGACAAGAAGCCGCTCAACGCCCAGGACCGGAGGGATCTCCCTTCCGATGTGTTCGACAAGTGCCAGGGATGCGGCGAAATCCTCTATCGTGAGCGGCTCGCGCAGAACCTGAACGTTTGTCCCGATTGCGGCCATCACCTCCGGATCGCAGCGGACGCGTATATAAGCGTCCTGTTGGACAGCGCGACGTTCGAAGAGCTGGACGGGGGACTCCGCGCCGATGATCCTCTGGAGTTCACGGACCTCAAGCCCTACCGGGATCGCATCAAGGCGGCCGAGGCCAAGGGGCGGAACGAAGGCGTGATCACCGGTACCGGCCGTCTCGACGGCATCGAGGTCGCGCTGGCCGTCATGGACTTTTCGTTCATTGGCGGGTCCATGGGATCCGTCGTGGGCGAGAAGATCGCCCGTGTCGCGAGGTTGGCCCTGGAGCGTGAGCTCCCGCTCATCGTGGTGAGCGCCTCGGGAGGGGCGCGCATGCAGGAAGGCATCTTCTCCCTCATGCAGATGGCCAAGACCTCTGCCGTTCTGGCTCGGCTTCACGAGCGCGGCTTACCGTTCGTGTCGGTGTTGACGCATCCCACGACCGGCGGCGTGACCGCTTCGTTCTCGATGCTGGGTGACGTGAACCTCGCTGAGCCCGGTGCCCTGATCGGATTTGCCGGTCCCCGGGTCATTGAGGAGACGATCCGGCAGGAGCTGCCCGAAGGATTTCAGCGCGCCGAGTTTCTTCGGGCGCACGGAATGGTGGATCGGGTCGTGGACCGCCGTGAGTTGAAGCAGGAGATAGCCGTCCTTCTACGGCACATGTACGTAGGGTGGGACTCGTAGTCGGGGGCGCGCCAGTAGCTCCGGAGCGGCTCGACCGACCACTCCAGGATCCGCTGGTTCGCAAGCTGTTTCCGCCGCTGGCCACCGGCGTCCACTGGGGTCTAGAGCGCACGGAGCGTGCGCTCGAGCTTCTCGGAAACCCCCACCGCATGTATCCGACGCTTCACGTGGGCGGGACCAACGGGAAGGGCTCGGTCACCACTACGCTTTCCTCGGTCCTCCGACGACAGGGGTACCGGGTAGGATGCTACACGTCGCCGCACCTCTGCTCGTTCCGGGAGAGGATTCTCGTCGATGGGCGGCCCTTGGACGAGGAGACGCTCTTGACGCACGCCCGGGAGATCCGCGATGTGGTCGTGGAGTGCGGGCTGACCTTCTTCGAGGCCGTCACGGTGCTTGCCTTCCACCTGTTCGCTCGTGGGCGCGTGGATTTCGCGGTCATGGAGGTGGGCCTCGGTGGACGCTTGGACGCGACGAACGTGATTCGGCCCGAGGTCGCCGCGGTGACCAACGTGGCGATGGACCACGCCGACTTCCTCGGTGACACGCTGGAGGAGATTGCCCGCGAAAAGGCGGGAATCATGAAGGAGGGGGTGCCATTCGTCACTGCCGAGCAGGCACCGGGCTCGAGGCGCGTTTTCGAGGAAGTGGCGGCCGAGTTGGGTGTGCGTGTGTCATACGTGGAATCTGGGTCCGTGGGCAACGTCGCGGTGCACCACGACCACACGTCCTTCAACGTCGCAACACGAAACTGGGGCTCCCTCGAGCTCCGGACACCTCTGGTCGGCCGACACCAGGCCATGAACGCCGCGCTTGCCGTGGCCGTGCTCGACCATCTGCCCGAGCAGCACCGCCCGTCCGTGGAAGCGGTCCGCGACGGGATCAGTGGAGTGGAGTACCATGGTCGGGACGAGCTGCTTCACCTGGGGGACGTCACCTGGCTGCTGGACGTGGCGCACAACACGGCGGGCATCGCTTCGCTGGTGGACACCATGGATACACTGGACCTACCGGGGCCCACCGTGGCACTTGTGGGTGTGCTCGGGGACAAGGAGTGGGAGGTCATGCTTCCGCCGCTCCTGGACCGCGTCTCACTTGCGGTGATGACTCAGCCTCCTACCGCGCCACCCGAGCGCCGCTGGAGTCCCGCCGAGGCCGCTGCGCGGGTTGCTGGGGGCACGGAGATCGTTGTCGAGGACGATTTCGTGCGGGCCTTCGAGCGAGCCAGACTGGCCGCGGTCGGCGGAACCATCGTCGTGACGGGGTCGGTCCACACGGTGGGCGGAGCCATGAAGCTTCTGGACAGGGAGCCCTTGAGGGAGTTCGAGTAACAGCTGTCCCCACGGACGGCGCGCAGCAGGCAGAGCCCCGCTGCAGGCTGCCCACCCTTCAAGCTCACGGGTGACTTCCCTAGATTGCCCGTCTATGTCCGCTTCCGACTTCCAGAGACTGCCCGGCTTCAGGGACTTCCCCCCGGACGAGCTCGCGTTCCGCAACCGGATCTTCGAATCCTGGCGCCGCGTCGCGTTGCGCTACGGCTTCTCCGAATACGATGGTCCTCCGCTTGAGGCGCTGGAGCTCTACGTGGAGAAGAGCGGGGAGGAGATCGTCGGGCAGCTCTACAACTTCACAGACAAGGGCGGGCGCGAGGTGGTGCTCCGCCCGGAGATGACGCCGTCCCTGGCGCGCATCCTCGGTGGCATGAGCCGGGGGATGAGCAAGCCGATCCGTTGGTTCTCCATGCCCCAGCTCTTCCGCTACGAACGACAACAGCGTGGGCGCTTGCGGGAGCATTTCCAGTGGAACGTGGACATTGTCGGCGAGGCCGGCGTGGCCGCCGACGCGGAGGTCCTGGCCGTCGGCATCGACGGGCTCCGGGACCTCGGCCTGACCCACGAAGATTTCTATGCCCGGGTGTCCGATCGCAGACTCCTGACCACCGTCCTGGGAGCGGCTGGCGTCGCCGAGGAATCCATGCCGGCGGCGTTCACCGTCGTGGACAAGGTGGAACGAGAGACGGAGGACCGGACGCTGGCCCGACTCCGGGACGAGGTCGGCCTCTCTGAGCCGGATGCGCGATCGCTTGTGGAGATCCTGGGAGAGGGGCTCGAGGGGATCGCGTCACGCTTCGGCAGCCGTGACGACGTCGGCGCCGAGGTGACCCGCCTCAAGGATTACCTGGCGAACCTCGACGCCATGGGCCTAGGTGACTTCATCGCGGTCGACCTTCGGATCGTGCGTGGTCTCGCCTACTACACGGGTATTGTCTTCGAGCTCTTCGACCGCCAGGGAGCGCTTCGAGCCATCTGTGGAGGCGGACGTTACGACAGGCTGCTCGAGCTGGTCGGGGGCGAACCTCTGCCGGCCGTGGGCTTCGGCATGGGCGATGTGGTGTTGGGTGAGCTCCTCAAGGACCGGGACCTCACCCCGGACACCACGCGTCGCATCGATTACTTCGTTGTACCTGTGACCCCGGATCAGAGGGGGGAGGCGCTCGGGATCGCGCAGAAGCTCAGAGCCCGGGGGCACAGCGTAGCCTATGCGCTTCGCGAGCAGGGGGTCGGAAAGCAGCTGAAGGCGGCTGCGAAGGAGGGTGCCGTGGAGGCCCTTCTCGTCGGACCGGACGAGCTGGCACGAGGGGTGGTTACGAGCCGCAAGATGAGCGACGGGTCGGAGCGTGATCTCTTGCTCCAGGAGCTGGCGTGAACCGATCCGAGGAGGAAGCGGCTCGCGCGACCCGTGAGGTGACGGCTCGAGCGATTCGCCGCCTGGACGTACTGGAATGGGCCATCTTTGCCGGAGCAGGTATCCTTGCGACCATCGGTGGCGCGCTCATCGCCGTTCTCATCGCGGCTCCCCTGGGCTTCCGGTTTCGACCTACCTGGCTGGTGGCTTCCGTGGTCCTGTTCGTGATTCCGGGATCCATAGCCCTCACCATGCTCCGCCGGGACGAACGCCGGCGTGCCAAGCGCCTCGAACAACTGCGTAGAGAACGAGACCGCGACTCATGACCGATGAAAAGAAGCTGACCCCGCGGGCCGAGGATTTCTCGGCCTGGTACAACGAGATCGTTCAGCGCGCCGAGCTGGCGGACCACTCTCCTGTTCGCGGCAGCATGGTGATCCGTCCGTGGGGCTACGGGATCTGGGAGCTCATGCAGCGCGCTCTGGACGACATGTTCAAGGCCACCGGGCACGAGAACGCATATTTCCCCCTTCTCATCCCGATGAGCTTCATCGAGAGGGAGAAGGAGCACGTGGAGGGCTTCGCACCGGAGTTGGCCGTGGTCACGCAGGCCGGTGGGAAGGAGTTGGAGGAGCCCTACGCCATCCGGCCGACATCCGAGACGATCATCTACTCGATGTACGCGAAGTGGGTGCAGAGTTACCGGGACCTCCCGATCCTCATGAACCAGTGGGCCAACGTCATGCGCTGGGAGCTGCGCACGCGGCTCTTCCTACGAACGTCGGAGTTTCTGTGGCAGGAAGGGCACACGGCCCACGCCACGCCCGAGGAAGCGGAAGAGGAGACTCGGACGATGCTCGGGGTGTATCGGACGTTCATGGAGGACTGGATCGCCATGCCTCCGCTCACCGGGCTCAAGTCGCCCTCCGAGACCTTCGCCGGCGCCGTGCGGACGTACGCCTGCGAGGCGCTCATGCAGGACAACAAGGCACTCCAGGCTGGAACCTCCCACTTCCTGGGACAGAACTTCGCGAGGCAGTTCGATCTGAAGTTCCAATCCGAGGAGGGACAGGAGGAGTACGCGTGGAACACGTCCTGGGGTGTGTCCACCCGACTCGTGGGCGGGCTGGTCATGAGCCACGGCGATGACGACGGCCTTGTAGTGCCGCCGCGTCTTGCGCCCACCCAGGTGGTGATCGTGCCCATCCTCCGCGGTCAGGAAGACGCACGTGTCCTGGAAAAGACCGAGGAGGTCCGGAAGAAGCTGGCCGATGCCGGAGTGCGCGTGAAAGTCGATGCACGAGACAATCTTTCTCCGGGAGCCAAGTACTACGAGTGGGAGCGCAAAGGCGTCCCGTACCGGGTCGAGGTCGGACCTCGCGATCTGGAGAAGGGGCAGCTCGCTCTGGCACGCAGGCTCGTTCCAGAGGGCCAGAAGCGGAAACAGTTCGTGCCGGAAGGGGAGGCGGTCGCCGAGCTTCCTCAGCTCCTGGAAGCCTTCCAGACGGAGCTCAGGGACCGCGCCCGTGAGCGACGGGACGACAACTCGGTCCGGGGCGTCGCATCCATCGACGAGCTGGTGGATGCGTTCGATCAGGGGGCGGGCTTCGTCTACACGGGTTGGTGCGGAGACGAAGCGGTCGAGGAGGAGGTAAAGGAGCGGACCAAGGCCACCATCCGGGTGCTCCCCGACGAGGAGTTCCGCTCCGAGGCTCCGCCGGCCAAGTGCGTCTCAGGGGATCGTGACTCCGTGGCCGAGGTAGTCTGGGCGAGGGCGTACTAGCAGGTCGCAGAGACGGGGGAGTGCACCGCGCGGAAGGGTTTTCGTGCGTTCAGCCGAGGAGTGACGACGAGTCGTAGCCTGGCTACGGCGAGAAGGAGAGACGATGGATCAATCGCGCAACACCCCTGCGCCCGAAAGCTTCTGGTTCCACGGCCCGCACGGTTTCGGTTTGCGTTGGCACGAACCCGTCGCGGTCGGTGGAGCTCTTCCGCACAACTGTGGCGATGCAGTCCTCGCTCCGCCTGCGGCACGAGGTCCCGCCGCTCACAACACGGTGCGCTCCCCTTTCTCAACGATCTGCTAATGCATCACGAGCACGACAAGGTCCTGATCCTCGATTTCGGATCTCAGTTCACCCAGCTGATCGCACGGCGAATCCGTGAGGAACGGGTCTTCTGCGAGATCCACCCTCCCACCCGCACCCTCGATTGGATCAAGGCCTGGGGCCCAACGGCCATCATCTTGAGTGGCGGACCAGCCTCTGTGTACGACGACGGCGTCCCGAGCATCGAGACCGAGCTCCTCGAAGCCGGGATTCCCGTCCTGGGAATCTGTTACGGAATGCAGCTCATTGCTCTGCACGAGGGCGCTAAGGTAGAGCAGGGGAAGCGGGAATACGGCCGGGCGGAGTTGGGCGTTGGCGGGACCGGAGACCTCTTCGCCGGATTCGACCCGGGGGAGTCCACCACCGTTTGGTGCTCCCATGGGGACCATGTGCTCGAGCCACCGCCCGGGTACGAGACCCTGGCTTCTACCAAGACGCTCCCTGTGGCGGCGTTCGGCGACCGGAGCCGGAATATCTACGGGGTCCAGTTCCATCCCGAGGTGGCCCACACTCACCGTGGTGATGAGATCCTCTCCAACTTCCTCTTTGAGGTGGCGGGGTGCAGGCCCACCTGGACGGCCGGGGCGTTCATCGAGGATACCATCGAGCGGATCCGCGAACAGATCGGCGATCGGAGAGCGATCTGTGGTCTGTCCGGCGGCGTCGACTCGTCCGTGGCAGCGGTTCTGGTGCATCGCGCCATCGGCGATCGACTCACCTGCATCTTCGTGGATCACGGGTTGCTCCGTAAGCACGAGAGGGAGCAGGTGGAGCGGATGTTCCGAAGCCACTACGACATGCGTCTGGTCGTGGAGGACGCGTCGGAGGCCTTTCTCTCGGATTTGGAGGGCCTGGTGGATCCCGAGGCGAAGCGGAGGGCGATCGGCGCCCGCTTCATCGATGTCTTCAGGGACACCGCTGAGCGGGAAGGCACGGGGGCGTCCTTCCTGGTCCAGGGAACGCTATACCCAGACGTCATCGAGTCGGTGTCGGTGGGTGGACCATCGGTCACCATCAAGACGCACCACAACGTGGGGGGGCTTCCTGAGGACCTCCCTTTCGAGCTCGTGGAGCCACTCCGGGAGCTGTTCAAGGACGAGGTGCGCCAGGTCGGACGCGAGCTGGGGCTCCCGGAGGATTTCGTGGGGCGGCACCCGTTCCCCGGGCCGGGGCTGGCCATCCGAATCCTCGGTGACGTGACGCCCGAGCGCCTCGCGGTCCTGCGTGAGGCCGACGCCATCTACCTCGAGGAGATCCGGGAGGCGGGACTCTACGACGAGATCTGGCAGGCGTTCGCCGTGCTGCTACCCGTCCAATCCGTTGGTGTCATGGGGGATGCCCGGACCTACGAGAACGTGCTCGCCCTCAGGGCAGTGACGTCCCGCGATGGCATGACGGCGGACTGGTATCCGTTCCCTCACGACGTGATGGCACGGATCTCGACGCGCATCATCAACGAGGTACGAGGCGTGAATCGCGTGACCTACGACATCAGCTCGAAGCCGCCGGCTACGATCGAGTGGGAGTGACGCTCAGCCAGGCGCCGGGGCAATGGCGTCGGCTTCGATCTCGATGAGCATGTCGGGGTGCATGAGGCGCCGCACCTCCACCATGGTCGTGGCCGGCCGGTGCTCCCCGAAGAACTCGGCGTGAGCCGACCCGAACTCGCGCCATCGATCGATGTCGGTCACGAACAAGCGGGTCCGGGTGACGTGCTCGGGCCCAGCGCCGAGCTCCGAAAGCGCGCCGCGAATGATCTCGAGGGCGCGCACGGACTGACGGTAGCCGTCTCCGGGGGCGTGGACGGATCCGTCGGGTTCGACGGCTACCGTTCCGGTGACGAAGATACGCTCGCCCGCACGGAGGGCCCTGCAGTAGCCTACGTGCTCTTCCCAGGGGGCCCCCGTATAGACTCGTTGGAACGTCACTTGCAACCTCTCGGGTAGGAGTCATCTGAACGCGGCGCGCGCTGTGCCGCTCGCTACCTCGGGAATTCAGGGAGAGTTCCGTGACCAGGACTATTGTCGCCGTCCTCGTGGCCTTGGCGATGGCCGCTCCGGCTTCAGCGCAGATCGCGTGGGACAGCCCGCCGTTCATCAGCCCGGTGTCCCCCGCCGGGGTGAGCCTCTTCTTCCTGAGCGGCTCGGGTGACCGACTCGGTGCGATGGCCACTCTCCGCCACGACGCAGGGCCGGTTGGCCTCGGGTACCGACTGGCCGTCACAGAGGAGACCGATCCGGGAGATGCTGTGCTGGCGGGAGGCGTGGACATCTCGGGGTTCCTGGGTCGGGGAATCGAGAACTCGGAGATCGACGTGGCGTGGTGGTCCGGCCTTGGCGTGGGCGTAGGGAACGAGACGGTCGTGAGCGTACCGCTGGGCATCATCGCAGGTTGGAGCGGATCCTCGGACAGCGGTGTGATCTTCAGCCCCTACGGGGGCGGCCACGTGGCCCTGGACGTCGCATCGGGCGAAGGCGACACCGTGAGCTTCTCGGGCGGAATCGACGTCGGCGGCGACATCGTCCTGAGCTCCGGATGGATGGTCCGGTTCGGGGCGACATTCGGTGACCGCGAGGCGATCGCCCTCGGGCTCAAGCTACCCGGCTGAGTCGTCCGAGTCCGGAAAAGGGTCTCGAAGGCGCTCCAGCCCAGGGAGCGGAGGGGTCAGGGGGTCTCTTCTTCGACGGCCAGGGGCACGGAGTCGAGCCTCGCCTCGACCTCGTTCCAGAGGTCTCGCATGAACTCGAGATCGCCTCCGTGTGCCGATGCGAACTCCAAAAGCTGATCCTCGGTGACGCCGTGACGGGCCAGCACGGCGACGCGAGCGCTGTCCGTGAGCGTGTGGTCCTCTCGGCGCAGCGCCGAAACTCTGAGATCCACGTACGCATCCACGAAGTCGGCTTTGGACAGCAGGCTTCCGTCGGCCCCAGCGTCGCATGCGGCGCTGGGGAGCAAGATGAACACGGCGGAGGCGGCGACGAGGGTGCGAAAGTGCTTCATTGGGGTGGCAAGTAGTGCGACGTTGGAACCATCCATGCAAACTTAGCAGGTCGTCCCGCTCCGGCGACCCCGCCACTCAGGTTTTCAACGCTAGCACCGAGAATGCCATGAAGCTCCGTCGCAAAGTTCGACTCGCCGCATTGCTCTCCGTCGCCGCTTGCGCGGTCAACCCCGCGACGGGTGAGCGCGAGCTCTCTCTGGTCAGCGAGTCACAGGAGATTCAGATGGGTCGGGAGGCCGACCCGCAGATCTCCGCCCAGCTCGGCTTGGTGGACAATCCTCAGCTTCAGGCATACGTCTCCGACCTCGGGCTCCGCCTTGCCGCGGTCTCCGAGCGCCCGGACCTCCCCTGGTCCTTCAAGGTCGTGGACGACCCGGTGGTGAACGCCTTTGCCCTGCCGGGCGGGTTCATCTATGTGACGCGTGGCATCCTGGCGCACTTCGACTCCGAAGCGGAGCTCGCTGGCGTTCTCGGACACGAGATCGGTCACGTCACCGCCCGGCACTCGGTCTCACAGATCAGCCGCCAGCAGCTGCAGCAGATCGGGTTGGGCGTGGGGATGGTGCTCTCCGAAGACGTGCGGAACGTAAGTGGGCTCCTGAGCGCCGGGCTGCAGCTCCTGAACCTGCGCTACTCCCGCGGCGACGAGACCCAGTCTGACGAGCTCGGACTCCGGTACATATCCAGGCTCGGATACGACCCGGAGGCGATGATCGGCGTCTTCGAGATGCTCGCCGAAGCCGGGGGAGGGGCAGAGGGGCGGATCCCGGAATGGCAGCTGACGCACCCCTATCCCGAAAACCGGGCGGAGAACATGCGCCAGAGGATCGCCGACGCGGGACTCACGGGGGGCGGCACCGTCTCGCGGGGGGTCTACCTCGACGAGATCGACGGGATGGTGTACGGCGATGATCCTCGCCAGGGCTACTTCAAGGACGCGCGGTTCGTCCATCCCGACCTCGCCTTCGAGGTCACCTTTCCTTCCGGCTGGCAGACCCTCAATCAGCGTTCCGTGGTGGCGGCCATCGATCCGGATCAGCAGGCGGTCGTCACGCTGGAAGTGGCTGAGGAAGAGACCGATCCCGGAGCGGCGCTCAGGACCTTTCTCGCCCAGGAGGGTGTCACCGGAGGCACGCCACGCCAGGAGACGGTCGGCGGGGTCACCAGGTCCCGTGCCGAGTTCGAGGCGACCACGGAGGACGGAACCGTGCGTGGCGAGGTGTCATTCATGCGGCATGCCGGCGTCACGTACCGCATGATGGGATATGCCGCCGGGGCGAGCGCTTGGAGGGCCCACCGTGCCAGCGTAGCCTCGACCATCTCCAGCTTTGCCTCGCTCACGGATGCCGCCATTCTGGCGGTTGAACCCTGGACCATCGAGATCAGGACGCTGCCGGGTGCCAGCTCTTTGACCACCTACGCAGCGAGCAATCCGTCGCCCGTGGACGTGTCGGAGCTGGCGAGCTTGAACCGGGTGACCCCCCAGGATGTGCTGTCTGGCGGGGATCGCATCAAATGGGTGGTGGGAAGACCGCTTCCCTGATCGCCGGACGGTCCCTCCAGGTGGCCCGGAACTTGTGTTCTTACATAAGTGACGAGGTTGCGTCCTGCCGTATTGGCAGACGTTGGAAGCGAACCCGAGGCCACGAGAAACCGAGCCATGTTGAGTGCCGACCGATTGACCGTGAAGTCTGCCGAGGCGCTGCAGGCGGCGAGTGCCGAAGCCCGCCGCCGCGGTAACGCCGAGGTGCATGGAGTCCATCTGCTCCACGCGCTCCTGCAGCAGGAGGAGGGAATCGTCGTGCCCATCCTCCAGAAGCTGGAGGTACCCGTCGAGCTGGTGGGCCAACGGGTGGTGGAGGCCATGGACCGCATGGCACGCGTGGAAGGTGGTGCCGAGCCGCACCTGTCCCGGGATCTCAGGACGGCCCTGGACGCGGCTCAGGACGCCGCCGAGGAGTTGGGGGACGATTATGTGTCCACCGAGCACCTCCTTCTGGGGCTGACCGGCGAGAAGGACGACGCAGGGCGGATCCTCCGGGAGGGCGGTGCGACACTCTCTGAGGTACGCAGCGCCACCGACGCGGTTCGCGGGTCCCACCGGGTGTTGGACCAGACGCCTGAGGACAAGTTCCAGGCACTTGCCCGCTTCAGTCGTGACCTCACGGAGCAGGCTCGGAAAGGCAAGCTCGACCCCGTCATCGGTCGGGACGAGGAGATTCGCAGGGTGATCAAAGTTCTGGCTCGGCGGACCAAGAACAATCCGGTTCTGATCGGAGAGCCCGGCGTCGGGAAGACCGCCATCGTTGAGGGCCTGGCCCAGCGCATGGTCGAAGGGGACATCCCGACCTCGCTGGCGAACAAGAAGCTCCTCCAACTCGACATCTCCGCCATGTTGGCCGGGGCGAAGTACCGCGGGGAGTTCGAGGAGCGGATGAAGGCCGTTCTCAAAGAGATCACCGAGGCCGAGGGCCGCTACGTGATCTTCATCGACGAGATGCACACCATCGTCGGCGCCGGTGCGGCCGAGGGCGCGGTGGATGCCGGGAACATGCTCAAGCCTGCTCTCGCGCGTGGCGAGCTCCGTGTGGTCGGCGCCACGACTCTGGACGAGTACCGGAAGCACATCGAGAAGGACCCGGCTCTGGAGCGTCGATTCCAGCCCGTCTACGTGGCTCCTCCGTCCGTGGAGGACGCAGTGGCCATCCTGAGGGGGCTGAAGGAGCGTTACGAGGTGCATCACGGGGTGAGGATCACCGACGATGCGGTCATCGCTGCGGCCAAGCTCTCGGATCGCTACATCGGGGGCAGGTTCCTTCCGGACAAGGCCATCGACCTCATCGACGAGGCGGGAAGCAGGCTCCGCATCGAGATCGACTCCCTCCCCCAGGAGATCGACGAGGTGGAGCGTCGCATCGTCCAGCTGGAGATCGAGCGCCAGGCGCTTCAGAAGGAATCCGACGGGGCCGCGGCTGAGCGCCGGAAGGCCATCGAAGAGGAGCTGGCTGAGCTGAGCGAGAAGAGCCAGGGCATGAAGGCGCGCTGGCAGGCGGAGAAGGACGTCATCGAGGAGATCCAGGCGCTCCGGTCGAGCGTCGAGGAGTTACGGGTGGAGGCCGAGCGCGCGACACGCACCGGGGACCTCACCCGGGCGGCCGAGATCAACTACGGGGAGATTCCCAGGGCCGAAGACGAGATCCAACAGCGTCAAGACCGGCTGGAGGAGCTTCAGAAGGAGCACACGTTCCTAAGGGAAGAGGTGGGCGCCGACGACATCGCCATGGTCGTGGGGGAGTGGACCGGGATCCCGGTGTCGCGACTGCTCGAGTCGGAGCGGCAGCGACTCACCCAGCTCGAGGAGCATCTCGGTGAGCGCGTGGTGGGTCAGGAGGAAGCCGTCACGGCGGTCTCCAACGCCGTGCGCCGCGCCCGGGCCGGGCTCCAGGATCCGAATCGGCCCGTGGGCTCCTTCGTCTTCCTAGGACCCACGGGCGTCGGGAAGACCGAGACGGCGAGAGCCCTGGCCGAGTTCATCTTCGACGACGAGCGCGCCATGGTCCGCATCGACATGTCGGAGTACATGGAGAAGCACGCTGTGGCGCGCCTCATCGGGGCGCCTCCCGGCTACGTGGGCTTCGAAGAGGGCGGTCAGCTCACCGAGGCCGTGCGCAGGCGACCCCACGCGGTGATTCTCTTCGACGAGATCGAGAAGGCCCACCCGGAGGTCTTCAACGTCCTACTGCAGATTCTGGACGACGGTCGCCTCACCGATGCTCAAGGACGCACGGTGGACTTCCGGAACGTCATCATCATCATGACCTCCAACATCGGTAGCCAGAACATCTTGGCCGCCGGCGTCGGAGCTGGACCAGACTGGGCCGCCGTCGAGAACGAGGTACGGCAGCAGCTGCACCATCACTTCAAGCCCGAGTTCCTCAATCGGATCGACGACATCGTGGTCTTCCGGCCGCTGGGCAAGGGGGAGCTGAGGCGGATCGTGGATCTTCAGCTCGAGCGCGTTCAGGCGCTCGCAGCGGATGTGGGGATCGTGCTCGACGTAAGCGACGCCGCGCGGAGTTTCGTGGCGGAAGAGGGCTATGACCCGGTGTTCGGAGCACGCCCCCTGAAGCGGTCCATCCAGCGCCACCTGCAGGACCCGCTCGCTCTCTTCCTCCTGGATGAGGAGCTGGCCGATGGCGTGACGGTGCGTGCGGACCTGAACGAGTCCGGGAGCACGCTCACCCTCGAAGCGGTGAGGGGCACTCAACCCGCGGGTGATGGGGTGCCAACCGACGTGGAAGAGGCTGGCGTGGAGCCGTGATGGTCTGATAGACCGCTTCGGGGGTTCCAGCCATCCCATGGATTGCCGAGATTCGAAGGAGCCGAAGCATCGCCAATCGAGGGAGGGTCGAAATGAACGGAATCCGCCAGTGGACGGTGATGCTCGGGCTCGGGCTGCTCGCCGGGTGCGCCACCTCGTCCGCGCGGGTGAATCCGGCGACCGCGATCGAGCCGCAGCTGTCCGTGGAGCGGTTCCTTCAAGCGGCGAACGAGCGGGATCTCGACTCCATGGGGCGCCTGTTCGGAACTGCTGACGGCGCACTCGGAGACACCGGGAGCACGTTCGGGTGTGCGTTCAAGAAGATCGGCTCATGGTTCGGGGGTGAGCCGTGCAGGACCCGGCAAGAGGTGGAGCTTCGGATGGACGCGATCGCGTCTATTTTGGAGCACGTGAACTACACCGTGACGCAGCAGCAGATGGTAGCCGGGCGCGATCATCCCACGACCCGCGTTCTCGTGGACCTCGAGGTCGAGGCCGGTCGCGTCGTGCGGAATGTCCCGTTCGTCGTGGTCAGTGGGCCGGGAGGGCAGTGGCTCGTGGAAGAGATCGACCTGCAGCGCGTGATGTCACGCTACTGAGCTTCGCGTTGCACCAGCTCGATGAGAACGCCTCCGGTGCTGGCTGGGTGGAGGAACGCCACGAGGCCATGGGCACCGGGTCGCGGCTCCTCGTCCACGAGACGGAGACCACGCGCCTTGGCCCTCGCGAGCTCGGCTTCGATGTCTTCCGTACGGTACGCGAGGTGATGCAGCCCGGGGCCGCGCCTCGCGAGGAACCGACCCACAGTGGTTTCGGGACTGGTGGGCTCGAGGAGCTCGATCATCCCGACGAACGCCACCCGCACACCCTGCGACTCGATGGTCAGGGGCGGGGAACAAGGATCCCCCGAGAGGGATTCGTAATGTGCGCGATGCTCATCGATGGACGGAACGGCGATGCCGACATGGTCGAGGGGAAGCGTCGCTTTCAATTCTTGCATCACCGGGGTCCCGTGCGTTGGAGTGCGGGGCTCGGGCTCGGTCGGTTGAGCCGGGCCGAAAAACCTAAAGGAGAATAGAGATGGCAACGAGTGACGCGATTCTGGAAGTCACGGACGGCAACTTCGTGTCCGAGGTCGAACAGGGTGACGGACTGCAGATGGTCGATTTCTGGGCGGAGTGGTGCGGCCCGTGCCGCATGGTCGCTCCTATCGTGGAGGAGCTCGCGGACGAGTACAAGGACAAGGGTCTCCGAGTGGGCAAGCTGGACGTCGACTCGAACCCCAGCACGACGGCTCGTTTTCGGGTCACCTCCATCCCGAGCATCCTCTTCTTCAAGGACGGGGAGCTGGTGGAGCGGGTGGTCGGTGCGGTGCCGCGGCCGCACCTCGAGGAGAAGATCAAGGCGCACATGTAGAGGATCCCGTCTGGCTCCATCGAGCGATGGGGCACAGGGGTCGGGTCCGAAGCGCCCGGGCCGGCTTCCCGCCGGCCCGGGCGTCGTGGTTCCGGGCGCTCTTGACCGCTCGCCCGTGCAGATGAGCCCATGCCTCCGAGGGCCGGGCGGACTATCTTCCCAGGCGTGTCCACCCTCTACCTCGTCAGCACGCCCATCGGCAATCTCGGGGACATGACGCCCCGAGCTTCCGAGACACTCGCGTCCGTCTCCCGAATTCTCGCGGAGGATACGCGCCGCTCGAGGGTACTCGCCGAGCGGGCAGGCGCCACGGCGCCCCTGGTGTCGCTGCATCGGCACAACGAGCGGGAGCGAATCGACAAGATCCTCTCGTGGCTGGACGCCGGCGATGACCTTGCGCTCGTGTCTGACGCTGGAACGCCCTTGGTCTCGGACCCGGGTGGCCGGGTGGTGTCGGCAGTGGTGGATGGTGGGCACGACGTTGTTCCCATTCCCGGCGCCAGCGCCGTCCTGGCCGCCTTGGTCGCGTCGGGGCTCCCCGGAGAACGTTTCTGCTTCCTGGGGTTCCCAGCGCGGAAGGGGAAGGAAAGGACCCAGCTCCTGGAGCGGGTCGCTTCGTCTCCGGATACTGTCATCCTGTTTGAATCACCGGTCCGGCTCGTGCGACTCCTCCACGATCTGTCCGAGTCCTGTGGCCCGAGCCGGAGGGTCGTCGTGGGCCGTGAGCTCACCAAGGTCCACGAGACGTTCTTCCGTGGAACCCTCGAAGAGGCGGCCGGCTACTATGAAGAGAGCCCCGCCAGGGGCGAGGTGACCATCGTCGTACAGGGCCAGCCGGCGGGCGACGTGCCGGGGCCCGGACCCGAGGAGATCCGAGACGCGGCCAGGGATCTCCTGGAGGGCGGTATGCGCCCTTCCATCGTCGCCAAGGAGCTGGCGAGACGCCTCGGTGTGACGAGGAACGACGCCTATCGGATCGTGCACGAACTGGAGCCAGGAGCCGAATGATCAACCGTTGGACGTTGATGCTCCTCGCGTTGTTGGTTCCGGCCCCCCTTCTCGCGCAGGCGGACTCGCTGCGGATTGCGCGTCTCGAGTACGGAGGGGGCGGAGACTGGTACGCCAACCCGTCGTCGCTGCCCAATTTGCTGGCGGCGGTGCGTGAGCGGACGGGCATCTCCACCGCTCGTCGTGAGACCAGCCTCACGGCGATGGACCCGGCGCTCTCCGACTACCCCTTCGTCTACCTGACGGGGCACGGAGAGGTGCGCTTCACGCCCCAGGAGCGGGCGCGGATTCGCGCGTATCTGAGCCTCGGTGGTTTCTTGCACGCGGACGACAATTACGGGTTGGATGAGTCGTTTCGCCGGGAGATGGCCCTGATCTTTCCGGAGCTGGAGCTCACCGAGATTCCGCCGGAACACCCCGTCTTCCGCCTGTTCTACGAATTCCCCGAGGGGTTGCCGAAGATCCACGAGCACGACGGAGCTCCGCCGCAGGCCTTCGGGCTGTTTCATGAGGGTCGCCTGGTCGTGTTCTACTCGTACGAATCGGACCTGGGCGACGGCTGGGAGGATGCCGACGTGCACGACGATCCGCCCGAGGTGAGGGAGCAGGCACTCCGAATGGGCGTGAACCTGATGTTGTTCGCGCTCGGGCAGGCAGCCTCTTGACCCCCCCTGCGGGGGATCTCGTATCCCGGGTTTCGGCCGTGCGGCGCTACCTCTATCGGCGCTCCGCCTTGGCTGCAGGCGTCTGGTTGGTGTCGGGGATCGCCCTCGGATGGGTGGTCGCCTGGTTCTGGGCGGGGGAGTCTGGGTGGCGCCCCGGTAGCGTTGCGCCGCTTGTCATCGACGGGTTCGTGTTGACCTGGGTGGCGATCGGCGTCTGGCTGTTCAGGCGGCGAGTCACCGACTGGCTCGAGGACGAGCCCTTGGCCCACTCCATTGAGGGCGCGCTCTCGCTGCCCCGGGGTGAGGTGAGGGGGCCGCTCGAGCTTTCCTCCTCGGTACCCCGCGGTGTGTCCACGGCCCTGGCCGAGCACGCTTCTCGACGCGCTGCGGCTCGCATCGGCGGCCGAAGCGAGCATGAGCTGGCCGGCGTCATCGGTCAGCGGGTCGAAACTTGGAGCCGTCGTGGGTGGGGCGCTCTGGTGCTGGGCGTGTTGGCGGTCGTGGTGCTGACGACCTTGGCGCCCCGCCGCTCTGTGGCCACGTCTGTCGGTCTCGCGGCCCCCCTAAGAGTTCTGTCGGGCCCGAGCCTACCCGCCCTTCGGGTCGATCCGGGAGACGCCGAGGTCCTGAGGGGCTCGGATGTCCGGATCCAGGTCGAAGCGCCCGGCCGCCGGACCGTGGAGCTTCGATGGCAGCAGGTAGGTGAGGTTACTCGCACCGAGACCGCAGATGTCGTGGCTGGTCGCGCCAGCTGGATCATCGAAGGGGTGAATGCTGCCACCGACTATGACGTTCGTGGCGACGATGGTGCGAGCAGCGGGGGCTTCCGTCTCACGGCCGTGGATCCGCTCTTCGTGAGCGACCTGGAGATCGAGGTAACCTTCCCTCCGCACACCGGACTTCCCGCGGAGATCTTCCGAGGCGCGGCGCCGGAGCTTCGCGTCCCGGTCGGTTCGCGCTTCGATTTCGATGGCCGAGCGAACCGCCCCCTGGGCTCCGCGATCCTGGTCAACAGCAGTGGGTCTCCGGCAGCGGAGCTCCCGGTCCAAGGTGGTGCCTTCGGCGGCTCGTGGACTCCGGCTGAGAGCGGCCTGTACGCATGGCGCTTCTCTGATGCCCAGGGCGGCGTGCCCGAGATCACCCCCGAGCCCATCGACCTGGAGCTCGTTCCGGATGCACCTCCGCTTGTCGAGATCGTGGAACCGGGGGCGGACACTGTTCTCGCCAGCGACCTCCGGCAGGCAGTGGGCATCGAGGTCGCGGACGACTATGGAGTGGCGGCGCTGGAGATCGTGGCGTGGCGAGCGACCGCGCTGGGTGAGGAGAGAGAGCCTGTCGTGCAGCGCTTCGACCTGGGTGGCGCGCGACTGGCTTCCGCACGTCCCGTTCTGAGCTTCCAGTCCTGGGGTCTGCTTCCGGGGGACGAGGTCCGTTATCTGGCCCGCGTGGAGGACAATAGCCCGGCAAGTCAGACCTCCGAGACCGAGACGTTCGTGCTCCGCATGCCTTCGGCTGACGAGCTCCGTCGAGAGATGGATCAGGTGCTCCAGGAAGCTGCGGAGCGCCTGGCCGAGCTGGCCGAGACCGCCGGGGCGGAGGCGGAGGAGAACCGTGAGGACGCCCGGCGGCGCGAGCTGACCCGTGGGGACCGTGCGGGCCAGCAGGGTGGCCGACCGAGCCCTGGCGACCAGGGCTTCCAGGAGCGTGAGGGCTTGCAGCAGGCTCTTCAGGAGCAGGAGCGCATGCTCGAGGCCGTGGACTCGCTGGGGCGGGAACTGGACGCCCTCGAGCAGCGAATGGCGGAGACGGGTCAGGCGGACGCGGACATGCGTGCCCAGATGCGCGAGCTCCAGGCCCTCCTGAACGAGTTGGGTGGGGACGAGCTTTCCCGGCAGACCGAGCGGCTCTCCGAGGCGCTCGAGAGGGACGACCGGGCAGAGGCCGGCCGGACCCTCGAGGAGCTGGCAGAGGAGCAGGAAAGGTTCCGTGACCGTCTCGAGGAATCGCTGGACCGATTCCGGCGGGCCGCCGCCGACCAGGATTTCCGAGCTACGCGCACGGAGGCCGAGGAGCTGGCGAGGTTGGAGCGCGCCCTGGCCGATGCTATGAGGGAGGACGGAGACTCCCAACTCAGGGCGGAGCAACAAGCGGCTTTGACCGAGCGCGCGGAGGGGCTGGAAGCCAGCCTCGACCGGCTTGAAGAACGCCTGCGGGAGCTTGGTGAGGAGCGGGCCGCCGATGGCGTGCAGACCGCTGGACAGCAGGCCGAGCAGGCCTCGTCCGGAATGCGGGAGGCCCAACGCCAAGCCGACCAGGGACAGCTGGAGACCGCCGCTGCCGAGGCGGAAGACGCGTCTGAGCAGCTCGACCAGGCTGCCCGGGAGCTCCAGCAAATACAGCAGGACATGGCTCAGCAGGGAATGCAGCAGGCGGTGGAGGGTCTGCAGCGCGCGGCGGACGACGCTTTGGCGCTGGCCCGACGTCAGGGTGAGCTTCGTACACGCATGCGAGAGGCGACGTCCGAGGAGCTCACGCGTATGCGGGCGGACGAGGCTTCGCTCATGGAGGGGGTCGAGAATCTGGCCGAGAATCTCCAGCTGTCCACCGAGGGCCAGATTCCAGGTGCCCGTGAGATCGCGGCTCAGATGGGCCGAGCCATGGAATCCCTCCAGCGGACGGCGACGGCCATGGAGCGCCCGCGAAGCCTGGGCGGCTCTCCCTACGCCGAAGCCGAGCGGGCCGTCGGGGACTTGAACCGGCTGGCTCTGATGACGATGGCGGCGGCGGACCAGCTGGGGCAGGCGGCTCAGGGGCAGGCGCAACAGGGACAGCAGGTGCAGCAGGAACTCGAGGAGCTCGCTCAGCAGCAGGGCGACCTCGTGAATCAGGCTGGCCAGATTGCGCCCATGCAGCTAGGGCAGCAGGCCATGTCACAGCAGATGCAACAGATGTCCCAGGGTCAGCAATCGATCTCGGACCAGCTCGGGGAGATGTCGAACGAGCCCGCATCCGAGGGGGCCCTGGGAGATCTCGAACAGATGGCGGCAGAGGCAGCCGAGCTCGCGGAACAGCTCGCCGAGGGTCGCCTCGACCCCGAGACGGTTCAGCGCCAAGAGCGCCTTTTCCATCGACTCTTGGACGCCGGGCGATCCCTGGAGCGTGAGGAGTTCTCCGAGGAGCGAGAATCCGAGGAAGCCACCCAGTTCGAGCGTGGATCAGTCCTTGCCCTGGACGAGAGCGATCTGGGAATCCTGCGGTTCCGCATGCCCGACGCCGGCGCGCTGCAGCAGCTGAGCCCGGGCGTGCGTCGTTTGATCCTGGACTACTTCCAACGCTTGAACCGGAACCCCGGAAGCGACGGCGGCGGGCGATGAACCTCCTCAAGCTCCACGTCTCGCCGACGCTCGTCGCGGTCATGGTGCTCGTCGCCGGCTTCGCGCAAGACACCGCGGCCCAGGCCCCGGGGTCGAGCACCAACCGTCTGCTTCGCCAGGCAGCCGGCCTGGAGGCCAGTGGAGATCTGGAGGGAGCCGAGCGCGTGCTGCGAGAGGTCCTCGACCGGAATCCTCGATCCGTGGGCGCGCTCTTCTCGCTCGAGCGGGTCCTCACGAGGAAGGGCGAGCCCGAGGCGGTCCTCCCGCTGGTGGCCGGATTCCTCGCGCGCGATCCGGGGCAGAACCAGGTGCGGATCTTGGAGCTTCGGGTGCTCTCCGAGCTTGACTCCCTCGCTACCGTTCGCGAGAGGGCGGAGGAATGGAGGGAGGGCTATCCGTCCGAGGCGACGTATCGCGACTTGGTGGAGCTCTACTCATCGACTTTCGGGGCGGAGGAGGCGCTTTCCGTAGTCGACGAGGGTCGCTCGGCTCTGGCTGATCCTGGGTTGCTGGCTTTCGAGGCGGGTGACCTTCATGCGGGGATGGGGAACAGAGACGACGCGTTGGCCGAGTGGGTGGAAGGGGTCGGGGACGACGGATCGGGTGTGTCGTCGGTCGCGCGGAGACTCAGGGCACTCCCCGACGGGCGTGACGAAGCGACGGCCACCGTGGTGCGCGCGCTGGCCGACTCGCCCGTATTTGCCCGAAGGCGCGCTGGTGCGGCCCTGACGGTCGAGCTGCGAATGGAAGAGGAGGCGATGGCGCTGACCCGCTCGGTGGCAGACGAGCTGGGGGGGCGCGCCCGTTCGGCCTTTCTGGCCGAGATCGCGGATCGTGCCCGAGAGCTGTCTCTCGGAGCCGTGGCGACTTGGGCCTACGACGAGCTGGGAGCCGACGCGGCGACGCCAGCCGAGCGGAGGGCGTTCGATGAGCGACTTGTGGAGGTTTCCCTAGCCGCAGGTGATACGGCGGCCGCTGTGGACGCGGAGCGGCGGATCGCGCGATCGTATCCGACGGGTTCCACCGACCGGCGGCTGTCGACGCTCCGGGCACTTCGGCTCGGAATGGGCGCCATGGACGCTCCGGTACTCAGAGCATCCTTCGATGCTTTTCTGGAGGAGTTTCCGGGTGCCATCGAGCTCGACGAGACGGCTGCCGCGGTGGGTCGAGAGCTTCAGCGACTGGGGGACCGGGAGGGCGCCATGGTCGTTCTGCAGCGGTCCGATGGGCCCCTGAGCGCCGCAGAGCGCGCGTATCTGCTGCTGGACGTTGGGCGCCTCGAAGAGGCCCGTGAGATTCTCGGCTTGGCCGTGGACGGCATGGCGCCCTCGGACGCCACGAGCACCATTCGGATCCTCACGTTGCTTGCCCGGCTCTCCCCTGGGTCGGCCGAGCTTCTGGCGGTAGCTACCGCGGCGGCTCGCAGGGGTGAGGTCCGAGAGGCCGTGTCGCGGCTGGAGGCGGCTGAGGGCGTGATGGACGACGGTGAGCGCGCCACGCTACTCGCCCACGCCGCGCGGTTGTCCGAAGATGCGGGGGACGCGGAGGAGGCTGCGCGAATGCGAGCGACACTGTTGGAGTCCCACCCCGATGACCCCTCCGTTCCTGAGGCCGCGTTGGCACTGGCGAGGTATTACGCCGACCAGGAAGAGGGGACCGCCCGCGCCATCGAGATCCTGGAGGAACTCATCGCTTCTCGACCGAACGCCGCTGTGGTGCCCAGTGCACGAGCCGAGCTTTCCCGGCTCAGGGGTGCGCCGTGAGCGCACGCAGACGGATCGGATGCCTTGTTGCCGCGCTCCTCGCGGCCGCTCCCGTGGCGGCTTCGGCCCAGTGGCTTCTAGTCCCGATGGATCGCGAGCAGAGGAACCACCTCAAGGCGTACGGACTGACCCACTGGGCTCTGGAGCGGGAATTGAGCTCGGAGTGGCTGCTCAACTACCGGGACGGGTCGTTCCTTCTGCCGGATCGAGACGAGGTTCGACGTGAGGCGGCCTTGAGGGGGGTCACCACAGTCGCCCTGGATCCGGCCGGCGAGGCTCGAATTCGAGCCACGATCGAGGAGTCCAACATGGAGGCGGTTCCCCTGGAGCGGGCGCCGAAGGTAGCCGTGTACACCCCGCCCAACTCGGCTCCTTGGGACGACGCCGTGACCATGGCGCTGGAGTACGCGGAGATCGAGTACGAGACCATTTGGGACCCCGAAGTCTTGACCGAGGATTTGTCGCAATACGAATGGATCCACCTGCACCACGAGGACTTCACCGGGCAGTACTCCAAGTTCTACTTGACCTACTCCGGGGCCCCATGGCTTCAGGACGAGGTGGCGCGGAATCGCGCAGTGGCACAGGAGCACGGCTTCGCCAACGTGCCAGACCTGAAAAAGGCGGTGGCGGACCGCATCCGTGAGTACGTCCGAGGTGGAGGGTTCCTGTTCGCCATGTGCTCGGCCACGGAGACCCTGGAGCTCGCCCTGGCCGCCGGCTCCGTGGACATCGCGGCACCGTACGCCGACGGAACCCCCCCGGACCCGCAGGCTACAGCGCGCATGGACTGGGCGCAGGCCATGGCGTTTACGGACGCGGAGGTCCAGGTGAACCCGTCGGTGAGCTCCTTTTCGGACATTGACGGTCATCAGGTGAACACAGCCTGGAGGGAGGAGCTGGGAGCGTTCACGCTCTTCGGCTTCTCGGCCAAGTTCGATCCGGTGCCGGCGATGCTAACGCAAAACCACGAGTCCATCCTCCCCGATTTCTACGGGCTGACCACTTCGTTTCGGAAAGATCGTTTGAAGCCCGGAGTGGTGGTGCTGGCGGAGGAGGGGCCCTGGGCGAAGTACGTGCATGGGAACCTCGGGGAAGGGACCTTCACCTACTTCGGCGGGCACGATCCTGAAGACGCCGAGCATCAGATCGGCGACCCCGCCACGGACCTCGCGCTGCACCCGAGTTCGCCCGGCTATCGCTTGATCCTGAACAACGTCCTCTTCCCGGCGGCGAAGAAACAGACCCTGAAGACTCAGTGAGCCCATCCGAAGGCGCTTTCCTGGTCGGCCTCGACGGACTGGATCCGGAGCAGCAGGACGACTCAGCGGGGGCCGGCGGGCCGTCCCCTCCTGGCCGGCGACCCCTGACCGTTTCAGAGGAAGCTGCGGCACGGATGCGGGAGGAGATCCGGCGTGCGAGCGGACGCGAGGTCTGCTTCCTGGCCACCGTCAACGACCAGCGCGTGGTCTTCGATCCGAGGGCAGTGGCCCGTGGGAATTACGATGCCGTGCTCGTCGCGGCTCGGGACGCGCCGGAGGGGGGTGTCATGCTGCACAACCATCCGTCGGGTGTGTTGGAGCCGTCCCACGCGGACATGCGCGTCGCCTCGCTCCTCTACGAGCAGGGACTGGGTACCGTCATTGTCGACAACGAGGTCGAGGGGCTCTACGTCGTCGTGGAGCCCCCGACGCCCAGGATCGTGGAGAAGCTTGACGTGTCCGAGGTCGAGCAGGCTCTGGGTGTCGGAGGTGCGCTGGCCCGCGGGATGCGCGCTTACGAGGATCGGCCGGGACAGCGCGCCATGGCCACGCTCGTGGCCGAGTCTTTCAACGAAGGTGGAGTTACACTCGTCGAGGCCGGGACGGGTACCGGTAAGTCCCTGGCCTACCTGGTTCCAGCGGCGTTGTGGGCACTCCGCAACGAAGAGCGCACCGTGCTCTCCACCAATACCATCAACCTCCAGGAGCAGCTTGTCGGGAAGGACCTTCCCCTGGTGCAGAGCCTGGTCGGGGATGTGTCCTGGGCGCTGGTGAAGGGCCGAGGGAACTACATCTCGATCCGTCGCGCGCTCCTCGCCGCCGATGGACAATCCAGCCTATTCGAAGACGACCGTTCTTCGGAGCTGAAGGCCCTCTTGTCCTGGATCGACACGACCGAGGACGGCTCGCGATCCGACCTTGAGTTCACGCCGTCCGACGAGGTGTGGGACGAGGTACGGAGCGACCCGGACATGTGTCTCCGGGCACGCTGTCCACACTTTCAGGAATGCTTCTACCAGCGGTCCCGCCGCCGGGCCGCTTCCGCTCAGCTGCTCGTAGTCAATCACCACCTGCTGTTCACGGACCTGGCAGTCCGCCGTGCCACGCAGAACTACACGCACTCGGCGGTCCTGCCTCCGTACAAGCGCGTGGTTCTCGACGAAGCGCACAACGTCGAGGATGCGGCCACCTCCCATCTGGGTGTGGAGATCACGCGCACCGGCCTCTACAGAACCCTGTCTCGTCTTGACCGGAGGGGGCGGGGTATTCTCACGGCGCTTCACGAAGCGCTGGGAGGGACCCGCGACGCCGGCCCGCTGCGTGAGCGACTGGAGAACCGGGTGCGACCAGCCGCGTCGAAGGCCCGAGCCGCGACCGAGGGATTGGTGGACCGCCTGGAGTCCATGGTGTCCGAGGACGCGTCGGTGGCACGTCTGGGACCCCAGGGCATAGGGGAGCCGGCGGAGCGCCAGGACGTGCAGGAGGCGCTGCGGGGCACCCTCGCCGCACTCTCCTCTCTCGAGCGGGAGGTGGCTGAGCTCAGGGCGCGCCTGGAGCTGCAGGAGGAACTCTCGGAGCGCCTGGAGGGACGGTTGCTGGACCTACGGTCCGTGGAACGCAGGCTGGCTGCCACCGTCCAGGGTTTACGCCTGGTTCTGGTGCCGGGGGAGGAGGGAGGGCGGTATGTGCGGTGGCTGGAGGGACGCCGCACGGCCGCGGGCCGGGGTCGCAACCTGGCGCTGGCCGCTGCACCCGTCGAGCTGGGCGAGGTTCTCCGTGAATCGCTCTTTTCAAAGAGCTCCACCACCGTCCTGACGTCGGCCACGCTGACCACCAGGGGAACGTTCGACTTCCTCAAGAGACGGTTGGGGCTTCTGGCGCTCGAGCCTGACGCCGCAGGGGAGATCGGGCCGGTGCGGGAGCAGATGATCGCGTCGCCGTTCGATTTCGAGCAGCTCACGTTGCTGGCGGTGCCCACGGGAGGGCCCGGCGCGGCCATGTTCGGGAGCCCGGCGTCCGCCGGTGGCGAGACCGCGGCGGCCGGCACCTCCTCTCCTCACGTGCGCGACCTTCTGAGAGCTTCCGGCGACGGCGTGGCCGAGCGGGTCTTGGAGGTCGCCCGGATCACGGATGGCGGGCTCTTCGTCCTGTTTACGTCGCATGCCGCGCTCCGGCGGACGGGTGACGCCCTCCGACAGGCCGGAGCCGAGGGTCACTGGCCGCTGTTCGTCCAGGGTCAGGACGCCCGCCACCGACTGGTCGACCGTTTCGTCGCTTCTTCTCGCGGGATTCTGCTCGGCACGAGCTCCTTCTGGGAAGGCGTGGACGTACCCGGGCATCCCCTCCGCGGTCTGATCATCCACAAGCTGCCTTTCCGGGTGCCCACCGAGCCGATCACCGCGGCGCGCATGGAGGCTGTCGAGGCCGTCGGAGGTGACCCGTTCCGAGACTTCATGCTCCCGCATGCCGCGCTCCGCCTGAAGCAGGGATTCGGGCGCCTGGTTCGGAGCCAAGAGGACCGAGGTGTCGTGCTGGTGCTGGACGACAGGCTCGTCACCAGGCGATATGGCCGATACCTGCGGTCCTCGCTGCCTCCGGCGCCCTTGGTGAAGGGGACATGGCCGGACGTTCGCCGGCGCGTCTCGGAGTTCTATGAAACGGAAGGGCCGTGAGGCGCGGCCGCCGGCAAGTCGCCGTGGCTTCGGAGCCTCTCTTGGTTCGAGCGGGCGCGCACCGTAGATTCAGCCGATCCCGGCCCTGGTGGCCCAGCGTGGACCCAACACCCACAAGAGCTTCATGAAACGCATCTTCGGCATGGCGGTCGGTGTCGGTTATCTCGGCATTGCTTTCGGCGCGTACCGGAACGCCAGCAGCGGATGGGACGCAGGACACGCCGATCTCGGCGTATGGTGGACGGTGATCGGTGCGATCCTCACCATCGCGGCGCTGGGGGCCCTCATCGGGACCTGGATCCACACCCGGCCCACCACATGAGCGAGCTGCGGCCGTCCAAGATCGTCTGCGTCGGCAAGAATTACGCGAAGCATGCCGCCGAGATGGGTGGAGAGGTCCCGGAAGAGCCGCTCATCTTCCTGAAGGCCCCCTCGGCCATCATTCGCGACGGCGATGAGATCGTCATGCCGGCGTGGGCCGGTCGCGTGGACTACGAGGGCGAGATCGCTGTGGTGATCGGCCGTCGAGCGCGCGGCGTCTCGGCGGAGGACGCCTGGGGCTATGTGGGCGGTTTTCTTCCGCTGAACGATGTCACCGCGCGTGACCTTCAAGCGAAGGACAACCAGTGGAGCCGAGCCAAGGGGTTCGACACTTTCTGCCCCGTGGGCCGCGTCGTTCCCGCCGAGCAAGTGGATCGGGCCGAGCTGGAAGTCATCACCCGGGTCAACGGCGAGGTGCGCCAACATGGTGAGGTCGATGACATGGTTTTTCCCATCCCCACCGTCATCGAGTACGTCACCCGGTTCATGACCCTCGAGCCAGGCGACATCGTGGCCACGGGTACACCCGACGGCATCGGACCGCTTCAGGAAGGGGACGTGGTGGAGGTGGAAGTCACCGGAGTCGGCAAGGTCTCGAACCCGGTGGTCCGAGAAGACTGAGTGGCCTGGCCCTCGCCGGGCCCCCTCCTGGAAAGAGAGCTCGATGATTCGCACCAGTGCGCGTTACGGCCGGCTTCCCGCCTTTCCCCTTTCCGAGATGAAGGCGACCCGCGCCAGGCTCCAGGCTCAGGGCGTGGACGTGATCGATCTGGGTGCCGGGGACTCCGGGCTCGCACCGCCCCCGGCCGCAGTGACACGGCTCCAGGAAGTGGTGCGGGACCCGAGCTACTCGAGCTACCCGTTCCAGCGAGGCCTTCCCGAGTTCCGGGAAGCGGTGGGCCGTTGGATGCAGCGCCGCTTCGGCCTCGAGGTGGATCCCTGGCGTAACCTCCTTCCACTGGTCGGATCCAAGGACGGTATCGCTCACCTGCCCTTCGCGTTCATGGACCCTGGCGACGCCGCCATCATCCCCGACCCGGGGTACACACCGTACGTCGGAGGCGTGACCCTGGCAGGTGGAGCCCCTCATCTGGTTGCGCTCCGTCCGGAGCACGACTTCCTCGTGCCTCTGGGCGCTATTCCGGACGACGTGGCTGCACGAACGCGGATTCTCTACCTGAACTACCCCAACAATCCGACGGCCGCCACTGCGCCGGACGCTTATTACCGGGAGGCCATCGACTTCTGCCGGGAGCGAGGCGCGCTTCTGGTGCACGACCATGCCTATTCGGAGCTGGCCTTCGACGGCTACAAGCCCCGCAGCATTTTCGAGTTCGAAGGCGCGTGGGACGTTGCGATCGAGGTCCACTCGATGTCGAAGACGTATAACATGACCGGGTGGCGTATCGGGTGGGCGGTGGCGAATCCGGAAATCGTCGGGGCCCTCCAAACGGTCAAGACGTTCGTGGACACCGGCCAGTTCCTCGCCGTACAGGCTGGGGCTGCCGCCGCTCTCGACTCTGGAGACGACTGGGTGCCCGGCAACGTGGAGATCTTCCGCCGCCGCCGGGACGCCTTGGCGGCATCCCTCCGGGCGGCGGGGTTCGAAGTCGATATCCCCAAAGCCACCATGTATCTCTGGGTTCCGGTACCCGAGGGACTCGGGTCCTCGGAGGCATTCGGACGTCGAGCGTTGGAAGAGCAGGGGGTCATCGTGTTGCCGGGTGCGACGCTCGGCGCCGGGGGCGAGGGCTTCTTCCGAATGGCGTTCACGTGTCCGGAAGACCGACTCACCGAAGCCGGACGACGCCTGGGAGCCCTGCTCTGAGCTCCCCCCGGGGGCCATCCGCGGGGAGGAACAGCGCTCCGAGCGCGGTTTAGCAGGCTACATGACACAACGGGCCGGCGGCGACGACACCTCTTCGGACCGGACGGCCCGTTCGCGGCGTCCGGACAAGGCCTCGCCGCGCCTGTTGGCCTGGGCGTTCGGGATCTCCGCCGCACTTCATCTCCTTGCGGTCGCGATCTACCCGCTCCTCTTCGCTGGGCTGCGGCCCGACGGCGTGTCGTTTCCCATTCCGGCTTCTACCAACGAACAGAGTGGGGTCGAGGTGATCCGTCTGGTCGAGATCGAGGAGGAGGAAGAAGACGATCCGGTGCTGCTTCCCGACGAACCCGACGAGCCCGACGCACCCGCGAGTCCTTCGCTCATCGAGGTTCCCATCTCCGAGGACCAGGTGGAAGTGGAGCTCCTCCCGCCGGGTCCCACGGCTGCGGAGCGGCTTCGCCCCAGACTCACGGATACCCGGATCTGGGCTCCGCTCGACCGCGCCTTGGGTGAACTGGCGCCAGCGCTGCGCGAGGAGATCCTCGTGGCGGGCCGTCTCCAGGAGTGGTACGACTCCGTGCGCGTGGCAGAAGAGGCGGAGCGCGCGCTCACCGACTGGACGTTCACCACGGAAGATGGGAAGCGATGGGGCGTGGCAGACGGGCGCCTCTACCTCGGTGACTTCTCGATCCCGGCGCCGTTCGAGTTCGGCGTGACACCGGGGCGAAGGGAGGAAGTCGCGGATCGCGAGCGGCAGTTCGAGGAGATCACCCGCCAGGCCCGTCAGTTCGAGATCCGTGGCTCGTGGCGAGAGCGCGCGGAGGCTATCCGAGCACGCCGCGACCAGGAGCGCGCCGCGGGGGACTCGGCCAGGGTGGGCCCGGGGGGCTGAATGCCGGGTTCCGATCGCTTGACCGGCGCGCCATCTTACCCGCTCATTCGACATCCTTCTAGAACCCTGGATGGCCCGCAGTGAGTCAAGAGCTCGCACCCCGTCTCGACCCTCGAGCGATCGAGCCCGAACGGTATCGCGCCTGGCAGGATGGTGGATACTTCCACGTTCCAGCCTCGGCTGTGCTGGAAGATGGACGGGATCCCTATGTCATCGTCATACCCCCACCCAACGTCACGGCCGTGCTCCATATGGGTCACGGCCTCAACAACACGGTTCAAGACGTGCTCATCCGCTGGCGTCGGATGCAGGGGCGCGCCGCAGTCTGGGTGCCGGGGACGGACCACGCCGGGATTGCCACCCAGAATGTGGTGGAGCGGCAGCTCGGAGCGGAGGGACTGCACCGCGACGACCTCGGGCGGGAGAAGTTCGTAGACCGCGTCTGGGATTTCGTGAACGAGACGGGGCCTGTGATTCTGGACCAGCTGAAGGCCATCGGCGCGTCCTGCGACTGGGAACGGACCCGCTTCACTCTGGACCCCGAGCTCAGCAACGCCGTCCGTGAAGTCTTCGTCCATCTCTATGAGAAGGGACTCGTCTACAGAGGCGAATACATCATCAACTGGTGTCCCCGTTGCTTGACGGCTTTGTCCAACGAAGAGGCCGAAGGTCAGGAGACGGCGGGATCGCTCTGGCATCTCCGGTATCCCCTGGCGCAGGAGTCCTGGGGCGCCGCGGAGACGGCGTATGAAGCCGCGCGGGCAGCTGCGGAGGAGGCGGCAGCCGGAACGGACGGGACGGCCGCAGGGCACGGTGCCGCGGCCGTGGGGGTCGGGCGCTTCGACGACGGTCGATGGTACGTGACCGTGTCCACGACCCGTCCCGAGACCATGCTGGGCGATACCGGTGTGGCGGTGCATCCGGAGGACGAGCGCTACCGGGCTCTGGTGGGAGCGGAGATCGAGCTTCCACTCACCGGGCGCCGGATCCCCGTGGTGGCCGACGAGTACGTGGATCCCGCCTTCGGGGCAGGGATGGTCAAGGTCACTCCGGCCCACGACGTCAACGATTTCGAGATTGCCGGACGCACGGACCTGGAGATCCTGGACGTCATGAATCCCGACGCCACCATGAACGACGCCGTGCCCACAGGCTTCAGGGGCGCGGATCGCTTCGAGGCTCGCAAGCGGGTGCTCGCGGCATTGGAGGATGATGAGCTCCTGGCGGGCCGGGAGGAACACACCCACTCGGTGCCCCACTGCTATCGGTGCGATACCGTGGTGGAGCCTCGCCTTTCGGACCAATGGTTCGTGAGGATGAAGCCGTTGGCGGAGCCAGCGCTCGAGGCCGCTCGCGACGGGACCATCACCTTCACGCCGCCGCATTGGAAACGGGTGTACGAGCATTGGATGGAGAATATCCGCGACTGGTGCATATCCAGGCAGCTCTGGTGGGGCCACCGGATCCCTGTCTGGTATTGCGCGTGCGGAGAGACCATCGTCACTCGTGAGGATCCCGATGCCTGCCCGAGCTGTGGGGCCACGGACCTCGAGCAGGATCCCGACGTCCTCGACACGTGGTTCAGCTCGCAGCTCTGGCCGTTCTCGGTGTTCGGCTGGCCCGAGAAGACCGACGACCTCGAGGCCTTCTACCCCGGGCACGCCATGGTCACGGCACCGGAGATCCTGTTCTTCTGGGTCGCCCGGATGATCATGATGGGCTACGAGTTCCAGGGTGAGGCTCCGTTCACGCAGATCTATCTGCACGGGACGGTGCGGGATGCGCAGGGACGGAAGATGTCCAAGTCCCTGGGGAACGGGATCGATCCGCTGGACGTGGTGAACCGTTTCGGCGCGGACGCCATGCGGTACACCATCGTGAGCCAGTGCGCCGTGGGGACGGACATCAGCCTCGATCACGAGGACGTCCAAGCGGCCTTCGCCAATGGGCGCAACTTCGCCAACAAGATATGGAATGCCGGGCGGTTCGCCCTCCTCAGCCTCGGTGACGATCCCGTGCGGTCCGCGGAGGATATCGAGGCCGATCTGGAGTTGGAGGACCGCTGGATCCTCACCCGCACCGCCGCGGCGGGCCGGGCGGCTACGGCGGCCCTGGAGCGTTTCCGTCTCCATGAGGCGGCAGAAGGACTGTACCACTTCTTCTGGGGAGAGGTGTGCGACTGGTATCTGGAGTTGGTGAAAGGGCGATTGGGGTCAGAGGTCGATCCGGCCAGCCGCGAGGCGGCGAGGGCGACGCTGGTGGCCGTTCTGGACCGAGCCTTCCGGCTGCTCCACCCTATCGTGCCGTTCGTGACCTCCGAGCTCTGGGCGCGTCTCCCCTGGCCTGAGGACACCGAGCGCCCTTCGGATCTCATCGTCGCGCCGTGGCCTGACGGGTCGGACGGCTTCGAGGATCTGGCCGCTCAGGAGACCATGGCCGAGGTGCAGGCTCTGGTGAGTGAAGTCCGACGGCTTCGAAAGGAGTACGGGATCCCGGAGGGTGAGCGCATCGTCGTTCACGTGACCGGAGCCCCCTCCGAGCTGATCGCCGCTTTGTCCGGACAGTCCGTGGCGCTCGAGCGCCTGGCGCGAATCGGAGGCGTGGAACCGGCACCGGGGGAGGGCATCGGGGCACACGCGGTTCTGGCGAGTGGCGCTGAGCTCTTCGTGCCCCTGGAGGGTGTCATCGACATCGAGCGCGAGGCCGGTCGGCTGCGCGACGAGGTCGAGCGCGTCGACAAGCAGCTACACGCGACCAGGGGGCGCCTGTCCAATGAGAAGTTTACCCAGAACGCGCCGGACGAAGTCGTCCGGAAAGAGCGTGACAAGGCGGCGCAGCTCGAGGAGCAGGGCGCGAAGCTGAGAGATAAGCTCGCCGGGTTGGAGGCGGGCGGGTCCTGATCATGCGCTCGGTCTGGACGGGCGGACGGTCAGGAAGCACGAGAGCTGGGGTGAGCACGGTCGTGCGCACCACGTGGGCGGTCGCGGTGCTCCTCACGGTGATTGGCTGCGCCCGGCAGAGCGCTCCTCCAGGGGGACCTCCTGATGCGCGGCCCCCCGTCGTGGTGAGCACGGTGCCGGAGAACCTGGCCAGCGTGCCGGACTTCGAGGGCCCTGTCCGCTTCGAGTTCGACGAGCGGATCAGTGAGCAGGCCGGCGGAGGTGCATTGGATGCCGCCGTCGCGATTTCGCCACGGACCGGAGCGGTTTCTGTGTCACACGGCCGCCGAAGCCTGGAGGTCGATCTGGAGGGCGGATTTCGGGCGGGGGTTGTGTATCGTGTGACGCTACAGCCGGTGGTCCGGGACATGTTCGGCAACACGCTGCGGGACCCGTTCGAGCTCGTGTTCGATACGGGCGCGGATCCTGAGGAGACCGCGGTGGCCGGGGAGGTGTGGGACCGGGTGACCGGCCGGGGATTGAGTGACGTCGCCGTCCATGCGATCGGCGCGGACTCGCTCGTCTACGTCGCCACCTCAGGCGACGGCGGCATCTACGCGCTTCGGTACGTGCCATCCGGGAGCTACGCGCTGACGGCTTTTCAGGACCAGGACGCGGACGGAACGCCGGACGCCTCGGAGATACAGGGGGCAACCGACTTCGAGCTCGCGGCGGGGGACACGGTGTTCGTGGACGTGCCCGTGATGGCCGCCGACACTACCGCGCCTGTTCTGCTTGCCGCGGAAATCCTCGATTCCGTGACGGTCGCCGTGCGGTTCGACGACTACGTGGATCCGGCATCGGACCTCGGCGCCGCGCGCTTCGCCCTGAGATCTCCCGGAGGTGTCGCCGTGGGTGTCGATGCGGCGTTCCACGCCGCGGACTGGGTGCAACGGGTCGACGCGGCTCGGGACTCCTTGGCCCGTTCGGACTCCATCGCGCGCGCGGACTCCATCGCCCGCGGGGATACGCTGCCGATCGAGCCCGTACCGGAGGCGGGGGGCGTGCCCGATGCGTCAATCCAGCTCGACTCGGCGGATCTCTTGGCATTACCGGACTCCGTGGCCGTAGGGACTTTCGCCAGCGTAGAACGACCACGCCGACGGGGTCCCCCCGACCTGCCCGGCGGAGCCATTCAGGGGCTCGAGGCAGCACGCGCCCGGGGTAGGGTCCTGCCGGGGAGGCGCATCGTGCTGGTCCTGGACGGAGTTCTGGCTCCGGAGGAGACCTACGAGGTGGAGACGGAGGGTGTCGTCAACCTCAACGGCCTGGTCGGCGATGCCGCGGAGGTCGAGGCGGAGCCGTTGGCGGCCGGAGATGGAGGTGGCGCGTGACCGATCCCAGGAGCGCCCTGCCTTCGGTGGACAAGCTCCTCCTCGAGCCGAGCTTCGTGGATCTCGTCGACACATACGGGCACGAGCACGTGGTGCGGGCGACACGGCGGGTCATCGCCGGAGTGCGGGAGGTTCTGGGGCGAGGGGAGAGACCAGCCGACGTCGGGAGCGCCTCCTTCTACGCCGAGCGCGTGAGAATCCGTCTGGTAGCCGGGGATCGGGCCGCCCTTACCCCTGTCATCAATGCGACCGGAGTCGTCCTGCACACGAACCTCGGTCGAGCGCCGCTCGCCCGGGAGGCTGTCGAGGCCATGGTGGCGGCGGCGCGAGGGTACACCAACCTCGAGTACGACCTGGAGGAGGGACGTCGAGGCTCTCGTTACGACCACTGTGTGTCGCTGCTGGTGGAGCTCACCGGCGCCGAGGACGCCTTGGTGGTCAACAACGCCGCCGCCGCGCTGATGCTGGCCCTCAACACGCTGGCGCGGGACGCGGGAGTGGCCGTCTCTCGCGGTGAGCTGGTAGAGATCGGCGGCGGCTTTCGGATTCCCGAGATCCTTGAACGGTCCGGTGCCCGCCTCGTGGAGGTGGGCAGTACCAACCGGACCCGACTGACCGATTACGAAGCCGTTCTGGAAGCCGAAGCCATCCAGGCGGTGCTCAAAGTCCATCGCTCGAACTTCCGCATCACCGGATTCACCGAGGAGGCCACGGTCGAGCGTCTGGCGCCGGCGACCGGGGCTCGGGGGGTACCGCTCATCTACGACCTGGGCTCGGGCCTGCTCGCCGAGCCGTCCGCGTTGGGCTTGCCTCCGGAGCCGCGGCCCTCGGAGGCGGTCGCACAGGGCGCCGACGTGGTCGTCTTCTCCGGTGACAAGCTGCTGGGGGGACCGCAGGCGGGGTTGATTCTGGGTCGGAGAGAGACCGTGGCCGGGATGCGCAGGAACCCCATGTGTCGCGCGCTCCGGGTGGACAAGACCACTCTCGCCGCCCTGGAGGCGACGCTTCGGCTCTATCGGCGTCCCGAGCGGGCGCTGAGGGCGATCCCGGTGCTTCGCATGCTGGCCGCGGAACCGGAAGTGCTGGAGCAGCGGGCCCAGCACCTCGCCGTCCGGCTGCAGGGAGAAGGGGTGCCGTGTACGGTCGTGGCGGTGGTCAGCGCCGTGGGGGGCGGCACTTATCCGGGCGTAGAGCTCCCGTCGTGGGCGGTGGTGCCGAGACTCGGAGGATCGGCGGACCGGGCGGCGGAGCAGCTCAGGACGGGAACACCCTCGGTGGTGGGCCGGATCATGGAGAACCGACTCACGCTCGATGTCCGGACCGTGGCCGAGGGCGCAGAAGAGGACGCGCTGGTCGACCGGTTGGTGGAGCTTCTGGCGCCTCCAGCGCCGAAATGACGAGCGCAGCTACCTGTCCGATCCGGCGGGGGTGAAGCTGGTCCCGGGGGCCCCGGAGGCTCTCCGCACCCTGAAGGACGCTGGTCTTCCGTTCGTGATCGTCACGAATCAGTCGGGGGTGGCCCGTGGGCTGTACACGGAAGAAGAGTACCGCCGCGTCGCCGCACGTCTCTCGAGCATCCTCGAGGAGGCTGGGGCTCCGCCCGCCGGGACCTGGTACTGCCCGCATCACCCCGAGGTGACCGGGCCCTGCCGGTGTCGAAAGCCCGGGACCGGGATGCACCGAGATGCGGCCGATGCGTTGGGTCTGGACCTGGCCCGATCTTGGTACGTGGGCGACAAGCCGTCGGACGTGCTGCCCGCGAAGGTATTGGGAGGGCGGGGCATTCTCGTCCGCACCGGCCACGGACGGGAGCTCGAGCATGAAGTACCCGCTGGCGCTGTGGTCGTGGACGACCTCGCTGCGGCGGTCCGGTGGATTCTCTCTCGGCGTCGCCGGGACGCCCTCGATGACGTTGACCCTCCTGAGGGCCTCGGGTAGCTTTTCCAGCAGCGCTGAAACCCGTTATCAAGCCCTGGTGTAACAGTCAGTGCGGGCCAAAAGACGGCCGACGAGAATCGAACCCATCGGTATACCATGGTCACATTGACGAAGACGGCGACGCAGAAGGTGCAGGAATTCATACAGGAGCACGGCGTGGAGACCGACACAGGGCTGCGTGTCGCGGTTCTGCCCGGTGGCTGCTCGGGCTTCCAGTACGGACTGAACATCGAAGACGGTCCGGAGGACGACGACGAGATCGTCGACGTGGAAGGGATTCGGGTCTTCGTGGATCCGTTCAGCGCCCAGTACCTGGAGGGCGTCGAGATCGACTACGTGACCAGCTTCATGGGTCAGGGATTTTCTTTCCGCAACCCGAGCGCCTCGGGCGGCTGCGGGTGCGGTAGCTCCTTCACGGTTTGACGCTCACCCTCCGCGTCCGGTAGGGCCGTGCGCATTCGGACCTACACGGGCGCGCGCTTCGGCGAGAATGCCTACCTCGCCGAGTGTGACGAGACGGGAGCTACGGTCGCAATCGACCCCGGAGCCGGCGCGGATCGACTTGTCGCCGACCTGGAACGCGAAGGGAAGGGCTTGGAGGCCATCCTCCTGACCCATGCCCACCTCGACCACGTGGAGGGGGTGCACACCGTTCGAGCGTTCGAGCCGGACGTACCCATCCTGCTCCATCCTTCGGACCTAAGGCTCTACCAATCTCTGCCGAACCAGGCGGCCATGTTCGGCCTCCAGGCAGACCCTCAACCAGACCCGACGGGCGAGCTCGTGCCCGGGGAGCGCTACGATTTCGGTGCTTCCGGCTTCGATATCCGATTCACGCCGGGGCATGCGCCAGGACACGTCATTCTGGTGTCTCCCGACGACGAGCTGGCCATCGTGGGCGACGTGGTGTTCCAGGGCTCCATCGGCCGTACC
>JBDHIF010000131.1:0-2313 GCA_039587535.1 Gemmatimonadota bacterium
GGGCGTCTCCGCATAGTGGGTCCATGCGTCCACGCGCTCCGACACGACGCGGACCCGTTTGGGGGGCGCATCCAAGGGAAGCGCCGCGAGGCTCGACACGCGGACCAGGGAGGCTTCGTGCGCCTCACGCCGTAACGGGTCGAGAAGGGCCGCGGCTCCGGCGAGCGCCGCCGGAAGGCTGGCAAAGGCAGCGGCGAGTATGGCGCCAAAAGCCTGCAGGAAACCCAGCCTGGGGGTCCCCTCGGGCCCGTGGGCGGAAGTGGGGAGCCGATCCGGCTTCTTGCTCACGCGAACCTCCGTCGTGGGAGAGGCGGTGGGGCGACCGCCGCCCGGCGGGCCTCTCGTTCCACACCATCATTGTAAGTGGTCCACGTGAAGGTGCGGTGATGTGGGCATGAACATTCCTTCACGGACCCTCGTCGACATCACTGCCACCGGAAAGCCTCGATCCGGGAGCTCTCCTTCCTCAGGGAGCCGTCAGCGCTGCACCCTGGGGAACCTGGCCGTCACGCGGGCCCCACCCTCGGACCTGTTCTCCGCACCCACCTGGCCGCCGTGGGCGTCCACCACTGCCTTCACGATGGACAGCCCGAGGCCCATCCCCCCGGGGTGCCCCCTGGCCTCGTCGGCACGGAAGAATCGGTCGAACACCCGAGGCGCGGCCTCCGGCGGAAAGCCAGGGCCCTGGTCCTCCACAGTGAGCGTCACCGAGGCTTGGTCCTGCTGGACCCGAACCTGCACGCGCCCGCCTCGTGGTGAGTAGTCCAGGGCGTTCTCCACGAGGTTCCAGACCACCTGGCCGAACAGCACGGGATCGACCTCCGCAGTGACGTCACCGGAGAGCGCCAGGTCCACCTGTACGCCCCCCGACCGAGCGGTACGCTCCAGCTTGGCGACCACGCTCCGGGTGGCCTCCCCTAAATCGATGGGCTCGGGTCGTCCCCGCAGGGCACCACTGTCGGAACGGGCCAGAATCAGAAGGTCTTCGGTGACCCGCCCCAGCCGTACGGCCTCCTCCAGCGTGCTCTCCAGCACACGGCGGTACTCCTCCGACGAGCGCTCCCGCCTGAGCGCGATCTCCAGCTCCCCCCTCATGGCCGTCAGGGGCGACCGGAGCTCGTGGCTGGCGTCGGCGGTGAACCGGCGCTGAGCTTCGAACGCGCCCTGGATGCGGCCGAGCATGGAGTTCAGCACGTCCACCAGGCGGCGGTATTCCTCGAGGCCCGCGTACGCCTGGATTCTCCGGTCCAGCGATCCGGCCCGGATCTCCTCCGCTTGGTCGATGACCTCGTGCACCGGGCGTACGGCTCGCCCGGCAAGCCACCGGGCGCCCGCGTATGTCGCCGCCGTGCCCAAGACCGTGAGGAAGGCCAGGAACGCGCCTACCCTCCGGATGAGCTGGTCCCGGTTCCCCATCGGCGCCGCCACCTGGAGGACATGTCGCTCGTGGGCCATCCCGAAGCGGTCCAGAGGGTAGTAGAGCAGCCGCACGTGCCGACCCTCGAAGAACCCGTCCGTCCAGACCAGCTCGCCGTCGGCCGCCCCAAGCAGTGCCGCCGAGTCCAGCGGCAGGTCGCTGGTCATGTAACGGCTCCGAAGCAGGCTTTCACCGTCGGCCCGCCAAACCTGCGCATACTGGATGAGGTCACTGAGCGACCCTGCCTCCGCCGGCGTGAGCTCCCATTCGTGGAAGTGCATGGCACCGGAGGGTTCGTCCGTCACCGAGGCAGCCTGAATGGACGCCACGTTAAGGACCGACGCGTCGATGCGCCGGTCCAGGAGCGCGGCCAGCGCGACGACGCTCGCGATGGAGATGGCGGCCAGGGCCACAGCCATGACGCCGGTGGCGCGCCACGCCAGCTGGGTCCGGAAGGACCGCTGCATCACTCTTCTCCAGCCCGAAGCATGTAGCCTACGCCACGGATCGTCCGGAGGAGCGGCTCCTCGGACGCCGACCTGAGCTTCCTACGGAGGTGTCCCACGTGCACGTCGACGACGTTGCTCATGGGGTCGAACGTGAGGTCCCACACTTTCTCGAGGAGCTCGGTGCGGCGGACCACTCGTTCGGGGTTCAGCATGAAGTACTCGAGCAAACGGAACTCCTTGGGCGTCAGATCGAGGAGCACACCCGAGCGATGCGCCTCGTGCTTCACGCGGTCCATCTCCAGATCGGAGTAGGCCAGCCGGTCAGGACGACCACTCCCTCTTCGCCGCATGAGGGCTCGCACGCGGGCGAGGAGCTCATCGAAGCCGAACGGTTTGGTCAGATAGTCGTCGGCGCCGGCATCGAGTCCTGTGACTACGTCGTCCTCG
>JBDHIF010000023.1:0-56037 GCA_039587535.1 Gemmatimonadota bacterium
CATTCTGTCGACCCTGGAAGACCTGCGCGCGACCGGCGATCAAGTCGTCTCCATTGAAGGTGTGGTGTCCGGGACGCTCTCGTTCCTCTTCAGCGGAGTCATGGAAGGGCGCCGGTTCAGCGAGGTGGTGGCGGAAGCCAGGGAGCGAGGGTACACGGAGCCCGATCCTCGGGAGGATCTTTCCGGCCAGGATGTGCTGAGAAAGCTGGTGATCCTGGCTCGGGAATCCGGATGGCCCCTGGAGCCCCACGACGTGCGACTGGACCCCGTGCTTCCGGGCGAAGGGTGGGAGGAGGGCACGGTGGCGTCCTTCTTTGATCGCCTCCCTGAAGTCGACGACTACTTCGAGGGCCTGCGTGCGGAGGCCGCGGCGAAGGGTGCCCGCCTGGTTCATCTGGCCACCGTGGGTGCCGACATAGCCCGGGTACGGGTGACCGAGGTCGACGCCGACCACCCCTGCCACAGTCTACGGGGGGCCCACAACCTCGTGGCCTTCCGGAGCCGCCGGTACGACGATCCCCTGGTCGTTCGAGGCGCCGGGGCGGGCTACGAGCTCACCGCGGCGGGGGTGCTTGCCGACTGCGTCCGGGCGACGCTGTCACGACCGTTCGGTTCCTGGACTCGGTGGTTGGAGGACGCTTGATCGAGGGTCCCGGGTGGCGCGCCTCGAACCCTCCATCTACCGAGCTCCTGGACTCGGTGGTTGGAGGACGCTTGATCGAGGGTCCCGGGTGGCGCGCCTCGAACCCTCCATCTACCGAGCCTTCAGGCCGGTGGCGTCACCGGCTCGCCAGGCGCCTGGAGCAACGTGAGACGAGTACGGGTCCCCAGGCTCCATGATCGACCGGTGGCACGAACCGGGTGCTCTGCGTCGTGCTCCACCACGACGATGCGCGCGAACGGGACCTCCATCCACCGATCCAAGATCCGGTCGAGCTTCCGCGACCCGTAGGGTGGGTCGACGTAAGCGATATCGTAGGCGTCGACGTCGAGCTTTTGGACCCAGGGAATGGCGTCGCGCTTGAAGATCCGGGCCCTCTTGCCCTCCCGTAGCGCCGCCACGTTCGCCTTGAGGGCATGGAGCGCAGAAGCACCGTTCTCGACCAGGTCCGCGGACGTCGCCCCGCGCGACAGCGCTTCCAGGCCCACGGCTCCCGTCCCGGCGAACAGGTCCAGGAACCGGGCGCCCGGAAGGTCCCCGGCAATCAGCGCCAAGGCTCGGTCCCGAACCGCCTCAGGCGTAGGCCGGACCCCGCGCCCCGGTGAGGTCAGGTGGCGGCCGGCGTGTCTTCCCTTCAAGATTCTCATGTTCGACCTTCGCGACGAACGATCTCTCCCACAATCCCTATCGCTAGGCGGTGTGGCTGCCCGGTCGGCAGACCGACAGCAGGCATCCCCTTCCCAGTATCGAGGTACGCTCCATGACCTTCTTCGTGCGCGCTCTTCCAGTGGCGACCGCAGTGCTTCTTGCGGTCGTCACGACCGACTCCATAGCGGCCCAGCAGCTCCCTCGCACCTGGCAGGAGGAGCAGAACTTCCGATCCGGGCCCACACCGTTCGAGCCCCTCATGGACTTCTGGTACGAGCTCGACGAGATGAGTGAGATCGTCAGCATGAGGCCGCTTACGCGGACGCTTCTCGATCGCGAGTTCATGATGGTGACCATTGCCGAGCCGATGGTGACCACTCCGGAGGACGCTCTACGCTCGGGCAAGACGATCGTGCTGCTGGCTCCGTCGGTCCACGGCGGTGAGGTGTCGCCGAAGGAGGCCGTCCAGCTCGTTGCCAAGGAGCTGGTCGGCGGCGGCCTCCGCTCCATCCTCGAGGACGTGATCGTGCTGACCATCCCCCTCATCAATCCCGACGGTGGAGAGGTCCAGCGTAGGACCAACGAGGCTGGGTACGACATGAACCGTGACTACTTGAAGCTCGAGTCGCAGGAGATTCACGCGCTCGTCACCCAGGTGATGAACGAGTGGACGCCGGACATCCACGTGGACGGCCACCATGGAGGCTCGCCTCCGTACGTGATCACCTATCAGGGGACGTTGAATCCGGCGGCGGATGCCGAGCTGCGTGCCTACCCCTATGACAACATCTTCCCGCGGATCCGGCAGGCCGTGGGCACCGAAGGCTACGAGGCGTTCGACTATTCGGGAGTGACCACCCAGAACGGAGTCCGGGGCTGGGGATCGACCTCGGTGGAGCCGAGGAAGCACCACGTGTACACGGGGCTCACCAACTCCATCGGGATTCTGCTCGAGACACCCAGCGCGAGTGCACTGGTTCGCAACGGAGAGATCGAGGAGATCGACGAGGAGGACCGCTATTACCATCAGATCCGCGGTGGTGTGCTGGCGACCAGCGCGATCCTGGAGGTGGCGGCTGAGCGCCGTGAGGAGCTTCGGGCGCTCACCACCCGCTCGCGGCTCCGGGCCATCGAGGCCGGATCGACGGGGGGCGACGACATCATTCTGGATTATGCCCTCACATCGCGCGGCACAGAGCCCGTATGGATGCCCAACGATGACGCTCCGTCCGGATACGAGCTCATCGACGTGCCCGTGTACCTGCGCTGGGAGTCGACACGCACGACGTCCCGTCCCGTGGGGTATCTGCTGCCCCCAGCCATGGCCGGAGTGGTGCCCCTTCTCCAGGACCACGACATCGCGGTGTACCGGTTTCTCGAGCCTACGACGCTGAACGCCGAGGTGTACTACGCGACCGACGTGAGCGTGGAGAGCTATTTCCAGGGCCACTATCTGAAGACGGTGGAGGCTGAGAAGGAGACGGAGCAGGTGGACGCGGTGCCGGGATGGTTCTGGATTCCCTCCGCGCAGTCCCGAGCCAACCTCATCAGCTACATCTTCGAGCCCGAGACCGACGACAACCTCATCACCTGGGGCTGGGCGGATCACATTCTCCAGACCACGGAGACGGGCGGCGACGAGCTTCAACAGGTACCGATGATCCGTGTGATGGAGCATCAACCGCTCCCGGTGGTGGAGGTGCAGCCGTTCAACTTGTATCAGCGCAACCGCTTCTTCCGCCCGAATTGACGGCGGAGAGCGACGGACGCCGGGGTGGGGAGAGCCACCCGGGCGCGTTGGAGCCGACGATGCCGCAGGACGCGCGAGCCTGGCGTTCCCTGCTATTCGTCCCGGGAACCCGCCCGGAACGGTACCCCAAGGCGGTGGCCTCGGGGGCGGACCTGGTGTGCGTCGACCTCGAAGACGCGGTAGCGCCGAGGGACAAGCCCGATGCCAGGCGGAGGGTCATGGAGCTCATGCGGGGGAGCGACTGGGTCGCGCCTCGCTCGGCCCTGAGGGTGAATCCTGCGCCAACCCGGGCGTGCGCTGACGACGTGGCAGCGCTGACCGAGCTCGGAAGGACATCAGGGCTTCACTCCGATCTCATCGTGGTGGTTCCGAAGGTGGAGGTGCCGAGCGAGGTCGAGGACGTGCGGCTGCCCCTCGAGCAAGCCGGCTGGCGTCCGACGGTGATCGCCATGGTGGAGACGGCGCGCGGCCTGGAAGCGGCCGCGGACATCGCCGAGGCACCTGGCGTGGTCGCGCTGTTCCTCGGTGGGGTGGACCTGGCGGCGGACCTCGGCTGCGCGCTTACCTGGGACGCGCTCCTGTATGCCCGGAGCAGGCTCGTGCATGCCGCGGCGCTGGCCGGGGGTCGGGCGCTCCTCGACGTCCCCGATCTCGACCTCGACGACGTGGAAGGCCTGGAGGCTCGGACCCGATCGGTGGCCGAGCTGGGGTTCACCGGCAAGTCGGCCATTCACCCCAGACAGATCGATCCCATCCACGCGGCCTTGGCTCCGTCTGACGATGAAGTCGGTCGTGCGCGGCGGCTGCTGGACGCTTACCATCGCGGCGGTGGTGGCGTGGTCTCCTTCGAGGGGATCATGGTCGATCGCCCGGTCGCCGAGGCCGCCGGGCGCGTGCTCTGGCGCGCGTCCGTGACTCCATCCCCGCGGGCCAGAGATCGGAACGCATGAACGACGTGGAGGTTGAGCTACGGGCACAGGTCCGGAAGCTCTGTGAACGGTATGACCAGGAGTACTGGAGAGCGCTCGACCGGAAGCGCCAGTACCCCGAGGCGTTCGTTCGTGAGCTCACCGAGGCCGGGTATCTTTCGAGCCTGATTCCCGAAGCGTACGGCGGGGCGGGCTTGGGGATGCGTGAAGCGGCCGCGATTCTCGAGGAGATCAACCGCTCGGGGGCGAACGGTGCCGCGTGTCATGCGCAGATGTACACCATGGGGACGCTCCTCCGTCATGGCTCCGACGCGCAAAAGGAGCGGTGGCTGCCCGGGATCGCGTCGGGAACGCTGCGCTTGCAGGCGTTCGCGGTTACCGAGCCGGACGCGGGCTCCGATACCACGCGCATCACCACCTTCGCCGAGCGAAAGGGAGACCGTTACGTCGTGCGGGGTCAGAAGATCTTCATCTCCCGCGTGCAGCACTCGGACCTGATGATCCTGCTGGCGCGGACGACCCCCGCCGATCGGGTAGCGAAGCGCACGGACGGGTTGAGCGTCTTCGTCGTGGACCTCAGGGAGGCGGGTGACGCCCTACGTGTGGCTCCCGTGGACACCATGATCAACCACGAGACCAACGAGGTCTTCTTCGATGAGCTGGAGGTGCCGGCGGAGAATCGCCTCGGGGAGGAAGGAAAGGGGTTCCGGTACATCCTCAGCGGGATGAACGCGGAGCGCCTTCTGCTCGCGTCCGAGTCCATCGGTGATGCGCTCTTTTTCGTGGACCGGGCGAGCGCGTACGCGTCCGAGCGGGAGGTCTTCTCGAGGCCCATCGGCCAGAACCAGGGGGTCCAGTTTCCCATATCCGGGGCGTACATCCGCACAATGGGGGCCGCGGCACTCAGGGACCGTGCCGTGGCGCTCTACGATGCCGGGGAGCCCTGCGGCGCCGAAGCCAACATGAGCAAGTACCTGGCGTCGGAGGCCGCATGGGAGGCCGCCAACGCCGCCATGGACACCTTCGGCGGATACGGTATGGCGGAGGAATACGGCATCGAGCGCAAGTTCCGGGAGGCGCGCCTCTACCTGGTGGCACCGGTGGCCAACAACCTGGTGCTCGCCCACGTCGCCCAGCACGTGCTGGGCATGCCACGGTCCTTCTGATGGGCGGAGGCGCGTCGATGTCGGGTTCAGAAGCGCTGACCCGAAGCTATGACGCCTGGCTGGGGAGGGTGCGGGAGAGAGAGGAGTCCCTGGCGCCGTGGCCAGCCCTCGCCTTCGCGGCGACGCTGGATCGCGACAGCGGCCCGGGCCTCGTCGGGGCCCCGTTGCCTGTCGGTTGGCACTGGCTCTACTTCCACGATGCCGTCCCGGCTTCGAGGCTCGGTCCCGACGGCCACGAGTCACGGGGCGACTTTCTCCCCGACGTTCCACTGCCGCGGAGAATGTGGGCCGGAGGACGTCTTCGTTTTCACGGCGAGCTGCTGATTGGGGACCTGGCCCGTCGAACGTCGACGATCGAGACCATCGTGCCCAAGAAGGGCCGGAGCGGCCCCCTGGTGTTCGTTACGGTCCGGCACGAGATCGCGGGGCCGAACGGTCTCGTGGTGGAGGAGGAGCAAGACATCGTGTACCGGGCGGGAGCGGCTGGGCCGGCGAAGAGCCGCGCCGCTGGATCAAGACGCTGGACGAGGCCGGAGGGAGCGGAGACGGTCGACGAATTCGTGGCCGACGAGGTGACGCTGTTCCGCTTCTCGGCCCTGACCTTCAACGGGCATCGGATCCACTATGACCATCCCTACGCAACCGGCGCCGAAGGGTACCCAGGGCTCGTGGTGCACGGGCCGCTACTGGCTTTGCTGTTGATGGGCGTGGCGACCGGCCTCCGCGACCGGCCGGTGCGTAGCTTCGAGTACCGAGCGCTCGCGCCGGTTTACCACGGCGAAGCCATCGAGTTGGTGGCATCGGCATCCGGCTCCGCCCCCGACGAGGAGAGACAGCTGTGGGCTGCCCATTCGGAGCGCGGCCCCGCCATGGAGGCTCTGTTCCGGTGATCCATCTGACTGAGGGGGTTCGCAGGGCGGGCCTCGTAATCGCCTTGTCGCTGGTCCCGGGGAGCGCTTTGCTACCGTCCCCGGTCGAGGCCCAGGACGACTTGTTCGATCTCACCACCCTCTTCGAGCTGGGTGGCCTGGTGACCGATAGCAATACGGACGGCGTCCCGGACCGCGTCAACGCCTCCCTGGTGGTCGGCGCCAGCCCCCGTGCGGTGGAGCTCTCGGCCGCAGCCGAGATCGCGGCGCGGCTGGGCTTCGAGACCATGGCCATGGATCTGCCGGTGGCCCGGGGTGCGGCGGGTACGGGCGTCTTGGTGGTGGTCGGCCGGTCCGGGGTCTCCGAGGCTGCTCTCTCCATGCCGCCCGTCACGGCAACCTCGCTGGACGCCGGCGAAGGGGTCGTTGCGGTCCATGAAGAGGAGGGACGGCAGTGGGTTCTCGTGCTCGGTGGAGACGACCAGGGGCTGCTGGCGGCGGCACGGCTCTTCGCCGGTGTGTTACCTCACACGCGAAACCTGTCCGATCCTACGCTCTCCGATGTGATGGATCAGCTCCGAGAGGTGCTCGCGGGCGGGGAGGGCGAGGGGATTTCGGGGAGGGTGGTCCAGGCTCGGACGCTTTCGGGTGGGACCGGGTTGAGCCGTCTCGTCGTGGAGCTGGAGGGGGAATCCGAGGATCTGCGTTCGGCTGTCGCCCGGCTCCGGGAAGGGACGGAGGCCGATACGGCACGGTTCGACCAGACGGGATTGGCCGAATTGGAGATCCGTGCCGGCACGGAGACCGTCCGAGTGGCCGGTCGCGGTGAATCCTCCCTCCGGGGCCCCGTGTCTGGGCGGCCCGGGAGTGGTGCCAAGGACGACATGGACCTGTCGAACCTCTTCACCTCCGACGGGCTTCTCGGCGACACCGATTCCAACCTGATTCCTGATCGTATCGACGCACAGCTTGCCCCGGGAGACGATGCCGATGCCGGGCTCGTGGACCTGGCGGCGAGGCTCGGCTTGGAGTCCACGGGGCTGGTGGTGCCGTTGGTGGCTCCCGCCACCGAAATCGACCGACCGGCGTCGAGCCCCACGCTGGTCCTCACCGGGCTCGACAACCCTCTGACCCGGCAGCTCGCCGACAGCGGGCGGATCGACCTCGAGGCGCTGGGCTCCGGTGAGGGGCTCGTGCAGGTCGTGCCCCGGGCGTTCGGCGAAAAGCCTGCGCTGGTGGTCACCGGAGCCGACTCCTCGGGCGCCTCGACGGCCACGCGGTACCTCGCCACGAGGTACCCGAACCTCAGAACCCGCGGGAAGGACCGCCCGACCTTGGACGAGGTGGAGAGGCGCTTGTGGTCCGCGCTGGCGGGCCACGCGCCCGAGGGGCAGGCGGCGATCGGGCTTTACAAGCTCGATCGGATCATGGCGGATCTGGATGGGGTCTCGCTGGACTCGGTGGACGTGCTCATGTCCGTGGATCGCGCCGACGCGGGCCTGGAGTCCTACCTGACGGACCGGGTATCCAGGAGGGTCGGACCCGGCACCTCCACGACGGTCCGCGTGGACGACCGTGACGTGCGCGCTGCAGGCGTTCTGTTCGACGAGTCGCCGAGCTTGCCCTCGGAGCTGGAGCGCTTCCGCGAGCTTTTCGAAGAGCGTGTCCTCCCCGGGCTGAGGAGGGGCGAGGCCGTGCGGCTCGAGGCACGCATCAGCGAGCCCCCCGAGCTTCGCCGGAGCCTGGAGGCGGAGGTTCGCGAAGCGCTCGTGGCAGCGGGAGCCGACCCGGAGGGAACTCAGGTGCGGGTCCTGTCCGCCTTCAAGCAGGGATACTCCTGGCTCCACGACGTGGTGCGACCTCGACTCGAGGGCGTGGACGTGGGAGAGGTTCGGATCCGCTTCCGGCGGAACGTGCCGCCTCCGGAGTGGACCCAGCAGGCCATGCACACGCCCGTCCGGTGGCTCCACGAGATCTACCCTATCGACGAGGTGCTGGCGCGGGACCTGGACATCGATCTGGACCGGATCGTGTTCGAGCAGGTCACCGAGGGCCCCACCTACGAGGTGGAGGTCACCGCTCCCAGCGGGGCGGTGCTGCTCGAGGACGTCTTCGAGCCCAAATGGGTGATCCGGCCCTATTTCGACCGGTTTCGGGACTACGAGCAGGTTCGGGTGGCCACGGGATGGATGTCCGCGTCTTCGGGTGGGCGCCAACTCGTGGACGAACGGATTCGCACCGACCCGGAAGCGTTCTGGGACTACTTCCAGGCGGATGTGCTCCCAGCCCTCTATGACCACGTCATGGAGCTGCACGAGGGACTCCCCGAGGGGGGAGACGAAGATGCGCCGTATTTCGGGGCGCTGACCGTCGAGGTGGAGATGAGCGAGCCGGATTACCGGCTGGGCGTCGACAACGAGATCCACGCCACCCTGGATGCCCTCCACGAGGAGATCTACTTCGGGACGCTCGAGTTCTTCGAGCTCCTCGGTCGGAACTCGCGTGGGCGTGGGCTCAGCTACCCCGGTCGGGTGCTGCCGGTGATGCGTCCCCGGAGCGACGGCAGCGCTCCTTCCGTGCGCGTGCGGGCCACCGGATTCGCCACGTCCCGGCCCGCAGTCGTCGTGACGTATCGGGACGACCGAGGTGTCGAGGAGGAGCGGCGCCTGGATATCCCCCGGACCACCCTCGAGCGCCCGTCCGCCCGCCTGGCACGGATTCGTCCGGATAGTGAGGGCCTGGCCCATGTGGCGCTCCGCGTCCGCGTGGACACCGAATTCGACATGCGCGACAGCCTGCTGAACCATGCGCCGCCCCGCCAGGTGGACCGGACCATGGTCTCTGCGGAACAAGTCACCGAGACCCTGCGCAACATCGAGGCTCTCAGGGCCGCCGGGCTCTATGCGTCGGCCCTCGCCATGGAAGGACTCGGAACCCTGCAGATATGGGCAGAATGGACGCACCGTGAGGATCCGGAGCGTCGGCGCAGCGCGACGCTCGCCGCGAACGGGTCGCCGCCACCGCTTCCGGACGGATCTTCCCTGGTGCCGCAGGGCTGGCGCTACGGAGGGGAGCGTCTGGTCCAGTGGGACGAGCCCATCCCGCCGCCGGAGGGCCACGAGATCCTGGGCAAGATGGCGGCCGCGTTCGACGAAGCGTCCGTGTACCGGGTGGGGGAGAGTTACCTGGGCAGGGACATATGGGCCATGGACCTCATGTCCCCGGTCGACGCCACGCACTGGTCGCACGCCAAGGCGACGACCTACAAGCCCACCGTCGTGTACTCGGCGAGGGAGCACGCCAACGAGGTCTCCTCCACCAGCCATGTCCTTCGCCACGCCGAGCTCATCCTTACCGACTCCGCGACTCGGGCCAAGCTGGATCGCGTGAACGTCGTCGTGCATCCCTTCACCAATCCGGACGGGGCGCAGCTGGCGTACGACTTGTACCAGGCGACGCCGGATTACCTGCTGCACGCCGGCTATCTCGGCGCGTTGGGCCAGGGAGCGACGTCGGGATCCGGAGACGACCATCCGATCTATCCCGAGGCGCCGATCCGGCAGCGGCTTTGGGACACGTGGCTTCCGGACGTCTTCCTCAACCCTCATGGGTATCCCTCGCACCAGGTCGTCCAGCTCTTCTCCGAGTATTCCGGATTGGTGCGGCGGGGGCGGGTCACCGAAAGGAACTGGGGGATGAACAAGGGTTGGTTCATGCCCGGCTTCGGGTATGTGGACAGCCCCCGGTTCCCGAGACACAAGGACGCCGCCTTCCACATCCGAGACTACATCACGGACGCCATCAACGGCCTCCCCGATGTCATGGCGCTGAACCGGCGCGCGGCTGCCCGGTACGAGCGGTATGGAGCCCGATGGGATCCCGACGTGTTCCGGATTCCACTGGTCGATGGCGTCCTGATCGAGATGCCCCTCAAGGGATCGAGCGGGGATGGTGGCTACAATCCCCGGGTGACGATTTGGAGCGGACTCACCGAGGCTCCGGACGAGACGGCCTACGGCCCCTACCTGCAGATGATCGCTGGAGCGGGGCTGGCCTGGGATCGTGCCATCCTCGACTATCTCGCTGACGGGGAGCACGACGTCGAGCGCTCGGGCTCCTCGTTCGACGGGGGTGTCGGATTGCGGATGCATCGGCCTCGCCCGCCGGAGCCCGAAGACGAGGAGGTCGACACGGATGCCAGCGACGCCGCCGCTGGGCCCGGCGGGTGAGCACCGTCGTCCATCCCGTTACTATTGTTGTATCCGACATGAAGAATGTTCAGCGGTCCGGTCCGGTCCTGGCCCGGATACTCGAAGTGACCCTTAGACCCTCGAGACGCACGCCATGAAGCACGCCCTCGGAGCATCTTTCGCCATAATCTTCGCCATCGCCGCCTGCGGCGGGGAGTCCGCCGACTCGGACGCCATGCCCGCCGAGGAGATGCCCTCCGCGGCGGAGGAGCCGATCGGCACGGTCACCATCGTGCAGCCCGCTGAGGGCGCCGAGGTCGAGGGCCCGGCGGTCACCGTCCAGCTCGAAGTCTCGGGCTTCCCCATCGTGGAAGCGGGCGACATGACCGAGGGCACGGGGCACCATCACCTGTACCTCGACGCCGACCTGACGCCCGCCAGCGTTCCCGTGCCTACCGTGGAAGGCAGCATTGTGCATATGGGTGACGCCTCCGCCACGTACACCTTCGAGAACGTGACTTCGGGGGAGCATCGGCTGATCGCCGTGGTGGCCGACGGAGCTCATTTCCCGCTCCAGCCGTGGGTCGTGGATACGGTGACGTTCCGCGTCCCGTGAATTGGCGACAGTCGACCCCCTGGCCCCGGCGCCCGGGTACCACCGACGAGTGTTGCCGGCGAAGGGAAGGTTCAGACCTCAGCGTTTCGAGGGTGTTGCGTGTATTTAGGATACAAACCATGACCCGTCATCTGCGTCATTCGAGGAAGGCATGAACGCTGTTGGACCAACCATGCTCGTCGCTGGCCTACTCCTGTTGGGTGTGGCCGTGGCGCCGGAACCGGACCTGGCTGATCGACAACGGGTGGCCGTCGCCCACGACGCTTCCGGCGTCGAGGCTGAAGCCAACGAGGCGTTGAACGAGGTCGTCGATCAGTACTGTGTTCGGTGCCACAGCGAGCGACGTCTCACAGGGAACCTGTCCCTCGAGGGATTCGATGTCGCAGAGCCGCAAGAGCGGGCGGAGATCGCGGAGCGCGTGATCCATAAGCTCCGAGCGGGCATGATGCCGCCGACCGGGGCGCGTCGCCCCCCTCAGGACTCGCTGACCCTCCTCGTCACCACGCTCGAACACACCCTCGACGAGTTCGCCGAGGAGAATCCGAACCCCGGTCGCCGGACGTTCCAGCGTCTGACGCGGGCGGACTATGAGACTTCCATCCGTGAGCTGTTCGGGCTCCGGGTCGATGCCTCCGCGTTCCTGCCCACGGAGACCATAAGCGAGAGCTTCGACAACATCGCCGACGTGCAGATGCTGTCAGCGACGCTGATGGAGGGCTACCTGAAAGCGGCGGGATACGTGAGCCGTGCGGCGGTGGGAGACCCCCAGGCGTCCGCCGCATCCGCGGTCTACAAGGTGGACAAGACCCTGTCTCAGATGCGTCGGGTGGAGGGCGCCCCCCTGGGCACTCGCGGTGGAACGGCCGTCTGGCACAACTTCCCCGCTGACGGGGACTACGTTTTCCAGATCGACCTGCATGCGATCCCCACGGGTCAGCTCTATGGCTCCACTTCGCCGGACGAGCAGCTGGAAATCGCCGTCAACGGTGAGCGGGTCGCCGTGCTGAACGTGGACCGCTGGGCCTCCGAGTCGGATCCCAGCGGCCTCCGGATGGAGACCCCGCCCATCCACGTGCTGGCGGGTCAGCACCGCGTGTCGGCTGCCTTCGTTCAGAAAATCGAGGGCCCGGTGATCGATCTGATCACTCCCGTGGACTACACCCTGGCGGACTCCCAGATCGGGTCCGGGTACGGAATCACCACGGCGCCGCACCTCCGGGACCTCGTGATCACCGGGCCGTTCCGGGTCACGGGCGTTTCCAGCACCGAGAGCCGGGAGCGCGTCTTCACCTGCCGGCCGACGAGGGCCGCCGAAGAACGGTCCTGTGCGGAATCCATCGTCCGTCGGTTGGCGGAGCAGGCATACCGCCGGCCGGTCGACGGCGGCGACGTGTCGAGCCTCATGGGATTCTACGAGCAAGGACGCGCCGAGGGTGGCTTCGAGGAAGGTGTGCGGCTCGCCGTACAGGCGATGCTGGCCAGCCCGCACTTCGTGTTCCGTCTGGAGAGCACCGGCGGGCAGGACGACGAGCTGTACGATGTCGCGGACATGGACCTGGCTTCGCGCTTGTCCTTCTTCCTGTGGGCCTCTCCGCCCGACCGGGAGCTGATCCAGGTGGCCAGCGAGGGGCGCCTCTCCGATCCCGACGTGCTGGAAGCTCAGGCCCGGCGCATGCTCGACGATCCGCGAGCGGAGGCGCTGGCCACCCGATTCGCTTCGCAGTGGCTCCGGCTCCAGGACCTGTACAAGATCCACCCGGACGCGCAGCACTTCCCGTACTTCGACCATGCCCTCACGGAGGCGATGGAGCGGGAGACACAGCTGTTCTTCGAGCACCTCGTTCGGGAAGACAGGAGCGTCCTGGACATGCTGACGGCCGACTACACGTTCGTGAACGAACGCCTTGCTCGTCACTATGGTCTTCCCGGTGTATCGGGATCGGACTTCCGGATGGTGCAGCACGAGAACCCCCACCGCCACGGGATTCTGGGGCACGGGAGCATTCTGATGATGACCTCCCACGCCAACCACACGTCACCGGTGATGCGTGGAAAATGGATCATGGAGGTCATTCTCGGGTCGCCGCCGCCGCCGCCTCCGCCGGTCGTGCCTTCCCTCGACGAGGTCGAGGCCGCGGTGGACGGGCGAGAGCTCACGACGCGCGAACGCATGGAGCAGCATCGGGCGAACCCGTCGTGCAGCTCCTGTCACAACGTCATCGATCCGATCGGTCTCGCTTTGGAGAACTTCGACGTGACCGGCGCATGGCGGATCAAGGAGAACGGCAACCCAATCGACGCGTCCGGCGAGCTCTACGATGGACGGACCTTCGATGGCCCGACGGACCTTCGGGAAGCGATCCTGGAGCGCCCGTCCGTCTTCATCCGGACCTTCACACGCAACCTCATGGCCTACGCCATCGGGCGGCGCGTGGAGTACTACGACATGCCCACCGTCCGCCGTATCGAGGGCGAGGCGGCGGAGAGTGATTATGCCATGTCCTCGTTCATCCTCGGCGTGGTGAACAGCCCCGCCTTCCGGATGGCGCGCTCGGAGACAGTGGCAGAAGCAGACGCTCAGCAGCGATAGACCGCACCGTTTTTCAACAGACGACGAACGAACCAAAGCCAGGAGTGATGAGAAGATGTTTCTGACCCAAAAGCACCTTCCGCGCCGGACCTTCCTGAAGGGGATGGGCGCTACGGTGGCGCTGCCGCTCCTCGATGCGATGGAGCCGGCCGGGCGAGTCTGGTCGAGCGCGTCCGCCGAAACCGACCGCACCCGCTTCGTGGCCATCGAGATGGTCCACGGCTCTGCGGGCTCGAACGAGTGGGGAGCGAGTCAGAATCTGTGGAATCCCGCGGAGGTCGGGCGTGACTTCGATCTTTCGCCGAGCAGCCTCAGCCCGTTGGAGCCGTTCCGCGATTACCTCACGATCGTGAGCAACACGGACGTGCGGATGGCGGAGGCCTTCGAGCCCAAGGAGATCGGCGGCGACCACTTCCGGTCCAGCGCCGTGTTCCTCACTCAGGCTCACCCGAAGCAAACCGAGGGATCCGATGTGTTTGTCGGCACCTCGATGGACCAGCTGTATGCCCAGCGGTTCGGGACGGATTCGCCCATCCCCTCCATGCAGCTGTGCATCGAGAACGTGGATCAGGCGGGCGGGTGCGCCTACGGCTACGCGTGCGTCTACACGGACACGATCAGCTGGGCCGGTCCTACCGAGCCCCTGCCCATGATCCGGGATCCCCGCGTGGCTTTCGACCAGCTCTTCGGCGCTGGGGCCACTGCGGAGGAGCGCGCGGAGCGGATGAAGACCGACCGGAGCATCCTGGATTGGGTTGCCAGCGAGGTACAGGGCCTCAAGGCTCAGCTCGGCCCGACGGACCGCCGCCGGATGGATCAGTATCTGGAGAACGTTCGGGAGATCGAGCGGCGCATCCAGCGGGTGGAAGAGAGGAACCGGAATGGCGAGGTCCGTGAGCTCGCTGGTGCTCCCGCGGGTGTCCCCGACGACTTCGAGGAGCACGTGAAGCTGATGTTCGACCTCCAGGTTCTGGCCTTCCAGTCGGACATGACGCGCACGTTCTCGTTCAAGATGGGACGAGACGGCTCCGGAAGGGTCTACCCCGGGAGCGGCGTGGATGCGGGCTTCCACAATGCCTCACACCACGGTGGGAATCCTGAGCGGGTGATGGACTTCGCCAAGATCAACGAGTACCACGTGAGCCTGCTCCCTTACTTCATGGAGAAGCTGCAGTCCTCCATGGAGGGTGATGCGAGCCTGCTGGACAAGACCATGATCGTCTACGGCTCGCCGATGGCGGACAGCAACATCCACAACCACCGGCGTTGCCCGCTGATCTTCCTCGGAGGTGCCAACGGCGCCTTGCCGCGGGGAGGTGTCCACCTCAAGGCCCCGGACGGAACGCCCATGGCCAACGTCCTGCTCAGCGCCATGCACGGCCTGGGTATGGACGACGTCGAGGAATTCGGTGACAGCACGGGTGATTTCGCCATGTCGGCGCCCTCCCTTTCCTCGCTCTAGAAGCCGAGACCCAAACGGAGAGACGATGAAGACGAAGTTGCGGGTCAACGTGCTGGGGGCGCTTCTCGCCACCCTCCTCGTGACGGCGGGCTCTACCGATTCGCCGGTCGCCGACGCGGCAGAGCGGGGGGATGTCGAGACGGTGGTTGCTCTGCTCCGCCAGGGCGCGGACGTCAATGCGGCTCAGGGTGACGGCATGACGGCGCTCCATTGGGCCGCGATGTCCGGGAACGCCGATTTGGTGGATGTGCTTTTGTATGCGGGTGCGGCAACCGAAGCGACGACCCGCCTCGGCGGGTACACGGCACTCCACTTGGCGAGCCAGTCGGGCCACGCCGCGGCGATCTCGTCGCTCGTCTCCCAGGGTGCGGACCCGTCCACGACGACGTCCACCGGCGCTCAGGCCCTGCACATGGCGGCGGGGTCCGGTAGTGTCGGGGCCATTTCCGCGTTGTTGGCCGGCGGAGCCGAGGTCGACGCGCGCGAGGGCGTCTACGAGCAGACCCCGCTGATGTGGGCCACGGCGAAGAATCGGGTGCCGGCCATGACCGCCTTGCTGGATGCGGGTGCGGATGTGAACGCTCGCACGAAGGTGGTGGATTACGGTCGCATGGCGCAGTTGGACGGTCCGGACCGACAGGCGCGGCAGCGTATTCTGCAGGCGCGGATCGAAGCGCAGCGAGAGGCGCGAGCCCAACAGGAAGCCACGCTGGCCGAGGCGAACGGAGAGACGCCGGAGGAGGAGCCCGCGGCTCCTGTGGTCGAGGAGGTCACGGCTGAGGAAGCTCCGTCGGAGGACGAGGAGCCGTCCGAAGAGGAGGCTCCCTCGGAGGATGAGGACGCCGAGGTGCCTGCAGAGGACGAGGACGAGGAGGAAGATGACGAGCAGGCCGCAGCGCAGCGTGCGCTAGAGGAAGCTCGCCAGCAGCAGGCATCCGGTGGCGGACAGCCGGCATCGCAGGAGGACGAGGAAGAGGGGGCCGAGGAAGAGCAGGATGACGACGAGAACGAGTTCGAGCCCCTGGGATATTCCGACCTGGTAGGAAAAGAGGGTGGACTTGCCGCCCTCCACTATGCGGCCCGCGACGGCTACGAGCTGGCGGCTCAGCTTCTTCTCGACCGAGGTGCGGACCTGAACATCCGCGGCGGTGACGGGACGAGCCCGCTGCTGATGGCCACGATCAACGGGAATTACGATCTCGCCATGCGGTTCCTCGAGGATCGTGCCGACCCGAACCTGGAGAGCGAGGACGGCGCGACACCGCTATTCGCGACCCTGAACAACCGATGGGCGCCGAAGGCGCTCTTCCCGCAGCCCACGGCGTTCAAGCAGCAGCAGACAGACTACCTGGAGATGATGCGGGCGCTGATCGAGCATGGCGCGGACGTGAACCATCGTACCAAGCGTCACATCTGGTACACGTCCTTCAACTTCGATCTGCTGGGTGTGGACTTCATGGGTGCCACGCCGTTCTGGCGAGCCGCGTATGCCCTTGACGTTGCGGCCATGCGGCTGCTCATCGCCAGCGGTGCCGATCCCGACATTCCCACACGGAAGCCGGCGAGTCGCCGTTTCCGTCGGGGCGGGGATGACGAGGACCAAAGTGGTCTTCCTCCGGTTCCGGTCGGCGGGCCTGCGGTCTACCCCATTCATGCGGCGTCGGGCGTGGGGTACGGTGAGGGCTTTGCCGCCAACGCGCACCGGCACGTGCCCGATGCATGGCTGTCTGCGGTTCGGTATCTGGTAGAGGAGTTGGGTGCGGATGTGAACGCCCGGGACCACAACGGTTACTCCCCCGTGCACCACGCGGCCGCGCGTGGAGACAACGAGCTCATTGAATATCTGGTTTCCCAGGGCGCGGACGTGACCCTGGTGAGCCGACGAGGTCAGACCACGGTGGACATGGCGAATAGCCCGGTCCAGCGCATCTCACCCTTCCCCGCCACGATCGAGCTTCTGGAGGGTCTGGGGGCGAAGAACAACAACAACTGCGCGATTTGCTGACGATCCACGCCCAGCACGCATAGACAGGCGCATACAGGTAAGCGGCCGGCCCGTCATGGTCCGGTCGCTTTCTGTATCCTTGCATCCCGTGGGGGACGACCGTATTGCTTCCGATTCCGGCGTCTGAGTCCCGACGGCGCAAGGCAAGCCCCCCATCTCGAACGATTCCATGAAGCGACGCTCAGGTATTCCGCCGCGGTCCCTCGTTGCGCTCACTCTGGCCATGGTCATGGTGGCGTGCTCCGGGGGTGCAGAGGACGAAGCTCCGGCTCCGTCGGATGCGACCGCCTACGTCCGAACCGCTGATCCCGCGGCGCGCGGGTACACGGACGCGGATTTCCCCCGGGTCCAGGAGTTGGCGCCCGGAGTCTACTCTTACGAGCAGCTCCGATCCGCGGGCGAAGAACGGTTCACTACTGTCAGCCTGATCGTGGTCACCGAGGAGGGTACCCTCGTGGCTGACGGTCAGGGAAGCGTGGAGGAGACCGGCCGTCTCGTTGACCACGTGGCCCAGCTCACCGACCAGCCGATCACGCACGTGGTCATCGGCTCGGACCATGGCGACCACACCGGCGGGAACACGGCTTTCCCTGAGGGGGTGCGGTACTTCGCGCATCCGACTTCGGCGGCTGCGCTGCAGGTCACCGCGGACGGTCGGGAGGCAGACGAGCCGCCCTTTCCCGTCGCGACGGACATCGTGGACGACCAGACGGTTCTGGAGGTCGGCGGACGGACCATCGAGATCCTCTTCCTGGGCCGCGCTCACACGGGTGGCGACCTCTCGGTGTACCTCCCGGACGAACGCATCCTCTTCATGAGCGAGGCCTATCTGAACCGCGTCTTTCCGGCCATGCGATCGGCTTTTCCGTCCGAGTGGGTGGCCATGATCGAGCGAGCCCAGGCGATGGACGTCGAGACCTATGTGCCCGGCCACGGGTTCGTGGATACCCCGGAGATCCTTGAAGAGGAGCTCGAAGTGTACCGCCGGGCTCTCGTTCAGGTCATCGAAGAGGGGACGCGTCTGCACGCGCAGGGCCTGACACTCGAGGAAGCCCAGGAACAAGCCGACTTCGGGGACCTGGAGACCTGGTCGCTCCGCTCCAGCCAGGGCCCCGTAGCGATTCGACAAGTCTACGCGGAGCTGAACGGCGAACTGCCAGGTGGTGACCGGTGATCACGAGCACGCGCTGCACCCTCATCGAAGCGGCCCGCGACCGCGTGGGGATGGACCCGATCTTCCGCCTCCACGGCGAGGCCAATCGTCGGGCAGAGGCCGGTGAGGATATCCTCGATTGCACGATGGGTGTGCTCACCGACGAGGAGGGCAGGCTTGCCGTGCTCCCTTCCGTCATCGAAGCCATCAAGGGCGTGGATGTCCGCAGCGTGTCCGGGTATGGACCGATCGCGGGAACTCCGATGTTCGGTGAGGCCGCGATCCGTGACCTGCTCGGGGGCACCGGCCTCGAGCCGCATGCTCTGGCGGTGGCGACCCCGGGAGGTACGGGGGCCATCTACCACTCGGTGATGAACTTCATCGAGCCGGGGCAGGCACTGCTGACCACGGATTATCGGTGGGGCCCATATCGTGATATCGCGGCCCACGCGGGGCGTGTATGCGAGACCTTCCGGATGTTCCGCGAAGACGGAACGTTCGACGTCGACGCCATGGAAGTGGGTATCGAGCGGCAGGCCCGGGAGCAGGGTAGGGTTCTCCTGATCCTCAACTTCCCGTGTCACAACCCCACAGGGTACTCGCTCAACGCTTCGGAGTGGAGCGACGTCGCCGACGTCGTGGTCCGGGCGGCTCACCGTGTACCGGTGACGGTGCTGATGGATTGCGCTTATCTGAAGTTCGGGGGTGACGCCATCGCTGCTTGGGACGAGGCCCTGCCCAGGCTCCTGGACGCAACGACGGTGCTCTTTGCCTGGACCGCCTCGAAGTCGTTCACACAGTACGGCCTTCGGGTTGGTGCGCTCATCGCGTGCGACAAGGACGCGGACGAAAGGGTGCGCCTGACCAACGCCCTGCAGTACACCTCGCGCGCCACCTGGTCCAACTGCAACCGCATCGGGATCCGGGCCGTCACGGACCTGCTGACCGACCCGGGACTCCGAGCCCGGTCGGACGTGGAGCGCCAGTCCCTCATCGACCTTCTCGATGCCCGCACTCGGGTCTTCAACGAGTCCGCCCGCGCGCACGGATTGGACTGGCCAAGGTTCGAAAGCGGATTCTTCGTGTCCGTCTTCACTCCGGAGCCGGAGGTGACGGCGGCCACCATGCGGGATGCCGGGGTCTTCGTGATCCCCATCAACGGTGCAGTCCGCGTCGGGCTATGTGCGACCCCCACCGGCGCTCTACCTCGTCTCGTGGCCGCGTTGGCCGAGGGCGTGAAGGCTGCGACAGAAGCCGTGGCCTAGAGGGCGATCGTTCGCGTCGGCAGAGAAGACGGCCGCGGCCCCCTGCGAGGGAGCCGCGGCCGTTCGGTCATCGCCGGTAGCGGAGAGCCGAGCTCAAAGCCCTGCGAGCTCCCGGCCCATCTGGATCAGCTCCGTCCACTGCTCCGAGGTGCCTCCCAGTAGAATCCCGAGGTACCCTTGCTCGATGCGGTGGGCCAGGTTGTCGGCGCTGGCGGTCATCATGCTGGGCATGCCCCGTTCGGCACCCAGGCGCATGACCTCCTCGCACGCAGCCTCGGCCCCTTCGCGGTCGCCGCCCATGTCTCCCGTGAGGCTTCCGATCCCGCACGACAGCATGCTGTAGCCCGGTACCGAGGCGATCTCCTCCGCGGACTCGATCGCACCGGTGTCCTCCACCATGAGCATGTAGATGAACGAGCCTTCCGGATTGGCGGGCGACCAGACGTCGGCGCCCGTCTCCTCGATGAAGCTCACCGCGAGCCGGGCTTCCTCCGGGGACCGCACATGGGGAATCACGAGGCCGTCGGCACCTGCCGCCACCACCTCGGCCACCCGCATGCGAGTAGCTTCCGCGCCAGCATCCTCGATCGTGGGGACCCTGACCAGTAGCGTAGGCCGATGATCTCCAGGCGCATCGTCCAGACCCTGCACCATGGCATTCACCGCGTCCGCGTCGTAGGACCCCTCCAGGTTGAGGAACAGGTAGTCGAGCATCTGGTCCTGGGCGAGGGCCCGCGCCCCGTCCGCCGTGTAGAGGGGTGGTAGGCGGTTTCCTTCGGCGTCCGTTGCATCCCGCTCGCGCTCACTGGGCACGAAGATTCCGAAGGCCGGGGTGCCTGCCTCCCAGATCGCGATGACCCCCTCACGCTCGTCGGTGCCGCTGATGGTGGCTTGTGGCGTTCCATCGGCGTCGCCCTCACCGCCGCACGCGGAGCTCAGAAGCGCGGCGCTCGCGAGCCATACCCACCTACCGGCCCTCACGAGTCCCTTCCGGCAGCTTCCCGACCGACTGCGATAGCGTCGGGCTCCGTCACGATGAAGAAGCGGAAGCCCTGCTCGATGCGCATACCGACGTCGTCCACTCCGGCGGTGATGCCACACGCGACGTCGTGCTCGAGACACGCGGCAAGCACGGTCTGGATGGCGTTCTCCACAGCCTCCATGTCGCCCTCGTACGCACGTCGAAGGTCGCCCGGCCCCGGGATCACCACGCCTGCGCCCGCGGCGCTGACGATGGCGTCGGCGCGTTCGATACCGATCTGATCCTCGATGAGGAGCACGCTGAGAACGTCGCCGTCCGGGTTGGTGGGCCAGAGGCGGGTGCCGATGGCCTCCGCCACCAGCTCAACCTCCTCGACCGACTCGACATGGGGGTAGACGATGGACAGCGCGCCCGATTCCAGGCCACGGAGCGTCCGATCGACCGCCGCTTCGTGGTCGTCACGGATCGGCGGGATCCGCAGCGCGATGGGCGGGGGAGGCCCGTCGGAGGCCGCGGCCAAGCCGTCCATGTACGCCGCCATGGCGTCGAGGTCGAAAGGACCCGACTCGAGGGAGTAGAAGACGAAGTCAGTGTCCTGGTTGGCGGCCATCATGCGGCCGCCCTCCGCGGACTGCTCGCCAGAGAAGATTCCGAAGACCACTTCTCCTTCCTCGAGCAGGTCGATCATTGCGTTTTGGCTCGTCGGTCCCGTCGCCTCAGTGGCCTGGTCGCTTGTGGCCGGCACGGAGCTCTCCTCGCCGCCTCCGCAGGCGGCCACGATCAACGGCAGGAGGGCCGCGACCATGGAAGTTCCGATTCTCGTTGCGGTCATTGTTTGATCCCCGAAGGTTCACCGATATTCGAAACATCGATGTAACCTCCAGGCGCTCTCGGCGACAGGGCTGGAGCCGCCGAGGGGCCCTCCTGACTACGAACCGCAAGATGTCCTCACGCATCGCGATCCTCTGGCTCTCTTCCGGAGCGATCCTGCTCGGCGCTGGCGCCGGGTGCGCCACCCTGCAGCAGGTGATGGCGCTGAGGGACGTGGACTTCTCCCTCGACCGCGTGGCAGACGTCCGTCTGGGGGGCTTGGAGCTCGACCGGGTGCGATCCTACTCGGATCTGGGGGTGGCGGATGCGGCTCGCGATCTCCTGGACATGGCGCTTTCGCTGGCTGGTCTGGGCGGCGAGCCCACCGAGGTCGCCATCTGGGCGTCCCCCGTCGTGCAGACCGTTCTCGGGCCGATTCGCTATCCCAGCCCGCTGATCCTCGTCCGCGGCACCGTCGGAAAGGATTGACCGCGCGAGACGGCCGAGGGTCGCCTGCGGCAGCTGGAGGCTGGGATCAGTCCGTGAAGTCCAGCGCGACGTCCAGCGCAGGTGCCGAGTGCGTGAGCCAGCCTACTGAGATCCAATCCACTCCGGTCTCCGCCACGGCCCGCACGGTTTCCAGCGTGATCCCTCCGGAAGCCTCCAGGATACAACGGCCGCGGGTGCGCTTGACCGCCTCCCGCATCTCTTCCGGAGCCATGTTGTCCAACATCACGATGTCCGCGCCCGCCTCGATGACGCCCTCGAGATGGTCCAGGTCCTCGATCTCGATTTCCACCCTGAAATCCGGCCCCACGTGCTTCCGGGCGCGCCGGACTGCCTCTGCCGGGGACCCGACGGCCGCGAGGTGGTTGTCCTTGATGAGGACTGCGTCGTACAGGCCCATGCGGTGGTTGAAGCCTCCTCCGGCAAGCACCGCCGCCTTCTGGAGGGACCGCAGCAGGGGAACCGTCTTGCGGGTGTCCACGATGCGCGCCCGTGTCCCGGCGACCCTGTCGACGAGTTGAGCGGTGGCGGTGGCCACGCCCGAGAGCTGCCCGAGAAGATTGAGCGCCACCCGCTCCGCAGAGAGTATGGAGCGCGCCGGTCCGGATACTTCGGCGAGCCGGGCGCCCGCCCTCACCTTGGCCCCGTCCTCCAAAGACCGCCGAACCCGGACTTCCGGGTCCAAGAGCTCGAAAGCCCTCAGGGAAGGCTCGAGACCTGCTACGCAGCCGGCGGCCCGTGCTACGACCCAGGCCTTGGCTCGCGCGTCCGCCGGGATTGTGGAGGCCGCGGTGACGTCGCCGACTTCACCCAGATCCTCGTCGAGCGCCGCGAGAAGGAGGCCGTCGACGGTATGATGCATCGACTCCGGGCTGCTCAGACCTGCACCTCGAGCATTCGCTCCACCGCGGTTCGCGCGCGCCGCGCCACGTCGGCCGGGACGGTCACCTCGTGCTTCATGTCCCGCAGGCTGTCGCGAATCCCCTCCAGGGTGATCCGCTTCATGTGGGGACACAGATTGCAGGGCCGGATGAACTCGGTTTCCGGTGACTCCGCCGCGACGTTGTCGCTCATCGAGCACTCGGTGACCATCACCACCTTGCGAGGACGGTTGCGGTGGACCCAGTCGATCATGCGCGCCGTAGACCCCACGAAATCGGCCTCCGCCAACACGTCCGGCGGGCATTCCGGATGGGCGATGATCTGGATGCCCGCGTGCTGGGCCCGGTACGCTTTGAGCTCCTCACCGGTGAAACGCTCGTGGACCTCGCAGGAGCCGTTCCAGAGGATGATCTCCACGTCCGTTTGAGTGGCGACCCACCGTCCCAGATACTGGTCTGGCAGGAAGATGACCTTGGGGACCCCCAAGGACTCCACGACCTGAACGGCGTTGCCGGAGGTGCAACAGATGTCGGACTCGGCCTTCACGTCCGCCGATGTGTTCACATACGTAACCACAGGGACCCCCGGGTGACGCTCTCGGAGGAGGCGCACGTCGGCGCCCGTGATCCCTTCTGCCAGCGAGCACCCGGCCCGCAGGTCCGGGATGAGGACCGTCTTCTCTTCGTTGACGATCTTCGCTGTCTCGGCCATGAAGTGCACACCAGCCATGACGATGACGTCCGCCGGCGTCTCCGTGGCCAGTCGCGCGAGAGCAAGCGAGTCCCCCTTGAAGTCCGCGACTCCATGGAAGATGTCTGGCGTCATGTAGTTGTGCGCGAGCACTACGGCGTTTCGCTCGCGCTTCAGAGCCTCGATCTCAACGAGGAGGGGCTCGAGCGCAGCGATCTCTGCGTCCGGCAGGATGCCTACCAGACGCTCCGCGGGGCTGATTTTCGTCGAGGGGACGCTCACGGCGACTCCGATTCGAATGCTGATTCAGGCCTTGCGGCGTTACCGACTCGTGATCAATACACCGGAGTGTCGCGTCGGATTCAGCCGCTTGATCGGGGGAGGAAGCTAGGTCCCGGCGGAGGACGGCTCAAGCGCTTCGTGAGAGCTCCGTGACCGGGAAAGGGCTCCGCCGTTGGGTCCCGGCCCATGACGCGTTAGCTTCGTGACTCACCCTCTACAGGACCAAAAGGACCTATGAACGTTCGTCTCGCGACGGGGCTCACGGCCCTCGCAGTCACGGTCGCCGCCTGCTCCAACGGCTCGGCATCTTTCGAGAACGCTTCCCTCGATTCCGACGACCAGAAGGCCAGCTACGGGATCGGATTGAATGTGGGAACACAGCTCTCCGACTCTCGTGACCGCCTCGATCGCGCCGCGTTCATGCGCGGCGTTGAGGACGCGTTGCAGGGCAACCAGCCCGCGGTTCCCCGGACCGAGATTCAGCCGGCCCTGGAGGCGTTCGCTCAAGAGATACAGGCGGCTGCCGCCGCAGCCCGTGAGGAGGCTGCCACGGAGAACCTGGAGGCCGGAGAAGCGTTCCTGGCCGAGAACCGTGAGCGCGCAGAGGTGGTGGTCACCGAGAGCGGGCTCCAGTACGAGGTTCTCGCGGACGGAGACGGTCCGATGCCTTCCCCGTCGGATCAGGTCGAGGTGCATTACACGGGCACCCTGCTGGACGGAACTGAGTTCGATAGCTCCCGAGGTGGCGACCCGGCCGTATTCGGCGTCGGGGCCGTGATCCCCGGGTTCGCCGAGGCGCTTCAGCTCATGCCGATCGGGAGCCAGTACAGGATCTGGATTCCCTCCGACCTGGGATATGGTCCGCAGGGCTCGGGGCCGGTCATCGGACCGAACGCCGTGCTCATCTTCGACCTCGAGCTGCTGGGCATCGTCGAGTAGTGAAGACTCGGCTGCATCCCTAGGCGCCCCCACCGATGTCGTTCCTGTCCCGGATCTTCGGATCGAAGGACCGTCCACGCGGCGGTGGGTCCGACCTGGAGGTTCGGCTTTCGGCGCTCGAGGAGGAGGCTGCGCGCGCCCGCCCCGGCTACCAGGGCACCCCGTTCAATAAGGCGGGTGACTTGGCGCTGCAGGCAGGGCAGCGCTCCCGTGCGGTCGAGTTCTATGGGCGCGCCATCGACGCCTTCCTCGAGGATCAGCAACGGGAGGCCGCGAGGGGCGTGGCGAACAAGATCATCCGCGTCCATCCGAAGGCTGTGCGTACGCTCTGCACGCTGACTTGGCTAGATGTTGCGGCTCGCCACGAAGCGACGGCGCTTCTCCATTTGAGAGACTATGTGGCGGCGGCAGCAGAGGTCGGGGAGGAGGGGCGCGCCGCCGGGCACCTCATGGACATGGCCCGGGTCTGTCCACAGCTCGAGTTCGTGGACGCGCTGGCGGACGCCCTCGACGGTCTGGGGTTCGAGGAGCGGGCATCGCAGGTACGCACATGGGTTGCCGAAGGAGGATCTCCCGAAGCGCTGACGGACAGGGAAGCCCTGGAGGAGTTCTGCCTTCGCGCCGCCGTGGATTCTTCGCGGGGCACCTAGTTGGAAGCGTAGCTCGAGCACCATCGGTCCTTCGGAAAAAAACATGTGTTTCCAGGGCCGGCGGTGGATATCTTTTGGGTGGATCGCATCCACCACCCAAGGGGCTCGACATGAAGTTTCGGCGCAGGTCTCCGCGTGTTCTTCCGCTCGGCGTGCTCATCGCCCTGAGCTGTGTTTCCGCGGAAGATCGACTCGAGGAAGGGGTTCAGCTCCAGAATCGCGGCCAGTACATGGGCGCAGTCTACCGGTACGCTGATGCCGTCGAACGTGATGGCTCCCTGGTCGAGGCGCGCGAGCGCCTCGTAGCGGCCGGCGATACGGCGATGGGGCTGGCCCTCGCGGATGCCGAGGATCTAGAAGCTCGAGGGGAGCCGGTCGCGGCGGCGCAGCAGTATCAGGCGATCGACCGCATGCTGGCCCGCGTGAGATCCGTTGGAGAGCGGCTTTATCCCCATGCCGAATACCAGGCGGACCGGAGGGCGCTCTTCGATCGCGCCATCGAATGGCGCATGGCTCGGGGACGCGAGGCGCGAGCCGAGGGCCGGTGGGCCGATGCGCGGCGGGCCTTCCTGGATGCGCGCGGTGACTTCGACCCCTCCAGAGGCCACACCGAGGCCTCGCTGGACGCCGAAACCGGACTCCTCCTGGAGTGGGCGCGGATCGAATTGGATGATGGCCGCCCCCGCACGGCGTACGAGTTGGCTGGGCAGGCCGGAGCGGTACGCAGCTCCACACCGCGCGAAGTGGTCGTTGCCGTCCGTGAGCTCCAGGCCGAGGCGCTCGAGCACGGCACAGTGGTTGTGGCTGTCCCCCCTCTCACAGCGCGCCCAGGGGTTCGCGACTACCTTGGCCCCGAGTTCGAAATCCAGCTGGACGACGATCTGGTCCTGGACCACTGGATCAACCCTCCGGCTTTCGTGAGGATGGCGGACCATGCGGCGATGCGGAGTGAGCTCCGAGGGCTCCTCCGAGGGGTCCCGCAGAGCCCGGTGCTGGTCGGCCGTGTGCTCGAGTTGGTGGGCGCGGACCTGGCCGCCATGATCGAGCTGTCCGAGATCGAGGTGGTGGAAGAAGAGGTGGAGCGGACGTCACGAGCCTCACTTCTCCAGGACGGCTCCATGGGCCCCGGCCGTGAGTCACGTCCCACCAGCTACGACGTGGTGGAGGGCACGCTGGTCTACCGTGTCGTGGCAGACGTCGTGCTGGTAGACCACGATGGAAGGGAGGTCACGAGATTCCGGGCGGAAGGTCGGAGCTCGGGGCCATTCCGACGCGGCGAGTTCGACGGCAACCACGAGCGACTCGAGCTGTCGGAGGCGGAAGCCGCCCTCTTCGATGCGGGTATTCTCGGCGAGCAGGTCGCGCGCATCGAGTCGGCGCTGCTGGAAGAGGTGGCCGTGGCCATCGCCGCCGGTACCTATGATACGGTGATCGAGCGGATTCCCTGACCTGACAGGGTGGGTCGGCTGGGGGCTGCTCGCCTGGCCCGGCGCGTCAGCCGAGGAGTTCCGGTCCGTCCGGGTGGGGGCGGTACAGCACCGCGATGCGCCCGATGGTCTGGACGATCTCGGCATCGCCCACACCCGAGGCGACCTGATCGGCGACGGTCCGGATCGACGCCGGTGCGGACTCCAGCGCCCTGATCTTCAGGATCTCACGTGTGTTGAAGGCTTCGCGCACAGACTCCAGGACTGGACCCGTGACGCCCTCGCTCCCGATCGTCACCACCGGCTTGAGCGGGTGGGCGTGTCGGCGTAACTCGGCCCGCTGCTTGGACGTCAGCACCGACACGCGCGCCGCCTTACCTCAGGCCCTGGGCACACATGCACACCCGGTTCCGCAGCCGCCCGCGGCCGGACCGGAGCCCGCCTCGGAAGCGAGGGGGACTGGCGCACTCATGAGCCGCTCGATGGGCGCCTTATTGGGCGTGTCGCCCGGATCGACCCCCGCGCGTTCGGCGAGAGCGCCCCAGGTCTCGAGTTGCTCGCTCATCCCGTGTCGGACTTCGAGGGTCCGGCCGTTGGCTAGACAGTGGTACTCGTAGTACGGCATGACATCGTTGCCTCGTCCAGGTGATCGATCGATTCGTACGGGTTTGATAGCCCGGAGACCCCACCGCGGTTCCAGATCAGCGACCCGATCGAATCGGGCCCCGTTGCCTGCCGCGGCGGTCTGCCGAAGGCCCGTCCCCCATATGGCCGGGCGACGCGCCGTCAGAACACCGGCCTCCAGATGTACGTGTCCGAGCGTGCCCACGCCTCGTTGAATCGGACCAACGCGTCGTCCGCGTCGGCAGTCTTGCCCTGGGCCCGGAGCGCGGCCTCCAATCCGAACAGCGACCAGCCGTTGTTCGGATGATCCTCCAGCTCGATCTCGAAGACCTCCTCGGCCTCCGGGTACCGTTGGGCCTCGAGCAGCGCATCGCCCAGCCAGTGGCGAATGGAGAAGTTCAATGGCTCTGGCTCGTCGTACCGGATGGTGTCTTCGAGGTCGGCGCCCGCCTGCAGGACCTGGACGGCCTGGTCGAGGTCGCCGTTGGCCCTGAGGATCTCCCCTTCGAGCATCGCCGCGACGACGCCGAGCAGCTGGTCGGCGGTGTGGCCCCTGAAGCCACTTCCTTCGGGAGCCTCGGCGATGGCCGTCTTGACCCGGTGCAGGTACCAGCGGGCCGTGCCCTCGTCGTCCGTGCGGAGGTGCGCGTACCCCTTCGCGAAGTCCCAAAGGCCCCGGAATACGAGATTGTCCGGCGGATCTCGGAGGTCTAGGATCTCGTCGAAGCGTCCGAAGCGAAGGAGCGTCAGCGCGTGGTAGAAGCTTCCTCCCTCCATGAGCTTGCCGTAGTCCTTCCCCGCCTGGATCGCCACCGCGCCCTGCCCGTCGTTGGACGCGGCGAAGAGCAGCATGTGCAGGTTGTGCGACGGGTAGATGGCGAAGCCTTCCCCGCGGGCGGCCTTCAGGTCGGAGTGCCATGCGTCGGTATTGGCACGGACCGCGTCACCCCAGCGGCCGACGCGATTCCAGGTGTGCGACGGCATGTGTTGGATATGGCTCGCGCCGGGGATGGCGTCGCCCAGATGCTCGGCGCAGCCCTCTGCCTTGGACGGCCGTTGGGTAGGCTCCGTGGCATGGATGTAGAGGTGGCACGTTCCAGGATGCTCGATGTCCTGCTCCAGGACCGTCTCCAGGACCCGGTGGATCTCCTGGACGTCCGGATCCTCGATATCCCACGTCCCGCGACGAGGCTGAAGGAGCATGAGGGCTTCTCCGGTGAGGAAGCCCGCATCCAGGTCGGACGGGTAGCGCCGATAGACGTCGTGAATAGCCTCTGCCCACTGCTCGTCGAGCAACCTGCGGCGCTCGGCGTCATGCTCGGGCTCGTATCGCACGGCCATGGCCTCGATCAGCGCACGCTCCACCTCGGTGGCGTGGTCGGGGGCCAGCTCCAGCGCGCGGGTGATGGCCGCGTGCGCCCTCGGAGCGTCAACGGACGTCATGGGGCCGTTGAGATACGGGCCCCAGGCCCAGGCCTCCCCGAAGTAGCACATGGCACAGTCGGGGTCACGCTTCCATGCCTCCCGAAACGACCGCGCCGCGCCCATGACGTCGAAGGCGTAGAGGAGCTGGATTCCCTGATCGAAGTAGAGCTGGGCCTCCTCCGATGCGGTCGTGATGGGTCGGGTGAACGGTCCGAGCCCTTTCCCGTCGTGATGCAAGGGCATGGGCTCGGAGAAGCTCGCCGGCAGCGACGCCTCAATCTCCGTGGCCATGCCGTGGTCCTGGGCCTCAGCAAGGGCCGGGAGGGCCGAGAAGAGGGCGAGGATCATTGCGAGTTGTGAGCGGGACATCGGCTTCTCCGGGAGGCGATTGACTGCGGCGACTACGGGAATCTGCTCATCGGTGGGGCGGGCGTCCAGCGCTCATGCCTCTGGCCGAACCGATGCCGGCGCCCCAGGTTGTCTGCGCCAAACACCCACGCCGCGCCCGAGGAGGAACGAATGTCATCGTCGGATGGATCGCCGCTGTCACGTCGAGCCTGGCTGACCACGACCTCCGGCGTGATCGCTGCTGGGCTCCTCAAGACCCAGGCGGACGCGTTCAAGCTGGACGCCCAGGAGCCGCCCGGGACGTCGCCATCGGAGTTCACTGCTGTCGCGGACCGGTTGGTGACCGAGGTAGGCGCGCGCGCGCCCGGAGAGCAGCCCAAGCGGTACCTCCGGGCATCGGACGCGGACCTGTCGAGCTCCTCCCGGAGCCCGCTTCAGGACTTCCACGGCATCATCACCCCCGCGGATCTCCATTTCGAGCGGCATCATGCCGGTGTGCCGGCCATCGTGAAGGAGGAGCACGAGCTTCTCGTGCACGGGATGGTGGAGCGACCGATGGTGTTCCGCATGGCGGAGCTTCACCGGTACCCGTCCATCTCTCAGATCTACTTCATCGAGTGCTCCGGGAATGGCGGAGGGATCTACAGTCGAGACCGCATGCCGACCGAGATCAGCGTGCAACAGATCGACGGGCTGGTGAGCACCAGCGAGTGGACCGGCGTGCCGCTGGCGTGGATCCTCCGGGAGGTCGGGGTCAGGCCCGGAGCGAGCTGGCTCCTGGCGGAAGGGGCGGATGGAGCTCACCTGGCACGTAGCATCCCTCTGGAGAAGGGGATGGGCGACGCTCTGCTGGCGTACGGTCAGAACGGGGAGGCCATCAGGCCGGAGCAAGGATATCCGTTACGGCTGATGCTTCCCGGTTGGGAAGGAAACACTCAGGTGAAGTGGCTTCGCCGGATCGAGGTGACCGACAGGCCGACCATGACGCGAGAGGAGACATCGAGGTACACCGATCCCCTTGAGGGGGGGCGGGCCCGGCAATTCAGCTTCGTCATGGACGCGAAGTCCGTCATCACGTTCCCGTCGTATCCCTATGTGCTCCCGGATCGCGGCTGGTGGGAGATCAAGGGGCTGGCTTGGACGGGGAGAGGTCGAATCACTCGGGTCGAGGTGAGCACGGATGGGGGCCGGAGCTGGGTGGACGCGGAGCTCCAGCATCCGATCCTTCCCATGGCCACGGTCCGCTTCCGACATCTGTGGAATTGGGACGGGCGGGAGACGGTCATCCTGAGTCGCGCCACGGACGAGACCGGATACGTGCAACCTACCGTTCATCAGCTCTGGGAAGCTCGTGGAGAGGGGACGGCCTACCACCAGAACCACCAAAGAGCCTGGCGTGTGGCCTCGGACGGTGGGGTGACGTTCGGTCTCGGGGAGTTGGTCTGATGCGGACGCCTGCCTTGCGGATCGCCGGCTCGGCGGCGGTCGTGTTGCTCCTGACCGGGTGTGGCGTGGACGACGGCACCGAAGCCCTTGGGGTGGCCTCGTCGGGAGCTGGTGAAGGGGCCATGGAGGGCTATGCCTTGCCCACCGGGGCACCGGAGCGGTTCTCGTTCGGCGCTCCGGCATCGGCGGCGAGGGTCGCGGCCTGGGACATCGACGTGAAGCCCGACGGAGAGGGGCTGCCGGAAGGGAGCGGCACCGTCGCGGATGGTGAGCGGGTCTACATGGTCCATTGCCTCGCGTGCCACGGGCCCACGGGTGTCGAAGGGCCCTATAACCGCGTCGTAGCAACGGATCCCTGGGAGGAATGGCCCGTCAACCGGGGCGTCGGCAACTACTGGCCGTACGCCACGACGCTCTACGACTACATTCGCCGGGCGATGCCCCAGCTCGCCCCGGGGAGCCTCACGCCGGACGAGACCTACGCCGTGATCGCTTTTCTCCTACACCGGAACGGGATCATCGCGGAAGACGTCGTGATGAGCCGGGAGACGCTTCCGGCTGTGGAGATGCCGGCCCGTGGGCGCTTCGTGGTGGACGATCGAACGGGGGGAAGGACCATCAAGTAATGCCCGGCCCGGGGGTTGGCCCCCAGCCCCGGATCGGGTTTGCCGCTCCGGCGGCTCACCGGCATTATTAGCCATGCGCCTGTCCCCCTTCCGCGCGATCGCGCTGCTGTTGTGTCTGCCCTCGCTCGCCTGCGAGGGGTCGGCGGACGGTATCGACACGGTCGGCGAGCGATCGGACACGGTGCTGCTCGCCGATACCTCGAGCGCGCCGGCGGGCTCCGGGGCCAATGCTCCCGGCCCGGCTGCCGCGGATCCGGGTCTCGGCACTCCCGGCGCGGTCGCCGCGGACGCGAGCGCCGACGCGCCCGAACCGGTCCCCACCTCGATCTCGAGCGATCCCTCGCCCCCTGAGCCGCCCTTGGGCGACCCTCAGGACATGGATCTTGAGGAGCGCATCGACCTTCTGGTGCGGTCCCAGCTGGCGACGCAGGCGCGCCTCGATTCGCTGACGTTCCTCGTGTCGTCCACGACGCTCGCGGTGGACTCGGTTGCACGGGGGCTGGCAACGGGGGAAGTCCTCGGAGAAGCGGGCAGCCAGGTCCGGAATTTCGGCGTGGGGATTCTGTGGTCCATCGTGGTGGTGCTGGTCTTCAGCTACCTCATCCGCGCCGTAACCTGGGTGCTGGAGCGTCTCGCCGAGCGAAGCGCGAAGCGTAGGCTCTTCTTCAAGGGCCTGGTGCCGATCGTTCGCATCATCCTCTGGACCTTCGCCGGATATCTGATCGTTCGGGTGATCTTCCGGGTAGATGCCCAGGGGATCATCGCCGGCGCCGCGGCGTTGGGTGTCGCTGTGGGATTCGCCGCACAGGATCTTCTGAAGAATCTCTTCGGTGGCATCATTCTCGTGTTCGACCAGCCCTTTCAAGTGGGTGACAAGATCCGAGTGGGGGAGACCTACGGTGAAGTGACCTCGATCGGCCTTCGGTCCACGCGGATCGTGACTCCTGACGACAACCTCGTGAGCGTTCCGAACGCGCAGGTGGTTGACCAGCAGGTGGCCAACGCGAACGCTGGAGAGTTGAACTGTCAGGTTGTCATCGACCTCTATTTGTCGGGCGAAGTGGATGAGGCAGAGGCCAAGCGCATCGCCTTCGAGGCGGCTGTGGGGTCGAAGTACGTCTACCTGAACAAGCCCATCGTGGTGCTCATCAAGGACGAGCTGCATTGGGCGGTACTCACCCGCGTGCGCGTGAAGGCGTACGTGCTCGATCCCAGGCACGAGTTCCTGTTCGCCAGCGACGTTACTGAGCGCGCGCGCGCGGGGTTCCGCGCTGCCGGGATGACGAGCGGGTCTGCTGGTCCTCCCCCCATGGTGAGCGCCAACCACCTAGCCGAGCCGTCTCTTGGCGAAGAGTGAGCCGGCCACAGCGCGGCCGCAGGTAGATCCGCTGGATTCCGGGCAGGTCCTGGAGCCGGAAGCGGCCCTCGACCTGGTACTGGATGCGGCCCATCGGCCCGCCGAGAAGCTGTGGGAAAAGCTGGACGACCGCGCTGAGTCGTCCGTGCGCGCAGCGGTTCGGGCTGCCTTGGCTCGTCATGCAGAGCAGATCGAGGCTGCGGGACTGGCTGGCGATCCCCCGGAGGACGCGGACGTCGCTGCACAGGCGCTCCGCGAATACCGCCGTGCGGTGGCGGATCAGATCTTCCCCGATCTGGAGCTCGTGCTCGAGCACCATCGACCGACCGTTCTCGTGGCTCGGGAAGTTGCCGCCGCCTTCGAAGAGGCACGGACTTCGTCGTCAGAGCTTCCCCAGCGGATCGACGTGCGTTGGGGACTCGGGGCTCTCGAGGCCCTCCCGACGGATAGCTGGCGTAGGAAGCTCGCGAAGATCCTGGCCCGGGGATTGAGCAAGGCGAGGAAGCCCGATGTCGCTCGACCGGCGCCGCTTCGCTCCCTAGCCCTGCATCACCTCGACGCCAGGGTGGCGCCGGTCTTGGCGGACGCCGTGACCGAAGGGGTGAAGGGATGGGCCGGGTGGGTAGCCAGGCTCGAGCGCGTTTGCGGAGACTGGGCCGGGGAGACCCTTCCAATCCTCACGCGCGTGGACGCGCCGGCCGTTCCGTCGGCCCCAAAGGAGGATGGGGATGAGCCTCCATCCGCCCCGGCCCCTGAGGAGGACGGCTCCTCGGTCCAGGGACGTGACGAGGCCTGGCACAGCCTCGGGAACGCGGCGGAGACGTTCTCTTCGGCGTTGAGGGAGCTCCTGGAGGAATCCCCACACCAGGAAGCCCGGGAGCGGGCCGAGGCGCGCCTTGCACCGGGAGTCATGTCGTTGAGCTCGGACCTGCGGGTGGTCGGTAGCTTCGTGTACCGGGGTCCGGCATCCGGCGTGACGAGCCCGCGCCTCGTGGCCTTGGAGCAGGTTCAGCAGAAGTTCGACGTCTGGGACCGTCAGGCCGCGGCTCGCTTGCAGCTGTATCGAGCATTTCTGGAGATCTTGCTGGGCTGCCGGGCCGTGGTGGACCGTTTGGAAGGGCGCGTGCGGTCCGTCGTGTTGGAACGCGTCGCCGACCTGGAGGGGTGCCTCACGGACCTCGAGGCCCTGGTTTCCGTCACGCGGAAGCGGGTCGACGACGACGCGATCATCGAGGCCCTCCCGACGCTCAGGGAGCGCGCCGAGGAGATCACCGGTCGAGCGCTGCGCTCGTTCCCTGAGGCCGCCGCGGTGGACGACGCGTTGAACGACATTGTTTCCGACGCTGTAGACGCCCTCCAGGCCATCGTGCGCCAGTCTCCCCGGACGCTCACCTTGCATCGGCTGCCCGAGGGTGCATCGGCCGTACTCAGACCCGAGGATACGCGAACCGTCCCCTTTCAGGAGCGAGCGCGGCAGTCGTTCGACGCAATGCGGATCGAGCGGGTCCGGGCCGGAGTTCTGGAGCTCGGCGTTGGTCTCGGGCCTGCTCGGGCGGCCCTGGCGGAGCTCCCGGACGTTGTGGTATTCGCTTTCGATGCCGCTAAGTCCGAGTTGGACGGTGATGACGGAGGTGCCGCGGCGGAAGACGCCGAGGGGCGTCCCAGTGACCGTGCGGCACAGTTCGCGGTGGAGGCCCTCGAAAGGTCGGTGGGCGTGGTGAAGGCAGCCCCCGGTCAGCTTGAGAGCCTGCTGGACCGCGCGAGAGACCGTATCGACATCGAGGTGGTGGTCGGGGCTGAGGCGCTCCTGGATCGTCTGGGTGCGGGCCGCATGCATAGCCAGCTCCTTCGGGCGCGGTCGAGCTTCTACGATCTATGGCTTCGCTTGCTGGACCGGATCGGGCCCACCGCAAGAGTGATCCAGAGGGCGGCTCGCTACCGATACGTTCGAGGCATCAGGGCCACCCGTCGGCTGCAGCGCGCGGTCCGTGGTCTGGTGGGTGAAGCACCCGTCTCGGACGCGAGGGCCGCGCGCACCATCCGCGCATTCGCACATGCAGACTCCGGAGCGGGCCACGTCCCCCTGGTCTACCAGCGGCTCTTCTCCATGGAGCCGGTCACGGACCCGTCTTTCCTCGTGGGGCGGGCCGCTGAGCTGGCCGATGTGCTTAAGCGCTGGCGCCGGTGGCGGGAGGAGGATGAAGTGCCGCTGGTCGTCCGAGGCTATCCGGGGGTGGGGGTCACCAGCTTCCTCAACGGCTGCGCATCGCTGCTGGAGGAGCAGGGTGCCGAGGTGGCACGTCTCGAAGTCCCGCAACGGCTTCTCCAAGAAGCTCCGCTCGCTTCCCTCGTAGCTACGGTGCTGGGCATCCAGCCCGAGGAAGACCTGGCAAGCCTCGCGCGGCGAATCCTCGCAGAACGTCGCGGCAGCCTGCCGGACGTGGTGGTGTTGGACGGGCTCGACCACTTGTATTTGCGGATCCCGCAGGGCACGGACTTGCTCGAGCGTCTGCTCACGTTGATGTCGGAGACCGAGCCCCGAACATTCTGGTTGGCCGGAGTGGGTCAGCCGGCGTGGCAGCTCCTGGGCAAGGTCGAGCCCACTGCAGTCTCGCAGGTGGACGGGCTCAACCTGCCCCCCCTCAGTGCGGATCGCCTCAGGGAGACGATCCTCCAGCGGCATCGGCGCAGCGGGTTGCGTCTCCGCTTCCTCGAACCCCGGGAAGGCCGCGCATTGTTGAGGCGCCGGGCGCGAAGGTTGCGCGGCACCGAGGGTCACCAGCGCCTCCTCGAGCAGGACCTATTCGAGCAGCTGCACCGAATTTCCGTCGGCAATCTCAAGCTGGCCATGTTTCACTGGCTCCTGGCTGCCGACTTCGAGGCAAAAGAGGGAGAGGTGCTCATGCACCCGCTCGTGCGCCCGGACTTCAGCGTGCTGGAAGGGCTGAGCGATGCACAGAATTTCGCTCTCAAGGCCCTTCTCGAGCACCGGACCCTCACCCTCGACGAGTACTGTCGGATCTTCCGAGTGGGGCGCCAGGAGAGCTACCAGATCCTCGAGTCCCTTCAGAATCGGCGGCTGGTCGAGGAAATGGCGCCACTGGCGTCCGCCGCGGAGGAAGGCTCGCAGCTCGAGCGATCCTCACGGTACGGGATTCGGCCGCTCTTGGTGGGCGCTGTCACGGCCCATCTTCGCAAGCGCAACATCGCCCACTGACCCGACTCGGAGTCGCGTCGACGGTGGTGAGGCGACCCATTTCAGGCTGGCGTCAGCGGCCTCCCTCGGGGAGCAGCTGGTGTAGGTCTTCCGAAAGCTGACCTGCCATATAGGAAACCAATGCCGACGTCGCCGGCGACTGGTTCAATGGCGTGAATTCGACACTGTACGCCACTTCCCCTGGCGACTCGGGGTCGGTGTCGTCCTGGACGACCGCGGTGAAGCGCAGGGGATGTCCCGATGCCAGTCGGGCCAGGTGTCTCGGCGTGACGGGGAACGTCACTTCGACCGCGCCACCCGCCGCACCCGTCCACACCGGGTCCGCTTCGTCCGGCCCGTCGAAGTGCAAGACGTAGACCGTCTCACCGGCCAACGGGGAGGCGACCGACGCCCGCAGCGATAATGCCGGCACGAAGGCGACGTCGGGGTGGTCGAAAGAGAAACCAGCCGAGTCGACGATCTCCTCGAAGCGAGACAGCTGTTCGGGTGTGAACTCCTCCCGGTCCCCGATGAGCGGCGCGAAAGCCAGGCTGAGCGTCAGGTTGCCATTCCGGGCGTAGCCGGTGGTACGCGCGCCCCCGAGCCGCCCGTTGGGGGTTACCGTGAGGGGCGTCGGGCTGGTCCAGGGTCGGACCTCCTGAACCTCCCAAAGGTCGGCCGGGTCGTCTACGAATCGATACGGGGCACGCGGCTCGGTGGTACGGGCCGCGTCGCAGACCGGGCTGTCGGAGGTCTCGCAGGCATCGAGCACGGCGGACCGCAGGAGGATCGCGCCATCGCAGCCCCCGAGTGGTGTCGTAAGCTCCCCTGCCGCAGTGATGGTGGAGTCGGCTCTCTGCTGGACCTCCACGATGGCGGCAGACACTCGGTCCTTGATGGCCTGCCGGTCCTGGTCGCGCTCGACGATGAGGGTTCCGTCCTCCGTCTCCAAATACTGGCTCGCGAGCTCCATATCCCGCTCGAACCATGCAGCCACGTCGGCCTCGACCGGATCGGAGGTGTCCAAGGGCTCCACGCTCGCGCGGTCCTCCAGAGCGATGGCGTTGGCGACCTCGATCAGCCGTTGGGAGCGCTCTGCCAAGGGTGCCAGGCTCGCGTCGAGCCCGGCGAGACGGGCCAACACGGGGACACATTGCCGCGAGCGCTCTCGCTCCAGATTGGCCAACCCTTCAGGGGGCGCCTCCTGGGCCGCGATGGGGCTCGCCACGCATGCCACCGGCACGGAGAAGGCGAGGCCGAGGACAAGTCCGGATTTCGAGAGTCGCACCGAAAGCTCCACGTTCAGGTTCGTCGGAGGACGAACGGTAATACGTATCCGATGACGCGCTCTACACCGGGCTCACCCCTGGAGTGCCCCCCCTGCAACCTTTTGGGCCTGGATCTCGTCGTATGAGTCGGAAGGGGCACTCGGAGCGTGCGTCGGGACGGACGAAGAACGGGAGTGGGGAAGGACGCCGGGTGTGAGGTACGGAGGAAGGGATGGGACGACGAGGGGATGATGCCTCCTTCGTATCGTCGGCCCCGGGCGACTTCGGTCGTCCGGGGTCGTGCTCTTTCAGCCCTCGCCCTGGGCCATCCGCGTTTCGACGAGTGCCACGACACAGGTGGCGGCGTCGGCCAAGGGCGTCGGGACATCCACGCTAAGGCCGATACGCGCGACGGCCCCGGCGAGGTGCTCCATCTCCGTGCGGCGGCCGCTTCGCAGGTCGTGGAGGACGCTGGGGTAGAAATCATCCGGGAAGCCGTCCAGAATCCCGCCGACCGTCGCTGCGGCGTCCGCCGGGATGCCCACCCCGGTCGCTCTCCCTACGGACAGGACCTCCCGGATCGCACGGGCTTGGAGTGAGGCGCCCAGAGGGTGCGCGCGGACGGGTCCGATGGCCGATCCGGTCATCCCGCACAGAACTGAGAGGGAGCAGACGACGGCCATCTTCGACCAGAGCGCGGCACCGATGTCATCGGTGGTCTCCACGGCGACGCCGGTGCCCGCGAAGGCCTCGCGCACGCGAATCAGCGCATCCCGCCCCGCCCCCGTCGACGAGCCGATCACCAGACGCTGGTGTCGTCCCTTTCGCTCGATGTATCCGGGGGCAGTCCTGAATGCGGTGAGGTAGGCCACCCCGTCGATGATCCGGTGGCCGGGGACGCCCGTCGCTTCCATCCGCTCGGACACGTCGACGCCATTCAAGAGGGACAGCACCAACGCCCCACGCTCGGCGAGCTGGCGCACCACCGGCGCCACGTCGTCCAGCGAGTACGATTTCACCGCGAGGATCACCAGGTCCGCTTCCGGAGCCGCCTGGCTCGGGGTCACGCATCCGGGGCGGACCCGCCACGTCTCCTCAGGTGTCCGGATCTCGAGTCCGTCGGCGCTGATCGCCTGAGCATGAGCCCCGCGCGCCAAAAGGACGGTCTCGTGGCCCGCTCGGGCCAGGACGGCTCCCACGTAGCTGCCCAACCCTCCGGCACCCACCACCAAGGTCTTCAATCGGTCATCCGTCGGTCACGCATCCGAGGGACGCAGAGGCCACGGTCCGGACGTATCTGCGGAGGACGCCGTGGCTCACCGGGAGAGGAGGCTCGACCCACGCCGCACGCCGGGCGGATTGGACCTCGGGTTCAACGCCCCATTCGATGCGATCCTGCTCCGCGTCCACGGTGATGACGTCATCGTCGTGGACGAGAGCGATCGCCCCCCCGACCTGCGCCTCGGGTGTCACGTGGCCCACGACGAACCCGTGGCTCCCCCCGGAGAACCGACCGTCGGTGACCAGCGCTACGGAGCTGCCGAGGCCTGCCCCCATGATCGCGGACGTGATGGTGAGCATCTCCGGCATGCCCGGCCCACCCTTGGGCCCCTCGTAGCGGATGACGACCACGTCCCCGGCCTGGATCCGTCCATTCCTCAGGCCCTCCAGCGCCGCTTCCTCGCGATCGTAGACCCGGGCGGGACCGCTGAAGCGCAACCCTTCCTTGCCGGTGATCTTGGCGACCGCGCCTTCGGGCGCCAGGCTCCCCCGGAGGATCCGCAGGTGGCCGGTGGCCTTGATGGGGTCGTGCATGGGACGGACGACCTCCTGGCCATCCGGAAGCCCCGGGAGATCCGCCAGGTTCTCCGCCAACGTTCGCCCGGTGACCGTCAGGCAATCCCCGTCCACCAGCCCATGCTCCAACAGGAGCTTGAGCACGGCCGGCACACCACCTGCCCGATGGAGATCTTCCATGACCCAACGCCCGCTGGGCTTCAGGTCGGCCAGATAGGGAGTCCGTCGGCTGACCGCCTGGAAGTCGTCGAGGCCGAGCTCGACCCCAGCGGCGTCGGCGACGGCGATGAGGTGCAGAACCGCGTTGGTCGATCCTCCCAGGGCGGTGACCAGCACCATGGCGTTTTCGAAGGCCGGCCGTGTCATGATGGCCCGGGGGGTCACGTCTCGCTCCAGGAGGCGGCGTAGCGCCGGTCCGGCGGCTCGGCACTCTTCCCGCTTCCTCGGGTCCGTGGCCGGGATGGACGCGCTGTACGGCAGGGTCATCCCGAGGGCTTCTGCCGCGCTGGCCATGGTGTTGGCCGTGTACATACCTCCGCACGCACCCGCGCCCGGGCATGCGTGCGCCACGACGTCCTCGAATCGGTCCTCGTCGATCGTTCCCGCGAGGAGTGCGCCGTAGCTCTCGAAGGCACTTACGATATCGAGCGACTCTTCGCCGAGCTTCCCGGGGCGGATGGTTCCGCCGTAGACCATGAGGGCCGGACGATCCACGCGGGCCATGGCCATGAGCGCCCCGGGCATGTTCTTGTCGCATCCAGGTATGCTCACCATGCCGTCGTACCATTGAGCCCGCATGACCGTCTCGATGGAATCCGCGATGAGGTCACGGGAAGGGAGGGAATAGCTCATCCCGTCGGTTCCCATGGAGATTCCATCGCTCACCCCGATGGTGTTGAACCGCATGGCGAGGAGGCCCGCATCGCGCACCCCTTTCGCCACGTCGTTCGCCAGCTCCAGAAGGTGCATGTTGCAAGGGTTGCCCTCCCACCACATGGACGCGATGCCCACCTGGGCCTTGTCCATGTCTTCGCGGGTCAGGCCGGTGGCATAGAGCATGGCCTTTGCGCTGGCGTGGGCCGGGTCCTGCGTCACCGTGGCGCTGTGCCTGTTCAGCGTGGGCAGCTTTCGGTCACGGGACATCGGTGCCTCGCTCAATGGGGAAGGCGGGATCTCAGGAGACCGTAGGACCATGCGCCGAGCAGAGCCGCGAGCAAGCCGACGCCCATCACCGGAATCCCGCTCCCCACGAGAGCGAAGATTGGACCGGGGCAGGCTCCGATGAAGCCCCAGCCGAGCCCGAAGGCCAAGCCGCCGAAGACGTGCTGCTTCCTCGGGAGCGTCTCCCGTCCGCTGGGGAAGACGATCGTCTCTCCGCGCACGCTCCGGGTGCCCCGGCGCTTCATGAAGAAGACCGATACCGCCCCGACCGCTACGGCGCCGCCGATGACCCCGTACATGTGCACGGCGTCGAAAAGAAACATCTCCTGGATCCTGAACCAGGAGGCCACTTCCGACTTGATGAAGATGACGCCCAGGTAGATCCCGAGCAGGAAGTAGACGAGTAGCGGCTCGGAGGGCCGTGCGCCGTCCGGTGTCCCTCCGCCGGGCGCTCCTGTATTGCTCGCCATGCTCACAGCACCCAGGGTAGGAGGACGTGGACGGTGAACAGCCCTCCGGCGAAGAAGCCCAGGACCGCCACGAGGGAGGACGCCTGAAGGTTCGACAGCCCGGAGATCGCGTGTCCGCTGGTGCAGCCGTTGGCGTATCGCGCGCCGAAGCCAACGAGAAAGCCACCTACGACGACGAACATGAAGCCGGGAAGCGTGGCCAGCGCCTCGAAGCTGAAGAGGTCGGAGGGCACCAGGCCTGAAAATTCCTGGATACCCAGGTCGGAGAGGGTCGCGCGGGTGCTTCCGGAGATGGCCACGACGTGGTCGGGGCGGGACAGGACCCGCCATCCCAGGAATCCGCCCACGAGCATCCCCGAAGCCATCGCGAGTTGCCACGCACCGCGTCGCTTCCAGTCATAGCGGAAATACTCGAGTCCCGACGGCACCACCGCCGCGCATAGGTGCTGGAGCGAGGACGAGACCCCCCACTTCTTTCCCCCGAACCAGTACACGAAGGGCACCACCAAGCCGATGAGGGGGCCTGCTACCCACCAGGGCCACGGACGATAGAGCAAGTCGAGCATAGAACCTCGCCTTTTCGGGGGAACGTTCAGGACGAATCTGCCAGGGGCACGGGGCAGGGTCCAGTACGGGTGCCCCGAGAGCCCCTGCCGGGGTTTCGGTGGCCCGGTGTCCGCCTCATGTTGGACCTGAACGCTCGTCGCTCAGCACCGTTGCCACCATCCCTTCGTCCAGGGAGAACGTCATGCGTTTCGCCTCGCTCCTCACGCTCCAGGCCGCCGCTCTATTTGTCCTGCACGCTACGGCGGCGGGGCAGGGTACGCCGGGCGTGGACTTCGAGCCCGGACTCGTCCCCCTGACGGACGGCGTCTATGTGTACGAGGGGCCTCTCCACCTCGATGGTGAGGACGAGATCGTGCGCACCAACTCCCTCGTTGTGGTGACGTCCGAGGGCGTCGTCGTGGTCGATGGCCAGGACGACATGGAAGAGGGACGTAGCCTCATCGCGGCCATCCGTGAAGTCACCTCCGAGCCCATCCGGTATCTGATCAACGCCTCACCGCACGGCGACCACGTCAACAGCAATGCCGCCTTCGAGGGAGCCGTGATCATCGCCCATGAGGGTGCCCATGAAGCCATGGCGGAGGCCGGCACGTCGTTCTCCGAAGAGGTCGGGCCCACCCTCCCGCACGTCACGTTCCAGGATCGCATGACGCTGCGCGTCGGTGATCGGACCTTGGAGCTGTACCACTTCGGTCGGGGCCACACGCGCGGTGATGCCGTGGTTCTCGTTCCCGACGACGGGATCGCGTTTCTGTCCGAGCTCTACTTCAACGGAGTGTTCGCGTCCGTCGGGGAAGGATTCGTCGAGGAGCATGTGTCTACGCTCCGCCGGGCGATGGAGCTTCCTGCCGAGTGGTGGATTCCCGGACACGGGTACGTGCGGGATCAGACCCCAGCGCAGCTCCGTGAAGGGTTGGAGCAGTATCTCGCGAACATCACGGCCATCCGCTCGGCGGTCGCGCTGCGGGTGGCACGGGGTGAGAGCCTGGAAGAGGTCCTGGCGGGCATCGACGAGGACCTCGCCCCGTTCTCCGACCTTCCCTTCTACGGGTACCTGAAGATGTCCGCGATCTCCGGCACGTATCGGGCCTTGGCCGAGGGACGCTAGCCGGTCATCGGGCCGGTGCGGTGTCGAGCGCGGTCTCCGGCCAGCGGTCAGCCTTCCGCTCGGAGGGCCTCCACCGGATCCACTCCGGCGGCACGACGAGCCGGGATCCAGCTGGCCACCAGAGCGACCACGCAAAGGACCGTGGCCACCGCGCCGAACGTCACCGGATCCATGGGACTCACTCCGTAGAGGAGGGAGCTCATGAGCCGGGTCGCGCCGGCGGCGCCAGCGAGACCGATGGCCACGCCCGCGCCGGCGAGCATGAGCGCCTGGCCAAGCACCATGCGGCCCACGGTTCCCTGCTCGGCGCCCAGTGCCATGCGGATCCCGATCTCCCGCGTCCGCTGGGAGACGATGTAGGAGATCACGCCGTAAATGCCGACGATGCCGAGGAATAGGGCCACGCCCGCGGCGATGCCGAGCATGATCAGCGTGAACGATGTCCGGGCCATGCTCCGTGAGGCCAGCTCCTCGAGCGTGGCCACTCGGGCCAGCGGAAGGTTCGGGTTCACCGCCCACACCACTTCCCGGGCCTCGGAAAGGAGGGCCGTGGGAGTCCCTGAGCGGGCGCGTATGGCGTAGGCCATGGAGCGCTGGGTGAAGGTGTCTTCGCTGCCGTAGAAGTCCTCGGTGACCTGGGGCCAATAGACGATTGCGACCGGATCGGCGGCCATGCCGTCGTCCCGCTCGTCCGCAGCCACGCCCACCACTTCGTACCAGCCGCCCTCCGCCGCCTCCCCGAAGGACTGACGAACCCGCTCGCCCACCGCCGCCTCGGCGGTACCGAACTCCGCTCGTGCCAGGGTCTCGCTCAGGATCACAACCTTGTTCCGATCTTCGATGTCCGCCCAGGTGAGATCCCGCCCGGCCACCATTCGGCTCCCCAGTGTTTGGAAGTAACCAGGTGCCAGGAACTTGTAGCGCCGGATGGGTGGGATCTGACCGGGGGCGACCGGATTCGCCTCCGCTTCCAATGCATCGTTGTTGTCCCAGCCGTCCATGGCCACTGAAGAAGACATGGAGGCCGATGAGACGCCCGGTAGCGCCTGGAGCGCGCTGAGGATACGCTGGTGCGTCGCAGCCACCTCGTCGGGCTCTTCGACTTCGGCGGATGGGATGGCCACCCGGAAGGTCAGGACGTCCTCGGGCGCGCTGAAGCCGGGGTCCACGGCTCGGAGCGCCTGAAAGCTTCGGATCATCAAGCCTGACCCCGCCAACAGGACCAGGGCCAAAGCCACCTGGGATATCACGAGGACGTTCCTCGCCCGGTGCCGCTCCCGCCCCGCACCGCCGCCGCGGCCCCCTTCCTTGAGGCTCCCCACCAGGTTTGCCGCGCGGATACGCACCGCGGGGAAAAGCCCGAACATCAGGCCGGCGACCACGGAAGTCGCGAAGGTGAAGCCCAACACGGTCGGATCGATGCCGATCTCGTGCAGCCTGGGCAGGGTCTCAGGTCCTGTAGCGACGAGGAGTCGGAGGCCAGCCCACGCGAACACGAGGCCCACGATCCCGCCGACGACACCGAGCAGCACGCTCTCCAAGACCAGCTGCCCGGCTATACCGCTTCGACCCGCGCCCATGGCGGCCCGCACGGCCATTTCGCGATGGCGCCCCTCGGTCCGCACGAGGAAAAGATTGGCGACGTTCGCGCAGGCGATGAGCAGCACGATGGCCACCGTCCCCAGCAGGACCCACAGGACGCTTCCCACGTCGCCCACCACGTCCTGCTTGAGGGGCCGGACCAAGGGACCGAACTGGGCCTGATCAAGGATCTCCCGGGTGATCCCGCCGGGGTAAGCATCCGTCGCAAGTGGGGCCATTCGCGCGACTTCGGCATTGGCTTGCTCCACGGTGGCACCCTCGGACAGACGCGCGATCCCCTGGTAGCTGAAGTTCCCTACGACGGCGTTGGCGCGATCCATGCGGAGGGGAACGTACAGATCCGTGGCATCGGCCATGAAGGTGAAGCTCTCAGGCATCACTCCGATGATCTCGTGGCTGACGCCATCCACGGTGAGTGTCTGCCCCAGTACATCGCGGGTCCCTCCGAAGCGCCGCTCCCAGTAGCCATGGGAGAGTATGACGGTCCGGGGCCCCTCCGGAGAGTCTTCCAGCTCCGTGAAGACCCGTCCAAGCATCGGTGTGACGCCGAGCATGGGGAGGGTCTGGTGCGTGACGCGCATGGACGGAACCACTTCCGGCTCGGCCAACCCGGTGACGGTCTCGGTGCTATTGTCCCACATGCCCACCGACGAGAAGGTCTGGGCATGATCCGCGTAATAGAAGTGGAACGCCGGTGACTGGTTGACCTGGTCGAACTGAAGATCGCCGCGGTGCTGCCGATCCCCACAGCCAGGGTCAGTACGGCTACGCTGCTGAAGAGCGGCGCCCGGCGTAGCTTGCGAACGGTGTACCGGAGCTGTGTTGCGAGACCTGCCATGGAGACCTTCCGTCGGGAGTGCGTGTCGGCACGTCCCTACGGCTGGTCGCCCGAGTGGGTTTCCGAGCTACCCGCCTCCGTTGCTCCGGTAGTCCAGGGGTGGAGGGCGATCGCCCAGGAGTGGCTCATAACTCCACCCGTCCGGGAGGCGCTCCCGGTACTCGAGCGTCGCGTGCTCGATCAGCGACGGATCCGTGAGCAGATCTACCGCCGTCATGGCCAAGGCCTTGGCGGCCACGATCATCCCCTTCTCTCCGATGGTCGTCCCGCCAGCCGCCACGGCCTGCCAGGAGTGCGTTGCCGTTCCGGGAATCCAGGTTGCCGTGCTGAGCCCGGCCGTGGGGACCACCCAGCTCACGTCGGCCACGTCCGTGGACCAGGAGCCTGCCCCTTCCATGACGGTGAAAGGCTGGACCTGCTCGGCCGACTCGAGGGGCGGGGCGTCGTCGGGGAGCGATCGGCCGAGGGCCTCGGCGAAGCGGCGCTCCTCGGCGTCGTAGACCACGCCTCCGACCCTCTGGAGGTTCGCATGGACCGCCTCCTGAAGAGCGACGTTGGGAAGGAGGTTGTAGATGCCGTGCAGGACTTCGACTTCCACCGTGGTGCCCGTTCCCATGGCCGCCCCTTCGGCTGCCAGCTCGACCCTCTCGAAGACGGCGGCCACCTCCGCCGGGTCCGGGTGGCGGACGAAGTAGTACACCTCCGCAGCGTCCGGAACGACGTTGGGCGCGGCTCCACCGTTGGTGATGACGTAGTGGATGCGGGTCTCCTGATCGACATGCTCACGCATCAGGTTCACCATGTGATTCATGGCTTCCACTCCATCCAGCGCGGACCGGCCGAGCTCGGGAGCGGCGGCGGCATGAGCCGAGAGGCCCGAGAAGCGGAAAGTCGCCGACTTGTTGGCCAGCGTCGTGTAGACTCCGGCTTCGTTGCGGTCGCCGGCGTGCCAGTGGAGGACGATATCCACGTCGTCGAAGAGCCCTTCCCGGACCATATACACCTTGCCGGCACCTCCTTCCTCGGCGGGGGTGCCGTACACCCGGATTTCCCCGCCCTGTCCGGACCGCTGCATCCAGGTCTTGGTGGCCGCCGCGGCCGCCGCTGACCCTGTCCCGAACAAATGATGGCCGCAGGCGTGTCCTGCCACCTGGTGAGAGACCGCGGCACGCTCGGGGGTCCGTGCCTGGCTGAGGCCCGGGAGCGCGTCGTACTCCGCGAGGATTCCGATGACCGGCCCGTCTCCCTGACGCCATCGCGCCACGAAAGCCGTGGGCATGCCGGCTACGCCCATCTCCACATCGAACCCCTCGTCTTCCAGGGTCGCCGCCAGGAGCCCGGCGCTTTCGGCTTCCCGGTAGCCGACCTCCGCCAGGTCCCAGATCTGCTGAGCGACGGCCCCGTAACGCTCCGTCCGCGCCTCGACGAAGGCCGCCACGTCGGCCTTGGCGTCTTGGGCTGACATGCTTACTGGATCCAGCACTGCCGTGGCCATCAAGGCAACGAGGTAGGGAAGCGCGTGGTTGGAGCGGTTGGACATGTGTGAGCTCCTGTGGGTGCCCGGTATGCGTCGCGTCTAACTACCGGCGCGACGCCGAATGGTGCCCGCCGCTGTCGGAGCTGAGCGGAAATGGCCGTGCAGGCTGTGGGTGGGTGTTGGGATTCTCCTGCGCTCCAGTGAGATTAGGATGACCCTCACCCCGTCGAGAGGCGGGGACCCCGCCGGCCGGACGCCGGACATCGTTCTTGCACAGGTATGCCCCATGCCCAAGCCGAGAAAGCGCCTTATCGTCGTCGGCGACCGCGTGTTGATCCAGCCGGAGGAAGGTGAGGACCGCACGAAGGTCGGCCTCTACCTGCCGCAAACCGCAATGGACAACCAGGCGGTCCAAGGGGGAAAGGTGGTTGCCACGGGACCTGGAAATGCGGTTTCCGCGCCCACTGAGTTGAGTGACGAGCCCTGGAAGATCGGGGGCGAGACCTCCGAGGCCCGGTACGTGCCGCTTCAGGCCCGCATCGGCGACTACGCCATCTTCTTCAGGCGTGCGGCCGTGGAGATCACCTTCGAGGGGGAGCGGTACCTGGTCGTCCCCCAGGCGGCCATCCTCACGCTCGTGCGGGACGACGATGACGACGACCTGATTCCGGACGACGTGCTTCCTTAGTGCCCCGGACCACGCGTGCGTCGGGGCAACGGTCCCGGCGCGATCGCTCCATCGATCTCTACCGCTACAAGGCCATCGTCGATGACTGGGCGTCCTTCCAGACTGCTGCGTCCCGTCCAGAGCCCACCGTGTTCCGGGTGCGCACGGCGAGAGTAGAGGAAGCCGTTCTGCTCGATGCGCTGGCCGGTCAAGGCTTCCGGACACGTCCCCTGGGGGGCATGCCCGGCTTCCATCAAGTGGAGGAAGAGCCTTTTCCGGTGTCCATGACTCTGGAGCACTGGAACGGGCTCCTGTACGTGCAGCAGGCGTCCACCGGCGTGGCCGCACCGGCGCTGGGAGCCGCACCCGGCGAGCGTGTTCTCGACCTGTGCGCGGCTCCCGGCGGCAAGACATCCCACCTGGCAGAGCTCATGGGCGACAGCGGTTGTCTCGTCGCTTCGGAGATCAGCGAGAGCCGTATCCGGGGCTTGTTGGGCAACATGTACCGTCTGGGCCACACCAACGTGCTCGCAGTGGCCGGTGATGGTCGGGACTTCCCAGAAGGGGCACTGTTCGACCGGGTGCTCGTCGATGCCCCGTGCACCGGCGAGGGCACGCTGCGTCGTCGGGGTGGCCGGCCCCCCAGACAGTCGGCCTCGTTCCTCGGATACGTGACCTCGGCTCAGGTGGCGCTCTTGAAGCGTGCGGTGCGACTCACCCGCCCCGGTGGGGTGGTCCTCTACGTGACCTGCACCTTTGCGCCGGCTGAGAACGAGGCCGTGGTGACGCAGATCCTCGAGACGATGCAAGTGGAGCTCGAGCCGCTGCACCTTCCGGTTCGTCATGCCTCCGGGATCACGTCGTTCGAGGGCGAGCGGTTCGACCCCCGTCTGGAGGGTGCGGCTCGCATCTATCCTCACCACCTGGACTCCGGCGGGCTGTTCCTGGCGCGCCTGCGCCGGACCGATGGGCCGCTTCCCGAAGACGCCAGACCAGGGAGCCCCGACCGTGCTCCGAGCGCGGGGTGGAGCCGGGTTCCCGCGGCGTTCCCCCGGGATCCGGACGAGGAAGACGGGGCGCCCACCGTGGACCCGGCGGAGGCCGAGGCCCTCGTTGCGGCGTCGGTGGAAGAGCTACGTGACCGGTTCGGTGTGCCCCGTGAGGTCCTGGAGGGTTTCGACTGGACCGTCCGAGGGGGGCGCACGTGGATCCACTCCGTGGCAGCGTGGCCCTTGGAGGCGTGGGCTCCGGGCGCATGGCGTCCGATCTCGCTCGGAATACGGGCTGTGGAGTTCGACTCCAGGAGTCGTGCCAGGCCCACCAACGACGTCTTGCGGCTCTTGTCCCCGGACGTGCGGGAGCGTCGGCTGGAGCTGGACGGCGGCCGGCTCCGGTCGCTACTCGAACGGCGCCCGGTGACCAACGACCTGGACGTTCGGGGCCCTGTGGCCGTGAGCTACAGGGGACAGGTCGTTGGGAGGGCGGCCAATACCGCCGAGGGTCTCAAGACGGAGGTGCCGAAGGCACGGGCCCGCGATCTCCTGCGTGTGCTGGATCGTTCCGGAGCGTGACCGTGTCATCGAGCTGCCAGAAGCCGGCCGCGATCACCGGCTCGCCTGGAGCTCCCAGAGCCATTCGGCGAAGGCGGCATCCGCTGGGGCGAGGGGCATGGCACCCATCTCGTCCAGCGAGAACCACCCCACGGCCTCGTGCTCCCGGGCCACGGGCTCACCGACGACACGGGTTTCGACGAACTCGACGATGAAGGGCGACCCGTCGTCCCTGAAGGATCGGAGTACGTCACCCACCCCGGTGACCTCGAGGTCGAGCTCTTCCGCGAGCTCTCGACGAGCTGCGGCCAGGAGCGTCTCCCCCCGAGCGACCTTACCGCCCGGGAACTCCCATAGTCCCCCGTGGCGCTTTTCCGAGGGCCGCAGGCCGAGGAGATACAGCTCCTTTCGCCGGAGCACGGCCGCCACGACGCGCACGGCCGGCTCGGGCGGATTGGTGGCCTCTATCAGTCGCTGATCGGGCGAGCGGGTGGGAGCCGCGCCACGCCCACGGTGTTGGTGTCCGCGCCGAACCAGATGGAGTTGCTTTCGGCGTCGAAGTACATGTGCCGCACCGAGCCGCCGCCGCTCTCCACCGGAACGCTCGTGAAGCTCTCCGTGCGGGGGTCGAAACCCACGAACTGGTTGGGCTGCACACCGGTCTCCACCAGCCAGATGCGATCGTTGTCGTCGACCGCCATGGCGTACGGGCGCGCGTTCTCGCCGCTGGGGAGCAGCCACTCGGTGACCTGCCGGGTGGCGGGGTCGAGCCGCCCGAGGTATCCCCGGCGGTAGTCGCCGTACCAGATCATGCCGTCCGATGTGATGTCCAACCGGCGCGGCAGCGCGTTCTCAGGCAGCTCGAAGGCCTCGACCTCGAACGTCTCCGGGTCCACCGTGGCGATGGCGTTCGTGTTGAACAGGGCGATCCAGGGGCGGTCGTTGGCGTCCATCTTGATCCCGTACGGGCGACTTGACGTGCCGCGCTGCACAGTGGGTGCCTGTACCAGCCGGGTCTCTCCGGTGTCCTTGTCGAAGTGGCCGATGAAGTTGCCCTGCTGCACGGTGAACCAGATGTCCCCCTGAGCATCGAAGACGAGGGTGTGCGGGTCGCGGGCTGCCTCGTCGGGCATCTCGAAGCGCTGGATGTTCCCGGTGGCAGGGTCCAGACGGCCGATGTGCCGGTCGCGGTTGCCGGCGTACCAGACGATCCCGCTAGGATCGACGATGAGGTTGTGCGGACCGGCTCCTTCCGGGAGCGGGTAGCGCTGAAATGTCCCGGACTCCGGGTCGAGGCGTGCCACGTAGTCGCTCACCTGACCGACAAACCAGACGTCGCCATCCGGGCCCACCATGGGATCCCGGGGGCGGGAGGCGGCGTATGGAACGGTCCACTCCTGGAGCTCAGGCTCTTGAGCGGACTGGGCCTCAGCGGCACCAGGAGTGAGGAGCAGGCTCGCGCCAAGGGCGAAGCAGAGCGCGAGGCGAAGAGCAGGTGCGCGCATCGGAGCCTCCGAGGGTCGTACGACGAATCAACCGCGACGATGACTCAATAGACGACATGAGCTTCCAGGACGACAGATCCCAGCCGAGACGAGGGCGGATGAACAGACAGACGGAGGTGAGTCGCCGAGCGTTTCTGGCTGGGTCGGCCGCGGCTCTCGCCACCACGCAGCTCGGCTCCATGGCGTGGCCGTGGCGGGTGGTGGCACAGGAGCAGGAACGGTACCCTGTGGTCGCGACTGAGGCCTGGGGCCGCGTGCTGAGGGTGGCCGACGGAGTCTGGGCGCTGGAGTCGTCCCCGCTGTCGGACCGGACGACGCTCTGCAACGGCGGGATCATCGCGGGCCGCGCCGGGGTGGTGGTGGTGGAAGCTTTCGGATCCGGCGACGGGTCCCGTTGGATGGCCGGTCAAGCCGAGCGGCTCACCGGGCGGCCCCCCACACACGTCGTGCTGACCCACCATCACGGTGACCACGTGGCCGGGGTCCGTGCCGCCGCCGAGACACCGGACGTGGAGATTCTCGCGACCGCGACCACCTTGGAGCGTGTGCCAGGACGTCCGGGGGACCCCGAGGGGGCCGCCCCTGCTCGATTCACCACCATCGGGAGCGGACGCCCCACCGAGCTGGATCTCGGCGATCGCTCCGTGCTGCTGGTGCCGCGTCGTGGGCACACGGCGTCGGACCTGACGGTGGAGGTGATGGACGCGGGTGTGGTCTTCGCCGGAGACCTTGTCTGGAACGGGATGTTCCCGAACTACGTGGACGCGCAACCGGGACGGCTGTCCCAGACTGTCCGTGTGCTCCGGGCACGTGGCGCCGCCGTATGGGTGAGCGGACACGGCGCGCTGGCTCACGATGGGGACATGGACCTCTACGTCCGGATCCTGGATCGGGTGGAAGCCGGGGCTCGCGAAGCGCTCGAGCGCGGCTGGTCCGCGGAGGAAGCCGCGGATCGATTCACGCTGCCGGTCGAAGCTTCGGACTGGGTACTCTTCAACGCGGGATACTTCGCCCGCGCGCTAGGTGCCTGGATGACCGAGCTAGGCGCCTGACAAAACCGGTGAGGTCAACCCGGGACCAATGGGTCCGTTACGCCGATGACGTGCACCGCTACGAGTCCCAGCACGCCCAGTAGAACCAGGTAATAGATGGTCGGCAGGATCGTCTTCCTCAGCGTGGATCCCTCGCGCCCGAGTAGGCCCACGGTGGCGGAGGCCGCCACAACGTTGTGGATGGCGATCATGTTCCCTGCTGCTGCCCCGACGGCCTGCAGCGCCACGATGGTCACCGTGGACATGGCGAGCCGTTCCGCGATGCCGAACTGGAAGGCGGAGAACATCAGGTTGCTGACGGTGTTCGAGCCGGCGATAAAGGCGCCGAGGGCTCCGGTGACCCCGGCGAAGAAGGGCCAGACGCTCCCCACGCTCCCCGCAACCCACTCGGCCATGGCCAACGGCATAGCCAGCTGGCCGGCCGCGTTTACGTCCGAGTTGATGTAGACGCGAACCATGGGCACGGTGAACACCAGAACGAAGCCCGCCCCCACCAAGACCCGCGAAGACGAACGTACCGCGCCGGCGAGGGCGGCAGGCCGCATGCCGTGGAGCCACGCCGTGAGGGCCACCACCACGAGCAGCACGAATCCGGGTAGATAGAGCGGGGTCGTGGACGCCGTGATCCCCGTCCCCAGAATTCCCTCCCAGGTGAGGGCCGGCGCCCGGAGCCAGGCACCCAGAGGGAGGGCAGGGAGGCGGGTGAGCACCAGCAGGACCCCGAGGAGCGCATACGGGGCCCAGGCCCTGGGGCCGGACATCCCTCCTCGCTCCGGAGCTTCTTCCGCCTCGTCCTCCAGGCCGCTCACCCATTCCGAGCTCCAGGTGTCGCGGGGTGGGAAATCCCAGGCGTCGTCTGGCAGGAGCCAGCCGCGCCGTGCCACGGTGACGACGATGGCCAGTCCCACGGGAGCCCCCAGCAGGGACGGAAACTCGGGGCCAAGAAAGCTACCGAACAGGACATAGGGCACCGTGAAGGCCAATCCGCCGAGGAGAGCGAAGGGCAGGATGGACAGCCCCTCGGTCCACGAGTGGCGGGCGCCGAAGAATCGGGTGAGCATGACCACCATGAACGTCGGCATGAGGACGCCGGCGATGGCGTGGAAGATCACCACCCGCCCCGTGACGAGCCGCAGGTAGCCCATCATGTCCAGGCCGGCGGCGGCGAGCGTGGCGTCGAAAGCGGCTCCGCCAAGCCCCCCTTGGACGCCCACCAGGACCGGAGTGCCCACGGCACCGAAGGTGACGGCCGTGCTCTGCACCATCATGCCCAGCATGACCGCCGCCGCTGCCGGGAACCCCAGCGCCACGAGGAGCGGCGCAACGACGGCTGCGGGTGTTCCGAACCCCGCCGCGCCTTCGATGAAAGACCCGAAGAGCCAGGCCACGATGATCACCTGGACCCGGCGGTCCTCGCTGACCCCGCTGAAAGATCGGCGGATGGCCGCCACGCCTCCGGAGCGCTCCAACGTGTGGAGCAGGAGGATGGCGCCGAAGATGATGAAGAGCAGATCGAAGGTGAGGAAGAGCCCCTGGATCGACGCCGCCACTACCCGGACGGTCTCCATCTGCCAGGCCCCCAGGGCTACGACGACCGTGGCGAGGTACGCCGCCGGCATGGCGTGCTTGGCGGGGACGCGGAAGCCCACGAGGAGGACCGCGCTGAGGGCGATCGGGAAGAGGGCGAGGGTCGCCGCCCAGCCCGGACTCAAGCGAGTGGCCTCGGGGCGGGCCGCCTGCGGACGGTTCGCCTATCAGGTGCCTGGAGGGCGCTCTTCATCGAGCCAGGTTACGACACGAGTCCGCGTCGTGCCAGCGGTGCGGTCGGCTCAGCGCAACGTGTCGCTCGTCGTTCGAAGCGCGTGGCGTGGCTTGCCCGGAGGCGCGAGCGGTCCACCGACTCGGCGTTCTAAGGGTAGAGGCGTACCGTGCTCCACCCCTCGGGGGTGCGGTCGAAGGCGATGCGGTCGTGTAGCCGACTGGGCCTTCCCTGCCAGAACTCGATGCGGTCCGGGCGCAACCGGTAACCACCCCAGAACGGAGGGAGCGGGACGTCTCCGTCCTGGAAGCGCTCTCGAACCTCGGCTACCCGTCGCTCGAGCTCCCGTCGTGAGTCCAAGGGCCGGCTCTGGCGCGATGCCCACGCTCCGAGGCGACTTCCCTCCGGTCGGGTGACGAAGTACGCGTGGCTTTCCTCTTCAGAGACCCGGGTGACCGCTCCGGTCACGCGCACCTGGCGATCCAGCTCCTTCCGGGGGTTTTCCTCCAACTCGCCGGCCTTTCGGCTCTCGTAGTTCGTGAAGAACGTGAAGCCGTGCTCGTCCACGCCCTTGAGCAGGACCATGCGCACGGAAGGGACGGCGTCGCGGGTCGCGGTTGCCAGCGCCACGGCTTCAGGAAGATCGACGCCTCGGTCCCGGACGTCGTCAAACCACTGCCCAAAGAGCTCGATGGGGTCGGTGGACGCATCGACGTCGAAGGGGTCCTCGCCGGAGCCCGCGAGGGGCTCGGGAGCCGTGTCGGTCAGCTTCTCGGACATCGTGGGACTTCCTGGAGTGAATAGGTTGGGAAACGTGCATGATGACCATGCTACACGCTGCGCGGCCGGAAGACCTCCATCAACCCCGATCGGGTCGATCCGGTCCCCCGTCCGAAGGGACCCACGACCCTTGGATTATCCCGTGGAGGGTGCTACGTTTAGACGCAGGATATCCCAACCCCCCTGGGGGGGGGTGTATCACTTCACCAGCGTGAGCGGACGTCATGGATTCGGAGACCACTTCAGACGTGGTGCGGCGCTTGAAGAGCGTCGAGGGCCACGTTCGCGGCGTGCAGCGCATGGTCGATGAGGGTGCGTACTGCATCGACGTCGTAAACCAGATCGTGGCGATCCAGCGAGCTCTCAAGAAGGTGAGTGCGAAGGTGTTGGACGAGCACCTTCATTCCTGCGTGACTTCGGCCATCCAGGGGGAAGACGTGGCCGAGCGAGAGCGTGTCCTGACGGAGTTCATGCAGGTCTTCGAAGCCTCAGGGCGCTCCTGATCGCACAACATCTATCGAGCATGGAGGAGTCATATGTCCGGGGAGGAGAGCAAGACGGTGAGCGTGCCGAACATCAGCTGCGGACACTGCGTCAACACCATCCAACGTGAAGTGGGGGAGGTCCCCGGGGTGCGCGATGTGAAGGCCGACGAGGCCACCCGTCAGGTCACCGTCAGCTGGGATCCGGAGACATCCGACTGGGTGGTCATCGAAGAGAAGATGAAAGAGATCGCGTATCCGCCTGCCGGGGACGTCTGAGCCGTCCGGACCATCATGACCATGAAATCCGCCTCGTCTGGGAGGGACGTTCCTGCGTCCGAGCTCGAACCCGATAAGGGAGCCGAGCTTGTTCTGCCCATCACCGGAATGACGTGCGCGAACTGTGCGGGCACCGTGGAGCGAACGCTTCGGAAGGCGTCGGGGGTCCGTGAGGCCTCGGTTTCCTATGCCTCCGAGCGCGCCACGGTCCAGTTCGACCCGGACGTGGTGTCGCCGGAAGCTCTGGTGGAGGAGGTGGAGCGGGCGGGATACGGTGCCATCCTGGTCGAGGAGTCCGAGATCGAGGAAGCGGAGGAGCATGCCCGCGCCGAAGAGGTCCACGCGCAGGGCCGGGCCTTCAAGGTCGGCGTGGCCTTCGCGCTCCCGTTGTTCCTCCTCAGCATGGCGCGGGATTTCTCCATCATCGGAGCGTGGTCCCACGCGCCGTGGGTGAATTGGCTGATGTTTGCGCTGGCCAGCCCGGTTCAGCTGTACGTGGGCTGGGGCTTTTACGAGGGCGCCTGGAAGTCGCTCCGCAACCGTGCGGCCAACATGGACGTCCTCGTGGCTCTGGGCTCCACGGTGGCGTACGTCTACTCGGTCGTGGTGACGGTGGCGGTGACCCTGGGCACGACGGGACTCGGGGAGCACGTCTATTTCGAAACCGCCGCGCTCATCATCACCCTCATCAAGCTCGGCAAGCTCCTGGAAGCCCGGGCCAAGGGGGAGACCAGTCAGGCCATCCGCGAGCTCATGGACCTGCGGCCGGCCACGGCCCGCGTGGTGCGGGATGGGGTGGAGCAGGAGATCTCATTGGAAGAGGTGAAGGTGGGGGATGTGCTGGTGGTCCGGCCGGGCGAGCGGGTTCCGGTGGACGGCACTGTCCTCGATGGTCGCTCCACCCTGGACGAGAGCATGCTCACCGGCGAGAGCATGCCGGTGGACAAGGGGCCGGGAGACGAGGTGATTGGCGCGACCATCAACAAGACCGGATCGTTTCGCTTCGAGGCCCGTCGGGTGGGGGCGGATACCGCTCTGGCTCAGGTCGTCCGTCTGGTGCGGCAGGCTCAAGCCAGCAAGGCGCCCATCCAGGCGCTGGCGGACCGAATCTCGGCGGTCTTCGTGCCGGTGGTGGTGGTCATTGCCCTGGGAACCTTCCTGGTGTGGTGGCTCTGGGTGGGGGCTGGGGTCACGGTGGCGCTCATCCGCACGGTGGCTGTGCTGGTGATTGCGTGTCCGTGTGCGCTCGGGCTGGCCACACCCACCGCCGTCATGGTCGGCACGGGAAGGGCTGCACGCATGGGCATCCTGTTCCGCAGCTCCGAGGCTCTGCAGCGGGCGCGTGACGTCCACGTCGTGGTGCTGGACAAGACCGGAACCATCACCACCGGAGAGCCGGCTGTACGGGAGGTGATCGCCGAGGAGCTCGATCCGTTGCTGCGGATCGCCGCGTCCGCGGAGCTGCGTAGCGAGCATCCGCTCGGCGAAGCCATCGTCCGTGAGGCGCGCGCGCGGGGCCTGCAGCTCACCGAGCCCGGTGAGTTCCTGTCCGTTCCGGGCAAGGGCGTCGAGGCGAACGTCGAGGGCCGACGCGTGCTCGTGGGGACGGCGGGATACCTCGATGGGCACGGCGTGGCCACGGACGCGTTGGCCGCCGAGGCCGACCGAGTGGCGCGGAATGGCGCGACGCCCGTCTGGGTGGCCGTGGATGGTGACGTCCGAGGGCTCGTCGCCCTGGCCGACGCGGTGAAGGAGGGATCGGCCGAGGCCGTAGCCACGCTGCGAGCTCGGGGCCTAAGGGTCGTCATGCTCACCGGCGACCAGCGCCGGGTGGCCGCCCGGATCGCCGAAGAGGTGGGCATCGAAGAGGTCGTGGCGGAGGTCCTTCCCGACTGGAAGGCGGCCGAAGTGGCCAACCTCAGCGACGCTTCGGAGGGGCGCGTGGCCATGGTGGGCGACGGGATCAACGACGCTCCGGCGCTCGCGCGTGCCGACGTGGGCGTCGCGCTCGGCACGGGGACCGACGTGGCGATGGAGACGGCCGACGTGACACTCATGCGGGGCGATCTCCGGTCCGTGCCCGAGGCCCTCGCCCTCAGTCGGGCGACGATGCGCTCCATCGAGCAGAACCTCTTCTGGGCATTCTTCTACAATGTGGCCCTCATCCCGGTGGCGGCGGG
>JBDHIF010000132.1:0-2284 GCA_039587535.1 Gemmatimonadota bacterium
GTGACGTCTCCGACTCCCATGGAGTCGAGGACCGAAGGGTGGACGGAGTGACTGGCCGGGACGGTCGCCACCGATGTCTCGGCCTGGTCTGGCATTATTCCGCCCCACTTCCGGAATCGGCCCCGGCCAGTACACCGGCCACGAAATCATCTCGAACGTCGTCAAGGGCTTCCACCAGAAGAACAATGGCCCGATCGGAGACCGCCTCGAGGAGAGCCGAGCGTGGCTGGATGAGACGATCCAGCGCCCGGCGAAGGACGTCCGGACGTCCTTGGGCGATGGCCTCTCCAGCGTCGAATGCCGGGTTTCCTTGCTTTGACATCGTCTGCTCCTAACGGTTGATCTGCCAATGTGGTCCGTCTTTGAAGGACCAGTCCCCGCCCCACTCCAGCTCTCCGTGGACCTTTCCCTCGGCTTTCAGCCGGGCCCAGGTGGCTTTGATGTGGTCGGCCAGTGGGTAATAGTGCGGCCAGCTCCATGAGATGGCGCCGCCCACATACGGGGCCGCGTCCACGGCCATGGATGGGAAAGTATTGTGGCGGCTCCGCGGCCATCGGAGCTGGCTCTTCCCTTCCGCCACCATCTGGTTCTGGCGCTCTTCGCCCCGGTGTCCCTCCAGAATCGTGATGTCCGAAGGACAAGCCGGGTCCGCCAGGGCCTCATTGAACAGAAGAATCAAGTCCGGGTCGCAGGACTGGAGCCTCTTTGTGGAGCTCTTCCCGTACCGATAGCTCATGGCTCTTCCGTAGTGCGGAGAGCGTCCAGAACGGCCCGCGCGATGATCCGGGAGTCGGACGCGTTCGGGGAGTAGTCGTTCGCCGGGTCATAGGACGCCAGCCAGTCCGCCCGGTCACTGTCGGGAACGATCACGGTGATCACGGTGGCCGGCTGGATCTCTTCGAGCTCTTCAATGGTGACGCTTCCCCGGAAGATGTCCGCGTCCGCGGTGTAGATGGTCGGCATGGATTACTCCAGAAGATCGGTGAAGCGGAAGACCTTGTAGTGGAGCTGGAAGGGCGTGGATGTCGTCCCGGCCACCATGTTGTGGGTATTCAGAAGAATACCGGCCCCGAAATATACGTGAAGGTCCGCGCTGGCCGTTTGGGTGTTGACATTGGCCGTCCGCGTGTTGTTCTCCACGACCTCGGACGTATCGTGGCGCTGGGCGAACCACGTACAGGCGCCCACTTCCCGCCCGGCCTTACAGGCGAACCCGAAGACGCTATCGGTGTTGGCGTTCGAGTAAAGGGCGTCCGTGGACAAGGAGTAGGCGCCCACCTGATACGTGGTGGCTCCGTTGCTTTGTCCGTGAACGAGCCCCAGTCCCCGCTGGGTAGCTACCGCGTCCGCTGTCGGGTCCGCCGCGGTCCCCCAGACGTTGAGCTGGGGATATCCGCTGGCCGTGTGAGTCGGTTCGGGAAGATTGATCTTCAGGGCCATAACGCTGGCTTCGGTGGCGTCCACCTGCGTTCCGCTGGCCTTCGCCAGCTTATACCACCTCGGCCCCGTGAAATTCGTCCCCGCCCCCGGATTGTAGTCCACGGAGCCGGTGAACGCGTTCCACGTGATGGTGTGGTATCCGTTGACATCGATCGTAATGGTATCCACCAGGGTCCACGTCCCGTCCGTTAGGTCCACCTGCTCCGTCGCGATGGCGGAGAAGCCGGTGGAGACCATCCGCTCCGTAAAAGATACCGTCGTGGTGGCTCCGCTCTTCGTCGCCTTGACTTTGACTTGGTACGCGTCCCCATCCGCTCCACCGCTCGGAGCTGTCCAGCTCGGAGAGGTGGTGGTGGAACCCGTGACCGTGACGGCCGAGCCGTCCGAGGCCAGTTCCACGGTGGTGGAGAGCGTGGCCCCGTCCGGGTTCGAGATGGAGAGCGACCGGGCCCCGGCCGTGACGGTGTACGCTTCTCCGTCCACGCGGCCCGTGACCGTGAGACCTGGCGGAGTCACGCCCCCGGCCGCGGTCCCGCCGATGGTGTCCAGGCTTCCCATGGTCTACTCCCCTTGTGCGGAAATGTAGACGTTCGAGCCGGAGAGCGCCCGTACTTCGATGGTGTAGTCCCGTCGGTCCCGGTTCCCGTGGCGAACCCAAACACGGGTCCACGTGTCCGCGGCCGCGGGGACAAAGCCGGCCGCGGCCGTATTCGAGACGCGCCACTCAAAGTCCGCGTCCACCCGGACGTGGAGCTCCCGGTCCTGCGGGCCGAGCGTGATGGTGGTGGTCTGGGTGCCACCACCGGAGAGAGTCTCGGAGTCCGTCCAGGGCCGGAGCTCTTCG
>JBDHIF010000133.1:0-2537 GCA_039587535.1 Gemmatimonadota bacterium
CAACCAGTACCGCTTCGCCATGAGCTGGCCCCTTCGTTGTCACCTAGTTCGTCTCGCGAGCACCGATTATGCCGAATTCCCTCAGCGCGGTCGAGCCGAGCCGGGTGGGCCGAACAGACGTGCCTAGGCCCGGGCCCCTCCGATATCCACCTCGATATCCCGCCACCCCTCCCTCCGGAACACCCCCACGCTCAACACCGCCCGGGTGAAATGCCCGATGACGATGGCCAACCAGATGTGGTGGGGTTCCAGGGTCGATAGCTGCTGGATGGCGAAGCACATTCCGAGCGGAATGGCCACCTGGGACACGATGGAGATGTACATCGGACTCTTGGTGTCTCCGGTCCCCTGGAGCCCTCCCGTGTAGGCCAACGCCACCGTGATGAAGAGCCCGGAGATGGAGAGATAGCGGAGTAGCTCCACGCTGAGCTCCAGAACGGCCAGGAGCAGGCCGAAGCCCGCTGCCGTGTGCACCGCCCGACTAGCACGCTCGGGCCGACCCGCCCCGAGATTCTGCCCCGCCACGGCGGCGGTGGCGCCCATCAGCCCGACGGACGTCCAGGTGATGAACGAGAAGATCTGCGTGTAGCTCACGACATACGCGGCCTGAGCCTCCGCGCTGACCGCCAGCGATCCGACGAACGCCAGAAGGAATACGCCGCCGATATTCATGGCGACGCCCTGGATGCCCGTGGGCAGACCGAAGCGGAAGAGCTCGCGGATGATGCCCCAGTCCGGGCGCAACCCCAGGCCACGGTGGAACTGCACGACCCACCGACCTTCGAAGAGACGCACAAATGCATACGCGGTCACGAGCGCCGCGGAGATCACGGTGCCCAGTGCCGCACCCTTGGTTCCGAAAGCCGGGATCGGGCCGAAGCCGCGAATGAGCACCACGTTCAAGGTGATGTTGAGGATGGTCAAAGCGACCCCCAGCCGGAGCGGGGTCTGGGCGTCCCCGGCCGATCTGAGCGCACCACCAAGCATGAAGAACACCAACATGCCGAAGGAGAACACGAACATGATGCGCAGATACGGCAGGGCCTCGGCTTGAACTTCGGGCGCGGCGTTCACGAGCTCGAGTAGCCAGGGCGCCGAGAAGTACCCGATGGGGGCCATGATACCGACGACCAGGAGCACCGACGTGAGGAAGGCCTGGTAGACCGTGCGATTCACCTTCTCGTGGTCGTCTTGCCCGGCGAAGCGGGCGACCAGCACGCCCATGCCGGTGAAGAGCGAGCTGATGAACACGATGACCACCACCCAGATCTGCCAGGAAACACCGATCGCAGCGTTCCCGGTGTAGCCCACGTAATGTCCCACCATTGCGTGGTCCACGATTCCCTGGAGGCCACCCAGGATGTTCTGAAGCATCGTGGGCCAGGCGAGCTTCCAGACGGCTCCCTTGATGGGCCCCTCGACGATTGATCGATCGAATCTCCTGCCCGAGCGCGGCGCCGTCACAAATCGCGCCTTCCTCGGACAGGCTGCCTACACCATCCGTCTGGCCAGCGAGGGTGCACGGGCCACGTCATCTACCAGACCAGGTGAAAGACGGACTGTCGACGGAACGCCCAGTGCCGCGTGCCGTCCGTGTCCAGATAGGCCTCCTCCTCCTGCCGACAGCTCGCCGGATCACCATTCCACTCGGGGATGGAGCGCGTCGCCTGAAGCTCGATGGAGTGCCACGTCGATGGGAGCAAGACGGCATCGCCCCGGACGGGCACTCCTTCCTGCGCGTCCCAACGTCCGATGAGCGGTCCGGCCCCGTGACCATGGTCACCGATGGGGTGGGTGTAGACGGTTCCGTCGATTCCCTCGGCTTCCATTCGCGCCAGGGTGGCCGCGAGAATCTGGTTCCCGGTGCGCCCGGGCTCCATCTCCTCCAGGAGCAGGTCCTGCATGCGGTTGGAATCGGCCAGGCAGCGCTTCAGTCCGTCAGGCGCGTCCGTTTCGCCCGCCCGAAGGACGTACCCGAGGTGCTGAGTGTCCGTGTGGAGGTTCATGCCGACGACACCGAAGTCCGTCCACAACAGATCTCCCGGCTCGATGACCGTCCCCGGCTCTCCGGAGACGCCGCCCTCCCGCTGTACCGAGACGGAGGGCTGGAACCAGTTGGTGTAGCCGAGCTCCTGTGACTTTTGGCGCAGCCACCATACGACGTCCTCGGTGGTCGTCTCTCCCGGCGTGATGACCGCGTTCGAAAACGCCTGGGAGATCATCGCGTGCACCGACTCCTGGATCTTGCGGTACCGCGGCATCATCTCCGGTATCCGGAGGGCGATGTAGTTCATGGCGAGGCGAGGCTCACGGACCACCCGTTCGACATACGGGCCGAGCGCCTCCTCCAACACCTCGCGCTCCCCCGCGTGGAGTCCATCCGAGAACGCCCAATCGGGATCGATGTTGAGCACGATGTTGGACGGGTCTCGGTCTTCGACCAGCTCTCCGAAGAGCCGCCACTGCTCGTTCCCGACGAGCTCAGCCGTCTCCTGCGTCGGCGCCGGTCGGCTGGAGCGGAAGGCTTCGAACAACCC
>JBDHIF010000024.1:0-44515 GCA_039587535.1 Gemmatimonadota bacterium
GCAATCCCCATCCGACGCGGCCCCGAAGGCAGGGGCCGAGCGGGAGCGCCAGGTTCAGCGCATCTTCTCCGAGATCGCTCCACGGTACGATCTGCTGAATCATGTCCTGAGCCTCAACATCGACCGATCGTGGCGGAAGAAGGCTGTCGGCGCACTCGACTGGACTTCCGAGCCTGCCGGCACGTACCTCGATGCGTGTGCGGGGACGTTCGACCTCGCCCTGGAGCTCGAGCGGCGACAAGGGTTCGAAGGCCGGGTCGTGGCCTCCGACTTCGCACATCCCATGCTGGTGCAAGGCGGGAAGAAGATCCGTGGAGCCCGGGTGAGTCCGGTGTGCGGCGACTCGCTGCGTCTACCGTTCCCGGACGACACCTTCGACGGGGCGACCGTGGGCTTCGGAGTCAGAAACCTGGCGGACCTTCGGCTGGGATTCGCGGAGTTTCGCCGCGTCCTCCGGCCGGGACGCCGGTTGGTGATCCTAGAGTTCACCACGCCGCCCAACGCCGTGGTCCGCGCGGGCTACCATTTCTACTTCCGCCGGATCCTTCCCGTGGTGGGACGGATCGTGTCCGGCCACCCTTGGGCCTACACGTATCTTCCCGAGTCCGTCAAGGAATTCCCAGGCCCTTCGGCCCTGGGGCAGCTCCTCCAGTCCGTCGGCTTCCACAACGTGGGTTGGCGTCTCCTCACGGGAGGGATCGCCGCCATTCATTGGGGCCGCGCCTGATCGAGTGCCCGAGCGCGTAGGGCGGGGAGCGGGCTGTCGTCGTCTGGTCGTGCGCAGTCAGGGAGCAGGGAGCACCGTGATGGCCCCGAGTCGCTCGATGCGGTCCAGGCCCACGCGGGCCGTGTCACCCAGGACGAAGATCGTCATCTCCTCGGGTCGAAGGTGCCGGCCGAACACCTGGCTTACTTCTCGGGCGCTCACGTTCTGCACGCCCCGGAGGTAACGCTCCAACCAATCCGCAGGGAGATCCTGAGCCATGTAGTACATGCTCCTGGACACGATCTGCGCGGCGGTCTCGAAGTTGAAGACGAACCCGTTCACGATCCGGTTGACGGTCGTCTCCACCTCTTCGCGGAGCGGCGGCACACGGGCCAGCTCGTTCATGGTCTCGAGGATGAGCTCGATCGCCGGGACCGCCGTTTCGGGTCGGGTGCGGGTGACCGCTCCGAGCAGGCCCGGGTAACGCCGCGGCGTGGTCCAGAGCGAGGAGGCGGAGTAGGCGTAGCCTTCCTCGGTGCGTACTCGGGCCATGAGGCGGCTGGAGAAGCCACCTGCACCCAGGATGGTGTTGCCGATCGTCGACGAGAAGTACTCGGGGTCGTCGGCCAGGGGAAGATCCGTGGGGTGGGCCAGCACCACCACAGCCTGTTCCAGATCCTTGTGCATCAAGAATACGCCTGTTCCAGATCCTTGTGCATCAAGAATACGCCTGGCTTGGCGTCCACATCAGGGACCGGTGCTTCGGGCAGAGGTCCCTCGCAGGGCGGGACGGAGGATACGAATTCCTCCACCACATCATGGACTTCGGACCAGGACAGATCCCCGGTGAGCCCCAGAATGAGATTGTCCCTGCAGACGATTCGTCGATGGACCGCCTCGAGCGTGGCGCGGTTCATCACCTCCGGGGAAAGGTCCGCCTCGGTCATTTCCCAGCCGATCGGGTGGTCTCCGTAGAGAAGGCGGTTGAACTCGGAGAAGGCCAGGGTGGACGGATCATCCGGACGGCGGAGGACGTTTTCCGCTTGACGGCCTCGCCAGGCGGCCACCTCGACGGAATCGAAGCCCGGTTCAGTGATCATCCCCCCCCAGATGTGCATGGCGCGCGAAAAGTGCTCGCTCAAGACGTTCATGCTGGAGGAGATGGCTCCACCCCCGCTTCCGAACGAAAGCTGCATGGCGTAGGTATCGATCTCTGTGTCCACCGAATCCGGTGCCATCGACCGGGTCCCGCCATAGCGAAGCAGGGCAGGAAGGGCGGTCGCCGCCGCGTAGTCGGATCGAGGGAACAGGCCGTACCCTCCCTTGAATCCCACAAGGGCCGTGACCAGCGGAAGATCCCGATCCTCGAGGAGCAGGATCGGCACACCGGCGACCTCGTGACGCTCCGGGGTGGGCTGGTCGAAGTGCAGGGGTGCGAAGGTGAGGTTCGCCAACCCCGAGGGAAGCTCTTGAGCCGCGGCGCCCACATGGAGCATCAGCGCCGAAAGGGTCGCCGCCGCGACGGTGATCGAGCGTTCTTTGAGCCTCATGGCGCTGCCCGACGGAGCACGGCCACCGTGCGATTGTTCTTTGTGAGGTAGCCTCGGGCCACCCGCTGGATATCCCCGGCCGTAAGGGCGCGCACCAGAGCCGGGCCCCTGAAGGGCTCCCGCCAGTCACCCCTGAGGGACTCGGCCTCCGCGAGCTGGAAGGCCAGGCCCAGGTTCGAAGTGAGGCGTCGGACGTTCCCGGCGGCCACCTGATTTCGAACCCGCTCCATCTCCCGTTCGGAGGGCCCCTGGAGAACCAGGGTCCGGATCTCGTCGTAGATGAGCGCCTCGAGTGCCTCCGGGGTGGTGGGGGATCGGGGGGTGGCGTCGATCTGGAGCAGGCCGGGGTACCGGCTTCCGGGCCCCACGGAGCTGTAGACACCGGTCGCGACCTGAGCCTCGGTGACCAGGCGTCGGTGCAGGCGCGAGCTCCGCCCACCCGTGAGCAGTGAGGACAGCACCGCGAGGGCAGGGGCGTCCTCGTGGTGCTGGGAGGGAACGTGCCATCCGATTCGGAGGAGCGGCTGGGCATCCCAGGTGATCTCGAGCCGCCGCTCCTCGGTCTGCGGAGGCTCCTCGGCATGCACCGGAGGAGGAGGCTCGCCTGCGGGGATCGCCTCGAAGTACCGCCGCGCCAAACGCTCGACAACATTGGGGTCCACGTTCCCCACGATCGCCACCACCGCGTTGTTCGGCGTGTAGTAGCTTCGGTGGTAGTGTTCCAGGTCTCGCCGGGAGATCCGCTCGAGGTCGCGCATGTGCCCGACCACCGGTTGACCGTACGGATGTGTCTTGAAGGCCTCGGCGAGGTGGCGCTCGTAGAGCGTGCCCCCGGGGCTCGCGTCCACCCGCATCCGACGCTCCTCGAGAACCACGTCTCGCTCCGAGTAGAATTCCCGGAACACAGGGTTCTGCATGCGGTCCGCCTCCAGCGCGAACCAAAGCTCCAGGCGGTTGGCCGGGAGCTCCACGTAATAGATCGTGGACTCGGAAGTCGTGGTGGCGTTCAGCCCCTGAGCGCCCTCGCTGGTGAGAACGCGATCGAACGCGTTGCTTTCCACATGGATCCGTGCCGAGTCCTCCAGGACGCGGATACGTGCTGCGAGAGTCGTCATCGCGACCGAATCGCCGGCTTCCCGGGCGGAAAGCAAGGTTTCGTGAACGGCGTCGATGCGATCGAAGTACGAGCGCTCCGCTTCGAGGTCCCGGGTGCCCAGCGTATTCGTACCCTTGAAGAGCATGTGCTCGAGTAGGTGGGCGATCCCGGTCTGTCCCTCTCGCTCGTGGACCCCGCCGATTCCGAACTGGAGGACGAAGGAGGCGGTGGGGGCACCCTCCCGGGGCAGGATCAGGAAGCGCATCCCGTTCTCAAGGGCCACTTCCCGGACGGGGAGTCGGGAAGTGGGGTCGTCGGCACCCGAGCTCTGCTGACCGTGCAGCGCTGGGGGCAGCGCCAGGATCAGGCCCGTCGCCATGGCCACGGAGGACGCGAGGCCCCGCCGGGCGCGCGCGCCTGCGGCGCTTGTCACGGTCCCACTCGAGGTCGTTTCAGCGCGGATGTTCCGCATCCGGCTGACATCCGGCGCAGAAGAAGGCCGACCGGTTCCCGAAGACGGTGCGTTCGACGGTGCTCTTGCAACGGGGACACGTGGACCCGTCACGCCCATAGACCCACAACGCGGTCCCGTAGCGTCCTCGCTGTCCGTCGGCTGTGCGATAGTCACGAAGGGTCGTGCCTCCAGCTCGAATCGCGTTTCGGAGCACCTTGCGCAGAGCCCGGTGCAGCTTCACGGCCTCGTCTGGCTCCACCTCCCGCGCCGGACGACGCGGATGGATGCCCGCTTGATAGAGTGCTTCGTTGGCGTAGATGTTCCCCACGCCGGCGATGCGCCGTTGATCGAGAAGCCAGTTGCGCACCGGCGACCGGGATGTGGTGAGGGCTTCTTGGAGCCGCTTGGCCGTGAATCGGCGGTCCAGTGGCTCGGGACCCATACGGCCCGAGCGCTCGGACCACTCGTCGGACGGGACGCACTCCACGGTGCCGAAGCGGCGCACGTCGTCGAAGACCAGGAGCGACCCGTTGTTCAACGAGAAGCGGACGGCCGGATGCCCTGGCGCCCGCTCGGCTCCTGGCAGCTCCGGGAAATGGAGTAGGCGCCCAGTCATGCCGAGGTTGACCGCCAGCATGCGGTCCCCGGAGAGGGGCGAAACGACGTTCTTTCCTCTCCGCGTCACGGTCAGGAACGTCCTGTGGCGGACACAATCCGCGAAATCGGATGCGGGTACGCGGAGGATGTCCGGCCGGAGGACGGCCACGTCAACGATGGTACGGCCCGTGAGGTATGGCCTGAGCCCCCTAACAATGGTTTCTGCTTCGGGAAGCTCGGGCATGAGGCGTGTCGGACTCCCGGAGTCAGCTCAGCCGGACGGCAGTACCCGCCGAGGTCACCATGAGCATGCTTCCCCCGCGCCCTACCACCTCGTAGTCCAGGTCTACCGACAGTACGGCGTCGGCGCCCAGGTCCTGGGCCCGCTTGGCCATCTCCCTGAGCGCTTCCTGCCGGGCACCCCGGAGCGCATCCTCGTAGGCCTTGGAGCGCCCACCCACGATGTCGCGGACGCCGGCCAAGAAGTCTTTGACCACATTGGCGCCGACGATGGCCTCGCCCATGACGATGCCCAGGTATTCCCGTGCCTGCCGTCCTTCGATGGACGGTGTGGTGGTGACGATCATGCTCCCTCCGTGCGTTGGCGTTCTCTCCAGCCGATGTCCCCGCGATGGAACGCGCCCTCGAATCCGATGCGACCGGCGCCCTGCCTGCTGCGGTCCGCCGCCTCGGCAAAGGTGGGGGCCAGGGCGGTGACGGACAGCACTCGTCCGCCGGACGTAACCAGCCTGTCTCCGTCGAGCCGCGTCCCGGCGTGGAAGACCATGGTGTGCTCGGTCTCCAGGTCCGCCGGGATCCGGATGGTCTTCCCCTTCTCATACGCTCCCGGATAACCGCCGGAGGCGACCACGGTGGTCACGGCGGCGCCTCGGCGGCTCCGAGCGTGACCATTCTCGAGCCGCTCCCCGCGAGCCACCCGTTCCATGAGAGGGAGGAGCGCCTCGTCCATGAGCGGTAGCACGGCTTGCGTCTCCGGGTCTCCGAAGCGGCAGTTGAATTCCACCACCTTGAGGCCCTCCGGCGTCTTCATGAGGCCGGCGTAGAGCAGGCCCCGGAACCGGGAGCCATCCGCCGCCAGGGCAGCGAGGGTCGGTGCGATGATCTGGTCCGCCGCCTCCCCGATGACGGCGTCGTCGGCCAGGGACACCGGAGCGTAGGCGCCCATTCCACCGGTGTTCGGACCTGTATCGCCCTCCCCGACACGCTTGTGGTCCTGGGAGGGCTCCAGCAACACGAACCGCTCTCCGTCGGTCAGAGCGAAGACCGACAGCTCTTCCCCGTCCATGTACTCTTCCACGACGACCTCGTCGCCGGCCGCGCCGAAGCTCCCTTCGGCCATCATGGCATCCAGGGCGTCCAGAGCTTCCGCCTCGGTGAGGCATACCACGGCGCCTTTTCCGGCCGCGAGGCCCGATGCCTTCACCACGATGGGCGCACCATGTTGACGCACCCAGGCCTTGGCCGATTCCAGCTCCGTGAAGCTGCGGTGTCCCGCCGTGGGGATGCCGGCGCCTTCCATGAGCGCTTTCGCGTACGCCTTGCTGGACTCGATGCGAGCCGCGTCGGCCGAGGGGCCGAAGGCGGCGAGGCCGCGAGCCTCCAGACGATCCACAAGCCCGTCGGCAAGGGGAGCCTCCGGACCCACCACGGTCAGATCGATCTCGTGAGCCGCCGCCCATTGCGACACGGCGTCAACGTCGGTGGGTGTGACGTCCACGCTCCGGCACTGGCCCGCCATGCCGCCGTTGGGACGGGTGACGAAGAACTCGGCCTGGGGCGCGTCCCGGTGCAGCTTCCACAACAGGGCGTGCTCACGCCCCCCATTTCCCACGATCAGAATCCTCATGGGCCGGAGTCTATGCCACCAGCCGGGAAAGAAAAGACCCCACCGGGCACACCCTCACCCGATGGGGTCCTCATTATGCCCAGATCGGGCGCTGGCACGGGGCGGGGGTCAGCGCCTGAGCCCACCCATGAAGTCGGAGCCCATGCGGCGCGCCGCATCACCCAGGACATCGATAAAGTCGCGCGCCTCCTCGGTGTATGCTTTTGCGGCGTCCCGGAGATCCTGTTGATACGTCGGGTCCGGCTCATCCGCACGCGGGTACTCGCCCCGGATGATCCTGTCGTAGTCACCGGCCTCGATCCAGCTCCGTAGCTCGCTCACCCTGAGGACATAGAACGGGTGGGTCTGGAAGACGAGGTTGAGGACCTTGAAGACCTGGTCGGCTACGTCGCCGGTCTCCCGGTATTCCTCGGCCTGATTGATGAACGCCTGCAGGTTGGTCTCTTCGTTGGTGCCGCCCCCGGCCATCTTCATCATGGTGTGCATGACGGTCTCGGGGTTCTGGATGGCCAGAAGCCCCGCCCGGTCCGCGGTGAGCTCAGCCTTCCTGGACCACTCGAGGAGCGCCACGAGCACGGCCCGTGCCGCGAGCCCCACGATGGGGAACCCCATGTTGGCCAGGTTGATGAGCAGCACCGTCATGGTGCGGTAGAGCACGTGGTCGCTGAGGATGTGCCCGATCTCGTGTCCGATGACGTAGGAAAGCTCGTCGTCGTCGAGGAGGCGTACCGTGCCCGAGTTCAAGATGATGAAGGGCTCGCTCATGCCGTATGCCCCGGCGTTCACCAGCGGCGTCTGGGAGACGAAGAGCGGATACTCCTCGGGGGCGTCGAGCGTCTTCAGACATTCCTGGTACTTCCGATAGATCTCCGGGAACTGTGAGGGGCCCACTCGCACCGCGTTGGCCTGGAAAGCCAGACGGATCGGCTTCTCACCGAAAAATCCGAAGACCTTGCGAAGCACTTCGTCGAAGACCGGGATGCGACGGAGGGCTTGAAGGGCTGCCTTATCGGCGGGGTGCTCCCACGCCCTGGGGGCGATGCCAGTCAGGATCCGCTTGGCTCCGGCGTTGCCGGACGGGGCGTCGGTCTGGCCGTTCTCGTCACTCATGTTTTCGTGCTCCTGGGCGGGGTCTGGCTCAACTGGTGTCCCGGGTCAGAATGGTCTTACGCGTCGGGCGGGCTCCCGGTTTCATGCGGCCGAAGCGTTACCCGAGCACCCGGTCCAGATCCTCGATGAGGTCGTCGATGTCCTCGATGCCCACCGACAGACGCACGAGGCCCGGTGTCACGCCCATCTCCCGGCGGCGGTCTTCTGGGACGGACGCGTGAGTCATGAGCGCCGGTACGCTGATCAGCGATTCGATCCCGCCCAGGCTCTCCGCCAGGGAGAACACCTTCAGGTGCTCGGTGAGCGCTTTGGCACGATCCAACGTTCCCACGTCCACGGACACCATGCCGGTGAACCCGAGCATCTGCGCCTTCGCCAACTCGTGCTCTGGGTGAGATTCGAGTCCCGGGTAGAGGACACGGTCCACTTTGGTATGCGCCTCCAGGAAGCGGGCTACGGCCATCCCGTTGTCGTTGTGCTGGCGCATGCGCACGGCGAGCGTCTTCGCGCCCCGGAGCGTGAGGAAGCAATCCATGGGTCCGGGTACGGCGCCAGTGGACTTTCGGATGAACATGATCTCGTCGGCCAGAGCCTCGTCACGCACGGCGAGGAGCCCCCCGATCACGTCCGAGTGACCGTTGATGTACTTGGTGGCGGAGTGGACCGTGAAGTCCGCACCGAGCTCCAGGGGCCGCTGGTTGTACGGGGACGCAAAGGTGTTGTCCACGGACAGCAGCGCCCCGGTGGCGTGGGCGAGCTCGGCCAGCCCTCGAATGTCGCTCACCCGCATCATGGGATTCGTCGGTGTCTCCACGTGGACGAGCTTGGTCTCCGGCCGGATGGCCCCCTCCACCGCCGCCAGATCCCGGGAGTCCACGTAGGTGAACTCGATGCCGAAGCGCTTCAGGACGTGGTTGAACATCCGGGTGGTGCCCCCGTAGGTGTTCTCCTCGCTCACCACGTGGTCACCGGCCGACAATCGCTTCAGGATTGCTTCGATGGCCGCGAGCCCCGACGCGAAGGCCACGCCGCGCGATCCGCTCTCCAACGCGGCGATGTTCTCCTCCAACGCCTCACGAGTGGGGTTGGCGGTGCGCCCGTAATCGTACGTTCCCTCACGGGGCTCACCCACCGCTGGCTGGACGTAGGTAGACGTCTGGAAGATGGGAGTCATGATCGCCCCGGTGACGGGCTCCGGGTGCGCTCCGGCGTGGATGGCCAGGGTGTCGAAGCGGAAGCCGTGGCGCGACGAGTGGGGCATCAGGACGTCCTTGGTGACAAAGGAGACGGAGGGCGAGCGACTCGAAGCTAGCAGGTGCCCGAGGGGTGTGCGCACCCCGCGCGGCGCCGAGGGCTCGGCGCGTTCGACTCCGTTGACGCTCGGCGGCGAACTGCGCGAAGTTCGGAGCATCCCACCCGTTCCCAGCTGCCGAGGCCAGCTTCGTGCCCATCCACCTTCCCGACAACCTGATGGTGAGCGTGTCCGGAGTCCGCGGACGCGTGGGCGATCCGCTGACTCCGGAGCTCATGGCCGGAGTGGCGGCGGCCTTCGGCGCGTTCATGACCCGGGACCGTCCGAACGCCCCCATCTATGTGGGCCGGGACTCACGTACCTCCGGCCCCATGTTCACCCGTGCCGTCGTGGCGGGGCTTCAGTCCGTGGGGTGCTCGGTGGTGGAGCTCGGCATCGTGCCCACGCCGACCCTCCTGCTGGCGGTGGAAGAGCGAGGTGGGGCTGGGGGGCTTGGCATCACCGCCAGCCACAACCCCGCCGAGTGGAATGCGCTCAAGCTCGTGTCCGAAGAGGGCATCTTCCTCGACGCAGACCGCTCGAGGGCCTTTCTGGACTATCTCCGGAGCGAGGATCCGCCCCGGGCGGCGTGGGACGGCCTGGGCCAGGTGAGCGCCGACGATGAGGCATGGCCTCGCCATCTCCAGCGGATCCTGGAGGTGGAGGTCTTGGATGTCGACGCGATACGGCAGCGCGGCTTCAAGGTCGCTGTGGACTGCGTGCAGGGTGCCGGCGGCCCGCCGGTTCGGGAGCTGCTCGAAGCGCTAGGGTGCTCGCTGACGGCCATCGGGATGGAGCCGGATGGACGCTTTCCCCGGGATCCCGAGCCCACGGCGGACAACCTCAAGGCGCTGAGTGCCCTGGTGAAGGAGTCAGGTGCGGATATCGGCGTCGCCATAGATCCCGACGCGGACCGGCTCTCGCTGGTGGACGAGACCGGCACGCCCATGGGGGAAGATCTCACTCTGGCGCTGGCGGCTGCGGCGGTGTTGGCCCGCACCCCTGGCCCGGTCGTGACGAACCTTTCCACCAGTCAGGTGGTTGGGGACGTGGCCCGGTCCTTCGACGCGCCTCTCTTTCGCTCGGCAGTCGGGGAGGTGAACGTCGCGCGCCGGATGCAGGCGGAGGAAGCGGTGGTCGGAGGGGAGGGCAACGGAGGTGTGATTCTACCGGCGCTCCATCACACCCGGGACGCTCCGCTGGCGGCAGCGCTGATCCTGCAGCATCTCGCTGATGAGGGCGCGACTCCGAGCGCTCTGGCCAACCGCTGGCCCAGGTACGCGATCGTCAAGGAGAAGGTGGAGTTCCGCCGCGAGGCGCTAGGCGCCGCGTACCGAGCGCTGGAGGAGGATCTCGCCGCGGCGGAGCGCGACGACGCGGATGGCCTCCGACTTGCATGGCCAGAACGTAGTGCATGGCTTCATGTCCGGCCATCCGGAACGGAGCCGGTCGTGCGGCTCATCGCCGAGGCCCCGGACGAGGATAGCGCCCGTGCCTTGGTACGACGGGCGGCGGATCTGCTGGCCGGCGTCGGCTGATCGAGATCCAAGTTGGTTATCTACAGGGGACGTAAGTATGTGTGGTATTGTCGGTTACGTGGGTTCTAAGAACGCCACGCCGATCCTCTTGCAGGGGCTGAAGCGCCTCGAGTACAGAGGGTATGACTCCGCGGGCGTAGCGCTCCTGAACGGGGCGCAGCAGATCAGCATCACCAAGCGTCCGGGGAAGATCCGGGTCCTTGAGCAGGCGCTGCGTTCTGCGCCCACCCACGCAACCTGCGGGATCGCCCACACGCGGTGGGCCACACACGGCGCGCCCAACGAGCCCAACGCCCATCCACACACGTCGATGGATGGACGCATAGCCCTCGTGCATAACGGCATCATCGAGAATGCAGAGGCCCTGAGGGCGCACCTGGTACAGGAGGGCTACACCTTCGCCTCGGACACGGATACCGAGGTGGTCGTCCATCTCATCGACCACCTGTGGGTTGATGGCCATCCGTTGGAGCACGCGGTGGCCGCGGCACTTCGAGAGGTAGAGGGCGCCTACGGCATCGCTGTCGTCTCGACGCGTGATCCAGCCAAGATCGTAGTGGCGCGGAACGGAAGCCCACTCCTGATCGGCGTGGGGCGTAACGGTGAGATGCTCGCCGGGTCGGACGCCGCGGCTGTGGTCGCGCACACCAGGGATGTCGTGTACCTGGACGACGGGGACTACGCCGTCCTGACGCCCGAAGGGTACCGCACGTATCAGCTCGAGGGCACGGAGGTGACCCGGCACGTCCACGAGGTTACGTGGGACCTCGAGGCCATCGAGAAGGGTGGCTACGAGCACTTCATGCTCAAGGAGATCTTCGAGCAGCCAAGCAGCCTGCGCGATGTCATGCGGGGAAGGCTCCTTGAGGACGAGGGCGATGCCCGGCTCGGTGGGATCGCTGAGCACCAGTTCCAGCTAGGCCAGGTGCGTCGCATGGTCGTCACCGCGTGCGGTACCAGTTGGCATGCCGGATTGGTGGGCGAATACATGGTCGAGGATTATGCGCGGATCCCCGTGGGGGTGGAGTACGCTTCAGAGTTTCGGTATCGGAATCCGGTGCTTGAAGAGGGGACACTCGCGCTGGCCATCAGCCAGTCCGGAGAGACGGCCGATACGTTGGCGGCTCTGAAGGAGGCGGAGCAGCGTGGGATCACGACCATGGGGATCGTGAACGCCGTCGGCTCGACGATCGCGAGGGAGACCGACTTCGGGATCTATCTACACGCTGGGCCGGAAATCGGTGTGGCGTCCACCAAGGCGTTCACCAGCCAGATCGTGGCGCTGGCGCTCTTCACCCTGTACATGGGCCGCCGCCGCCATCTTTCCGTACTCCAGGGACGTGAGATGGTCCGGGCACTCAAGGAGCTGCCGGGCCAGGTGGAGCAGGTGCTCCAGCTCAACGACGAGATCCGGGCACTGGCGGAAGCGTATCAGAGCGCCAGTAACTTTCTCTATCTGGGTCGCGGCTACCAGTTTCCGGTGGCTCTGGAGGGGGCGCTGAAGCTCAAGGAAGTCAGCTACATCCACGCCGAGGGTTATCCGGCAGCCGAGATGAAGCACGGACCGATCGCCCTCATCGACGAAGACATGCCGGTGGTCGTCCTGGCGCCTCGGGATCCGGTCTACTCCAAGGTCGTGTCGAACATCGAAGAGGTGAAAGCCCGCCACGGGAGGATCATCGCGGTGGTGAGCGATGATGCCCCCGAGCTCGAGGGCAAGGTGGATCACGTCATCCGCGTACCCCACACGATCCCGAGCCTGCTTCCGGTGCTCACAACCGTGCCGCTGCAACTCCTTGCCTATCACATGGCCATGCTGAAGGGCTGCGACGTCGATCAGCCCAGGAACCTCGCCAAGTCCGTAACGGTCGAGTGAGGGTCCTCCTCCAGCGGGTGTCCCGCGCGGAGGTCCGTGTCGACGGGGAGGTCGTGGGTGCAATCGGACGCGGCCACGCGTTGCTGGTGGGCTTCAAGGACGGCGACGGGATCGACGAGCTCCGATGGATGGCCGACAAGGTTCTCGGCCTACGGGTCTTTCCGGACGAGGAAGGCCGCATGAACCGCTCGCTGGAGGACGTCGGCGGCTCGGTCCTGGTGGTGAGTCAGTTCACGCTATACGGAAATGTCCGAAAGGGGCGTCGCCCGAGCTTCGTCGAAGCCGCGAACCCAGACGTCGCCATTCCTCTCTACCGGCGATTCATCGAGCTACTCGAGGAACGTGGCATTCCTGCGGAAACCGGGCTTTTCGGTGCCATGATGGAGGTGGAGCTCGTGAACGAGGGGCCGGTCACCCTGATGCTGGAGCGCTGATGCACCCGCGTCTGGTCTTGGCCTCCGCCTCGCCCCGGCGCCTGGCCATTCTCCGGCAGCTGGGGCTCGAGCCCGAGGTGTGTCCGGCAGATGTCAACGAGCGTGTACACCCGGGTGAACGTCCCGCCGACCACGTCTTGCGGCTCGCTCGGGACAAGGCCATCCGAGTGCTGGCTCTCGAACCCGAGGCGCTGGTGTTGGCCGGTGACACGGTGGTGGTTCTCGATGGTGATGTGCTCGGCAAGCCGGAGAGCGATGCAGATGCCGTGGCGATGCTGGAGTCGCTCTCGGGCCGGACCCATGAGGTCTTGAGCGGGATTGCGTTGGCAGGCCGCCAGGGCGTGCTGGATTCCTGTACACGGACCCGGGTCCGGTTCCGAGCCTTCGATCGGGACACCGCCCGCCGCTACGTGGCCACGGGCGAGCCCATGGACAAGGCCGGGGCCTATGGAATCCAGGGCCTCGGCGCCGCACTGGTGGAGGAGGTCGAGGGAGACTACTACTCCATTGTGGGGCTCCCCGTGGCGGCGCTTCTCAGGCTGCTCCGGCAGGCCGGATGGCGTTACGACTTCGGGGCCCTTCATCCCATCGACCCAATGCGCTGAGTCCCGGGGGCAGGCCCGGGTGCGCCGACTGCCACCCGGAGTCCACATGCCGACCCCAGCCGTCCTCGCCATCGACCAGGGAACGACCGGAAGCACCTGCCTCGTCATAGGCAAGGATGGAAACGTCCTCGGCAGGTCCTATTCGGAGTTCACCCAGCATTTCCCCCAGTCGGGTTGGGTGGAGCACGACGCCGAGGAAATCTGGTCGGTCACACGGAAGGTCGCGCGTGCGGCGCTGGAAGATGCTGGAGCCGACGCGGCGGTGCAGGGCATCGGCATCACGAATCAGAGGGAGACCGTGGTGGTCTGGGATCGGGAGACGCTCGAGCCCGTGCACCGCGCGATTGTCTGGCAGGACCGACGCACCACGGCGATATGCCGCGAGCTGGAGCGGGGCGGCCACGCCGCCGAAATCCGCGAGCGCACAGGGCTCATCATCGATCCCTACTTCTCGGGAACCAAGATCACGTGGCTCCTCAGGGAGCACGCCCAGCTGAGAGCGCGTGCCGAACGTGGTGGGCTTGCCGTTGGGACCATTGACGCCTGGCTCGTCGCGAAGCTGACGGGCGGACGGGTTCACGCGACCGACCCTACGAATGCGTCGAGAACCATGCTCTACGATCTCCGGGAACACCGGTGGGATCCGTGGGCGCTTGACTTGCTGGAGGTGCCTGCATCCATGCTCCCCGAGGTCAGGCCCAGCGCAGGCAACTTCGGCTTGGCTCTGGGTGAACACTTGGGCATCGAGGCCCCCGTGGCCGGGGTCGCGGGTGATCAACAATCGGCCCTGTTCGGGCAAGGGTGTTGGCATGCTGGCGCCGCGAAGAACACTTACGGCACGGGCGCCTTCCTCCTTCAGCACACGGGTCAAGAGCGGGTGGTCTCCCGTCACGGGCTCCTCACCACCGTCGCCTGCGACGCCGAGGGGGGTCCCGCCTACGCTCTCGAGGGTTCGGTGTTCATTGCGGGTGCGGCGGTGCAGTGGCTCAGGGACGGGCTCCGGATTCTGGACTCGGCACCCGAGTCCGAGGAGATGGCTCGCTCGATTCCAGACAACGACGGAGTCCATTTCGTCCCCGCGTTTGTGGGGCTTGGCGCGCCCCACTGGGAGCCCGAGGCGCGGGGGATGATCGTTGGATTGTCCCGTGGCTCTACGCGGGCGCACTTGGTGCGCGCCGCGCTGGAAGCCATGACCTACGGGACAGCGGAGGTGTTGGAGGCCATGGAAGCCGATTCAGGTGTGGTGTCCCCTGAGCTTTGGGTGGACGGCGGAGCCGCGATGAACGACTGGATGATGGAGTATCAAGCGGGAATCCTGGGCCGCCCGGTCCGCCGCGCGGCAATGTCCGAGACCACGGCGCTCGGGGCGGCGGGCCTCGCTGGGTTGTCCACCGGTGTATGGGGGAGCGCCGCCGAGTTTCTGGAGGTTCAGGGCGAGCCCGATCGATTCTCCGCCGGGCTGTCATCGTCTCAGCGTGAGCACGCCGTCGCTCAATGGCGGCGAGCCGTGCGGGCCGCGGTCTACTGGGCCAACGACGTGGCTCCCTGAGGTGTCGATGTCGTAACAGGTCGCCCGCAGACGGCGAGCTGCCGGGACGCCCCTGCAGGCACGGATCGGGAAGGGCGCTCGGGGTTATCAATCGATACGTGGCAAGAGTCGGATCCGCGGCGCGACAGGGCGCCGGAAGGACCATCGGGGACTCCTCGTAGGGGATTTCCCGGACTGGTAGGCCCGATTGGCTCGCCGCTACATTCATCCACGCTGGAGTTCGACCCTTCGGGGAGGAATCAAGATGAAGCACGGTCGTTTCATGGTGGGGCTCGTCGGTGTGGCGGCGGTGATCTCCTACCTCGTCTGGACCGGGGTGAGCAGTACGATGGTCTACTACCTGACCCCGGCCGAACTGGTGGAGCGGGTGGCGGAGGATCCGAGCTTCCGAGAGCTCGGGGTGAAGGTGAGTGGACAGGTGGTTCCCGGCACGTACGAGCGTGTGCCGGGAGAGCTGCTCCATCGCTTCGTCATCCACGACCTGGAGGACGAGTCCGTCCGCTTCCCGGTAGAGTGGCGCGACGCGCTTCCCGACACCTTCTCCGAGGAGGTCGAGGTCGTCGTGGAGGGTAGGCTCAACGAGGCAGGTGTCTTCGAAGCCACGACGCTCCTCACCAAGTGCGGCAGCCGCTACGAGGCTGCGCCGGAGGACATGGCGAGGTGATCGTACTCGGGGAGTTCGCCCTATGGATCTCCCTCCCCGTTGCGCTTTGGGGCATGTTCCTCGGCTTCGCCGGGGGCCGGACCCAGCGCGGTGATCTCGTGCTCAGCGCGGAGCGGAGCGTCTACGCTGTGTTCCTGCTCCACCTCGTGGCTTCCATCGGCATCATGGTGGCGTTCGTCACCGACCAATTCCAGTACTGGTATGTGGCCAGCTACTCGAATCGGGAGATGGAGCTCTTCTACAAGATCACCGGCCTGTGGGCCGGGCAGCGAGGATCGCTCCTTTTCTGGGCGCTTCTCCTGGGCTTCTTCTCCAGCCTCGCCGTCTTCCAGAACCGTAGGAAGAACCGTGAATTCATGCCGTACGTCGCCGGCGTGCTGCAGACCATTCTGGCGTTCTTCATCCTGGTACTCCTGTTCGCGGAAGTGAACCCGTTCGAGCGTCTCGACTTCGTACCGGCGAATGGCCAGGGGCTGAACCCGCAGCTCCAGAACTACTGGATGACCATTCACCCGCCGACCCTGTACCTGGGGTTCACGGCCTTTACGGTTCCGTTCGCGTTCGCGGTGTCGGCGCTCATGAGCGGCCGCTTGGACGCGAGGTGGATCGAGCTCACCCGTAAGTGGATCCTCACCAGCTGGCTCTTCTTGTCGGTGGGCATCGTCTTTGGCATGCGATGGGCCTACGAGGAGCTGGGTTGGGGCGGCTACTGGTTCTGGGATCCCGTGGAGAACGCCTCTCTCCTGCCATGGCTCACCGCCACGGCGTTCCTGCACTCCATTCAGATTCAAGAAAAGCGGGGGATGCTGAAGGTCTGGAACATGTCCCTCGTGCTCATGACCTTCCTGCTCACGATCTTCGCCACGTTCCTCACTCGCGCGGGTCTCATCGAGTCGGTGCACACCTTCGCGCAGAATCTCAGGATCGCCTACATCTTCCTGGGCTTCATGAGCTTCGTGCTCGGCGGGTGCATCGTGCTGATCATCCATCGGCTCCCGCAGCTTCGTAGCGAGAATCAGATCGAGTCGTTTCTGTCTCGCGAAGCAGCCTTTCTCTTCAACAACCTCCTGCTGGTCGGGGCGGCATTCGCGGTGATGTGGGGCACGATGTTTCCGCTCATCTCCGAGGGGATCACCGGCCAGCAGATCAGTGTCGGTCCGCCCTTCTTCGAGCGGGTGAACTTCCCGATCGGGTTGGCGTTACTCACCCTGGTGGGAATCGGCCCGGTCATCGCCTGGCGGCGCGCGTCGAAGCGTAACCTTCAGCGGAACTTCATGACCCCCGTCGTCACGGGCCTCGCGGTGTCCGCCATCCTTTGGAGCCTCGGGGCGCGGCATGGCCTCGCCTTGGTGACGTGGGGCATCAGCGCCTTCGTGCTCACGATCATCGTCACCGAGTTCTGGAAGGGAACGAAGGCCCGGGCGCGTATCGAAGGCGAAGGGTACCTGCCGGCCTTCTTCCATCTCGTGACCAGAAACCGGCGGCGCTGGGGTGGCTATATCGTGCACGTGGGGTTCGTGATCATCGTCATGGGCTTTGCCGGAGCCGCGTACAACGTCGATACGCGGCACCACGTGTTGCCCGGCGACGTGGTGGAAGTGGCCTCCCCGCTCGGACATAGCTATCAGCTGACCTACGAGGGGCTTTCGGTGTCCCTGGCCAACGGGCAACGCAACCTGCTCTGGCAGATGATCGCGTCGGTGTCTGTCCAGGAGGACGGGGATCCGGCGGGCGTGCTCACGACCGAAAAGCGTCGCTATGTGACGAGCGATCAGATGATGACCGAGGTCGGGATCCGGTCCACCTTCTTCGAGGACTTGTACCTGATCCTGTCCGCGGTGGACGATCCTCAGGCCGCGCTGGCCGCCGAGTCCGAGGGCATCGATCTGCAGGTGCTCATCAAGCCACTGGTGGGTTGGATCTGGTTCGGGACCTTGATGCTCGTACTGGGGACCGTCATCGCCCTCTGGCCGAGTGCCGACCGGCGCAGAGGTGCAGCGTCGTCGGCGGCGGGACGCGGACGGGCAGAGCCGACACCCGTCGGCACCTCCGGCTGACGCCGGGAGCCCTCAAGTGACCCTCTTGCTGGGCGTGGCACTGGTGAGCGCGGCGGTGATCATGTTCATCGTCCAACCCGTGGCCAAGGGGATTCATGCATCTCTCGAGCGTGAGGACGACGAGCTCACGGACACAGAGGCGCGCAAGCGTGTGGCGCTCCTGGCCCTTCGGGACGTGGAGTACGACTTCTTGGCCGGCAAGTTGGACGAGGACGATTACCGCGCCATGAAGGGCGAGCTTACGGCGGAGGCGCTGGCGGCTCTGGAGGCCGATGAGGCTGCGGTTTCGGGGGGTGGAGGGACCGCCACGGTCTCGGCCACCGAGGATCTCGAAGCGGAGATCGCCCGTATTCGTGAGCATATCAAGAGCGGTCTCGTGTGCCGCGCGTGCGGGTATCAAAACGATGAGGGAAGCCGCTTTTGCTCCGCCTGCGGAACGGCCCTCGGCGAACGGGCGGCCGGCTGAGCATCCGGGCGGTGACGGGGTCCGAGGTCGCAGCCACGGTCGGCCCGTCGGCCAACTCCCGTGTCGTCGAGGCCCGTAACCTCGTGCGGGAGTACGGGTCTGCCGTGGCGGTGGCGGGCGTGGACCTACAACTGGGTCGTGGTGAGTTTCTCTCCATCTTCGGGCCGAACGGGGCGGGCAAATCCTCGTTGCTCGGCATGTTGTCCGGGGCGCTCCGGCCGTCGTCGGGCACGGTGCATGTCATGGGGCGCACGGTGGACGACCGTGAGGCGACCTGGCGCCGGCACATCGGCGTTCTATCTCATCGCGGATTCCTGTACGGACAGCTCACGGCCGAAGAGAATCTGAGGTTCTATGGTACGCTTTACGGGCTCTCCGATCTGGACAAGCGTGTAGCGGAGCAGCTCCGGCGTGTGGGCTTGGAGGGCCGCGCCGGAAGCCGTGTGCGCGCCCTTTCCCACGGGATGAGGCAGCGGCTCTCGTTGGCCCGGGCACTTCTGCACGATCCGGAGCTGGTTCTTCTCGACGAGCCTTTCACGGGGCTGGACCCCTCCGCTGCCGCGCTGCTAAGGGGCGTTCTGACCGAGTTGCGGGATGGTCACCGAACCGTGGTCATGGTGACCCACAATCTTCGTGAAGGATTGGCGATCGCCACACGCATCGCTGTCCAGGTGACGGGACGCTTCGCCTGGGAAGGCCCACGGCACGAGGCCGGGGACGACTTCGAGCGGGAGTATCACCGTATCGTCGAGGACGGCAGCCCGTCGTTGAAGCGGCAGGGTTCCCCGGGCTCGGCAGGGGAACCGACATGACGCTACGTATTGGAGGGCTGGCAAGGCACGACCCTTCCTCCGGGGGCGGAATCTCGCGGCGTTTGCGCTGTGGTGTCGTCGCTCCCCCCGAGGGGCGGAGCCCCGTGGCGCTTCCGGGTACCGGCCCGATAGCACGGGTTCGCTGTGCTCCTTTTCTTCGGTGACCTGCCTGTGACCGTCTACCTGCGGCAGATATGGATCGTCGTCTGGAAAGACGCCGTCCTCGAGATCCGGACGCGTGAGCGGGTGGCGTCCATGGGGGCTTTCGCGGTGCTCGCCGGCGTCTTGTTCAGCTTCGCAATGGATACTTCACGCGTCAGACCCCAGGACATGGCGGCCGGGCTCGTCTGGATCACCATCGTCTTTGGTGGGCTGCTGGGTATCGGGCGAACGTTCCATCTGGAAGCCCAGGACGATGCGCTCCAGGGGGTCCTCCTCTCGCCCGCCCCCAAGGACGCGATCTTCCTCGGGAAGGTCTTGGCGAACTTCGTCCTGTTGTTCGCGATCTCCGTCCTGGTCCTCGGCGTCTTCGCCCTGTTCTTCGGTCTGACCCTGGGGTCCCATCCCTACGCTCTCGTGGGAGCCCTCGCGCTCGGATCGCTGGGATTCGTGGCCCTGGGTACGCTTTTTAGCGCGGTCACCGCTGGGACCCGTATGGGCGAGACTCTGTTGCCCATCCTCGTGTTTCCACTACTACTTCCCATGGTCGTCTTCGGAGCCGGAGCCACCGGGCGTCTGCTGGCCGACCGCCCCTTGGCAGAAGTGACGGGTAACCTCAGAATGCTCGGTGCCTTCGCCCTCGCGGCGGTGGCGGCGGGTGCCGTGCTCTTTCGATTCGTCGTGGAGGATTGATGTCCATTTCCGGGATGAGAAAGGCGGGAACGTCACTCACCGTGCTAGGTCTGCTTGGCCTCGTGGGCGTGTATTGGCTCTCCTTTTTCTGGGTCCCCACCGAGGTGAGCCAGGGCGTGGCCCAGCGGATCTTCTACGTCCACGTGCCGGCCGCGTGGACGTCGTTTCTGGCGTTCGGGCTGTGCGCGCTGGTCAGCGGCATGTATTTGTGGCTGCGCGACGAGCGGCTGGACCGCGCTGCTGTCGCGGCGGCTGAGGGAGGCATGGTCTTCGCCACCATCATGCTGACCACGGGCCCCCTCTGGGGCCGAATCGCGTGGGGCACCTACTGGACGTGGGAGCCGCGGCTCACGCTGACTCTGCTCCTCTGGTTCATCTTCCTGGGCTATTTCATGGTCCGGAGCTCAAGCGAGAATCCGGAAAAGGGGAAGCGGTTCGCGGCCGTGGTCGCCATCGTCGGGGCCCTGGACATTCCGTTCATCCACCTGAGCGTCATCTGGTTTCGGTCGCTCCATCCCCAGCCGGTGGTGGTGAAGCCCGAGGGGCCCACGCTTCCGGGAGATATGCTCACCTTGCTCCTCCTGAGCCTTGCCGTCTTCACCGTGCTCTTCTTCGGGCTCTTCCTTCTCCGGTACGCGCTGGAGGGGGTTCGGGCCGGGCTCGACGAACGTGCCCGCCGTGATTCTGTTCCCGTCAGCTCTTGAGAATGTCATGATCCGGATCTCCCCCATGTCCCGACCTATCGTCCTCCTGAGCTCGGTGGCTCTGGTCGCCGTCACCTCGTTGCCCGCGTGGGCGCAGGAGGCTGCTATGCCTGCGGCGGGGCTCGCTCGTCAGAGCCTTCGTCCCTACTGGCACGTGTTCATCGCGTACGCCATCGCCATTGTCCTGGTACTGGCGTGGGTGATGTCGATCTCCCGGCGTCTTCGGGACGTCGAGGACCGGTTGGAGGGGTAGCCAGCCCATGCGGTTCGCCCTGTCCCTGGCGTTCGCTACGACCCTCGCCTACCAGGTACCGGTCCACGCCCAGGCACCTACGATGGGGCACACGCTCCGCTACGGGTCGGGGCTCTTGGACGTGCCGGTGGCGTCGGTGCTGCCGCATCTGCAGCTCCGTGGCACCTACTCCGGGTTCTGGACCGACGTGGACCGTGTTGCCAACCTGGACCCCGCGGGCACGGTGGTCGGCTTCACACCGGGAAGGCGAGCGTATTACGGTGACGGGTCGCTCAGCCTCGGACTGTTCGGTCGAGCTGAGCTGGGATTCTCCTTACAGTCGCTCGGGGATGTCGACTCCGGCGGTGACATGTGGGGCCTTTTCGGCCGAGTGAATGTCCTCCAGCCCCGCGGCCAGGGAATCGGGCTCGCGGTCGGGGGTCGATATCTGACCGGGGGCGACTTCGGCGACGGCGTCACGAGGGCCTCGGGCCGGCTCGGCTTCCCGGACGCAAGGCTGGTGCAGCGTTTCGCAGGCTCCGACAAGGAGATGCGTACGCGCCTTTCACTCTACGGCGTGGCCACCGCACAGCTCAGAGGTGTCGACGTCTCGCGCATTCCGGAGAATGATTTGACGCTTTCTCTGGGCTGGGGCGGGGGCATGTTCCGTGAGAGCTCGGGGATCCCGCTGTACGGCGACGGATCGAACGGATGGTTCGTCGGCGCCTCCTCCCATTGGCGCCTGGGCGCGAGCTCAGTCCTCCAGTTCATGGCGGAGCACAACGGATTCGACGTGAACGTAGGGGCCCAGTTCGAGACGCGTGGCGCCCGAGTCGGGGTTCACGGCCTGGGTGTGAACCATGCCCGTCCGTCGGGCGGGTATTGGTCCGAGTATCGGTCGCCCAAGCTGGGGTTCTCCGTCTCTTTGTCGATTTGCCCCGAGGAGCGTCTTCTCCGGTGTAGACCGCGCCTCATGGAGCGTGTGGAACCGGACACGATCTGGATCCCTCCGCCGCCACCGGATACGGTGATGGTCGGTGGGGGGCAGGGACCCCAGGAAGGCGAAGCTGCCTCGGTGTGCCTGTCCACAGGTCAGAATGCACCGATTCGCATCACAGAGGCGGGTGACACCCTCGTGGGACCGAGTGGAACCCCGATTTCCTCGCTCCGACCCGTAGTGGACTTCGCTGGGCAGTATGCTGGGGGTACCGAGTGGTACACACGCGGAGGGGAGATCCTCTTCGAGGGTGAACGGTTCGTGCCCATGGGGGAGCCGTTCGACGTGGACTGTGGGCAGATCCTTCGAGTCGGGTCCTACCAGGGCGTGCCACTGTTCGCCGATCGGGCTGCCATTCGACCCATCGAGGTTCTTTTCGTGCCCGTGGCACTCGGTGTCTGGCGTCGCTTCGAGCACCCTGAAGAGATGGTGTGGGACCCCCGTAGGCGCTTCACGCCGGACACGGGTAGAACTGTTGCCAGACGTACTGAGCTCAGGTGGCAGCCCCGATCCAGAAAGACATCCCAACAAGTTCAGAGGCGTAGATGATGATTCGTTCAGTCGGGGCCGTGGCGCTTTTCCTGATCCTCGCCCCGGGAGCAGGCCGCGCCCAGGAATCCGAGGGGTTCACCTGGGAGAACGCCACCGAGGTGAGTTACGTGTCGACCGGCGGGAATGCGTCTACGACTACCTTCGGCCTCAAAGGGACGCTGGAGGGGGAGAGTGGGCCCAACCAGCTCAAGCTCGAGGTCGGCGGGGTTCGGGCCTCTTCGGATGTCACCACCCGTCGTGCGGTGGGTAGTGTCGGTGACTTCGATGTCGACAAGAGCGTACGATCGGAAACCACGGCGGAGAGCTATTTTGCCCGCGGGCGTTACGATCGCTCCCTCGCGGTGGGCTTCGGTTTCGCGGGCGCCGGGTGGGAGCGGAATACCTTCAGCGGAATCCAGAACCGCTACCAGGTGATGGGCGGATTCGGCCGAACGTTCGTCGATGGCGACAGCGGTCGATTCAAGGCGGACGTGGGTCTCACCTATACGTACCAGAAGGACGTGGCCCCGACTCCGGGCGCCGACGACAGGTTCGCGGGTTATCGTTTTTCCGCGGAGGCGGTGAGGGCGCTCTCGGAGACGTCCCGCTTTCAAACCGAGCTGGTGCTCAACAACAGCATCTCCAGCTCCGACGATGTCCGGGTCGATTGGCTCAACTCCCTCTCCGTGGCCGTGAACTCGACCTTGGCCTTGAAGACCTCTTTGCAGCTCCTCTGGGACAACACCCCGGCCCTCATCAGCGTGCCGCTGGAGACCACGGGCGGCACGCCCACCGGGACGGACGTACTGACGCCGAGCGACGGCCTCGACACGGTCCTGACGCTCACGCTCGTGATCACGATCTGACGTCAACGGGCGTGACGGGCCGGTGGGGGTAGCACCTTACCGGTCCGTCGTCACCGCCGGATCCGTACCACGCCTTCCTGTGCGACGGACGCCACGAGGGACCCGTCACGGGTGAAGAAGGTCCCGCGGGAGAAACCGCGGCCCGCGCCTGAGGAGGGACTCTCCACGACGTAGAGCAGCCAGTCGTCGAATCGAAAAGGACGATGGAACCAGATCGCGTGGTCGAGGCTGGCCACCATGACGTCGGGGTCTCTGAACGTCACACCGTGGGGCCGGAGTGCCGCCCCGAGCAGCCCGTAGTCTGACGCGTAGGCGAGGATCGCCTGGTGGAGGAGGGAGTCGTCGGGAAGCGCCCCGACGGTACGCATCCAGTAGCGCTGCATGGGCGCCCTCCGTTCTGGCTGGAACGGGTCCTCCGGGTCCACCGGCCGGATGTCCAGCACCCGGTCCTGGGTGAGCACGCTCCGTTTTCCCTTGGGGATCTGCTCAGCGTGTTCCCGGATGATGTCCAACTCGGTGCGGAGGTCCTCCGGGGACGCGGTCGACCGCATGGACATCTGGTGCTCTAGGCCTTCCTCCTTCCGGTGGAACGACGAGGACATGTTGAAGATCGCCTCGCCGTGCTGGATGGCGGTCACCCGCCGGGTGCAATAGCTCCTGCCGTCCCTCAACCGGTCGACGAAGTAGACGACCGGGGCTGCCAGGTCGCCCTCCAGTATGAAGTACCCGTGCATGGAATGGCACGGTCGAGCTTCCTCCACGGTCCGGCGGGCCGCCACCAGCGCTTGCGCCAGGACCTGCCCTCCGAAGATGCGGCCCGTACCGATGTCCCGGTTCCGACCCCGGTAGATGTTGTGTTCGATGACCTCCAGGTCCAGGAGGTCGACTAGCCTGCCGACGGTGGGTTCCACGGTCAGAACCAGCCTTTGTGTTTGAAGTAGCCGACCATCCCCAGCGCGGTGGCCGTCATGAAGCCGAGGAGCGCGGGGTAGGCCCACGGGAGCGAGAGCTCCGGCATATGCTCGAAGTTCATCCCGTACAACCCGGCGAAGAACGAGAGGGGGATGAAGATCGTAGCGATGACGGTCAGCACCTTCATGACTTCGTTCATGCGGTTGCTGACGTTGGACAGATGGAGATCCATCACCGCCGCCAGAAGCTCGCGCAGTGACTCGACGGTGTCGATGACCTGCACCGCATGGTCGTGGACGTCCCGCATGAAGACCGCGGTCTCCTCGGTGACCCCAGCCATATCGCCGCGGTACATGGGCCCCAGCGCGTCCCGCAGCGGCCATACCGCCCTTCGGATGACGAGGGTTTCTCTACGCAGCTCGTGGATGGCCCGAGTCGTCTCGGGGCCGTGGTCGGTGAGGGCGGCTACTTCCAGCGCCTCTATTTCGTCTCCGATGCGTTCTAGCACGCTGAAGTAGCTGTCTACCACCGCGTCGATCAGGGCGTAGGCCAGATAGTCGACACCCCGCGAGCGGATGCGCCCTTTGGCATGCCTGAGCCGTTCCCGGACCGGATCGAAGACATCTCCCGGTCGTTCCTGGAACGACATCAGCAGTCCGTCCAAAACGATCAAGCTCACCTGCTCAGCAGTCACGGACCGAGTCTCTTCGTCGAAGGTGAGCATCTTCAGGACAACGAAGAAGTAGCGGCCGTGGTCCTCGGCTTTCGGACGCTGGTTCGTGCTCAGCACGTCTTCCAGCACCAGCCGATGGATGCCGTACCGCGGGTCCAACTCCTCCAGCATGTCCGTCCGATGGAGGCCGTCGATGTTCACCCAGTCGACGGAAGTGCCTTCAGGGCCTGAAAGAAGCGGGATGAGCTCGCCACCCGCCTTCTCCTCCAGTCGATCCGGCCCGAAGGACAGTCGGTGGACCTTCACGTCCTCGACCTTTCTCGGGCCCGTGTGGATCAGCGTGCCGGGAGGGGAGCCGGCGGGCTTGCGAACCGGGCTGACGATGCGCCCCATTACCTTGCGCGCGGCGCGCATTCCTGGGAGGCTTGACTTCATCTACCCCCTTATCCGGTCCTTCGGCCGCGCGCCCGACGTAGTCACCTTGCGACTCTCTGCTCCAGGATCCGATTGCTGGCGTTCAATACGGCCTTCACTGCCGCACCGGGGAGATCCTCCTCGCGCTCGCATGGGGCTGCTCCGAGAAGCCGGTAGCTCTCGCTGCCGGCGGAACCGTTGATGCGGGTGACCACGACCCACCCGTCGAACGCTCTCACGCCCTTCACGCCCACCACCTCCAGCTCGATCTTCGCGCCACTTCCGCCGCGAGTCCACGCGAGCGTGGCCGCCACCGTGGCCTGGGCGGCGGCACGAAGAATCCCCTGCTGCGTCTGCAAGCAGGGGACCTCACCCTCGAACATGTCCCCTCGCCACTCGAGTCGGACCGCGACCCGGCCGGATCCGTCCGGGGTGGTGACCTGCTCGAGGCTGTCGAAGCGAAGGCGCGCGCGCCCGGCGGTGGTGACGTTGCTCATGGCGTGAAGGGACCGGCGAGGGGCCAGTGAACGGATGACTCAAGAGTAAGCTTGGTCCCGGAAGGTGCAAGGCTTGTGCCATCCGCTACCGGCATTCCCCGGTCCCATCCGGTCCGGTAGTTTCCCATCGACAGGAGTGGGTAACTGGTGTACTTTCGCTTTATCTTCGGGTTGCGTACGTTGGGGTACGTGGGTCCGATGAACGGAACCCGATGACGGAGGGGACATGACGACGGCGACGACCGAAAAGACGAACGACAAGAAGAAGAAGGCGCTCGATACCGCGCTCACCCAAATCGAACGCTCGTACGGGAAGGGCGCCATCATGAGGATGGGCGCCGACGGGGCTCCTGTCGCCATCGAGGCCATCTCCACGGGTGCGCTCAATCTGGACGCGGCTATCGGGATTGGCGGAATCCCACGGGGCCGGATCAGCGAGATCTATGGGCCGGAGTCCTCTGGAAAGACGACGATCTGTCTTCAGATCATCGCCAACGCCCAGCAGAAGGGCGGCATCGCCGCGTTCATCGATGCGGAGCATGCCCTCGATGTGAACTATGCCCGCAAGCTCGGCGTCGACGTGGACAACCTCTTGGTTTCTCAGCCCGATACTGGTGAGCAGGCTCTGGAGATCGCCGAAGTGCTCATCCGTAGCAACGCCGTCGACGTCGTAGTGATCGACTCCGTGGCGGCTCTCGTTCCGCGGGCGGAGATCGAGGGGGAGATGGGCGACTCCCATGTCGGTCTTCAGGCGCGGCTCATGAGCCAGGCGCTCCGGAAGCTCACCGGAGCCGTGAATCGCTCCCACACGTCCGTGGTCTTCACCAACCAGATCCGTGAAAAGGTCGGAGTCATGTTCGGGAGCCCGGAAACCACGTCGGGGGGCCGGGCGCTCAAGTTCTATGCTTCCCTGCGCTTAGACATCCGGCGCATCGGAGCAGTGAAAGACGGGCAGGACGTGGTCGGGAACCGGACGCGGGTCAAGGTCGTCAAGAACAAGTGCGCGCCTCCCTTCAAGCAGGCGGAGTTCGATATCCAGTACAATGAAGGGGTCAGCCACACCGGACTGCTCGTCGACCTGGGCGTGGACCACGGCATCGTCGACAAGTCCGGTTCGTGGTACTCGTACGGGGATCTCCGTCTCGGGCAGGGGAAGGAGAATTCGAAGCAATTCCTCGTCGAGAATGAGGATGTCGCCCTGGAAATCGAGGCGCAGATCAGAGACGTGCTTCTGCTTCCTCCTCTAGGTGGACCTTTAGGTGGACCTTCCGACGACGAGGCGGGGTCCGAGGACTGACCTCGAACGCGAGTCGCGGGCCAGGTTCATGGGAGGTTGGTGCCTCGCAGCAGGGAGCGGGCTCGGCAGGCTTTGGACGGCCCCGCTGCTCGAGCTCTCCACGCCGAGGTCGGCACATCACGGGGCTCTCGGGATCGAGACGGGTGGGTTATCGTTATCAGGTCGATCTTGATGGATCGGCCGCGGCGCCAGCCGGCGTTCCGCTGGGGGCCTGAGTCCGGCAGGTGTGTTCGCCGCTCGCTCCCGTTCCTCGAGCCTTGATCGTTCCGCCGTTCGGAGTTCCATGAAGACCGCCCAGATCCGCAGCCGATTCCTCGAGTACTTCAGGGATCGCGGGCACACGGTGTGCCCAAGCTCTCCGTTGGTCCCCGCGGACGACCCGACGCTCCTATTCACGAACGCGGGCATGGTTCAGTTCAAGGGAGCGTTCCTCGGGCAGGACCGCCCCGGGTTCTCTCGAGCGGCGACTGCTCAGAAGTGCGTTCGTGCGGGGGGGAAGCACAACGACCTGGAGGAGGTGGGGCGGACGACGCGGCATCACACGTTCTTTGAGATGCTCGGCAACTTTTCGTTCGGCGACTACTTCAAGCGGGAAGCCATCCAGTACGCGTGGGAGCTCATGACCGACGTGTACGGCCTGGAAGCGGATCGCTTCTACGCCACGGTGCACCACACGGATGACGAGGCCGCCGAGCTCTGGCGTCAGGAGGTCGGGATGCCGGCCAGCCGCATCTTCCGCCTCGGGGACAAGGACAACTTCTGGCAAATGGCGGACACCGGTCCCTGTGGGCCATGTTCCGAGCTCCACTACGACCTGCGTGAGATTCCCGGGCCGGTGACCTCTACCGAAGAGTTCGTGGAGTTGAACGACGCCGGGATCATCATCGAGCTGTGGAATCTGGTGTTCATGCAGTTCGATCGGGACCAGGACGGAACGCTTCACCCGCTCCCGGCCCCGTGTGTGGACACGGGTGCCGGGCTCGAGCGCATTGCCGCGGTGCTTCAAGGTGCGGACTCGAACTATCATACCGATGCGTTCCGCCCGCTTCTGGATAGGGTCGCGGAACTGGTGGGGCGCCCCTACGAGCCCGCGTCCGAAGAAGGCGTGAGTTACCGGGTGCTGGCTGACCACGGCCGTGCCGTTGCGTTTCTCCTTGCCGACGGCGTATTCCCATCGAGTGAGGGACGCGGCTACGTGTTGCGGAGGATCCTTCGACGCGGCGTTCGGCACGCTTGGCTCCTCGGCCGACGCGAGGCGACCGTCGTGGGCGTCGTTGACGCCGTCGTCGACAGCATGGGCGACACCTACCCTGAGCTGCTGGAGCGGCGGGAGCATCTGCTCCGGAGCACGCGAGCGGAGGAGGATCGCTTCCTTCAGACCATCGAGGGAGGCATGGAACGCTTCGCAGAGCTCGCCGGGGGAGAGGGAGGGGCAATTCCGGGACACGAAGCCTTCAAGCTCTACGACACCTTCGGTTTTCCCCTGGACCTCACCCAGCTCATGGCCGAGGAGCGGGGGTACGAGGTCGATGTGGCCGGCTTCGAGGCGGCGTTGGAGACACAGCGGGAGCGCTCTCGGGCTGATCGGGCGACGTCGGAGGTGGCCATGGGTGAGGCAGGTGAGGCATGGACGTCCCTCGTCGACGCGGACCAGCACTTCGTGGGCTATGATCGGATCAGCAGCCAGACCCGGATCCTGGCGTTCCAACTCGATGGCGAGAGCTTGGGCCTAGTGCTCGAAGACAACCCGTTCTACGTCGAGAGCGGTGGGCAGGTGTCCGATGTCGGCACAGTGGTGGGAGATGGGTGGTCCATGACGGTGGATCGCGTGGCCCGTGCCGGCGAACGCTCAGCGGCCTTCGGCCCCCTGAAGGGCACCTTTCCCGAAGGCCTGGACCCGATCCCGGTGACGGCGAACGTCGCGGGGGAGATCAGGCACGACACGGTCCGCAACCACACCGCCACCCACCTCCTGCACGCGGCTCTGAGGGAGGTCCTGGGGGAGCATGTGGTACAGCGGGGCTCGCTCGTGGCACCGGATCGCCTCCGGTTCGACTTCGCGCACACGGCCCCGATGACCGCAGAAGAGCGGCACCGGGTGGAAGAAATCGTGAACCGTAGGATCTGGGAAGACCACCCGGTCACGATCTCCGAGCGAGCCTACCGTGACGCCGTCGGAGCGGGAGCGATGGCGCTGTTCGGAGAGAAATACGGGGACCGCGTTCGCGTCGTGGACATTCCCGGCGTGAGCACTGAGCTCTGCGGAGGTACGCACGCCAACCACACGGGTGAGATCGGGCTGTTTCGAATCGTGGGTGAATCTGGCGTGGCTGCAGGTGTCCGCCGGGTCGAGGCGCTGACGGGTCCGGGAGCCTACCGACACCTCGCGAGCCGAGAGCGTGTTCTGGAAGAAGTGGCCGAGGTGCTTCGTACGAAGCCGGACAATCTGGCCCAGCGCGCGGAGCGCCTCCTGTCAGAAAAGGCCGAGTTGGAGGCTCTTCTGGCTGAGCTCCGATCCGGGGGGGGCGGTGGTACGGAGGAGGAAGTTGTCGTGGAACGAATCGACCTGGACGACGGGGGGGTCGCGACGTACCGGGCGGTCCGGCTCCGTGTCAGAGACGCTCAGGACGCCCGAACCTGGGGTGACGCGTTTCTGCACTCCGAACAGACCGCAGTGGCGGTCGTCGTGGCTGACTTGCCGGAGGAACGGCAGGCACTCTTCACCTTCGTGACGGACGACCTGATCTCGAGAGGGATTCGGGCCGACGCGGTGGTCCGGGACGTGGCCGCCGTAGTGGGCGGCAAAGGCGGTGGCCGTCCACATCTGGCTCAGGCCGGTGTGGGAGATCCTAGCCGTCTGGACGAGGCCCTATCGCTGGGGGCCGAGGCCGTCCGGAAGAAGCTTCTCGGGAGCGCGGTGGAATGAGCGGCGACGTGCGGGCCTGGCTTTCGCAGCGAAGCCCGCAGCCGGTCTTCGATCTGGCCCCATGGCTGGACACCGCACGGACCGGCGATCACTGCGCTTCCGGCCTCACACGGCTGGGGTGCCAGGCGCTCGATCGGGCGCTGTCGGTCCCGGGTCGAGTCCGTGCCAGCGCGCTTCACCTTCTTGCGGCCGACGCGCTCATCACTTTCGCGTGTGAGGCGGCGCTGGAGGCCGACGACCCGGAGCAGCAGCTCGAACGGATCCTCCGGGAGGTGGGTACCCGTTGAGTGACCGCGACCCGGCCTCGCTCATCGATCTACACAGCCACTTGGTGCCGGGGGTGGACGACGGTGCGAGCGATGTCCCGGCCGTGCTTGCAGCGGTCGATCGTATGGCAAGGAGCGGAATTCGGAGCCTGATCACCACCCCTCACATCCAGGGGGGCCTGACACTGGACCCGGTCGCGCTCGACGAACGTCTGGAGAGGGTGACTCGCGCCTGGGCCGAGGCGGCGGACGCCGTCGGCACCGAGTACCCGGACGTGGAATACCGTCTCGGACACGAGGTCATGCTGGACGTCCCTGACCCGGACTTCTCCGATGCACGGATCCGGATGGCGGGCACGGACTTCGTATTGGTGGAGTGGCCCCGAATGCTCATTCCACCGGCCACCGTTCGTGTCATCGAGCGGATCGTAGCCTCCGGGTACCACCCCATCATAGCTCACCCGGAGCGGTACCGAGATGTCGCCAACCAGTTCGACACGATGGCTGGCTGGAAGGAGGCCGGGGCGTTTCTGCAGGTCAACTACGGCTCCTTCGTCGGTCGATACGGCGCGGAGGCCCGCAGCAACGCCTTCCGGCTGCTCCGGCGGGGCTGGGCAGACTATTTGTCCACCGACTTTCACGGTCAGGCAAGCATGCGGCTGTACAAGGATGAAGCTTGGACCGCGCTGGGGAAGCTGGGCGGGCACGACGCTCTCACGGCGCTGTGCGTGACGAATCCGGCCCGGTTGCTCCGCAACGAAGCGCCAATGGCAGTAGCGCCCCTACCGGAAGAGCGTGGGTTTTGGGCTCGGCTCAAGGGGCTCGTACAGTAGGGGTGTCCGACGAAGCGCGCTACGTACCCGAACGGTGGAAGAAAGCATGACGTCCTCGGATTCCGGAGACAACACGGTGAGGTCCATCCAAGCGGCCCTCGAGGCCCACATCGACGTGGCGCGTCGAGTAGCTGCCGAGTTGCCACGCGACGTCCAAACACTGGTCGATGCGACTCTGGAAGCGCTCCGTTCGGGAGGCAAGATCCTGTTCTGCGGAAACGGGGGCTCGGCGGCTGACGCTCAGCACCTGGCGGCGGAATACGTGGTCCGCTTCACCCGCGGCCGACAGGCCCTCGCGGCGCTCGCTCTCACGACCGACAGCTCCATTCTCACCGCCGGCGGAAACGATCTCGGCTTCGAGTCGATCTTCGAGCGGCAGGTCCAGGCATTGGCGAAGCCCGAGGACCTTCTGGTGCTGCACTCGACCAGCGGGCGGTCGGAGAATCTGATTCGAGCGGCGCGCGCGGCCCGAGCGCTCGGCGCCAAGACTTGCGCTCTTCTGGCGAAGGGTGGCGGGGCGCTCCGGCAGGAAGTGGACCTGGCGCTCGTGGTGCCCACCGATTCCACGGCGCGAGCACAGGAGCTTCACCTGACCATCGGCCACATCGTGTGCGATATCGTCGAGGAATCCCTCATCCCATGAGCTGGTGAGCGACACGACGGCGAGTCTCTCGGCTCCGGCGGCGGTCCGATGGATCGCGAGAACCTTGGAACGCCACGGGTTCGAGACCTGGGCTGTCGGAGGTGCCGTTCGAGACGCCATTGGCGGACACCGGTCCGGTGACTGGGATCTCACCACGAGGGCGCGACCGAAAGACGTCCGTCGGATCTTCAAGCGCACCGTTCCGGTCGGTGTCGAGCACGGAACGGTCGGAGTCCTATCCCGTGAAGGAACCATGTACGAAGTGACGACGTTCCGTCGGGACGTGGAGACGGACGGACGGCACGCCGTGGTGTCGTTTGCCGACAAGATCGTCGACGACCTTGCTCGGCGGGATTTCACGGTGAACGCGATCGCCTGGCATCCCCTGAGCGAGCGCATCTACGACCCGTTCGGTGGGCGTAACGACTTGGAGAACGGGCGGCTACGCACCGTGGGCGAGCCAGGCGAGCGCTTCCGGGAGGATTACCTCCGTGTGCTGCGAGCCTTCCGTTTTGCCAGTCGATTCGAGCTAGAGATCGACTCCGAGACTTGGGAGGCCATTCTAGCCGTCGTTGGCCGGCTGAGCGGACTATCGGCGGAGAGGATCCGTGACGAGCTGCTCAAGATGCTGGACCAGGACCGACACCCGTCGAGAGGTCTGGAGTTATACGCCGAATCGGGCGTGTTGTCCGAGCTCTATCCAGAATTGGAGGCGACCCGCAAGGCATCGACCGATCTACCCGGAGTCACGCAGTGGGCGCTGACCTGCGCCGTCTTGGACCACCTCCCGACGGGGAACGCACCTCTTCGACTGGGTGCCCTTTTGAGGTCGCTGCAGCCCGCTGCAGCCGCCGCGGTCCTCTTTCGGCTCCGTCTATCGAACGCGCAGGTCGACCGAACGCTCCGAATCGTCTCGGCGCCGCCACTGCCGCCGTCCGACGCTTCGGGCGAGGGATTTCGACGATGGTTGAGTGCGGTAGGTCGGGATGTCTGGCCCGCGTCGGCGCGGGTCGAGCTCGCCCTGGCGCGAGCTTTTGAGAAGATGGCGCCTGACGCCCCGCGTGACGCCGCATCGGTCGTGGCCTCGTGGCGCCGGGCCCGTGAGGTGCGGGACACGGCCCCACCGCTGGCTGTGGAAGACCTGGCCCTGGACGGGCGGACGCTCATTCGTCTCGGTCTTCGTCCTGGGCCTCGGTTCGGCGAGATCCTTGCCGATCTCCTCGACTGGGTCCTCGAGGATCCTGCCCGGAATGAACAGAGCTTGTTGGTGGAGCGTGTCATTGCCACGGAGCCCCACGCCCGTGACTGAGCCGGACCTCTTCGGCGTCACCGGCCGGCCCCTCGACGAAGGGACTTCCGAAACAACTCCTACGGGGCCCTCTGGGCCGGACGCGCCCTTGGCGGCACGCATGCGGCCGAGATCTCTCGATGAATTTCGGGGCCAGGCCCACCTCCTCGGGGAAGGCCGTGCCGTTCGGGCCATGTTGGACAGTGGCCGCCCGGGGAGCATGATTCTGTGGGGTCCGCCGGGGAGCGGAAAGACGACGCTCGCGAGGCTCATTGCGGCCGAGACGGATCTGGCCTTCGTCGCCTTGAGCGCAGTGACGGAAGGCATTCCCCGGGTACGCCAGATCATCGCGGAGGCCAACGAGCGAATCCGCGCGACCGGCCGGCGTACGATCCTCTTCTGCGACGAGATCCACCGCTTCAACAAGGCGCAGCAGGACGCGTTTCTCCCGCACGTAGAGGCGGGAACCGTGGTCCTGGTTGGCGCGACGACCGAAAATCCGTCGTTCGAGGTCGTCCGACCACTCCTGTCCCGTGCTCCTGTGTACGTTCTGGAGGCACTCGCTCCGGACGAGCTTCGGGAGATTCTCGAGGAGGCGCTCGAGGACCGCGAACGGGGCCTGGGCTCCATGGGTCTGCGCGTCGACCTCGAAGCGCTCGAATTCCTGGCCGCGGCGGCGGACGGCGATGCGCGCCGTGCCCTCGGAGCATTGGAGGCGGGCGCCCGCCTTGTCGGAGAGGGAGGGGCCCTGGACGTCGAGGCAGCCCGGGAGGCGCTCCAGCATCGCTTCGCGGCATACGACAAGGGCGGCGAGGAGCACTACAACCTCATATCCGCGCTCCACAAAGCCGTGCGGGGGAGTGATCCGGATGGGGCGCTCTATTGGCTGGCCCGGATGATCGAGGGCGGAGAGGATCCGCTCTATATCGCGCGGCGCATGGTGCGAATGGCGGTCGAGGACATCGGTCTTGCCGACCCGGGGGCGCTGGAAATCACGATCGCGGCGCGAGATGCGTACCATTTCCTCGGATCGCCCGAGGGGGACCTGGCCCTCGCTCAGGCGGCGACCTATCTGGCCACGGCCCCCAAGTCGACCCGGGTGTACCAGGCTTGGGCGGACGCTCGGAGGGTGGCCCGTGACACGCCAGCCGCCCCGGTGCCGCTCCACATCCGTAACGCTCCGACGAGCCTCATGAAGGACCTGGGATACGGGAAGGGCTATCGGTACGATCCGGCCACGGAGCACGGCGTGGCCGATCAGACCTACCTACCGGACGAGCTCCAGGGCACCCGCTTCTACGACCCGGGCCGGTTCGGGTTCGAGAAGACCATACGCGAGCGGCTGGAGTGGTGGGCTCGACATCGGGCGGCCGACCCTTCGGGAGACCACTGACGGGGACCGGATTCAGGATCGGCTGGAGGTGTTACCGGCTTCTTCCCGATCCAACCCTTGGCTATGCTATAATTGGCTTTGAGCACCTAGTCCTACACCGTGGCCCAGCCCGCAGCCATAGGAGCCTTCCGGCATTCCCACTCAGTTGATTGACCTGCGCACGCCCGTGGATCGTGCCGTGCTGGTCGGTGCTCCTGTGCAGGATGTGGACGCACGCCTGGTGGAGGAGCATCTGGAAGAACTCGGCCGGCTTACGGACACGGCCGGCGGCAAGATCGTGGGTACGCTGATCCAGAGGCTCGACCGACCTCGGCCACGCTTTTACATCGGCGAGGGCAAAGCGAGGAAGCTCAGGGAACTCGTGCAGGCGCGAGGCGCGAATCTCGTCATCTTCGACGAGGAGCTGAGCCCCGCACAGGGGAAGAACCTGGAAGAGCTGCTGGAGGTCAGGGTCATGGACCGATCTGAGCTAATCTTGGACATCTTCGCGACCCGCGCGCGCTCGAGAGAAGCGAAGATGCAGGTCGAGTTGGCTCAGCTCCAGTATCTGCTACCTCGCCTGCGCCGCATGTGGAGCCACCTTTCGCGGATCCGAGGCGGCATCGGTTTACGGGGACCCGGCGAGACACAGCTTGAGACGGACCGTCGCTTGATCGGAACACGCATCGCCGATCTCCGTGACAAGCTGCGCGCGGTCGGGAAGGCACGGGAGTCCCAGAGGAAAGCTAGACATGGCAAGTTTCGGGCTGCCCTCGTCGGGTACACCAACGCTGGCAAGTCGTCCTTGCTCCGGGCGCTCTCGGGCTCCGAACTGTTCGTCGAGGACCGGCTCTTCGCGACACTGGACTCGGCCACGAGATCAGTGGATCTGGGGAGTGGCTACGAGTTGCTGGCGACGGATACCGTCGGGTTCATCCGCAAGCTGCCTCATCACCTTGTGGCCTCGTTCCGATCGACCCTCGAGGAGGCTCGTGAGGCGGACGTGCTTCTGCACGTCATCGACGCCTCACATTCTGACTGGGAGGAACAAAGGGCAGTGGTCGACTCAGTTCTCGAGGACCTCGACTTGGCGGATCGCGCCATGATTCTGGTCTTCAACAAGATGGACCGTCTCACCCACGCCGAGGAGGATGGCCTCCGGACACGTGTGCGAGCTCTGGAGACGACACCGGCCGTCTTCGTCTCGGCCCTCAAGCCGGAGTCGCTCGAAGAGCTCCGCGAGACCCTTCGAGCGCGTGCCCGGGCCCGGCTCACGCACGTACACGTCGGCCTGGATGCTGGCGACGGAGAGGCGATCGCTGCACTCCACAGGGAGTCGGAAATCCTGGGGCAGATCGCAGAAGGGGTAAGCGTTCGTGTGGAGGCCCGGGTGCCCGAGCCGCTCCTGGGTTGGCTGGAAGCCCGTGAAGGCACCACCGTTCGGCGGTTGGAATCATGACGAGCGTCGCCATCGTGGGCCCTGGGCGGATGGGTTTGGCCTTGGCGGAGGGGCTGGCGCAGTCCGGTGAGCTGGCCGAGGTCGCCGTCTTCGGTCGGCGGCCGGAGCCCCCCCGGCATAGGGTGTTCACGCTACCCGAGACCCGATACGTCTACGGCGCCGAGCCGCTTCCGGCGCGTTGTCTGGCGCTTCTTCTAGCCGTTCCCGACGAAGCCGTTCCTGAAGTCGCTCACCATTTCGCCGCCCAGGGCCCGGCGCCCGGAGGGTGCGCCGCCTTTCACCTTTCCGGCGGGCTTCCGAGTGATGTCCTGGCTCCACTGCATGCCGCCGGATACCAGGTCGGTGTGTTCCGCCCTTGGGTCTTCGTGTCCGATGCGCCGGGTGGTGCCCGCCGCTTCGCAGGCGCGCGAATCGGTGTGACCGCGTCTCCGGAGGGGTTTCGTGTGGCTCGGGAACTGGCTTCGCTGCTAGGTGGGGACGTGTTCCAGATTCCCGCAGCCAGAAGGGTGTTGGCCGATGCCGTCGTGAGCATGATGGAGAGCTATCTACCCGTGTTGTTGGATGGAGCTGTCCCGCTGCTGGACCGGGTCGGCCTCCCGCCCGGGGAGGCTTCCGAGGTGCTGGTGCCCCTCCTCAGGAGCGTGCTCGCGGAGATCGAGGAGCGAGGACCTTCCGAGGCGCTGCGGACGCTGACGGAGCGGGCGGACGTCGAAGCCCTCGATGTTCATCTGAAGGCGTTGGACGGTGACGAGCGGCGAATGTACGCTTGGCTGAGAGAGATCGTGGCACTCCGCTCGGGATTCGCGGAAGCCGAGGCAGCCACGACCCTGCCGTCCAGCGAATCCTCGCAAGTTGAAACTGCCTTGAGGGAATGAAAAGCGAACGATGAGGTTCTACGTCAACATCGACCACGTGGCCACCGTCCGGCAGGCCCGACGCACCGATGAGCCCGACCCGGTCAGAGCCGCGGTGCTCGCCGAGCTTGGCGGCGCGGACGGCATCACCGTCCACCTCAGGGAGGATCGCCGGCACGTCCAGGACCGTGACGTGCGGCTTCTGATGCAGACCGTCCGGACGGGCGTGAATCTCGAGCTCGCCGGGGCTTCCGAGATCCTCGAGCTCGCGTGCGAGCTGCGGCCCATGCAAGCCACGCTCGTCCCGGAGAAGCGCGAGGAGGTCACCACAGAGGGTGGTTTGGATCTCGGCGCTCACCGTACGAGAGCATGGGTGACCCCGGCGCTCCGGCAGCTCGGCGCGAGAGGGGTGCGCACCTCGCTCTTCATCGATCCCGAGGAGACGCAGGTGCGGGCCTCGGTGGAGCTCGGGGTCCATGCCGTCGAGCTCCATACCGGCGAATACGCCAACGCTCTGGGGGACGCCGACCGGGAGGTGCAGCTGCGACGACTGGAAGAGGCCGCCTCGCTCGCGCGGGAGCTCGGCCTGGCGGTCCACGCGGGACACGGCCTCACCTATGAGAACGTAGTGCCCGTGGCAGCGATCCCCGAGATAGAGGAGCTGAACATCGGTCACAGCGTGATCTCACGCTCGGTCTTCACGGGATTGAAGCGGGCGGTCCAGGACATGGCCCGGATCATCCGAGGCGCGCGCGCCTCACTGTGAACCACTGGGGCAAGGCCGTCATCGGAGTAGCTGTCACGGTCCTCCTGCTTTGGTGGACCCTGGCCGACGTCGCGTTCGCCGAGGTATGGGCCAACATCCGGCAGGGTGACTTCCGCCTTCTGGCGGCTTCGGTCTTCGTGGCCACCTTCGGGTTCTTCATCAGGGCGCTTCGTTGGCGGATCCTGCTGATCCCCCTTAAGCCTGATACGCGCTTGAGATCGAGGTTCGCGAGCGTGTCGATCGGGTTCATGGCCAACAATCTGTTGCCGGCTCGCGTGGGTGAGTTCGCTCGAGCCTACGCGTTCAGTCGGATGGAGCCGGTGAGTGCCCCCGCTGCCCTGGGGTCACTGGTCGTGGAGCGACTCATGGACGGGATCGTGCTGCTCCTCTTTCTCGTCCTGCCCATCTTCACTCCCGGATTTCCGGCGGCTGACGCGCTTCGCGACGGATGGGGTAGTGCTCTGCTTCGGGCGGGGGTATTGGCCGTTCTGGCCGTAATGGCCGTCCTCGTCTGGCTTTCGTTTTGGCCCAGACCCTTCGTACGTACCGTAGAGCGCGTGGCGCGTTACGTTCCAGCCGTCGTCGCCCGTCCGTTGGTGGATTCGCTGGAAGCGTTCCTGGACTCCGTGGCCATCCTCCGGAGCCCTCGGCTTCTGGCAGCCGGGGCTCTCTGGTCGATCTTCTTCTGGACCTGGCATGGCTTGTCGTTCTGGCTGGGCATGTTGGCGTTCGGTATCGATACCGGTTTCGTCTCTGCCATCTTCACGGAGGCCGTGGTGGGATTTGGCGTGGCCATTCCGTCGGCACCCGGCTTCTTCGGGACCTTCCACGCGGCCGCGAAGTTCGCGCTGAGCGACGTTTACGGTGTCTCGGAGCCTGCAGCGTTGGCGTTCGCATTTGGCTACCACTTCGGAGGGTGGATTCCCATCACGCTCATCGGACTCTGGTACGTCTGGCGCCTCGGGCTGTCCGTGCGCGAGATGGGTACGGCGGAAGAGCGCGTGGAAGATGCCGTGGAGCGCCATCTGGGTGCCCGCCCCGAGGCCGCCGGGGACCCGGAATCTTGACCATCCGGGTGACGGCGCCTGCGAAGATCAATCTGTCGCTGCATGTCCTCGGCAGGCGCGACGACGGATTCCACGAGATCCGGACGGTGTTCCAGGCTGTGGACCTGGGGGACGAGGTCTGCGTAACCCGTGCTGGTGACGGGATCGAACTCGACGTCCGCGGACCAGACCTGTGGCCCGTCGAGAAGAACCTGGCTTACCGTGCGGCTGAGTTGTTCAGGGAGGCCTCCGGGGAAGCCCAGGGCGTACACATTCGACTCACCAAGAAGGTGCCCGCGGGCGCCGGCCTGGGAGGGGGATCGTCGGACGCCGCTGCTGTGTTGCGAGCGATGGCGGGGCGATCACTCGGCCCGACCCGAAGAACACTCATGAGCCTTGGCGCCCGCCTGGGCTCGGATGTCCCGTTCTTCCTGGGAGAAAGCCCACTGGCTCGTGGGCTGGGGCGAGGAGAGATCCTGGAGCCGCTGCCGCCGCTGCCGCCGGCGGACCTCGTGCTGGCCCTCCCGAGTGTGCACGTTTCCACCGCCGGGGCTTATGCGTCTCTCAGTCGACCGGCCCTTCCGGCCGGAGCCGCCGTGCCTTTACGCCACGACGCTTCCGCCGGGGCAGGCGCCGGCTCGTGGACGGAGGTATTGGGCGCTTTGCACAATGACTTCCAGCCCGTCGTCTCGGAACGACACGCGGAGGTGCGCCGGTCCCTGGATGCCCTGAGAGAAGCCGGAGCGTTGGCGGCCTCCCTGTCGGGAAGCGGGGGGGCTTGCTTCGGCTTCTTTGCGGACCGTGCTGCGGCGGTGGCCGCGGCGGATGCCTTGACCCTCGAGGTCGGGTGGCGGTTTGTTGCAGTGCGAACCCTGACGCGCTGGCCCGAGCCTGTGGTCCAGAGCTCGGCGTCCGAGGTCTCCGGACCATGATCACTGGTGGTCTGGTGTGTTCGTCCGAAGGGTAGCGCCCTTGAACCGGGGCTCCGTTCTCAGGTAGGATGTGCATGCTGGCCCGTCGTCTAATGGCAGGACACCGGTCTTTGGAACCGGCGGTGGTGGTTCGAATCCACCCGGGCCAATCCCTTTCCAATGGGACCGTGGCGTGACGCTTGTCACGCTGGGACCCTCGCCGGCACACTCGGGGCGTCCCTCGGGCGGTCCCAGAGTCCCCATGCCCAGCCCTCCTCCGCGGCTGTCCGGGAACGCAAGAGCACGACCAGGCCGGTGTGGAGGAGAGCGCCCCCTGCGCATCGTGTCCAAGGTGGCGTCGGGCCGTCTGGCCTTATGGCTGACCGGGCCGTTGCTCATCGTCGGGCTGCCAACACCCGGGGTGGCGCAGGCCACGCCGATGTCCCCGGATACTGCGGTCCAGGCCGTCGACGCCGACGACGTGTACGGCGCGGCGCGGGCCGCCCAGGCTCGTTTCGAGATCCGGCGCGCCCGTTTGCTCCCTCGTTCAAGGGGGGGAAGCAATGGTCCCTGCGACGAGAACGTTGGGCGGTTCTGCAGCTGGTATGGCGAGGGAGGGTGGGTCCCTGAGCCGGAGGTTCCGGAGATCGCCACTCTGCGTGCCGCCCTTCTGGATACGCTCGACGCATTACAGGCGGCGGCTCCGGCCGATGATTGGATTCTTGGCCAAAGGGTCTGGTACCGCGCCGAGGAAGGGGAATGGCCTGCGGCCCTGGAGGTCGCACGTGGATGCGCCCCGCCTCAGGAGTCCTGGTGGTGCGCGGCGTTGAGAGGCCTTGCCTTGCACGGCCTGGGGCGCTGGCAGGATGCTGAGCGGGCCTTCGACGTGGCTCTGTGGGAGATGGACCTCGAGCGGGCGTGGCGGTGGCGCGTGCCCAGTCGAGCCGTGGATGGCGACGGCCGTGCGGTTCTGACCCAGCTACGGGAAGCCTCGACTGACTCGGTTGCTCGGCTTTTGGATCGGATGTGGAGCCTTGCCGACCCCCTTCACGTGGTTGCCGGGAACGACCGGAAGACGGCCCACCTGGCTCGGTGGACGGTGGCCACCCTGCGCGGCGGCTCGAGGACGACGTATGGGATCTCATGGGGGAGCGACCTCGAAGAGCTTGTGGTCCGTAACGGTTGGGAGCTGGGTTGGGAACGAGAGGTGGATCCGTGGCGAGCGGGCCCAGATCGCGTGATCGGTCGCAAACATCCGGCTGGCCGGGACTACTTGCCGCCGGGTAAGGCACTGGTGGATCCGGCTTCCGCGGAGCCGACCGATCTTCTGGCCGCCCGTGCTCGGCCCAGGAGCCTCTACGCTCCCCCTTATGCGCCAGTCGTCCTGCCCATGGATGTCCAGGTTGCCGTGTTCCCGAGGGGACGCCGCTTCATCGTCGTGGCGGGACACGAGCTTCCCGCCGACACCACGTGGCGCACCAGGGAGGGGATACCGAGCCCGTGGATGGATCCGGGAGACCAGGCGAACGAACCGCATCGCGCCGGTCTCTACCTGTTGGACGCCGAATCCGGCGATGTGACGGCCCGAGCCATCTCGTCTCGCACCCGCGGCGTGCTGTGGGCCGATGCGCCCGCAGGCCGTCAGGTCGTTTCCGTGGAGAGTTGGAGCCCGCCCGCGAGGCGGGCAGGGCGGTTACGGTACGGGCTCGACCTCGAGCCGACGCCGGACGATATCCCGGTGCTCTCTGATCTGCTGCTCACCGAGGCCGCGGCAACGGAGCCGGCGACGCTTCTGGACGTTCTCCCGCTTGCCCTTCCAAGGTCCGAAGTGACAGCAGGATCCCCGTTGGGTGTGGCCTGGGAGGTCACCGGCCTGGGATTCCGGAGCGAAACCCTGGCCTTCGCGCTCTCTCTGGAGCGCGACGGAGGAGGCATCCTCCGACGCCTCGGAGGATGGTTCGGCTTGACCGACCCCGACCGACCGCTCTCCCTCGAATGGGAAGAGGCAGGCCCCGGAGAGCCGGTGCCGCTGTTCCGTTACTTGACGCTGGAGCTGCCTGACGTGGATCCTGGTCGATACGTCGTCCGGCTCACACTTCGCACAGCCGGGCGTGACCCCGTGGTAGCCGAGCGGGCGGTCGAGATACGCGCCCAGCAGACGCCACGTTGACCCTCGGTCCCGCCCTGTCTAGGTTTCCGGGCTCTAATCTCTCTGATCCGCACCCACCACCGCGAGCTATGGACGACACATACGGGAGAGGCCCGCTTCTCCTGCTGAGCGGCCGTGCGAACCGCCCGCTCGCCGTCGAGATCGGTGAGCAGGTCGGGAAGTCTCCGGACGGTGCGACCATCAAGAAGTTCGCAGACGGGGAGATCTTCGTGCGCATCGACCGAAACGCACGAGGGCGGGACGTCTTCATCGTTCAGTCCACCAACTCGCCCGCCGAGAACATCATGGAGCTCGTGCTCCTCATCGACGCGGCGAAACGGGCGTCCGCGGCCAGGGTCACGGCGGTCATTCCCTACTTCGGGTACGGCCGACAGGATCGGAAGGACCAACCGCGTGTCGCCATCGGCGCCAAGCTGGTGGCGAACCTCATCGTGGCCGCAGGAGCCGACCGGGTCATCTCCATCGACTTCCATCAGCACCAGATCCAGGGGTTCTTCGACATCCCCGTCGATCACCTCTACGCCGCACCGGTGTTCACGCGGTATTTCCGGAGCCTTGCTCTGGACAACCTGGTTGTGGTCGCGCCCGACGTCGGGTCTGCGAAGATGGCCCGCGGGTACGCCCGTCGCTTGGACGCCACTTTCGCCATTATCGACAAGCGGCGTCCCAAGGCGAACATGTCGGAGGTGCTGAACGTGGTAGGTGAGGTGGACGGGATGAACTGTCTCATCGTCGACGACATGGTCGACACGGCGGGGACCCTCGCCAACGCCGTGCATGCGCTGAAGGACCGCGGGGCGGCCCGCGTGTACGCTGCGGCCACGCACGCGCTTTTCTCCGGGCCGGCTGTGGAGCGGTTGAGCTCTGCCCCGCTCGAAGAGATGGTGGTGACCAACACGATCCACATCCCCGAGGGGAAGAGGTTCGACAACCTCAAGATCCTCTCGGTGGCAGATCTGCTGTCCAAAGCCGTCGACCACGTGCACTCGAATGAGTCGGTCAGTCAGCTCTTCGAGGCGATTCCGGACAACTGAGGGAAAGGGCCTCGGGAGAGCCCGAGGGCCGATAATCAGAGGAAGAGGCAATTATGAATAACGTGACGTTAAGCGCCGAGAGGCGAGAAGGTGCTGGTAAGGGTGTGGCGCGGAAGCTCCGCCAGGCCGGCAAGGTTCCCGCGGTCCTGTACGGACGGGATATGGAGGCGGTTCATATCGCGATCGACGCCCACGATGCGGACCTGCTGTTCCGCTCGATCCCGGTGGACAACACCATCATCGAGCTGAAGGTGGAGGGCACGAAGGAGCCTCATCAGACGCTGGTCCGCGAGATCCAGACGCACCCGTTCAAGGGATCGCTGATTCACGTGGACTTCCTTCGCATCCAGGCGGGTGTCAAGGTCGAGCTCAACGTGCCGGTACACCTGGTGGGCACCCCTGTCGGCGTTAAAGACGAGGGCGGCGTGCTCGAACAGACCGTCTACGACCTCCCCGTCGCCTGCATTCCGTCCGCGATTCCCGAGTCGTTCGAGGTCGATGTGTCGCACCTCGCTGTGAACGACGTGCTGCACGTCTCCGACCTGGACATCGGCGAAGGCGTGGAAGTGCTCATCCCGGAAGAGCGCACGATCTGCTCGGTCTCGGTGCCTCGAGCGGCCATTGAGGCGGACGCCGAAGGCGAGGAGCTCGAGGACGAGCTGGAGCTGGAAGGCCCGGAGGCAGCCGCGGATGGCGAGGCCTCCGACGGGGGTTCCGAAGAGGGCGGGGACTAACCCGGATCTCGGCGGCGGAATCCAGGCATGAAGGTCGTGCTCGGGCTCGGGAACCCCGGTCCGGACTACGACGCCACCCGGCACAACGTCGGCTGGTGGCTCGTGGACCGATTGGCGTACGACTGGGACCTGCCGCCGTTTCGGAGAAGTGGGCCGGCATGGTTCACGGAGGGACCGGTAGGTGCGCGGCGAGCTCGGCTCGTGAAGCCTACGACATATATGAATCGGAGCGGGGCGGCTTTGAGGACGCTCGACGATATCGAAGACTTCGATGCCGGATCCGACCTCCTCGTCGTCGTCGACGACGCGGCTCTGGACGTAGGACGCGTCCGCCTGAGGCCGTCTGGAAGCCCAGGTGGGCACAACGGCCTGAAGTCGGTGTCCGGAGCGTTGCGTTCGGACGCATACGCCCGACTCCGCATCGGGGTCGGACGTCGGCCGGGGGGTGTGGACCTGGCGGATTGGGTCCTGTCGCCGATGCCGCAGGAAGACGAAGATGTGGTGGTCGGGCTTCTGCCCGAGTTGACCCAGGCGGTGGAAGCCTGGATGACGGAGGGCGTTGAGGCGGCCATGAACCGCTTCAATCGCTAACGCGGCTCCCACAGCGGGACGCCGTTCTATGGACAGGTTCATCGATTCCTAAGAGACGGACCAACAGGGGAAGACAGATCCCATGACCGACCTCGTCGTACTCACCAACTGGGCGTGGATGCTCGGTGCCGTCGGCCTCGGCGTCGCGCTGTTCATCTACGGCTACGTCAAGAAGCAGGCGCCTGGGACCGAGGTGATGATCGACCTCGGCGAACAGATCCACGACGGAGCGATGGCGTTCCTGCGCCGCGAATACTCGGTGCTGGCGGTGTTCGTCGCTGTCGTGGCGGTGCTGCTCAGCTTAGCCATCGGCACGACTCCGGCCATCGCCTACATCTTCGGGGCGCTCAGCTCCGTGGCCGCCGGCTTCATCGGAATGAAGGCGGCCACTCGTGCCAATACCCGCACGTCCGCAGCCGCGAATCAGGAGGGGCAGGGGAAGGCTCTGAGGATCGCCTTCTTCGGTGGCGCGGTCATGGGTCTCGCGGTGGCCGCTCTGGGCCTGTTGGGCCTGGGTGTGCTGTACGCGCTCTTCGCGGCCGACGCCATCACGGGTGTGGACTTCGAGAACTTCGCCGAGATCATCTCCGGTTTCGCCATGGGCGCGAGCTCGATCGCCCTCTTCGCCCGCGTCGGCGGTGGCATCTACACCAAGGCGGCGGATGTGGGCGCCGATCTGGTTGGTAAGGTGGAGGCCGGTATTCCCGAAGACGACCCTCGGAACCCGGCCACCATCGCCGACAACGTAGGTGACAACGTGGGTGACGTCGCCGGCATGGGCGCGGACATCTTCGAGTCTTATGTGGGCTCCATGGTGGCCACCATCGCCATCGCGGCCACGGCCCCGGTCCTCGCGAACTACCGAGCGGAAGCGGTGGCCCTTCCGATCATTACTGTGATGGTGGGGTTGGTGGCGTCACTACTGGGCATCGGGATGATGAAGCTCCTGGAGCGAACGAACCCCGCTTCGGCGCT
>JBDHIF010000134.1:0-2267 GCA_039587535.1 Gemmatimonadota bacterium
TCGTCGACTTCGTCCGTGAGCGGGACGGACTGCGCCGTGTTGACCGGGAAGATCAGGCCCGTGTCCCCGTTGACGGTCGTCCCGAAACGCGACTGGGTCCGGACATTGATCAGGGCGCCCGGAACGAAGTTCATGCGCATCAGGTCGAGCTTGACGTGGAGGTCGAGGCTGGTGGCGGGGGCCCAGCCGCTGTCGAGGCCGCCCTCGACGATGCCCTGACCCACGGTCAACCAATCGACGTCGATGGTCACGCCGCTCCGCGCCCACTTCGAGCGGATTCCACCCCAGTCGCCGGAGAGGTTCTCGCGCGTTCGCCAGTCCGCGGTGTAGTCCACGAGCGGGAGCAGGCCCTCGACAGCCTCCTCCCGTGCCTGTGAATCCTGAGCCGTGGCGTCCGGGTCACTCTGGCCAATTGCCGCCGCCGAGAGGCACAAGACCGACAAGAGGCAGCGAAATCCGGGCGTGATCCGCCGATCGTTGGCCACGACGGAAACCTTCGCTACTTCGGAGGCGAGTAGGGATCCGTTGCGCCCGTGGGTACCGGCGGATGCTTCTTCAGCGACGCGATGTGCTCCTCGAGTTGAGGCAGGGCCGCCTTGGGTACCCAGGTGTTCGGAAACAGGACGTTGTCCCGTTCCTGGGGGTCGCGCAGGAGGTCGTAGACCCGCGGCATGGTGTAGATCGTGAGCTTGTCGAAGGCGGAGTTCTGCTCCTTGAAGTGGAGTTTCCAGTTGCGCCACTTGACCGCGAAGATCTCCTTGCCCATGTAGACGATGAACCCTTCGCGGCCGGACTTCTTCCGCTTGCCCAGGAAGAAATCGGTCATGTCGATGCCGTCGATGACCCGGTCCTGCGGAACCTCGCCCCCGGCGATTCCGGCGAACGTCGGGAAGAGGTCCATGGCGTGGACGATTTCATCGCTCGCCGTTCCGGGGGCGATCTTCCCCGGCCACCGGATGGCGAACGGGACCCGCAGCGCTCCCTCGAACCCGGTGAACAGCGTCCCCCGCCAGGGGCCCGGCGATCCGTGCACGGCCGTCTCGACGGTCAGGTTCGTGCCGCCGAAGTCGAGGGCCTCGGGTCCGTTGTCGGCGGTGAAGACGACGATCGTGTTCTTGGCGATGCCGAGCCCGTCGATCGTGTCCAGGAGCTCGCCCACGTAGCTGTCGATCTGCATCAGCAGATCGGCCCAGGACCCGTTCCCGGACTTCCCGACGAAGTCCGGATGCGGAAGCGTCGGGAAGTGGGTCGCGGTGTACGGGAGGTAGACGAAGAACGGCTTGTCCGCCGCCGTCTGGCGCTTCATGAAGTCGATGGCCCGGTCCGTCAGGTCCCGATCGATCAGCGGGCGGTAGTCGAGGCGGTAGGGCCGGACCTTCTTCGGAGCCTCCCCTTTCACCCCGGCCATCACGAAGGTCTCCGGGAGACCGCTCTCAGCGAACCCCTCGAGCCCGGAGTACACGGACTCGTCGGTGGAGTTGGGGATTCCGTACCACTCGTCGAAGCCCTGGTCCGTCGGGAAACGCCCCTCCGTGCGGCCGAGGTGCCACTTTCCGTACATCGCGGTGGCGTAGCCGACCCGGGAGAGCATCTCGGCCATCGTGACCTCCCACCGGACCAGGCCGTAGACCCCTTCTCCAAGCGGCACCGTCGCGTTCCCACTCCGGATCGCGTAACGGCCCGTCATGAGCGCCGAACGCGACGGTGTGCACTGCACTTCGACGTTGAAGTTCGTGAGTCGCAGGCCCTCTTCGGCCAGGCTGTCCATGCGCGGAGTCGGCGCGCCGCGGATGATCCCTCCGCCGTTGAACCCCGGCTCGCCCCAGCCGAAGTTGTCCATGAACACGAGGATGATGTTGGGTTTGTCCTGCGCGTGCGCGGTCGCGACACACAGCAGCAGGCAGGCGGCAGCGAGTCTGAGGGCGGATGCGATCGTTGTCATGGCGGGCCTCCCGAGCTGATGGGCCCGGCGCGGGTGGGAACCGCCCCGGGAACGAGAATCAGGCGAACGTTCGTTACAATCCCGGTTCTATCAACGCCGAGGCATGAATCCTTGGCTATCCGGATTGCGACAGTCCGGTGACGGGCTCGATCCGAGGGGTGCGCGTGGGCCGAAATGCGACTTGAGGTGGACACGGAACAAGCAGAGCTCCTGAGCTCCGAGGCCGGGTGGCTGGATCCGCGCTACGTGCCGACCGAGCGCGGCGGCGCCCGGTGCGTGGGCAGAGCGGTCGATCTTGGCCGGGTGTCCGTCACCCAGGAAGCAT
>JBDHIF010000135.1:0-3735 GCA_039587535.1 Gemmatimonadota bacterium
CGCTCCCGCGATCGAGGAAGCATATGGTGCGGTGGCGGCCCTGCTCGGCACCACTCCCGACCGTGTGGCGTTCATGGAGCACGCCACGGCGGCATTCACCGCGGCCTTGTCGGCGATCGCGTTCCGGGCCGGAGACGTCATCGCCACGACCCGGCACGACTACGTATCCAACCAGATCCAGTACCTGTCCCTGGCCGAGCGCTTCGGTGTGGACGTGGTGCGTGTCCCGGACGCGCCCGAGGGCGGCGTGGACCTGTCCGCCATGGAGGAGACCATTCTCCGTCGGCGGCCGAGGCTTGTCGCGGTGACCCACATTCCCACGAACTCGGGTCTGGTCCAGGACGTGGCTGCCATCGGAGCCATGTGCAGGGCGAGGGACGTGCCCTTCCTGGTGGACGCCTGCCAATCCGTGGGGCAGATGCCCCTGGACGTCGAGGCCATCGGCTGCGACTTCCTGAGCGCCACCGCCCGGAAGTTCCTGCGAGGCCCCAGAGGCGCAGGGTTCCTGTACGTTTCGGACCGGATCCTGGACCGCGGTCTGGAGCCTCTTTTCCCCGACCTGCGGGGCGCTGACATGGTGACGGGCGACAGCTACCAACCGGCTCCGGACGCTCGACGCTTCGAGACCTGGGAATTCCAGTGGGGATTAATTCTCGGCACGGGCGCCGCCGCGCGTTACGCCCTCGAGGTGGGGCTCGAGCCGATCCGTAACCGCGCCTGGAAGCTGGCTCGCCGCCTGCGCGCCGACTTGGCCGAGGTACCCGGGGTCCGGGTGCTGGACCGCGGTCGCGCCCTCGGGGCCATCGTCACGATCAGCGTAGCCGGACACGACCCCGGTACCCTCGTGAGACAGCTTCGGCGGCAGGGGATCAACACCTCATCCCAGAACACCTCATCCCAGACCCGACTCGACGCCGTCCTGGACTACGACGAGAAGGAAGTCGACGGCGCGCTGAGGGTCTCGCCCCACTACTACAACACGGAGGTCGAGCTGGAGACCTTTCTCGGAGCCTTGAGGGAGATCGTCGACGTCGCGTTTTGAAGGAACTCCCCCTGGACGACGTACATCAGGAATCCGGAGTACAACGGGGCGGGCGCCCTCGTGCGCACGCCTTGTGGATGCACCGCAGTCGTAGCCCATGACTCCCAAGGAGACGCGTTGCAGCCCGAGCTCGAGCGGGAGCTGGTCAAGAAATGTAGGGCCGGGAACGCCCGGTTCTACGAGCCGCTCGTGCGCGCGTACGAGCCAACAGGACTCCGGCTCGCCATCGCGATGATGGGCAATCGGGAGGACGCCCAGGATGCCCTCCAGGAGGCCTTCGTGAAGACCTACGATACGCTCGATCGATTCGACGTGCGGAAGCCCTTCGGGCCATGGTTTTTCCAGATTCTCCGGAACCAGTGCCGGGACATGCTCCGGAGCAGGAAGGCGAAGTTCCGCGTGGAATCGATCGACGAACGGTTGGAGAGCCGGCCGGCCGACCCCGAGCGAGGGCCGGAGCGCAGCCGTCAGAGGAACGCCGCTCGCGAGCTTCTCTGGAGGGGGCTCGAGCGCATCGGAGAGGAGCACCGAGAAGTACTGGTGCTGAAGGAGCTCCAGGGCTTTCGCTACGCCGAGATCGCGCAGATCCTGGAGATCCCCGAGGGCACGGTAGCCAGCCGACTCTTCCACGCTCGGCACGCGCTGCACGCCGCCCTCACCGAGCTCGGGCTGGTGTACCCATGACCAACCAGGAACCTGTGTCGACCCAGGACCTCATGCGCTACCTGGATGGGGAGCTTCCGCCGACCGAGCAACGCCGCGTCGAGCTGGCCCTGGAGGCGTCACCGGAGCTGCGGGAGCAACTTCGGGCCTTTCGATCCCTCCGCGCGGGGCTCCACGATCTGACGTTCCCCGATCGAGACGACCGTTCGGTATGGGATCGGGTGGCCGTGCGGATCGTGCGCTCACGGGCCCGCTGGTTCGTAGTGGCCGGGGCAGCGTTGTGGCTCGTCTACGCGTTCGTCGTCTTGAGCCAAGGCTCGGTAGATGCCTGGACGCGCGTCACCGTCGCGGGCATCGCGATCGGCGTCCTTGTCCTCTTCGCGCTCGTGATCCGGGATCGGTACCGGTCCTGGGCAGACGATCGGTGATGCGGCGCTCCTCCCCATCCACCGGCCTGACGCCCGCTCGATCGCACGTCTGAAGGCGGGCCTCGCGGACGCACATCGGCTCGTCTCCGTCGAGACCTGGGGATCGCTTCCGGAGACCCTGTCCTCCGGCGGACTGAACCCTCCTGGACGCCGACCATCCCGATTCGACGCACGCGCTCGCCCGAATTCAGCGCCTCCGCAGGACCTTTCCCCGACCTGGCTCTCGTCGGCTTCACCGAGCGGACGCTTCGTGTGGCGATTGCTCGTACCCTACCTTCCGTCTCCCGGGCCGGAGGCCATCGGCTGGACCTTGTCTCACTCCGACGCCCCCGCCGGCGTCGATGGCCCGGCGCGCGGCCTCGGCTTCTCCATATACGCCTTGCGTGGTATTCTGCACGAGCGGGCGCTCCCGGCACCGTCCGTGCTCATGCTCTGTGGCCGGCTGCTCGCGGTCGCGAGCCGACTGTATGGAGATGCGAGAAAGGTGGAGGAAACCGCGTTCGCGCTGGGATACGCGTCGGCGCCCTCGCTTGCGAGGGCATTGCGTACGCACACGGGACTCACGCCTGGTCAGGTGGCCACGACGAGCTTTTCACGGATGCTCTCCGTCCCGGTCGAGCGTCCCTGCGAGCCGAAGCACCCTCTTCACGTCGACGGGCCCATCATCCCGCCGGCAGGCTCGCGCCAAAGCCCGCTCGGCGCATGACCGACTACCGTCTGCCCGACCTTCCTTCCGATGAAGAGCTGGGGATCACCGAAGAGGATCTGAAGGAGTTCGCGGAGTCTGAAGCCGACGGACCCGGACAAGAGACCCCGCCCACCGAGCCTCCCCCATCGGAAGAAGACACCGGGGAGGAAATTCACCCGACGAGGTGGCGAGGCCCGCTCACCCTCGTGGTCATGGTGGCCCTGGATCGTCCGTGGGCCCCGCCCCCCCGGGTCACCGGAGCATGCGCGGGTACGGGCTCTCCTCCTGGAGGCACTGAGGGAGCTCGGACTGGACCCCGAAGTCCAGACGGCCACTGCCGTGTTCGAGGCAAGAGACTTTGCGCGGGCTGCCACCGTGCGGAACATCGTGGCGCGAATCCCGGGGACGACCTCCACCGGGGCCGTATTGCTCACGGCTCATTACGACGGCGTCCCCCTGTCCCCCGCGACCGGCGACGACGCGTCCGGCGTCGCCACCATCTTGGAGACACTCCGCGCCGTCATCGCCGGTGAGCCCCTGAGGAACGACGTCATCGTCCTGTTCTCCGACGGTGAGGAAGTGGGCCTACTCGGCGCGGAGGCGTTCGTCCGTGACCACCCATGGCTGGAGGACATCGAAGTCGTCCTCGGATTCGAGATGCGGGGCTCTTCGGGCCCCTCCATCTTGTTCGAGACGGCCGACCAAAATGGCGCTGTGGTCCGGGCACTCCGACGTGGCTTTCCCGACGCCTTCGGCACGTCGCTGGGGGACGAGTTCCTCGCCTATTTGCCGCACGCCACCGACTTCACGGTGTTCCAGCGCGCGGGAAAGCAAGGACTGAACTTCGCCGCGATCGACAACGCGGCGGTCTATCACACCCCCCGCGATCTGCCATCCGAGTTGGCATCCAACAC
>JBDHIF010000136.1:0-2648 GCA_039587535.1 Gemmatimonadota bacterium
AAATCTGCTCCGAACCGGCCGCACAAAGTTGACAAGATTGCGCCATCCGGCCCCTTCGGCTCAGGTCAGCTGCCGACCACCTGCAACAGCGCGTAGTCGATCGCGATCGCGTCGGTGCTTGGGGCGGTCCCGAGCTGGAGGATCTCGATCCGGACGGTAGCCGATCCATCAGCCAGGCTCGGAAGCGCAGCCTCGGGTATCGGGATCACCACCTTGCCGGCAATCGAGACCCACTGAGCGCCGATCCAGTCGAACTGATCGACCGTGTCAAATGCGCCAGCGACCTCGATCCCGTCCACGTACAGACGGATATCGGTGTCGCTGCCGACCACCTGGCTGTCGCCGTCCTGCACTCCGAGGGTGAACAGCACGAGCTCGGCTCCGCTCACCTGGGCCCCTGCCGGTAGGGGGTATCCCAGGCTCCAGCTGAAGTCGAGATCGGTCGGCATGCGATCGGTGAAGAACGGATCTCCGCCTTCCCGCTCGTCGAAGAATCCCTGCCACGTATCCCCCTCGGCGAGGTCCAGACCGAAGCCGTCGCGGTCGCCGGCCCCGCGCCCGACGACGAAGGACCCGGACGGCAGCTTCCCCGCCCCATGGATCTCCACGGGCTCCGACCATGTACGCTGCGCGATCACGTCCTCGTTGGTCAGCATGCCCATCGGAAAGTTCGATACGCCGGATCTGAAGAGACTCGTTCCGTCCGGATTCGGCGTTCCGTCCAGGCTGTTCGTGTACACCTCGTGCCCCTTCTCCCAGTGCGTGAGCCGTGGGTTCGTGCCCGCCAGCACGAGCTCGGTCACTGGAGCGGGGAGATCGAAATCCGCCATCGTGTGACTGAACACGGCCGGGTCGCGAGCCGAGCCGAGCGCCGGATTGAACAGGTTGACGTTGACGCGAAACGCACCGACGAAGGGAGCGTCGCGCGACGCCGTCAACACGATGCGGTAGTCACCCGTCGCGCGGTCGAAGACGAGTCGCATCTTCCGAACGTCGATCGCGCCTGTGTGATCTCCGCGCGGATCGTTGACCTGTATCGCCAGGTAGCCTACATCGGAGCCGTCCGCCTGAGCGAGTGCTTCAGCCTCCGAGGAGAGGACGTACTCCGCGGACTCGGGCTGCGTGGGGTTGTCGCAGGCGGCCGCCAGCAGCGCCAGCAACAACAGGGTGGTGAGCTTGTTCATGCATGCCTCCCGATTGCAGAAGAGGGCACTCGGGCCGATGGGCGGCCCGAGTCTTCCTGCCTGCACGATCGAGAGGCGTGGTCAAGTAGGGATCAAGAACGCAATCGTCGTTCGAGGCGCGTGGTTGGAGGCCGCGGGCTGTAACGCTCTCGCCTCGCGCGGCCCGGCCGAAACTAGACCCGGAGTGTCACTCTCGAGAACGTCCTGCGGGCCGCGTACACCATCTCCATCCGGAGTCCACGGGCATCCCGCTCCGGGGTCTCAGGTAGGGTCCTCAGCGCTCCCGGGTCCACGCCGGTGAGCGCTGCCGCCACCGCGTCGACCGCGTCGTCGCGGGCCACTCTCCTCCCTTCCCAGAGGACGATCCGGCCCAGCAGGTCTTCCGCGCCCGGGAAGCGCTCGGCGAGCAGATCGAGGCGCTCCCTGAATCCCTCGTCCGTCTTCTTGTTGTGCTCCATCGCCCGGTTGCCCGCGAACGCCCAGAAGCAGAGCTCCGGATGGACTTCGCGCACCCGGTGCCGCCACTCGGGGTGGAGCCGAAGGGCCTCGTCGACCTCCCGGATCTTGGGCGCGATGGCCCAGGTCTGCCTCGACATTCCCCTCCCCGTGAGATCCCTGCTCAGCCGGTTGGCCGCCTGGTAGTCGGGTGCATACAGGGCCGGCCGGATCGGCGCCGAGAAGACGCTGGACGCCCGCTTTCCGCGTGGCGCCTTTCTCGCCGCGACGTCCGGCGCCCGGCGCTCCGGCCCTCCCTCGAGAAGTCCGATCGGGATGTCGACCAGCACCAGCTCCGCAGCCGGCTCCCGCCGGACCGCGTCCGCGATGTGGGGCGAGACCCAGTGCTCCGCGCGACCGCGCTCCAGAGCCACGCACATCCAGCCCGCTTTGCAGCCGTCGATGCCCACCACTCGCATTCAAAGCTCCCGGTTCAGCTGGGTCAGGTGACGCTCCTCATAGTCGGCCAAAGTGAACTCGACCTCGGGGACTTCGCCACGGGACGGCGCCCGCTTGGCCCTCCCAATCTTCATGACTATTATGGTCACAACCATCCCGACCCCCAACCGTGAGGATCGAAGCTGAGCGAGTACCTGACGGCCGTCCGAGCCGGCGAGGAGGTGATCGTGACGGATCGCGGGAAGCCCGTGGCCCGACTGGCCCCCATATCGGGTCCCGACGAGACCGAGAGTCGGCTCCGGATGCTGGTACGAACCGGCCAGGTGCGTCCGCCGGACGCGGAAGGCGGGATCGACCCGGAGATGATCGCCGCGCTCCGCCCCCGGGTCCCGGGCGCAGGCGTGCTCGACGCCCTGCTCGACGAGCGGAGGGAGGGTCGGTGAGGTTCTGGGACGCCTCGGCGCTTGTCCCGCTCTGCGTGGACGAAGGGCGCAGCGCTCAAGTCGATCGCCTGCTCCGCGAGGATGCCCGAATGACAGTGTGGTGGGGGACGCCCGTCGAGTGCGCGTC
>JBDHIF010000137.1:0-2711 GCA_039587535.1 Gemmatimonadota bacterium
TGACGGTCCACACGGGCGACGTGATGCGCCTCGAAGCGGTGGACTTGACCGTTGATCCCCTGGAGTTGGCCCTCCTCGCGCCGTGGATGGACGCCCCACCCCCCTCGCACCTGGCCGTCCGCGGCCGCATGAGGGCGGAGGGTCCGCTCGACCGCCTCGAGCTGGCAGGGCGCCTGACCATCGAGGCCCTGGACGGCAGACATGCAGCGTCCACGGTCGAGCTGACCGGCGCGATCGCGGCGACCGCCCCACTCGCGGCCTACGAGCTCTCGGTCCGAGCGGATCCGCTGGACTTCGCGCTCGTGCGCGACCTCTGGCCTCCCTTCCCCATCGAGGGCAGGGGCACGTTGAGCGGCACCGCCAGTGGCCGGCTGGACCGGGGCATGGATCTGGACACCGATCCGTCTCGGGTTCGGTACGACGGGTCCATCGTTATGGCGGGTTCGGCGCCTCCGGCGTTGGACGGGCGGGTGGAGCTTCTCGGGCTTCACCTGCCTACCCTGGCGGGTGTCCACCCCATGTTCGAAGCCGATGAGGTGGCTCGGGGGAGCATCGAACTGGAAGGTCCCCTGGACGATCTTCTCTTTGTCGAGGTCGACCTACAATCGTCCCTCGGCGACGTGATGGGTTCGATTCGCGTGGACGCCACAGACCCCGGAGCCGGGGCTCGCCTCGACGCCGAGTTGGCCGACCTGAACCCAGGCCCTCTCCTGAGCCTGGATGCCGACGTGAGGCTGACTGGCCGCCTACAGGCCGACCTGGCCCGGGAGCCCGACGGGGAGCTGGCAGGCTCGGCCGAGGTGTCCCTGGTGTCGTCACGCTACGACCGCTGGGTCGTGGACAGCTTGTGGGCGCCCGTGTCCGTGGGGGACGGATATGCCACGTTGAGCTCGGCTCGTGGTGTGGTCGCCAGCGTCCGCCTCGACGCGTCGGGCACAGTGGCGCTCGATAGCGCCCGAGCGCCTGGCAGCCTGGACGTGGGAATGAGCGCTTCGTCTCTGGCCCGGGTGTGGGAGGCCCTGGCGGAGCCGACCCAGGACTCGGCCGCGGGCTCTACCGAGGACTCCTCTCCCCAGGAGATCCTGGACGGGCGGGCTCGAGGACAGATCCAGCTCCGCGCCGCCCTACCCCAACTCGATCTCTCGGGCCGTCTGGAGGTGTTTGAGGCCGCGCACGCGCTCCTGGACGTGGACTCGGCCCGTTTCGACATCCGAGGGACGGACGTCATATCCGATCGCCGTTCCGTTGTCGTGAGCGGGGCGCTGGGTTCGTCCCGCGTCCTGGCCGGCGCCTTCGACACGGCGTCCGTCACCGTGGCGTACGAAGCGGACTCGGTCAGCTTCTCCGTCTCCCTGGCCCGGGCCGACCAGCTACGCCACGACGCCATGGGTGCTCTTCGCCTGGGGGAGGACCGGACCGACCTGAGGCTGGACCGTCTGGATCTGCAGAGAGCGGACGTGAGCGCGGGCCTGGCGCGACCCGCACGGCTGTCGTGGGGCGCGGGAGGGATCAGGGTGGACGGGCTGGAGCTGATCGAGCCCGACGGCGCCGGCCGAAGCCTGTCGGCGTCCGGAACCATCCCGACCGAAGGTCAGATCGACTTCCGGGCTCAAGCCGGCGGCATCCACCTCTCTGCCCTGAGCGCGCTCTGGATGCGGGACGACAGCGTGAGCGGCATCGTGGAAGGCCAGGTCCAATTCCGCGGCCCAGTGGAGGATCCGTCGCTTACGGGCGAGCTACTGGTTCGGGACGTGGCCTATCGATCCACCATCGCCGATCTGTTCCGAGCTGATTTCTCCTACGACGATGGCGTCGCATCGGTTCGGATCGATGCCAGCAGCGAGGGCACGACGCTTCTGGACGGTGCCGTGCGGATGCCCATGAACCTCTCCCCGACCCACGAAGGACCCCGGGTCCTCGACGCACCCCTCGACGGCCGCGTCACGGCCCGGAGCTTCCCACTGGCGCCGCTCCTGTCCAGCCCGGGGTTCATGGAGGACGTGGCGGGAACGGTCGTGGGAGACGTGGTCCTGGGGGGCACGCCACGGGCTCCCCGGCTCTCCGGGAGGATGGAGGTCGAGGGGGCGTCCGTGCTCTTCCCGGACTTCGGCGTGAGGCAAGAGGCAGAGGGTACGCTGACGCTGGACGACGGCAGCGTCGAGGTCGATCTGTCCGTTCGCTCCGTGGGCAGGTCGCGCATCACCGGAACGGTGGGCCTCGAAAATCTCGCCGATCCGTGGTTCGACCTGCGGATCCGGGCGGACACCTTCCAGGTCCTCAACCGGCGCGACGTCCGCGGCCAGGTGAGCGGCGACGCGACCTTCGGCGGGAGCTGGGCGTCACCCCGGCTGGAGGGCGCCCTGGCCATCGGGAACGCGAACCTCAGACTCGACGAGCTCGCCCGCTCCCGGCAGGTAGACGACGTGGGCGGCAGGGATTTCTATCAGGTCGTGGACACCACCATCTTCGTTGACCAGCGTCTGGCGACGCCGTCATTCGCGGACCGGTCCACCATCGACCTCGACCTCACGCTCGGCGGGGGTACGTGGCTCCGCGGCCGAACCCTGGACGCCGAGCTCGCCGGGCAGCTGCGCGTAACGCACGAGCCCGGCGGCGGGTACGGCGTCAGCGGTGAGCTGCGCACCGTGCGCGGGTCCTACCGCGGGTTCGGACGGAACTTCCAGGTGGTCCAGGGCAGCGTGCTGTTCGCC
>JBDHIF010000138.1:0-2240 GCA_039587535.1 Gemmatimonadota bacterium
CTGCGAAGGCCGAAGTGCGATTCCGCGACGACGCCGGTGTGGAAGCGGCGGTCGAAGGGGCTGTGCGCTCGGTCCTCGAGGGGGAAGACAGCGCTGCCACCTTCGAGGTCCAGCTCACCGTCCCTGCCATGCAGGTACGGGAGGAGACCGGGGCAGAGGCTCCGGAGGACCACGAAGAATCGCAGATGGCGCTCTTCACTGCGGGTCCGCCCATGGGACCGACCGCTGCGGACCCCGCGGGGGCGGCAGCGCTCGTGGACGAAGTGGGCGCCGCTCCCACCCGACTGTGGCAGGTGCTGCAGACCTACATCATCGCAGAGACGCGCGATGGCCTCCTCATCGTGGACCAGCACTCGGCCCACGAGCGGGTGATGTTCGAGCGCCTCATGATGGCCTTCGACTCCGGCGGACAGGAAAGCCAGCGGCTGCTCTTCCCGCTCACGCTTCGCCTCACGGCGGCGGAATGCGCTCAGGTGGCCGATCTTTCCGGCCTGCTGGCTCGCTCGGGCTTCGAGGTCGAGGGATTCGGAGGCGATACGGTGATCGTCCACGCGGTTCCCAATCCCCACCCGTACTTCGATGCGGAGCGGGCCTTCCGCGAGATGATACAGGAACTCACTCAGGGCTCGGAGTTGGTGCGCTCCGCGAAGAACCAGCATGAGCGCATCGCCATGAGCTTTGCCTGTAAGGGCGCCATCAAAGCGGGCCAGCGACTCTCCGAGACGGAGATGGAGGAGTTGTTCCATCAGCTCTTCGCAACCGAGTTGCCGCACCACGACGTCCACGGGCGCCCGACCATCGTCCGGCTGTCCAGGGCGGAGTTGGAGCGGAGGTTCGGCCGCTCCGGATGAGCACGTTCGGAGCGCACGCCCCGGCCATCCTGGCCATCGTCGGTCCCACCGCTTCCGGAAAGACTGGACTGTCCATCGCGGTGGCCCAACGGCTCGGGGGAGAGATCATCTCGATGGACTCCCGTCAGGTGTACCGGGGCATGGATGTCGGGACGGCCAAGGTCGATCCGGCGGCTCGAGCGCTGGTGCCCCATCACGGCATCGATCTGGTGGATCCGGACGAGCGCTATTCGGCGGGCGGCTTCGCCCGCGACGCCCGTCGCTGGGTACGAGAGATCCACGCCCGGGGCAGGATCCCGATCTTGGTCGGGGGTACGGGCTTCTTTCTCAGAGCGATTCTCGAGCCCATTTTCGCAGAGCCTCATCTCAATGAGGAACAACTCCGGGCCCTGAGGAGCTACCTGAAGACCCAACCTCCCGCGCGGCTGGCCGCTTGGGTGCGGCATCTGGACCCGGACCGGGCCGAGGTGGCCGTCGAGGGAGGCGCGCAGCGGATGGGGCGGACCCTGGAGGTCGCGCTCCTTACGGGGCGGAGTCTCTCGGAGTGGCATCGGGAAGCCCCCGCCGATGGGGAGGCGCTCGCAGGGGTCGTGGTCCGCCTCGACCTGCCCAGGGAGGAGATGGACCGCCGGATCGACGCGCGGGTGACCGAGATGATCTCGGCGGGCTTCCTGGAAGAGGTCCGGGGTCTCATGGAAGAGGGGTACGCGTCCGATGCACCCGGAATGTCGGCAGTAGGGTACAAGGACCTCGCCCGCAGTCTGAGGGGTGAGATCTCGCTCGAGAAGGCCATTGAGCGGATTCGCCATGGCACGCGGAGGTACGCACGCCGTCAGCTCACGTGGCTCAGGAACCAGCTGCCCGCCGGATCGGTCGTCGTCGACGCTGCGGCGCCGCTGGAAGACCAGATCCGGTGCACGCTGGACGCGTGGCGAGCGGGTGGAGGTACCGTGGGGAAGCCTGATAAGAAGAGGAAGGAGATGACTGGGTGAAGATCGGCATCACGTGCTACCCCACCTTCGGAGGGTCCGGAGCCGTGGCGACCGAGCTGGGGCTCCAGCTCGCGGAGCGTGGCCACGAGGTCCATTTCGTCTCCTATGCCCAACCATTCCGGTTGGGGCACTTCCGTGAACGGGTCTTCTTCCACGAAGTGGAGATGGAGGACTACCCCCTCTTCGAACACCCCCCGTACTCCCTTGCGTTGGCCGTGGCCATCCACGATACGGCGCTACGGGAGGGGTTGGACCTGATGCACGTCCACTACGCGATTCCCCACGCGACGTCGGCATGGGTGGCTCGGAAGATGTTGGCCGCCGACCGGGATCTGCCGATCGTAACCACCCTCCACGGCACCGACATCACGCTTGTGGGCCTTCACCCCTCGTTCCA
>JBDHIF010000139.1:0-2213 GCA_039587535.1 Gemmatimonadota bacterium
GAGGATCAGCTGCGTCGTTGGGGCTGCACGAGGAGCCTTGGTCCGGTGAACCAGTCCACCCAAGAGGAGGTGGGGTTGCTCACCGAGGGGTTCGACTCCCCACCCGCTCTGCTGACGCCGTACTCCCCGCCGTGGTATCGCGAGCTGTTCGGCTCCCTGGGCTACGAAACGGATCGGGAGTACCTGGCGTTCGAATGGACTCCCGGCACCCCTCCCTCCCCGGCCGTCAAGCGCATCGGTCGGTCCATGGACCCAGCACGAGGTTCGTTTGGTGACTACACGTTTCGAACGCTCGATCTCGGGAGGTTCAACGAAGAAGTAGAGCAACTGGGCGCCCTCTACAATGCGACCTTCCGAGACGTCTGGGGATTCGTCGAGCTCGATGCGGACGAGTTTCGCGAACGGGCAGGATCCTTCCGCCCCTTCCACAACCCGGAGCTCATCTCATTCGTGTCTCTTCGCGGCCGGGACGTCGGCTTTTCCGTGATCCTTCCGGATGTCAACCAGGCTCTGAAGGGTCTGGACGGGCGGCTCGTTCCGGTGGGCTGGCTCCGTTTGATGCGGCGCGTGCCGAGAATCAGGGCCGGCCGCTTCATTCTCATGGGCGTGCTGCCTGAGGCATTGGGCCGGGGCCTCGGGCCTGCCCTGGCACTGCACCTCCGTGCGCGCGTGCTGGCTGCGGGTCTCGAGCGCGTGGAGGTCTCTCTGGTCCAGAGCTCAAACGACGCCATGATCCGGGTCATCGAGGCGCTGGGGTGCAGGCGGACCAAGAGGTTCAGCCTGATGGAGCGGGAGCTGTGATGGCGCTCAACGCACCGCAGCCAGCATGAAGCGATTCGTGATCCACCGGCCGGGTGGCTACCGCCGCTTGGAGCTCGAGGAGCATCCGGATCCATTGCCTGCACCTGGTGAGGTGTTGGTCGGCACCCGGGCCGTGGGCGTCAACTATGCGGACAGTCTGGCCCGGTGGGGGGTACACGACGCGGCGAAGCGGCTGGTCGGGTGGCCGATCACTCCCGGCTTCGAATTCGCCGGGGAGGTCCTCGAAGCGCCCAGTTCCAAGGCGTGGCGCCCCGGTGATCCAGTGTTGGGGCTGAGCTCCTTCGGTGCCTATGCGTCGCACATTGTTGTCCCGGAGCACCAGCTGTTCCGCAAGCCTGAGCGCCTGAGCTTCGAGCAGGCCGGCGGATTCCCAGGGGTGTTCCTCACGGCATTCCATGCCCTCTTCCAGGCGCTTCACGTCCAGGCCTCAGACAACGTCCTGGTGCACTCGGCCGCGGGCGGTGTGGGCGGCGCGCTGATCGAGCTCTGTCGGGTGGCCGGCTGTTGGGTGGTGGGGGTGGTCGGGAAGCCCCACAAGGTTGCGGTCGTGGAGAGCATGGGTGCCGCGGCCACCATCGACCGAAGTCGACAAAGGCTCTGGGAGGAAGCGAAGCGACTCTCCCCGGAAGGATACGACGTGATCCTCGACGCCAACGGCCCTTCGACGTTGCGCCAGAGCTACGCGCATCTGGCCCCGGGGGGAAGACTGGTGGTCTATGGATTCCACTCGGCCCTGCCGCGCTCGAAGGCCGGCGGAGGCGGCAGGCTCGCCCGCCTGGGAACGCTCCGTCGTCTGTTGAGTCTGCCCCGCTTCGACCCGCTCCGCATGACCCGCGAGAACAGGAGCGTGCTGGCGTTCAACGTGGTGTACCTCTTGTCCAAGCGGACAGATCTTCTCCGCGAGGGGATGACCACGCTACTTGACTGGGTCGAGGATCAACGGATCGAACCCCTCGGCGTCACCCCATTCCCATTCGAAGAAGCAGCCGATGCCCAACGGTTGCTTGAATCCGGGGAGACGACCGGAAAGTTGGTCCTGACCCTGTAGAATTCATCCGGGATGCTCGGTGAAGCCCGCGCTGTGAACCAGCGCGGGCGACGACCGACTCCCGCTGTTGTTCCCGCCGTTCCCTCCGTGCTTCCCGCTGTCTGGAGCCGGCAGGATGCAGTACCGCGAATCGGCAAGGTCGGCAGATCGTACAGCACATCAAGGGTTTAGACGATTCCTTGCCGTGATTCCGCTGTCGTGGAACACGCCTGATAAGCAGTGGGTCGTTCGGGTGTCCATTTGGGCCCGATATCGGGCCTTTTTACCCCGGCAGATTACGGCATCGATGTCGGACAAGAACGGCAGATCGTGCACTCTACCAGTGGGTTAGACGTGTTCTTGC
>JBDHIF010000140.1:0-4093 GCA_039587535.1 Gemmatimonadota bacterium
ACTTGGACACTTAGCGAAAAATTGGAGCGATTTTCGCACTCCCTTGGAGCACGGATGGCCTCCGTTCGCCGATTCACGTGCGTCTGAGGTTCAAAAGGCGTTGTAGTGCCAACCAACCCCGTTGCGGCCGTGACTCCCCGTGTCGGAAAATGATGGTGGGAGGGCGGCATGTACCTGCGCCACACGCGAGTCCAGAAGGGCGGCAAGACGCACGTCTATTGGCGTTTGGTCCGGTCCGTCCGCCGCGGTAAGCATGTACGGCAGGAGACAGTGGCCTACCTCGGCCGCTTGGATTCTCGCGAGCGCGCGAAGGCCTCGGCCTTGGCGCGGCACTTCCTCGGGCCGAAGAGCGATCAGCTCGACCTGTTCGAGGAATCCCCAAGCGTCGAAGTCTCCCGCGTGAAAGTGAACCAGGTCCGCGTGGAGCGAAGTCGCTCCTTCGGCGACGTCTGGCTGGCGTGGACGCTTTGGCGCGCGCTTGGCCTTGATGACTTCTGCCGAAAGGTGTTGCCACAAGGTCGGGAGAAGGTGCCTTGGGCTGATATCGCTTCGATCCTGGTGCTGGCGCGTTTCTGCGAGCCTTCGAGCGAGCTTCACATCGCGGAAGACTGGTACCGTCGTACGGCCCTCGAGGATCTCTTGGGCATCGATGTCGACATCGTGCACTACAAGCGTCTCTACCGAGGTCTCGACAGACTCTTGCCGCACAAGCAGGAACTCGAGGGGCACTTGAAGAGGCGGCTCGGCGAGCTCTTCAAGCTCGACTTCGACATCCTGCTTTATGACGTCACCTCGACCTACTTCGAGGGTGAGGCAAGGAGGAATCCGAAAGCCCAGCGGGGCTACAGCCGCGACAAGCGCCCTGACTGCAAACAGGTCTGCATTGGGCTCGTTGTGACCCACGACGGATACCCTTTGGGCTACGAGGTCTTCGCGGGAAATCGCACCGACGTCACCACCGTCGAAGACGTGGTGGAGGCCATGGAGGCCCGCTACGGAAAGGCCAGTCGCATCTGGGTCATGGATCGGGGGATGACCAGCGAAGACAATCTTGAGTGGCTCCGCGAGGGAGATCGCAAGTACCTGGTTGGAACTCCGAAGAGCCAGCTCAGGCACTTCGAAAAAGAGCTCTTGGAGAAAGATGGGTGGAAGGAGGTCCGAGAGGATCTCGAGGTCCGCCTCTGCCCTGGTCCCGATGGGGAGGAGACCTTCATTCTGTGTCGGTCTCCGGATCGCAGACAGAAGGACCATGCTCTTCGCGCGTGCTTCACCAAGCGGATTATCGAAGGGCTGGAGAGTCTCGAGCGAAGACTCTCCAAGGCCAAGAGACCGGCCGATCGCGTCCAGGTGGAGCGCCAGATCGGGCGCCTGCTCGAGAGGAACAGCCGCGCTGCCGGTCTATTCGAAATCAAGATGGTGGAGGATCAATCGCGGCCGTCTGGCCTCAGGACGACCTGGAAGAAGAGAACGGAATGGAACCGCTGGGCGGAACTCACCGAGGGCGCGTATTTGTTGCGGTCGAATGTGGCGGACTGGACGGCCGAGGATCTCTGGAACACCTACGTGCAGCTCTCGCAGGCTGAGGAGGCGTTTCGCATCCACAAGAGCGATCTGAGGATCCGTCCCATCTGGCACCAGCGCGAAGACCGGGTGGAGGCCCACATCCTCGTTTGCTTCTTGGCCTTTGCCATGTGGAAGACGCTCAAGGGCTGGATGGAGCAAGCTGGGCTGGGGGCCAGTCCCCGAACAGTCGTCGAGGAACTCGCCCGTATTCAGAGCCTCGATGTCGTCTTGCCACTCGAAGACGAGCCCGAGATGCGAATCCGCTGCGTCGTTCGACCAGACGAGGCCCAGGCTGCGCTACTCGATCGGCTGGGACTGAGGCTCCCCAAGCGACTCCGGCTGCCTGCACTCGTCGATCGAATGTAGTGCAAACTCGGAGCGCGAATGGCCTCAGATCGCGAAATGGCCACCGTCTACGCACGGAAGTGTCCAAGTTGGGCTAGTTGGGCTAGCCACTCTGTGCCCATTTCTATTCAGGTAGCTTGCGGCAGAGCATGATGCCGTCGCGCACGGAGAGGAGCACCTGCTCGACGCGCGGGTCCGAGCGGACCCGCGCGTTGAAGGCGACGATACCGTGGTCGCTGGGTTCCTTGGGGTCGAGGACGGCTCCGCTCCAGAGGGTATTGTCGGCGAGGATCAAGCCGCCTTCCCGGATCAGGGGCACGACGGCCTCCCAGTAGCCCACGTAGCCCTCCTTGTCCGCGTCGATGAACGCCAGGTCGAAGCACGCGCTCGCTGCGGCCAGGGCGCGCAATGTCTCGATGGCGGGCCCCAGTCGCAACTCGATGCGGTCGCCCCAAGGGCTGCTGGAGAAATGGCGCTGCGCCACGGCGGCGGCGACCGGATCCACGTCGCAGGTCACCAGGTGGCCGTCCTCAGGGAGGCCTGATGCCATGGCCAGGGCCGAGTAGCCGCTGTAGGTCCCGATCTCGAGCACGCGCCGCGCTCCCGAGATCTGCACCATCAGTTTCAGGAACGTGCCCTCGACCGGGCCGACCTGCATCTCCGGGCCCTCCAGCGTGGCGAAGGTCTCCTGCCTCAGGCGGTCGAGGATCTCCGGTTCGCGTGGTGCGTGCTCGGTGATGTAGGCGTCCAGTCTGGGGTCGATGAGTGGCTGCATGACGCCCAGTCTACCGCCTGGCGCGACGTCGTTGCAGAAGCGCAAGAACGGTCAAGCATCTGATGGTGCGGGCCGCTATCCTGACACCGTCAGTCATGACATGGCACCGGTCGAGCACACCATGAAGGACTCCACGAGGGACACCTATCGGCAGAGATTGCTGCGGGTCCTCCTGCACATCCAGGCGCACCTGGACGATCCGGGACCGCTCGAGAAGTTGGCCGCCATGGCGCACTTTTCCTCCTTCCACTTCCACCGCGTCTTCAGGGGAATGGTCGGGGAAGGCGTCGCTGAGCACGTGCGCCGGTTGAGAATGGAGCGCGCGGCCATGCAGCTGACGGGGACGAATCGGAGCATCGTGCGGATTGCAATGGGTGCAGGCTACGAAACGCACGAGTCGTTCACGCGCGCGTTCCGGGCACGTTTCGGAGAGCCGCCCAGCGAGTTCCGCAGGAGGCGTGGCTGGCATCGCCCGCTGCAGACATCACCGAGGGTGCCGTATGCGCCCGATGGCCGAATCGAGGACTTCACACCCAATGACACGGGAGGCAGGAGCATGGAAGCGAGCATCAAGAGACTCGAGGCGAAGAAGGTGGCATTCCTGAGGCACGTCGGTCCCTATCAAGAGGTGGGCCCCACGTGGGGCAGGCTCTGCGCATGGGCCGGGCCCCGCGGATTACTCGGTCCCGATACCGCGATTTTCGGTCTCTGCCACGATGATCCGGAGGTGACCCCCCCGGAGAAGATCCGGTACGACGCCTGCATCGCGATAAAGGGCGATCTGGAGGTCGATGGTGACATCGCGGTCCAGGAGGTTTCGGGCGGCGACTACGCCGTGGCAGTGCACAAGGGCCCCTATGAGGGACTCGCAAACTTCTACGCCAGGTTCTGTGGTGAGTGGATTCCAGCCCAATGCCGCGAGATCAGGGCCGCTCCGAGCATCGAGCAGTACCTGAACGATCCGGACAGAACCCCACCCGAGGAGCTGCTGGTTGAGGTTCACGTGCCTCTGGAGACCTGACGAGGCGAGCGCCTCGAGGCATGCCCTGATCCGCCATGCGGGCTACCGACCGAGAACGTACTCACCGAAGTTCCTGTCAGCGAGGTCCTGCAGGAACCGGGCCGTCCGGCCCCCGACGCCAATGCCGATGGTGTTGATGCGGATGCGGCGGAACTGGTTCTTCTGCGTGATGCGTCTCAGGATCTCGTCCATCTCGACCACCTCACCAGCCGTCGGGGCGCCGTCCGAGAGCAGGAAGACCGTATCGATGTCCTTCAGATCGAGTGCCAGGACCAGAGCGTCGTAGATGTTGGTGCCGCCCCCGGCCCGGAGCTTCCTGACCCAGTCGTGTGCCTTCTCCTTTTCGTCGGAGCTGGCGACGACGAGCTCATCCCGGAACGAACGGACCA
>JBDHIF010000141.1:0-2164 GCA_039587535.1 Gemmatimonadota bacterium
GACATCGAGGAGATCAGACTTGTGCCCGGCGTCGTCGAGGCTGACCCGGTTCGAGCGGTCGAGGTGCTGCCGGGCGTGGTGTCGACCTCCGACTTCTCGGCATCCTTCCATGTGCGCGGAGGCTCGCAGGACCAGAATCTGATCCTGCTCGACGGCATTCCGATCTTCAGCCCGTTCCATCTCGGCGGCCTCTTCTCGGTCTTCAACGCCGACATGCTGGATCGGGTCGAGCTACAGTCCGGGGGCTTCGGTGCCGAGCACGGGGGCCGGGTGTCCTCGGTGCTGGAGGTCGAGTCCGATGCCGGAGAGGGCCCGTTCGGGGTGGATGCCGGGATCTCCCTGCTCGCGACTCGCATCGCCGCCGGCGGCCTGCTGCCGGGCTCGTTCTCGAGCGGTCTCGGACTCTCCAGCCTCCGCTATCGCGTCTCAGCCCGGCGGTCGTACTTCGACGTGCTTGCCAAGCCCTGGTTCGATTTCCCCTATCACCTCACGGACTACCAGCTGGCCGTGGAGGGCTGGACCCCCTCCGGGGACAGGCTCACCCTGACCGCCTACTCGGGCCGCGACGTCCTCGCGCTGACCGACGTCGATGATGCCGACTTCCCCCTGAAGGTCGACTGGGACTGGGGGAACGACCTCGTGGGGCTCCGCTGGACGCGGCCTCGTGCGGGTGGAGGCTCCCTGGACCTGCTCGCGAACTACAGCCGTTACGGCACGGGGCTGGGCTTCCCCGAGTTCGACGACACCGGGTTCGAGAGCCGTATCGAGCAGGCCCAGGTTCGCGCCGACCTGGACGCACGACCCACCGCGGGGCTGTCGCTGCAGTTCGGGGCCAGCTTCGAGCACCTGGCGTACGAGAACCTGTTCGCGACCGGTGGGACCGTTTTCGAGGAAGGCAATGGGACAGGCAACCATTGGGGTGCCTACGCGCAGACGAGATGGTCCAAGCCCCGTGCGTGGCTCGTTGAAGCTGGCGTACGGTTCGACGGGTGGAGCCCGGATCCGGGACCCTCGGTTACCGAGGTCTCTCCGCGCCTGGCCATCAAGCGCTTCTTCGGGGGTGGGCAGGTGGCGATCAAGGCGGCGGCAGGCCGCTACACCCAGTTCCTGCACTCCATAAGAGACGAGGAGTTTCCACTCGGTCTCGACGTGTGGGTCCTGGCCGGGGAACAGGCACCCCATATCCGTTCGGATCAGATCCAGTTCGGCTTGGAGGGTTATCGGAACATGGATTGGTACTGGTCTGTGGAGGGTTACCTGCGGACCTTCGACGGTGTGGTGGCGCTCAACTCCTCGGACGACACGAACGACCCGAAGGACGATTACTTCCAGGGGGACGGGCTCTCCTATGGCCTGGACTTCCTCGTCAGGAAGGACACCGGCGCGACGAGGGGTTGGGTCGCACTCTCACTTCTGAAAGCGGACCGTACGTTCCCGGATCCTCTGGCCCCGGGGCGCCCCGAGGTGACCTACCCTCCGATCTTCGATCGCCGAGTCGATCTGGATCTGGTGCTGCAGTTCCCCTTCCTGTGGGGCTGGGACGCCGGGCTTCGATGGAACCTCGGCTCGGGCATCCCCTACACGCGCGCCGTGGGCTCTTACGCTTACTACGCCCCGCGTTGGTTGGGTAGCGAGTCCCTCGAGTGGACTGGGGCGGACGACGGGGCCGAGGACGCATACGCGGTGCTCCTCGGTGAGCGCAACGCAGATCGGTACCCCGTTTACCACCGCCTCGATGTCAGCTTCAGGCGTACGTCGGTGAAATCCTGGGGGACGCTCACCCCCTACATCAGCCTGGTGAATGTCTACAACCAGCAGAATCCGCTCTTCTATTTCTACGAGTACGACGAGAGCCCGCCGGTAAGGACTGGTGTCTCGATGTTCCCGGTGCTTCCCACCATTGGGTTGGAGCTGACGTTCTGATGGTCCGCCCCCGCCTCGGAGTGCTGTTCGCGGTGGCGTGTAGCCTCACCGCCTGCGAGCTGACGGAGGTCACGATCGTGGACTTCGCGGACATCTTCATCGTGGAGGCCAAAGTGACGGTGGCAGAGGACCCCGCGGGCAACAGCCTCAGGGTCTTCATCCATGGCACGGCTCCGGGCTCGGGGCCGGGCTCCCGGACCTTCGACGATGCTCGGGTCACGGTCGTGGACGGTGAGGGGAG
>JBDHIF010000142.1:0-2153 GCA_039587535.1 Gemmatimonadota bacterium
AGAGCTTGCCGCCCGAGACCTGACCCCGCGCACCCGCTCTCCCAAGCTCGCCGCCGAGGCTCTCGCCATCGAGGCCGAGGAGGCTCAGCGGGCGGGCGCTCTGGGGTTCATGGCCCGTGTTCTCGTCCAGACGACCCTGCCGCACTCCCGCCCAGCCGTCAACACCTTCCTTCGACGAAACGGCCGGCTGGCTCTCTCCGTCTCGGCCCATCCGCTTCTGGGACTCCCCTACGGCCGCTACCCGAGGCTCTTGATGGCGTGGGTCACCACCGAGGCCGTGCGCACCAAGAGCCCGACGCTCCACCTGGGCGACACCCTCAGCGGCTTCATGGCGCATCTGGGGCTACTTCCCCGCGGCGGCCGCTGGGGCCCCATCGGTCGCCTGCGCGACCAGATGCAGCGCCTCTTCGGCGCGACGATCGCCTTCACGTTCGACGGCCGCGAGGACGGCGAGTGGAATGACGCTGGCTTCCGCGTCGCCGAGAAGACCCACCTCTGGTGGAGCCCGAAGCACCCGGACCAGGCGGCACTCTGGGGATCCGTGGTCACGCTCAGCCCGGGGTTCTTCTCTGCCGTCACCGAGCGCCCCGTCCCGGTCGACTTCCGCGCGCTCAAAGCGTTTCGGAGCCCCCTGGCGCTCGACATCTACTGCTGGCTCACGTACCGAATGAGCTACCTCGAGCGGCCTTCGAAGCCGATCCCTTGGGCCGCCCTCAAGCTGCAGTTCGGTTGTGAGTACGGCCGTACCCGCGCCTTCAAGGAGCGGTTTCTGCAGATGCTGATGAAGGTACTGATCCTCTATCCGCACGCCCGGCTCCGCGTTCGCAGAGCCGGTCTGCAACTCCTTCCATCACCAACTCACGTCAGCTCAGCTTCTGAGGGAGCCTGACCTCGCATCCTCACCTGGCTGGAAGATCATCGAGGATCCGGCTGGCTGATACGGCGGTGACGCGCGCGTGTAGCGGGTAGGTCTTCTCGCCCGCGTGGACGATGAACGCCCTCTTCAACTCGAGCGTCTCCAGCGCAGCGTGCAAGGACCGCGTGAGCTTGGGGGAGGACGTTCGCTTGAACTCGAACCCCCATCTATGCCGGCCTCGGACCCAGAGCAGATCGAGTTCCGGGCCAGAGTGGGCCGCCCAGAAGAAGCACTCCTCGGGGGTGGCTCCTAAGAACTCGAGGACCTGACGCATCAGGAACCCCTCCCACGAGGCACCAAGCTTCGGATGTCGCTCAAGATCCCGGCGATCCCGAATATCGAGGAGGGCGTGGAGCAACCCGGCATCTCGGATGTAGATCTTAGGTGCCTTGACCTGTCGCTTGCGCACCGTCGCATGCCAGGGTTGCAGCTGCTGGATCACGAGGGCAGCGGACAGGATGTCGAGATAGTGCCTCACCGTCTTGTCGGTGACGCCCAAGGAGCGGGCCAATTCCGAGGCGTTCCATACCTGACCGTGATAGTGGGCAAGCATCGACCAGAACCTAGAGAGCGTCGCCGCGGGCACCCGGATGCCCAGCTGGGGCAGGTCGCGCTCGATGAAGGTCCGGATGAAGTTGCGTCGCCAGTTGAAGCTGGCGCCGTGCGATCGGGACAGAAACGACTCCGGAAACCCGCCGCGGAGCCACAGCCGCCCCAACTCGCCGGCCCCGACCTCCTCGAGGTGGAAGCCGTCGAGGGTATGGAAGGCGATTCTGCCGGCAAGCGTCTCTGAGGACTGCTGCAGCAACTCAGGCGACGCGCTGCCGAGCACCAGGAAACGGGCCCGCCGCGGTTTGCGATCGGCCAGGACCCGGAGGACGGGAAACAGCTCCGGCCGGCGCTGAACCTCGTCGATGACCACCAGCCCGCGCAGCTCACTCAGGGCGAGGCGGGCGTCAGCGAGGCGGGAGAGGTCGGCCGGATCCTCTAGGTCGAACCGCTCACCGCCACCTTCTGCCTGCTCCAGGAGCTGACGGGCAAGTGTGGTCTTGCCCACTTGGCGAGCGCCGAGAATCGCCACGACGGGGTAGTCCCGAAGCAAGTCCTTCACCGTATGAAGATGGTGCTGGCGGGGGATCATGGTCTTGAGCATAGCAGAAAACTCGGAGGGTGTATCCGAGATTTCAAATACATCACTCGCGTAGGGTGCAAGAAATCGGCCGAGGCAGCCGAATCG
>JBDHIF010000143.1:0-2147 GCA_039587535.1 Gemmatimonadota bacterium
GCACAGGTGCTCGAAGAGCGCAGCGAGGGACCGCTGATCCTGTACGACCTCGCATACCCGCTCATCCGGGAAGTGTTGTACGGGGATCTGGGCCTGGCCCGGGCCCGGCTGCTCCACGCGGAGGTAGCCGGCGCGGTGGAGCGCGCTCATGGATCCCGGGCCATGAGGCATGCAGATGAGATCGCCTACCATCTGGTCCGGTCACGGGCCGCCTCTCTGACCCCGAAGGCCCTGCAGTATCTGATTGCGGCCGGGAGGCACGCTCTGGAACGGCACGCGGGCGCCGAGGCGGCGAACTACCTGGAGAGCGCACTCTCCATCCTGGACGAGGAGGGCCAGCGGGAGGCGGACCGAGCTGAGCCCGACGTGACGAGGGCGGAGGTTCTGACTCTTCTGGCCCAGGCCAGGCAGAGGCAGGGACGGTATGCCGATGCGCTGGAGCTGTGGGAGCGTGCCCTGGACGCTTCGCCCCAACCGGCACCTGATAGGGTGTCTTCGGTGCGCCGAAGCATGGGTGTGGCGTGCTATTGGAGCGGTCGCCATGTCGAGGCCATCCGCCACCTGGATGAAGCGCTATCTCACGTCCCGGAAGGCGACCTGCGCCAAGCGGCCGTCATCCGGCTCACCCGCGGCGTCTGTCATCAGGAGTTGGGTGCACCCGAGAAGGCTCGTGCGGACATCAACGCCACATTGGCCACGGCGGAGAAGCTCGAAGACGTGCCTCTCCTCGCCAGAGCCCACAGGGCTCTCGCCCTCCTGCACACGTGGGTGGGGCCGCCAGAGGAGGGCCGAGGTCATGCGAGGGAAGCCATCCGCCTGGCTGACATGTGTGGGGACTCCAACGTGGCGTTCTGGAGCCACTGGGCCCTTGCTGCCCTGGAGGGCCTGACCGGCGATACGACCGCGATGGAGGCAGAGCTCGTGGAGGCCCGGCGCATAGCCGATGAGCTGGGATCCCCCGTTCTCCGCATCTGGTCCGACGAGCTGTCGCTTGAACGGTCCTACGCGGTGGGGGAATGGGAGACCGCGGTGTCCTTGGGGGAGCAGGCCATTGCCCTGGCGCGCTCTTTGAACCAGCGGACGTTGCTTCCCAGGCTCCTCGTGTGGACCTCCTTGATCTACCTGAGCCAGGGCGAGCTGGAGCGGGGGCGGGCCATGGTGGACGAGGCCTGGGGGCTCGCTGGATTGGATGAAGGAGGGGACCGGGTGCTCGACGTGCATACCGCCGTGCCCGCGCACATCGGCCTGGCCGCGTACTATCTGTTTTCCGACCAGCGGGAGAAGGCGGTCGAGGTGGGTGAGCGGGGCCTGGAGATCGCGGACCGGAGCGGGTACGTCGTCTGGGCGATCCACCACCTCCTGCCCATCATTGCCGAATCGCTCATCCATACCCGGGACCTGGCGCGGGCCCGCAGCATCGGGGACCGGCTGCGGCGCGACTCGGAGCGACTGGGCCACCCCCTCGGGCTCGCCTGGGCGAAGGCATGCACAGCGTTCGTCGTCTGGCTGGAGGGAGATCTGGCAGAGGGCGCCGAGATGCTCAGGGACGCTGCCGAGGCGCTGGAGGCGATCCCTATCGTGCCGGACGCCGTTCGCGTGAGGCGCCAGCTGGCCCGCCGGCTGGCGGAGCTGGGCGATCGCGAGGGAGCCCTTCGGGAGCTCCGTGACGTACACGGGACCATGGTCCGGCTGGGCCTCAAGAGAGAGTTGGACAAGGCCCGGGCCCTCTTTCGAAGCCTTGATGCGCGGCCACCTCTCCTCAGCGGCCAGCCGGGATCGGGAGACCTCACCGGCCGTGAACTGGAGATCGCCGAGCTTGTCGCCGAGGGTGAATCCAACAAGAGCATCAGCCGTAGGCTGGGCGTTTCACCACGCACGGTGACCACCCATCTCCAGAACGTGTATCGGAAGCTGGAGATCTCCTCCCGCAATCAGTTGGCCGAGCTGGTCCGAGACGGAAAGGTCCGACGGAGCTAACGCAGGTTCGGATCCTGAACCACACCGCCCTTGATGACGAGCTCCACGTTCTGGAGGTAGAGGACGCTGTCGAGCGGGTTACCCTTCACGAGGATGATGTCGGCCAGGAGCCCAGGCAGGATGCGGCCGGCTTCGATCCGAAGCGTCGCGGCGGCATCGCGGGTGGCCGC
>JBDHIF010000144.1:0-2146 GCA_039587535.1 Gemmatimonadota bacterium
GTGAGCAGCCCGAACTCCACGTCCCTCCGGGCCATCTCGTTGAGGAGTGTGAGGGTCACGCGGCCGCCTGTGGCACCGAACGGGTGGCCCACGGCGATGGAGCCACCCATGACGTTGATGCTGTCCAGGTCGGGATGGCCCGTCGCACCGCTCCGGCCCAGCTCCTCCTCCGCCCAGGACTTGGAGTCAAGCGCCTGGAGGTTGGAGAGCACCTGGCTGGCGAAGGCTTCGTGCATCTCCATGAGTCCGATGTCCTTCATGGTGAGTCCGGCCCGGTCCAGGGCGATCGGGGCCGCGTAGGCCGGACCCTGCAGGAGCTGTTCGCCGGGATCCAACGCGGTCCAGGCCCAGCTGCGGATCCAACCCAATGGCGTCCGGCCCTCGGCCTTGGCGCGCTCGCCGTCCATGAGCACCAGCGCGGAAGCGCCGTCGGTGAGCGGAGAAGCGTTACCCGCGGTGACCGAGCCGTACTTGCGGTCGAACACCGGCCGCAGAGCCGCCAGAGCAGGTAGGGACGTGTCGCTGCGGACGCCGTTGTCGCGCTCCACCACCTCTTCGTAGGCCGGAGGGACGTAGACCGGCACGATCTCTTCGGTGAGGCGACCGTCCTCGGTGCCCCTCTGGGCCAGCTTGTGCGAGCGGAGGGCCCACTCGTCTTGTGATTCCCGGCTGATGCCGTTCTGCTTCGCCATGCGCTCGGCGGCTTCGCCCATGGTCTCGCCGGTGGTGGGCTCGGCGATGGCTGGGGAGACCGGAGCCAGGTCCTTGGGCCGGAGCTCCTTGAAGGCGCCCAACCGATCGCCCACGGACTTGGCCTTGGAGGCCGACACCAGCGCCTTGGCCAGCTTGTCCCCGGCGAGAATCGGGACGTGCGAGAGTGACTCGGCGCCGCCCGCAACCACCACCTCCGCCTGCCCGAGCTCGATGAGGGCCGCGGCGTCGGCAATGGCCTGGTTGGCCGAGGTGCAAGCACGGGAGACCGTCACGGCAGGGACCGTCACGGGCAGGGTCCCCAGCGCCACCTCCCGGGCCATGTTCGGTGCCCGAACGTCGTGCACCACCGTTCCGTAGACGAGGTGGTCCACATCGCTGGCCCTCAGGTCCGCACGAGCCACCGCGTCCCGCACCGCCAGCTTCCCGAGGTCAATGGCCGACAGTTCCCGGAAAGTCGTGCCGGCCCTGGCAAAAGGAGTCCGGCATCCGGCCACCACCGCAGCCCTGCTGCGCTCTCTGGAACGCGCGGCGTGCTCGGACATCGAGGTCTCCGGACTGCGGGAAGTGGGGGGCGCGGCACGCACCCTGCATCTCCTTGCGATCTATAGAAACGAGACACGGCGGACAAGGCCGGTCCATGGCGCAGGAACGGGCGCAGGAAAGCCTCCCGTTCCGTACCGCTCGTAGGTATCATGCATCAAGACCGGCGCTTCCCTTTCAGAAGGAGAGGTACCCTGATGAGCAAGACTCTTCGTGCGCTGGCCCTCGCGGCGGCGCTTTTGGGGGTTCCAGCTGCGGCTCAGGCCCAAGGTGGTGCCACGCTCGGCCCGCAGCTCGTCTACCACGACGACTTCGACTTCGGCATCGGAGCGGCGCTCACGGTGTCCGCCGACGGGATCGACCCCCGTGTCGACTTCATGGCAGATTTTGCCTGGTTCTTTCCGGGCCGCGAGGGCCTCAGCTACTTCGAGCTCAACGGCAACCTGCTCTACGACTTCACCCTGGAGGGCAGCACAGCGACGCCCTTCGCGCTGGCCGGTCTGAACCTCGCCAGCTGGTCATACGACGCCGGGTTCGGACCCGGCAACGGAGGCGGTGACAACACGGAGCTCGGTCTCAACCTCGGTGGTGGCATCAAGTTCGACGCCGGCACGTTCCGGCCCATGATTGGCGTTCGGCTCCAGATCGAAGGCGGCGAGGGCGTGGTGATCTTCGGCACCGTCCCGTTCGCGCTCCAGGGGAACTGACAGCGCGCTAGGAAGTGCCAGACGCCGGCTCTACGGAGTCGGCGTCAGGTCGTCGAAGCGGCCCCTCTCCCGGTGACGGGGGAGGGGCCGCTTTGTGTGTTGGGGGTGGCCGACGTCACGGTGCTGTGACGGGGCGGACAGAGGCTTCAGGTGATCGGGAGTCGTCAGCCTAGGCATGGAGGAGC
>JBDHIF010000145.1:0-5659 GCA_039587535.1 Gemmatimonadota bacterium
AAGGTGTGAGAGACATCGTGGAAGCCGGGGGCCGGGCCACAACGGGGAGCCACGGCCAGCTTCAGGGCCTGGGCTACCACTGGGAGCTCTGGATGATGCAGTCCGGGGGAATGTCGGAGCTCGATGCCCTCAAGACGGCCACCATCTTCCCGGCGGAGGCCATCGGTCTGGATCGGGACCTGGGATCCATCGAGGCCGGCAAGCTGGCCGATCTCGTCTTCCTGGATGAGAACCCGCTCCGGGACATCCGGAACACCAACACCATCTACCAGGTGATGAAGAACGGTCGTCTCTACGACGGGGATACCCTCAACGAGATCTGGCCCCGGCAGCGGGTTCTGGAGAGATCCGGCTGGATCCTCCCGGAGCCCGAAGCGGAGGCCCGAGCGGGGATTCGCCGATAGAGGACCGGTTCGGAGCCGCCTGCGCCCAGGCGGAGCCGGTCGAAGGCAAGAATGGGTTGGGCACCATGGTGCCCTCGAGCCGGTCCGCTTCGGACGGAGAGCCAGGGTGGAGGGGCTCCAGGGGCCGGGACTCCTACTCCCGCCTCAACGCCTCAACGGGGTTCACCCGGCTCGCCCTCCGACCTGGAAGATACGCGGCCAACGTTGCCACCCCACCCAGAAGGAGTGGCACGCCGATGAGGGTCAGCGGATCCTCGGGCCCGGTGCCGAAGAGGTACTGGCGGATCAGCTGGGCCAGACCGAAGGCAACCGCCAGGCCGATGATTCCGCCCACGGCCACAACGCCCAGGGAAGGATAGGCTTTGCCTTTCACGGGCCGTATGCGCGATCTGGCCCGGCCCATCCTGAGGGAAGGATAGGCAATCCAAGGACCCTACGGGCCGGTGAGGATAAAGGGGAACGGTAGGTGAGAAGCACGTAGCGGGTCAAGCACGGGTGGTTGGACGTGGTTTTGGGTAGGGCAGGGGCGGTTTCGGAAATTCCGGATGCGCCTCCGGCGGGACCGGGGGCCCTTGGAGATCAATCCCCCCAGCTCTGATCGAGGTCGTCTTCCGGGATAGGCTCGGGCTCAGCGGGATCGAAGGGGGTCGTTTGGTCGAGGTCGTCGGGGAAGGATTCCTGGGCGGCCTCGTCTTGTTTCGCCCCGTTGGGCCCCAAGCTGAATTCGGTCTGGGGTGGTCCTCGGGCGGGATGAAGCGGTGGGGCCGAGGTGGGCTCACCGATGTGGGCGAGGATCTGGGCAATCGGCTCCGGATCCGCCAGGAACGCGATGAACGTGAGAGGCGTCTGGCAGGAGGGACAGATGAGGGGAAACACTTCATAGATCCGAGCCAGGAGGACGGCCCACCGGGAGGGCGGTGCGGGGGTGGCAACCGGTGTCTTCCGGTTCGCCTTCTCTGGCTGGGGGGGGTGGGCGGAGGGGGTTTCTGGGAGGGGAAGCCTGGGACCGGGAGCCTGGTCGGCCAGGGTGTTATCCTCCTGGGCCCGGGCCGTGACAAGCGGCCTCAGCGGAGCTGGGGGGAGGATTTTGGCCAACCGATCAAAAAACTCGAGGGCCGAGAGGCGCAGGGCGGTGCGGCCGGCGAGGTCGGACCCAGGCAGGATGTAGAGGATCTGGTCGGAGCGGTCGTCAACGAGATGAAGGCGGTCGAGGGCAAAGGGCCCCCTGGCGCAATAACGAATCAGTCGCTCAAGGCCGGCCCGGTCGGTGGCTTCGATCCGGACGCTCCCGTCCAGACTGAATCCACCCCCGTGATCCCAGCCGAGCATATCCTCGGCGTCGTGGGGCTCGAGGAGGCCATGGCGCTGAAAATGCCTGAGGACCCTGGTGCGGATCGTGTGCTGGAGGCGCTCGACGAGCTGGGACGTGAGGGCCGTGGCTTCGTGGAAGCGGAGGGCTTCGGTTTGGATAGCCGGATCCTGGCTTCCATCACCCTCGACCCTCTCGAAGAGTCCATCGACCACGCAGAGATGAAAGTGAAAGTGCGGATTCAGCGAAGAGCCGAAGCGATGGAGGAAGCTGACGGCTCCGAAGGAGGCGGTGCGTGGAGCTGTTGGACAGGCCTCCCTGAGAGTGGCCTGGAGGGCCCGAAGGAGAATATGAAGGACGGCGCTGGCGGTTCGGGGTCGGTGATGAAGGTAGGGGCGCAGGCGCTTGGGGACGGACAGGACCCACTGGCGCACCGGGACGTGGGGAAAGACGTGGTCCACCAGGTGAGCCGCGGTCTCGGCCATGCGCTTGGCGTTGCATGAAGGACAGGCTCCCCGTCCCTTGCAGGAAAACGCCACCAGGAAGTCGTAGCCGCAGGTTACGCATCGGGCTCTGGCGAAGCCGTGGGCCAAGATGCCGCACTTCAGATAGCTCCGGAACTCCTTTTCCACGTGATCCGGCACCCCGTCGCCCATGGGATCGGAACCGTTGGCCAGGGCTAGGTAAGTCTCCAGGTGTTCCCGGACGATACGGTGGAGCGTGGTGGTCTCGGGCCGGCGGCGGCGGTAGGGTTGGGCATGAGTACCGGGCGAAGGCCTGGGTGGCGGCCTGGACCACCGGGTTTTTCGTTGAGTGGTGTGGGCCTGTGTGGCCACCGGCGGCCCCTGGCGTCGAGAGGAGCGAGTCGTTCGGTCTCGACGTCAAGGAGGGTAGAGGGTTGGGGCGAGGGAATGGGGGAGGGGGCTTCACACCCTCCGATCCTGCCTCGGATGCTAGAAGGGGAATGAATGGCGAGGGGGGAGAGTGCCCGGAAGCTGCAGGGGGCCGTGCCCGCCGCCCTTCTCGCACTGGGCGTGCAGGCCGTCTTCGATGCCCTCGAAAAGCGAGTAGTGCCGAAGGGGCTCCGAATGGAAGAGAGTAGCTCGACGCTTGTGTGAAGCAGGGATGGGGCTCTCCGGTCCCGGCGGTCAAAGGTGGTACCGGCCCCAACATCGGCCAGGATCGTCGTTAGCCCGCGGGAGAAGATTCCGCGGAGCGGTGTGTGTGCAGGTGGAGAGCCTCTATCCCGACGCAGAGGAGTCCGTCCACATACCGTCGATTCGTCCTTCGTCCCGTCTTCGTCCTGGGCTCCTGCGGTGGGCGCTAACGTGGCGCCCAGGTTTTGACCGTCCCATTTCTGACGGTATCCCCGGGGACGGCCACCACTAAGGCCACGTCCGATGGCCAGGCTCGAGGATCCACGCAGGATCGACAGTGACGGTCGTGGGAGGGTAGCGGCGGTTCCCGCTCCTGTGGGTCCGTGCCCGAACCACACCCCAAGCGCCCGAGCCCTTTTCACCATCCCGGGATTGCATCACATCCCCCGGAATCGGTAATCTTCCCGTCCATCCGGGTCCAGAGGTTCGCTTCGTCCAACTGGGCCAAGGTATATACCCGCTGGAAGATCTGGAAAACCTCACTCTCTTCCCTTCCCCGACCGGCGTCCAGATCCGAACACCGTTTCCTCAAGAGGTAGGTTGGCAGGTACTGGATGGCTAGCTCCAGGACCCTTCGTCCGACGTTATTTGTGCGTTCTTCCACCGGGACACTTGGACCGAACCAGGCTTCCCATTGTGCCTCGTCGATCAACAGCTCTCCGGCAGGAAAGAGGGAAGTCTCCCTGGAGAAAGCGCTGTAGGGGTCATCTCCATGGCTCAGGTAGACGCCCTCGTTCATGAAGAAAGGGGTGGCGTGTCCGGCGGCGATGCGATAGTCGACCGGAATGTTCACGGCCCTGAGAATCGCCGTGAAGAAGTGGTTGGTGCCGTGGCATCCTGCGGTCCAGCTCCGGAAGGCCGGGTATCCCGGGTCCGAACGCAGGGTCCCTTCCATGATTCTCGATTCAGGCGGGAGTCCCCGGTAATGCCAATGCCACTCGACGTTGGCGGTCTGGAAGGAAAAAAAAAGTGGGCCATGTTCACCCGCGACCATTCCAACAGGGCTTCAATGGTCGAAAGGGGCGTGAGCGAGAGAATATCCCTCGACTCAAGGAACCGAAGGGCGATATCCGGAGGAGCCGGGACCACGCGTCGGTTGACAAAGTAGAGCGGAGCCGCGGCCTGGATCTCGAAGTAGTCCCTGGGCTCATGGAAGAACGATCTGCTGTCCAAGAGAACCCGAAGTGCATCGTCATCGTCGGAGAGGTCCTGGGAGTCATGGTGTCGTCGACAGGTGGCCGCAGCGGACCCGCCGCCCCACCTCAGTCGATCCGGAGCGCCTCCATGGGGTCGACGCGAGTCGCGCGGAGCGCGGGAACTGCCGACGCCAGCAACGCAACTGCCAGAAGAAGGGCCGCGACCGCTCCCATCACCCGCAGCTCTCTGGGCTCGACCTGGAAGAGGAGATCCTGCACCAGGGGAGCCGCCGCGGCGGCGGCGGCGAGTCCCAGAGCGATGCCCATAGCTGCCAAGCGCACGGCGTTGACCACGACCCCGCGGAGAATCGTGGTCTTGGTGGCCCCGAGGGCAGAGCGAATCCCGATCTCCCTGGTTTGCCTCGTCACGTCGAACGCCAGCACGCTGTATAGACCGATCGCCGCGACCAGAAGCGCCAGGGCTCCGAAAGCCGTGAACAGCGTGGCGCCCAGCGTCCACGACCTCATCTGTGGATCGAGGATTTCGGTGAAGGCCTGTACCTCGGCGAAGCGCACCTCTGAGGAGAAGGACCGCAGCGCCGGAGCAAGGGCCGCCACGAGGGCATGGGGATCCCCTTCTGTGCGCACGTAAAGCCCTTCCGGAGCACTAAGCACGCTCCGACCGCGTCGCCCGATGGCCAGAGGGTGCGGGCCATGGTCACATTGACCACGGCCACCGATGGCGTGCCCTCGACGTCGGTCTCGAGGATCGGACGGCCTTGGAGCAGGCGGAGTCCCACCGTGCCGAGGTACTGCGGGGAAACACCGTAGTAGAAGGGTCCCGCGCCTGTTGGCACGGGAAGAGAGTCGTACCCGGGCACAGTGATATTCCCCATCCTCGACCAACCGAAAACGGTCTCGGATGTGGCCGCCCCCGTCGCTCCCGGGAGTCCGCGAGCGATGCGGGCGGCTTCCTCATACACGCGGGTCTTCTCCGCTGCATCAGGTCGCTCCCCACGGAACTCGAGCCTCGCCAAGGCGAGGCGGTCGGCGTCGATCCCGATGTCGAGCCCGCGGACCTCGCCGATGCTCCGGATGAACAGGCCCGCGCCCACCAGAAGAACGACCGAGAGGGCACCCTGAGCGACGGTCAGCGCTCCGCGGAGGGAGGATCGTCTCTGGACGTTTCCACGGCTCCCCTCCGCCAGGTCCCTGGCCAGGTCGGCCCGGGTGCTCTGCAGAGCGGGGCCCAAGCCAGCCAACAGTCCAGCCGCCAGGGTCAGAAGCGCCGTGAACGCCACGACGCGCCCGTCCAGGACGGTCGGGCCCCAGCTCACCTCTGGGATGAGGATCCCGCGGATTGCGCCACCGCCCCATTGAGCTATGGAAAGGGCTGCCGCACCTCCCAGGGCCGAGAGGAGAAGAGCCTCCAGGACCATCTCCCGCACCAGGCGGCCGCAGGAAACCCCGAGGGCCAAGCGCACGGCGACCTCCCGCCTGCGCTCAGCACCTTGGGCGAGGAGAAGGTTCGTCACGTTGGCGCACGCGATGAGGAGAACGATCAGCGACACCCCGGCGAGCCACTGTGCCACCTTCGACTCGCCACTCGCGCTCGGGCCTCGCGCCTGAAGCAAGGGGGAGGTGAAGATGCGC
>JBDHIF010000025.1:0-50991 GCA_039587535.1 Gemmatimonadota bacterium
GCACCGCCACACGACCCCGTCCGAGATGGTGGAGCTGAAATTCCACTGCGCCATGCCGATGTTCGTGGCACGGCAATGGATCCGACACCGAACGGCGTCGGTGAACGAGATGTCCGCCCGCTATTCGCTCATGCCGCTCCTGTTCTACACGCCTGAGGAGGGCCATTTCGCGCTCCAGAGCCGGTCGAACAAGCAGGGCCGCGACGAGCGCGCCGCCACTGAGATCTATCGTGAGGCGGTGGAGCGGTGGGAACGGCTGCGCTCGGACGCCGGGGGCACGTACCGCTGGCTGCTGGAAGAGGACGTGGCGCGGGAGATCGCGAGAATCGATCTCCCTGTGTCGATGTACACGCAATGGTATTGGAAGGTGGACCTGCACAATCTCCTCCACTTCCTCACGCTCCGTGTCGACCCTCGGGCGCAGTACGAGATCCGGGTATTCGCCGAGGTCATCGCCGCGGTGGTCAAGCGGGTCGCTCCTCTGAGCTATGAGGCGTGGGTGGACTACGACCTCGGGGGGGAGCCGTTCAGCCTCGGCGAGCGTCGCGCGCTTGGAGCCCTCCTGGAAGCGGTGGATGGCAGTGTGCGTGTCCGGGAAGGTGCCACGCTCGACGCAGAGGCTCTCGGCGGTTTCGGTCTTTCGCCGCGTGAGGCCAGGGAGTTCCTGGAGAAGCTCGAGCCGGGAGCCAGGCCCGATTTCGAGCTCGACCTGGGCGAGATGGTTTCGGCCGAAGCGATGGCAGCACGGATGTACGAGGCGGTTCCCGGGAGCTTCGAGTGACGGAGCAGGCTGGGTGAGCCCCCGAATCCGCCTCTTTGTCACCGGTGGGACGTTCGACAAGGAGTACGACGAGATCCACGGCCGGCTGGAGTTCGGGGATACGCACCTGCCGCAGATGCTCGAGATGGGGCGATGCCGTCTCGACGTGCAGGTCCGCACGCTCATGATGATCGACTCTCTGGAGATGAGTGAGGGAGATCGGGACTTGATCGCCCACAACTGCGCGGACGTGCCCGAGCGGCACATCGTGATCACGCATGGCACGGACACGATCGTCGAGACCGCGGAGGTGCTCGCGAACGCCGTCACGGATAAGACCATCGTCCTCACCGGGGCCATGATTCCCATCGCGTTCGGGTCCTCCGATGGGCTGTTCAACCTGGGCGGGGCCCTCACGGCGGTGCAGGTGCTGGAGCCTGGGGTCTACATCGCCATGAACGGACGCATCTTTCCCTGGAACGACGTTCGAAAGAACCGGGACACCGGTATCTTCGAACCCCTCGCCTGAGGCGGCTCGGGGACAGGCCATGACCGCCATCGCCTACCTGGACGGGCCGCGCCTTCGGCGATCTCTGTTGGCGGCGGCGGCGTACTTGCGGGATCAGCGCGGCCACCTGGACCGGATCAACGTCTTCCCCGTCCCGGACGGAGATACGGGGACCAATCTCGCGCTGACGCTCGAATCCGTGGCCCAGGGCCTGGTGAGCTCACGGGAGCGAGACGTGGGAGCCGTCGCGGGGCGCGCCGCCGACGGAGCCGTGCTGGGAGCTCGGGGCAACTCGGGAATGCTGATGTCGCACTTCCTGTTGGGCTTGGCCGATGCCCTGTCCGATCGGGACCGGATCGTTCCACTTGTGTTCGCCGAGGCGATACGTCGGGGAGCCGATGCCGTGGAAGGGGCACTGGAATCGCCTGTGGAGGGGACGATCGTAACCGTCATCCGGGACACGGCGAAAGCAGCGACAGGCCATCCTGGCGACGATTTCTTGCCCCTCCTGGAGCGCATGGTGGACGCCGCGCAAGCTTCTTTGGCTCGCACACCGGAGCTCCTTCCAGTGCTCTTGGAGGCCGGTGTGGTGGACGCGGGCGCCCAGGGCTTCGTGCACCTCCTGGAGGGTGTGCTCGGATTCGTAAGGGGTGAGCACTTCGTCCCGAGGCACGAGTCGGAGCTGGAGGCCGCGGCGAACGAACTGTCCGCGGTCGCCCGGACCGCGTTCCCGGAGGGCTCCCAGCCGTACCACTATTGCACGGAGGGTCTGGTTCGGGGCAGTGATCTGCCCGACCGTGACCATGCGCGCGCCACCCTTGGGGCCTTCGGCGATTCTCTGATCGTCATCCGCTCCGGTGGCCTGCTGAAGGTACATGTGCACACGGACGACCCGCAGGCGGTCTTCGACGTCCTGGAGGGGTGGGGCACGCTCGAGGCCCGGAAGGCGGAGGACATGCGGGCTCAGCACGACGCTGCGGAGCGTGGGGAGCTCGAGCACGTAGCGCTCGCGCGCCGCAGCGTTGCCGTGGTTACGGATTCAGCATGTGACCTGCCGGATCATCTTCTCGAAGCCCATCACATCCGGGTGGTGCCCCTGGAGCTCGTCGAGGAGGGCCGCACGTATCGCGATCGCGTGGACGTCACCGCGGAGTCGTTCCATGCGAGGCTCGGGCGCTCCGGCGCGCTTCCGACCACGAGTCAACCGGCTCCGGCCGCGTTTCTGGAGGCCTTCCGCGAGGCCTCGGCGGAGGCCGAAGATATCGTAGGGGTTTTCGTGGGATCGACGCTGTCAGGGACGCTGGCCGCCGCCAGATCCGCCGGTGCGCACTTTCACGGGGCGTCGGTTCAGCTCGCGGACTCCTTGGGTGCCTCCCTCCTAGAGGGGCTGTTGGTTCTCAAGGCCGCTGAGCTTGCAGAGGCCGGATGGTCGGCGGACGAGATCGTCCGGGAGGTCGCCCGGATCCGCTCCCGCTCCGGCATCCTGTTCACCATCAAGAGCTTCGATCGGCTTCTGGCATCAGGACGGGTTTCGCTGGGACGGGCTTTCCTGGGCCGACTTCTCGGCCTCAAGCCGATCCTGGGCGTGGATGTCGAGGGGCGGGTGTCGGCCGTAGGGAAGGCTAGGGGCACGGCTGGCGCCCGTGCGGCCCTCATGCGTCGTCTGGAAGCCGAAATCGGCGATTGTGGTGGGCGTCTCCGCTTCGGGGTGGTTCATGTGGGGGCTCCCGAACTGCTCGCCGAAGTGTCAGACGAGCTTAGGCGGAGCTTCGGTCATGACGTGGAGATTCTGACCGCCCCGGCGACTCCTGTGCTCGCCACACACCTGGGTATCGGGGCCTGGGGGGTCGCCTGGATGGTGGACGAGGTCGTGTCCGACTCAGCATAAGGCCCGATCAGTCGGCGGGTGCCTTGGTCTTTCCTCGGACGAGCACGTCGTAAGTGGCCTTCTGAGCCCGACTCAGCTTCGCGGGAAGAGCCACCAGGACGGCGCGGCCTCCCTTGGCGGACGGAATCTGCAGCACCAGGTCGGTGCGGTTCGGCGACTCGAAGCTGAACGCTTTGCCGCTGTCATCGATCCGTACGGTCCGCCCAGGGGTCAAGGCGGTGGCCAGCGTGCGACCGTACTCGGTCCAGGCGTCGAGGGGGTGTGCGTCTCCAGACGCGATGGAAGGAAGCAGGACCTCCCTGTAGTAGGACACGGCGTCCTGGTAGGCTTCCTGGCTCTGTTGCTTCAGCTGCTTGAGCTGCTCGCGGTAGAACTCCCGCGGGTCGCGGGCGCCCTCCGCCTGGAGAGCGGCTTCGAGCTTCGCCTCGGCTTCCGTTGCGGTCTCATTGGCCATGGGTCGAAGCATGCCCGGGCGCACCGTCGCCGTCAACCGAACCACCGTCCCGCTGGCGCTGCCGAGGTCGGTGGCAGCGGAGGGATACATCGCGGCTCCACTGGTTGTACTAGGTTACGGAACCTCCGGCGAGGTGGCCGGCCGTCCATGCAACCAAGAATGAGGCGCCCCATGGTCACGTATAACGCCGTCCCGGAGGAGCACCTGGAGCTCGACTGGACCATGTTCGGTGAGCTTTGCCGAGCCCTCGCCCTCAAGGTCGCGCGGGACTACGCACCAGAAGTCATCATCGGGATCGTCCGGGCCGGTGTCATTCCGGGGGCGGTCATGGCGTCCATTCTCCGGGTGGACTTCTACTCCCTGAACATCAGTCGGCGCCACGGCGACGAGGTCCGGGAGCGCCCGGAGGTTCTATCCGCTGCGCCCCGGGACATCGCGGGACGGCGGGTCCTCATCGTGGACGAGATCACGAGCTCGGGCGACACGCTCCGTCTGGCTCTGGCCGCAGTACGGGACGCGCACCCGGCCGAGGTACGGACGGCCACCAGCTTCGCCCGCACCACGGGATATCAGCCGGACTACTCGGCGCTCACCACCGATGCCAACGTCATCTTCCCGTGGGATCGCAAGGTGTTCGATGGCGACGAGCTCGTGGTGAACCCGCGCTACGAGGACGTGTTGGACGAGTAGACGCCTGTGGCGGCGGGCGGGCCGGGTAGGGAACGACCGCCCGGTCTCGCATCCGTGACGGTGGAGGGCCGGTGTGGACGGGGTCCGCAGAGCGCCGTTGCTCGGGGGGAGGCAGGGCGGCAGGGAAAGCCCAGAGCGGCGCGGACCCCGTCCACGCCAGTCCCCCACCACTCACCCCCCCTGCGCCATTGCGTCCAGAAATTCCTGGTTGTCTTCGGTCTTCGACATCCGGCTCAACAGGAACTCCATGGCTTCCGCCGGGGGCATATCCGCCAGGAAGTTCCTCAGCAGGTAGACACGGTTGAGCTCGGTGCTGCTCAAGAGGAGCTCCTCTTTCCGAGTGCTCGACCGGTTGAGGTCGATAGCCGGAAAGATTCGACGGTCCGAGATCTCACGGTCGAGGACCAGCTCCATGTTTCCGGTTCCCTTGAACTCCTCGAAGATCACCTCGTCCATCCGGCTACCCGTCTCGATCAGGGCGGTGGCGATGATGGTGAGCGAGCCCCCGTCTTCGATCTTGCGTGCCGAGCCGAAAAAGCGCTTCGGCTTGTGCAGCGCGTTGGCGTCCACACCACCGGAGAGGATCTTGCCACTCCGGGGGACCGTGGCGTTGTAGGCTCTGGCCAGCCGCGTGATCGAGTCGAGCAGAATGACCACGTCTTTGCCGTGCTCCACCAGCCGCTTGGCCCGCTCCAGAACCATCTCGGCCACCTGTACGTGGCGCTCGGGGGGCTCATCGAACGTCGAGGACAGCACCTCGGCGTCGACGCGCCTCTTCATGTCCGTGACTTCCTCCGGCCGCTCATCGATGAGGAGCACGAGGAGGTGCACGTCTGGCGCATTGGCTCGAACCGAGTGCGCCATGTGCTGAAGAATGGTGGTCTTTCCAGCCTTGGGCGGTGACACGATGAGTCCCCGCTGCCCTTTCCCGATGGGCGCGATGAGATCGACCACCCGCATGGCTATGCTGCCGCCGGGCCCCTCCGTCTCCAGACCGAGCCGCTCATCCGGGTATCTCGGTCGGAGGTCTTCGAAGTTGGACCGGCCGGATGCGGATTCAGGATCCAGGTCGTTGATGGCGTCCACCCTGAGGAGCGCAAGGTACCGCTCGCCGTCCTTGGGGGGGCGGACCTGTCCGACCACCGCGTCGCCGGTTCGGAGGTCGAACCGCTTGATCTGAGACGGACTGACATAGATGTCGTCGGGGCCGTTCAAATAGCTCCAATCCGGCGACCGGAGGAAGCCGTACCCCTCCGGCAAGACCTCGAGGATCCCCTCGCCCCGAAGAACCGCATCGGTGGTGTCGAGGAGTTCCCGCTCGATCCGATGGAGGAGGTCGTGCTTGCTCAGGCCCCTGTGCTCTTGGATGTTCAGGTCGTCCGCCAACTCATGTAACTCCCCGAGGCCCTTGCTCTTGAGCTCTGCGATGTCCACTGGGGGGCTCCGGTGGTGGGACCCTGGAGGCTTTCACCGAACACGTCGGCGAGCCGGAGGGCGGGATGCGCGTGGAAGGCGACCGTACAGACCGGGGGTCCGCGAGCGGGTACGGGAGGGAAGGCTCGCAGGGCGAGAAAACGGCGAAGATACGGGAATGACGCGATAGTAATGGGGCCCAGAAAGGCGGTCAAGGCTGATCCGGGCGTGTGGATCCCTCTTCTCGATTCCTACCGGATGACGAGGCTCCCCCGCGACACGGTCCTGGAGGGAATGCTACGTCAGGAGCTCGACGACGCCTCGCCGGAGGTCGCCGCTGCCCTGGAATCGTGGCCCGCCCCAGCCTACCTCGACTCCCAGGGCGGCCGCACCCACATCGTGCTGGTGTATCGGGTTCGCGAAGAGCGCCGAACCTTTCCATGGATCCATCTGGTGCTCTTCCTCCTCACCCTGCTCACCACACTCTCGGCCGGTGCGCTCATGGGTGGGCGGGATCCGCTGGCTACCAGGGTCCTCGAGGTGGGCAAGCTCGCGCTCCCGTACCCTTCGGGCCTCCGATGGGAGCCGCTGCTCTCTGGAGCAACGTTCGCCTTCCCATTCCTCAGCGTTCTTCTGGCCCATGAGATGGGGCACTGGGTCGCGGCGAGGGTCCATCGAGTCCGGGCGACGCTGCCGTATTTCATTCCATTTCCCCCGTACTTCTCCATCATAGGGACCGTGGGGGCATTCATCCGGCTGAAGGGCCCGACCGTGCGCCGATCCACGCTCTTCGACGTGGGGGCGTCGGGTCCCTTGGCGAGCTTCTTGGTCTCGCTCCCCCTGCTGGCGGCCGGGCTGGCATGGTCTCAGCCCGTTCCCGGAGACGCGACCGTGGGGATGCCGTTCGTCATCCGGTTCGCGGGGCGGACTGTGTGGCTGGGCAACGGCGTGGCGACGCACATTCTGGCGCACTGGTACGCACCCGTGCCTGTGGGAGACGCACCCCTGCTGCTCCATCCCTTCGCCCTCGTGGGCTGGCTGGGCCTCTTCGTCACTGCCCTGAACCTGCTTCCGCTGGGGCAGCTCGATGGCGGACACGTCCTCTACGCCATGCATCCCGCGCGATCGATCCGGGCGGCTCGCCTGTTCATGCTGGCCCTGATCCCCCTGGGCTTTCTATGGTGGGGATGGTGGGGGTGGGGCATCGTCATCTGGGTCATCCATAGGGGGCGGGTGACACACCCACCCGTGATCCAACATGCCCCGGTGATCGGTACCGGGCGCCTCATCTTGGGCATGGCCCTCATAGCGATCTTTTTTCTCACGTTCGTCCCGATGCCGTTACGGGTGTAATTCGACGGAAATCATCGTCGGCCGTTACGCCTGTGGTTAAGTGGGGAGCGCCGCTTCGTGAGAATAGCCAAACGAGATTCTTGACTTATCGTACCCATAGGTGGAAACATTTGTTTGGGCCACAATTCAAAAAAACTGAGCTCCTGGAGGGGCAGGTGGCGCGACACAATCGAGACGGCTCCGGTGCCGATCAACGTGGATTCGAGTACGCCGTGAGCTATCAACCGGACTGGTTGCGTCTGGTCAAGGTGACGAGGCAGCTGGAGACCGGACGCCAATCCACCAAGACGCTGTTTCGGAATCCGGATCGTCCGGAAGCGAAGCCCGGTGACCGTGTCCGCACGCGCATCGCCTCCGGCGACCAGGGACTCGACGTCGAAGTCGCGCTCAGTGACCCGCACGCGGCGGTTCGCAGAGTGCGGATCGCGTATGAGGTCCCGGGCAAGGGTGGGCGTATGGAAGAGGTGGAATTCACCCTGGAGCGCATCCCGGACGGGCGCTGAGCCCTCCTCGCGGCCCTTGCCTGCGTGGTATAATCACATCATGGACGCGATCTTGAAGCCCGTTCGCGCGGTCGGCCGGGGTGCCGTTTCGGGCGTGACGGCCCTCGGACGGGCCGGGTATCTCGGCGTGGACGCCGTGCACGCGCTGAAGAAGGGGAGCCTGTGGGTCCCCCATCTCCCCGCCCAGATGGCGAGGGTGGGGGTCGAGTCGGTTCCGATTGCCCTGTTCATCGCGATGTTCACTGGTATCGTGCTCGCCCTCCAGGCGTCCTACACGTTCACCGGCACGGTCCCGCTCTACTTCGTGGGAACCCTCGTCGGGAAGACCATGGTCCTGGAGCTCGGTCCGGTGCTGACCGGTCTCGCTCTGTCGGGCCGGGTGGGGGCCAATATCGCAGCGGAGCTGGGCACGATGAGGGTCACGGAGCAGATCGACGCTTTGGAGACGCTCGCCTACGATCCAGTGGCCTACCTGGTCGTGCCCAAGATCCTCGCTGGCATCATCATGTTTCCCATGGTCGTGATCCTGGCGAACGGTGTGGGCATCGTCTCCGGCTGGATCACTTCGATGGCTCTCCTGGACATGTCCTCTCAGGAGTTCGTCAAAGGCCTCCGGCTCTTCTTCCTTCCTTTCGACGTGCGGTTCGCGGTCATCAAGTCCGCGAGCTTCGGCCTCACGGTGACGGCCGTCGGGTGCGCGTTCGGGTTCCACACGCGCGGGGGCGCCGAAGGGGTCGGGCGAGCAACCACCCGCGCGGTCGTGATCTCGAGCATGATCATTCTGGTGCTCGACGCCTTCTGGGCCATGGTGCTCCTGTGAGCATCGAGATGGTGGACGTGCACAAGGCGTTCGGGGACAAGGAGGTTCTTACCGGGTTCACGCTTTCGATTCCGGAGGGCCAGACTACCTCGGTGATTGGAGGGTCGGGGTCGGGGAAGTCGGTCATGCTGAAGCACATCGTGGGGCTCCTCCGTCCGGACCAGGGAGAGGTGTGGGTCGACGGGGAGAACGTGAGTCGGCTCGATCAGGAGTCGTTGTATAAGTTGCGTCGCGATGTCGGGTACGTGTTCCAGTTCTCGGCGCTCTTCGACTCGATGACCATCGAGGAGAACGTCGGGATGGGCCTGATGCGGTTGGGCGATCACTCCCATGAGGAGGTCCGTGACCGTGTGATGGAATGCCTCCGGCTCGTCGATCTGGACGGCTACGACAAGCGTCTTCCCTCGGAGCTGTCGGGTGGCCAGCGGAAGCGCGCCGGCTTGGCCCGGGCTATCGCGACGCAGCCCAAATACATTCTCTACGACGAGCCCACGACCGGATTGGACCCCGTGACCACTGCGGTCATCGACGAGCTCATCATCAGGATGGCGGACGAGCTCTCGGTGACGGCGCTGGTGATCACGCACAACATGACGAGCGCCTTTCGGGTTTCGGATCGGATCGCGATGCTCTACGACGGGGGGATTCGCCAAGAGGGCACGCCGGAAGAGATCAGGGAGTCGGAAGACCCGGTGGTCAAAGGATTCATTGAAGGGAGGCCAGAGTTGATGGAGTCCGTCCCATGAACCGGGGCAAAGAGCTGCTCGTCGGGCTGGTCATCATCGCGGCGGTGGTCGTAGCCGTGGGCGGAACCCTTTGGCTGCAGGGCATTGCGGTCGGGCGCGGGATGGTCCCGGTCGACGCGCGCCTGGCGAACGTGGGCCAGCTCGCGGAGGGGAATGCTGTGACCTATCGCGGGGTTCCCATCGGACAGGTCTCGCGCATCCAGGTCGAGGAGGGTGGACGGGCGGTCCGGGTCCGGCTCCTCATCGCTCAGGACGTGCAGCTGCCAGATGACGCCGGAGTCGTGCTCGGGCCGGAGTCTCTCTTCGGCGCGTGGCAGGCCGAGATCGTCAGCCGGTCGGCGTTTCCGCGGTTCCCGTTCTTCGAAGCCGAGGGCACGGGACCACCGACGCCTCCTTTAGTCTTCGGCGATGAGGCGCCAGTGGCTGTGTTGGGGGGGTACGCGCTTCCCGAGATCTCGCGTCTGACCGCCTCGGCCGAGGAAATCTCTGGAAACCTCGCGGAGCTGACCGAAAGGATGGAGATCGCCTTTAACCAGGAGACGGCCGACAACCTCGCCCGCGCGATCGGCAACATCGAGGCGATTACGGAGGAGGTGCGCACGCTCGTCCAGCAGCAAGCTGTGGTGGCGCAGGCCCTGACCGCGAACGCGGACACCGCTCTCGGAGAAATTCAGACGGCGGCAGTGACGGCCCGGTTGTCATTCGAGCGCGTCGACCGCCTGCTCGCCGATCAGCAGCTGGATTCCACCATTGCGAACTTCGCCGTGGCTTCCCGGGATCTCCGGAATATCCTCGCGGCCCTCTCGGACACTACGGGAGGGCTGGACGGTACCTTGGAGAGAGCCGACTCGGCTTTCGCGCGAATCGACCGCATGACGCAGCGCATCGAAGCCGGCGAGGGGTCCTTGGGGCGCCTATTGGGCGACACGACGCTCATCGTGCGTGCGGAGGGCGTGCTGACTCAGCTCGACCTTTTGCTGGCCGACTTCCGCGAGAACCCGGGCCGCTACGTCCGGCTCTCGATCTTCTGACCTCCGGGCACGTGGGCGCTCCCTCCCGGAACGCGTCGACCCCGCATGAGTCCGGGAGAGCGACGCCCTGGCGCTGGGTGGAGGCGGCCGCCGTCGTCCTCGTCCTCGGGATGCTCCTCTATGCGACCCGGTCGGTCCTGAATCCCGTCTTCCTTCTTGTCCTCCTCTGGGCGGTGCTTCTTCCGTACCGCGGCCATCGCGGGCACGGTGCTTTGGTCGGGATCATGGGCGCGACCACCTTGGTGTGGCTGTTCTCCACGACGGGAACTCTGCTGGCGCCCTTCATCCTCGCGGTCGTGCTCGCCTACGTGCTCGACCCGGTGGCGGATTGGCTCCAGGGACGAGGCCTTCCCCGCACCGTTGCGATCCTGCTTCTGACACTTCCCGCGTTCGGTGCCCTCGCAGTGCTCGCGTTCGTGGCCATCCCCGCGGCCGCGCGGCAGGTGGGCTCCATCGTCTCGGACCTCCCACTTCTTTTCGAGCGGGCCGCGGACTGGCTCGAGAGCCCGTCGGCGGGTCTGGGGGGGCTCGACATCCCGCTGGTGGACGATGACGCGCTGCTGGAGCGCCTTCGCGGCATCGATGGAGAAGCGGTGGTGGCCTTCTTCGAGGAGCGGTGGTCGAGGTTGGGGTCGTGGGTTTGGGAAGGGGCCCTGGGGATCGGTCGGGGGATCGGCTCGGTGTTCACGATCCTCGGCTACGTTGCACTGACCCCCATGCTTGCGTTCTACCTGCTGCGCGACTGGGACGGCATCACCAGCGGCCTTGCGGACCTCGTCCCCGGCCACCGACGCGAGCGCGTCGTCGATCTCGCCCGCGAAGCGGACCGGATCGTGGCGGGATACCTCCGAGGACAGCTGACCGTCGCGGTTCTCATCGGGCTCGTGACCGGCCTCGGGCTGTGGGCCGTGAGCTTCCCCTACGCGGCCACCCTGGGGCTCATCGTGGCGGTGTTCTCCATCGTCCCCTACCTGGGCCTGATCCTGAGCCTGGTGCCCGCCATCGTGGTCGCGCTGGTGAGTGGATCCGTGCTGGTGTCGTTGGCGAAGGTCGCGGTGGTCTACGGTGTGGCTCAGGCACTCGAGGGTGCCGTGATCTCACCCAAGATCGTAGGTGACTCGGTCGGGCTACACCCCGTCTGGGTCGTGCTCGCATTGACGGTGGGGGGCTACTTCTTCGGCTTTGCGGGGCTCTTGGTTGGTGTACCGGCGGCAGCCGTCGGCAAGCTCCTGGTCCGGCATGCGATCGCGCGGTACCGGCGCTCGGAGCTCTACCTCGGCGAGGACCAGGCCAGAGCGTCCTGAGCGCACCCTCAGGACCCGGTTGCGGCGAGGTCGATGCGGGGTACCCCCCTTTCTCGGCGACCTGTTAGACTTGTGGGCTGAACGAACCAAGGACTCGCACCTCCCGCGCGGCCTCCTTCGAGCGCCGTGCCCCGGCTCATGTCAGACGAAATCCGCGACATCACCATCATCGGCGGGGGGCCTACCGGACTCTTCGCCGCGTTCTACGCCGGCATGCGGGGTCACCCCTGCCGCATCGTCGACTCACTTCCCGAGCTCGGGGGCCAGCTCATGGCCCTGTATCCCGAGAAGTACATCTTCGACGTGGGCGGGTATCCCAAGATTCTGGCCAAGGACCTGTCCCGGAACCTCATCCAGCAGGCCATGCAGTTCGAGCCGGAGGTCGTGCTCGACCAGCAGGTCAAGACCCTGGAGCGACACGACGACCACTTCGTCCTGGCGTGCTCCAGCGCCGAGTTGCGGACCCTCGCCATCGTCATCGCCGGTGGAAAGGGTGCGTTCGAGCCCATGAAGCTCAACTGCCCGGGCTACGAGGACTTCATGTACAACGGAGTGGAGTTCGCGGTTCGCGATCCGGAGGCGTTCCGTGGTAAGCGGGTGGTCATCGTCGGAGGAGGCGACTCGGCGCTGGACTTCGTGCTCATGCTCAAGGATTCGGCCGAGTCGTTGACGCTGGTGCATCGTCGCGATGGCTGGCGAGCCCATGGGGCGACGGTGGAGCAGATGGAGGCCGCTGCGGCAGCCGGCGAGATCGACCTCAGGACCTTCCACGAGGTTCGGGAGATCCACGGCACCGGGTGCATCGAGCGCGTGACCATCTTCGACAACCGCACCGACGAGGACCTCGCCGTCGATTGCGATGTCGTGATCTCTTGCCTGGGGTTCAAGCCCGACCTCGGACCAATCAAGAATTGGGGCCTGGAAGTGGCCAAGAACCGGATCCTGGTGGATCGACAGATGGGGACCAACGTCCCGGGCGTGTATGCTGCCGGGGACGTCGTCGATTACGAGGGGAAACTCGATCTCATTGCTACGGGTTTCGCAGAGGCAGCCGTGGCCGTGAACAACGCGGTGCACTTCGTAGATCCCTCGGCTCGTGTGAACCCGGGGCACTCGACCAACATGAAGGTCTTCAAGGAGTAGGAGATGGCGGAGAACGGACCGCGCGCGAGAGAGACCGTCGTCATTGTCGGATCGGGCCCGGCGGCCTGGACGGCCGCCATCTACGCGGCACGTGCCCAGATGGAGCCGTTCGTGTTCGAGGGCGCGGGGAGTCGTACCATGATTCCCGGTGGCCAGCTCATGTTTACCACCGAGGTGGAGAACTACCCCGGCTTCAAGGATGGGGTGACTGGACAGGAGCTCATGGCCGAGATGCGGGCGCAGGCCATCCGGTTCGGTACGCGCGCGGTCTGGGAGGACGTGGTCTCGGTCGACACGGAGAGCTATCCCTTCCGCCTGAAGTCCAGCGGGGGCACTGAAGTCCTGGCGGACACCGTCATCCTGTCGACGGGCGCCAATGCCAAGTGGCTTGGGCTGCCGAACGAGGAGCGGTTGGCGCAGTCCGGAGGTGGCGTGAGCGCCTGCGCCGTCTGCGACGGAGCTCTACCCCACTTCCGGGACAAGACGCTGGCCGTGGTCGGCGGTGGGGACTCGGCGATGGAGGATGCCCTCTACCTGGCCAAGTTTGCCTCGGAGGTGGTCATCGTGCACCGCCGCGACGAGTTCCGCGCGTCGAAGATCATGGCCGACCGGGCGCTGAACCACGAAAAGATCCGGGTCGAGTGGAACAAGGTCGTGACGGAAGTCGAGGGAGAAGAGACCATCACCGGGCTCCGCCTCGAGGACACCGTCACCGGAGAGGAGAGCCATCTGGAGGTAGGTGGACTCTTCGTGGCCATCGGACACGATCCGAACACCGAGTTTCTCGCGGGCGCTGTCGAGCTCGAGGACAACGGGTACATCAAGACGCCGATCCCGTGGCGGACCCAGACCTCCGTTCCGGGGGTGTTCGCGGCCGGGGACGTGATGGACGACTTCTACCGCCAGGCCATCACTGCAGCGGGTACCGGCTGTATGGCCGCCTTGGAGGCCGAGCGGTGGTTGGCTCATGGGGGGGTGCCGGCACCCGAGTCCGTGGAGGAGCCCCAGCCTGTGGCCTGAGCCGTAGTCGTGCGGCGGGTCCCGACTACGGTCGGGTTGCGCCTCAGCCGTTGGCCAGTGAGCGTCCCCCGTCGACAGTCAGGATCTGACCGGTCACGAACGAGGCGGACGCCAGGTAGAGGACTGCGTCGACGACGTCCGAGGGCGAGCCTGTGCGGTGTAGCGCGGTGGCTTGGGCTCGTTCGGCCCAGCGTTCCTCACTCTCGGCCTCTGGCTTGAGCACGGCACCGGGTGCTACGGCGTTGACCCTGACGTCCGGCCCCAAGGCCCTGGCCTGCACTTTGGTGAGGTGCGCGAGTGCCGCCTTCGACACCGAATGGTCGGGGTATTCCACCCACGGTTCCAGCGCGGACAGGTCCACGATGTTGACCACGGAGCCACCAGACTCTGTGAGCAGGCCGGCGGCGGCTCGAACGACGAGATGCGGCGCGCGCACGTTCACCGCCATGACCTCGTCCCAGGCGCTGGCGCTGACGGCTTCCAGCGGCCGGGAAAAGAAGGTCGCCGCGGAGTTCACGACGAGGTCGAGGCGCCCATACGTGTCCTCGGCGGCACGGACTACCGCCGCGCAGGTCTGGGGGTCGGCAAGGTCCGCCCAGACGATGGCACAGCGCCGGCCGAGCTCGCGGATCCGCTGCTCCAGCTCTCGAGCGGGCCCTTCCGACGACCGGTACGTCACGACTAGGTCGTATCCGGCTCGCGCCAGCCCTTCGCTGATCGACGCGCCCACGCGGACCGCGCCTCCCGTGACCAACGCGACGCGTTGCGACGACGGTGCTTTCATGACCAAACTCCAGTGATGGCGTCTTCGTACGGCGCCCCCTCCGACCCGGACCAAGTAGGAGAAAGATGCCCGACCTGAGCGGTAAAGTCGCGATCGTGACCGGAAGCACCAAGGGAATCGGGCGCGCGATCGCAGAGCGCCTCGTGGCCGAAGGCTGCCGAGTGGTGGTCAGCGCCCGCACGGAAGTCGATGTGCATGCCACCTCGGATGCCTTGGGCGAGCGTGCAGTCGGCATCCCGTGTGACGTCGCCGATCCCTCAGCCTGCCAGGCTCTTGTGGATGAAACGGTGGACCGTTTCGGCCGCCTGGACATTCTGGTGAACAACGCTGGCCTTGGGGTTTTCAAGCCCATCGGAGAGCTGAGCGTCGAGGAGTGGCGGCGACAGATCGACGTGAATCTTGGCGGCGTATTCTACTGCTCGAAGGCGGCGTTGAAGCCGCTCAGCGACAGCGGTGACGGCTTCATCATCAACATCGGGTCGCTGGCCGGCCGCAACACGTTTCGCGGGGGCACCGGGTACAACGCGAGCAAGTTCGGGCTCGTGGGCATGACGGAGGCGATGATGCTGGATGTGCGCTACGACGATGTGCGCGTGAGCATCATCATGCCGGGGAGCGTCAACACCCATTTCAACGGGAAGGAGCCTGCCCCGGAGCGAGGGTGGCGCCTGGAAGCCGGCGACTGCGCGGCCGCGGTCGTCCAGCTCCTTTCCTATCCCAAGGAAGCGCACGTCAGCCGTATCGAGATGCGTCCCAGTCAGCCGATCAAGGGCTGATCGGGGCCCGGTTCCTCAAAGGCCTTCACCCTTCCTCCGCGCGGGGTAGATTGATCCGCGGGGACGCCGCTCCATCCGCATCGGCGCACTGTTCTGTTCTCTCCCACGTTTGACGCTCACTCACCTCCGTCCACTACGCACGAGACACGGCTCCATGTCAGACCAGTTCAGGATCGAGAAGGATTCCCTCGGCGAGATGAAGGTCCCGGCCGACGCGTTGTACGGTCCCCAGACCCAGCGTGCCGTCGAGAACTTCCCCATCAGCGGACAGCGCTTCGGTCGCCGCTTCATCCAGGCGCTCGGATGGATCAAGAAGGCGGCCGCGGAGGCGAACATGGAGCTTGGCACGGTGGATCGCTCCATCGGTGACGCCATCGTCGAGGCCGCGGGGGAGGTGGCCGAGGGCCGATGGGACGAGCAGTTCGTCGTGGACATCTACCAGACGGGTTCGGGCACATCCACGAACATGAACACAAACGAGGTCGTCGCACATCGGGCCACGGAGATCGCCGGCGGAGGTACCAAGGTCCATCCAAACGACCACGTGAACTTCGGTCAGTCCTCGAACGACGTGATTCCCACGGCGATCCACGTTGCATCGCGAGTGGCCATCGAAGAAGAGCTCCTACCCGCTCTGGAGCATCTCCGCGCTGCCTTGGCCGAGAAGGCGGAAGCGTTCGATGGCGTCATGAAGTCGGGGCGCACGCACCTCATGGACGCGACTCCCGTGCGGTTGGGGCAGGAGTTCCGGGGATACGCCGCGCAGGTTGCCAAGGGCATCGAGCGAGTTCGCGCCTCCGCCACCGAGCTCGAGGAGCTGGCGTTGGGAGGGACCGCGACGGGTAGCGGCATCAATACCCACGAGCGCTTCGCTGCAAACGCCATCACCCGCATCGGCGAGTCCTCGGGTATCACCTTCCGCGAGGCCGAAGACCACTTCGAGGCCCAGGGGGCCAAAGACGCGGCGGTGCAGGTGGCGGGCGCCCTCAACACCGTGGCCACGAGCTTCATGAAGATCGCCGACGACATCCGATGGCTCGGGTCCGGGCCTACGTCCGGGATTCATGAAGTGCGCGTTCCGGCGATTCAGCCGGGGTCGTCCATCATGCCTGGAAAGGTGAACCCCGTACTCAGCGAGGCCATGATGATGGTGTCGGCTCGGGTCATGGGAAATCACGCCACGGTCACGGTGGCGGGCAGTCGCGGCAACTTCGAGCTGAACGTGATGATGCCGGTCTTGGCGCATGCGTTGCTCGAGTCCGTTACCCTCCTGGCCAACGTGGCCCGCGTGTTTGCCGACCGTTGCGTCAAGGGGATCGAAGCCAATGAGGAGCGGGCTCGCGAGCTGCTGGAGTTGAACCCGTCCATCGCCACGGCCCTGAATCCTTACATCGGGTACGACGCGGCGGCGGAGGTGGCCAAGGAGTCGGCGAGGCGCGGTGTCAGCGTCCGGCAGATCGTCCTGGAGAGAGGCCTTCTTCCCGAGGCCCAGGTGGATGCTGCGCTGGACGTTCGAGGCATGACCGAACCGGGGCTGCCAGAGTAGTCCGTCGAGGTCTCACCGACCCTGAAACGATTCGAGCGGCGGCAGGTGCGAACACCTGCCGCCGCTCCTGGCACGCCCCCCCCAGGACGTATACCCAGCTCTCTCGAGCGTAGGCGCCAGGTGCCGGCCGGTCGCTCGAAGCGCTCCGGGCCGGCCACATTTATCGCTTCACGCGGTTTTCAGGTCGACGTCCAAGACCATGGAGCTCGGGAGCCGGCTCCCGTCGATCTCGGCGTTTCCGATCACACGGGTGCGGCCACCCTCGAGGAACAGTGGGTAGGTCCGGTCCCGGAATGTGAGAATCTGAATCAGCTGTGGCTGATCGAGGTCCGCCGGAGGCGGAACAGGAACTGTGATCGCACGCCAGACACGGTCCACGATGCCCATCCGCTCCGAGACGGAGTCGGCCCAGCGGGCCAGCCCGATCCGCTTCCGTTCTTCGACGTTGAGGGGTCTCACGACTCGGCGGTGTCCCGGGAAGGAGTGGGACAGAAGGAAGTCGAGTGCCTCGCGCTCCGGGAGTGCTTCGAGGTTTTCGGCATGGGCGCCGGGGGTTCGCACGTAACGTCGGTCGGTCAGGTCGATGTATCCGTCTGTGGCGATGCGCATCGAGGGGGCTCCACGCGGAGAGTTGTCTTGTAGTTGCCTTCCCCTGTCTCAAGGGTCGTGCCGCGGAGCGCTGGCGCTGCCGTCGCGGCTCGCCTGCGCCTCAAGTGGTTGTCATTCAACTGAATGGGGCCCGATGAGGGGTGTGTCCCCACCTGCCCGAGAGGAGGAAGACCCGGCAACTTTTGCGGAGAGGCCGATACTTTCTAGCCACGAGACCTATTCAACGTGACGAGGATTTGAGATGATCGACGCCCCTTACGACGAGCTCGGAGCCCACGTATCCGCGGAGGGTGGCGTCCGTAACGCTCCAGCCCGGGCCCGAGCCATCGAGTCTGTGGTGCTTCAGCTCTTCACGAAGCAACCCAGCCGGTGGGCGGAGCCGGAGCTGAGCGACGAGGAGGTGGAGGCTTTTCTGGCGGCTCGCGAGGAGCACGGGATTCGGGTTGCGGGTGCCCACGACTCCTACCTCATCAACCTGTCCTCTCCGGACAATCGCCTCCGCGGGATGTCCAGGCGGTCGTTTCAAGCCGAGCTCGAACGGTGCGCTCGTCTGGAGCTCGACTTCCTCGTCACTCATCCGGGTAACGCCACGGACAAGGACATCGCGGCCGGGCTGGAGCGGAACGCGGAGGGAGTCACCCGTTGTCTCGAAGCAGTGGACGGAGCCACGAGGGTCCTCCTCGAGCTGACTGCGGGGACGGGGACGACCGTTGGCGCGTCCTTCGAAAACCTCCGGACGATCCTGGACCACATTCCCGACGAGCATCAGGACCGGGTGGGCGTTTGCTTCGACACCTGCCACGCGTTCAGCGCCGGATACGACCTCGTGAATGACTACGACGGCGTCTGGGAGGCCTTCGACGAAGTGCTCGGTCTCGACCGTCTCGGGCTCATCCACATGAACGATTCCAAGCACCCCTTTGCCGCTCGCAAGGATCGTCACGAGGAGATCGGGGAAGGCACGTTGGGCGACGGGCCTTTCCGCAGGATCATGAATGATCCGCGGCTCCGGGAAATCCCGAAGGTTCTGGAGACGCCCAAGGGCGACGATCCGGTGGCGGGGGATCTCAAGAACCTGACGCGGCTCCGGAGCCTTCGTCAGGGCTGAAGGTCGGGTTGGAGGTTTCCCCTGTTGCCGCGTCAGACCCGCCGGTATATTGGAATTGCGTGTCGGAGAACACTTTATTGAGCCAACGCAAGAGAAGCCGGGACTGACTCCCGGGCCCGACGCTAGGCCCTTCGAGGGAAAGCGGCAGTGCTCGGGGAGGTCACCATCAATTCCTCCCGGGCTTCAATAGATCCCTCCGATGCGCAGTGGAGGCCGGTTCCCCGCCCACCGTAAGGTAGGCGCGCGGGTCCGGCCTCCACGCTTTTTCGGGTGCCGGGCGATGCCTTCGAGCGTTGCCCGAGCGGGGCCGCTTGCACAGCGTGCCCCTGCGTGAGTGACCTGCAACTGCGGAATCCGGAATATGCCGACCGTCACGATCAAACGACGCGCGCACTTCTCCTCGGCTCATCGACTCCACCGCGATGAATGGTCGGAGGAGAAGAACTTCGAGGTGTTCGGCGACTGCGCGAATCCGAACTGGCACGGCCACAACTACGAACTCATCGTCTCCGTCCAGGGGCCCGTCGACGTCGAGACCGGTTTCGTCATGGATCTGAAGCACCTGAAGGCCGTCATCCAGGAACGAGTCGTTGCGGATGTCGACCATCGGAACCTCAACACCGAGGTGCCATGGCTCACCGACATCATTCCCTCGACGGAGAACCTGGCCGTGGCCGTATGGCATCGCATTGTGCCGGAGCTCCCGGAGGGGGTCCGCCTGGCGAGCGTGGTCATTCAAGAGACCAGGAACAACTCGGTGGAGTACCGGGGAGAGGAGAGTTGATGGCCATGAGCGACGATAGCGGACGCCCATTGGACGGCGTGCCGTTCCAGAACCTGGTGGCGGAGATGATTCGTCGACTGGGTGAGGATCCCTCGAGGGCGGGGATGGCCAAGACGCCGGATCGGGTGGAACGGGCCATGACCTTCCTTACCAAGGGATACCGTGAGACGCCCGAAGAGGTGCTCGGTGATGCGCTCTTCGAGGAAACGCATCAGAGCATGGTCCTGGTGAAGGACATCGAGCTCTACTCCATGTGCGAGCACCATATGCTTCCCTTCTTCGGGAAGGCGCATATCGCGTACATCCCCAACGGCCAGATCGTGGGCCTATCGAAGTTCGCACGCCTGGTTGAGGTCTTCGCGCGCCGTTTCCAGGTGCAGGAACGCCTCACGGAGCAGATCGCCCAGGCGCTCTGGGACACCATCCGTCCGCTGGGTGTCGCCGTGGTGGTCGAGGCCTACCATCTCTGCATGATGATGCGCGGAGTGGAGAAGCAGAATTCCATGACGATCACCTCCGCGATGCGCGGCGTGTTCCTCGACGACCAGCGCACGAGAGACGAGTTCCTGCGCCTCACGACCAGCGCCCACCAGCCGCTCGGCTGATGGCTGATGGACTTCGTGGCCGAACGGCCTTGGTGACGGGAGCCAGCCGGGGCATCGGACGGGTCGTGGCCGAGCGGCTGGCCGAAGAAGGGGCGCACGTGGTCGGGCTGGGTCGGACCGAGTCAGCGCTGCGTGCGCTGGAAGCCGAAACAGGGGGAGCGTCCCTCGTCGCGGACCTTTCAGACGACGTGGCAGCGTGGGATGCCCTCGAAGGACTGCTCGAGCGCTTCGGGGTTCCGGACTTGGTGGTGAATGCGGCGGGCGTGTTCGGTGTAGCGCCATTGGCCAAGGAGACGCTGACGGCCTTCGACGCCGGACTGACCGTGAACGTGCGTGCACCCTTCATCGTGGTACGAGCTCTGCTTCCGGGCATGCTGGAGCGAGGCTCCGGGCTGTTCGTCAACGTCGGATCCGTGGCGGGGCGAACCGCGTTCCCCGGAAACGGAGCCTACTCGGCTTCGAAGTTCGGACTTCGGGGTCTGCACGAGGTGTTACTGGAGGAAGTCCGGGGCACCGGGGTGCGTGCCACGCTCCTCGAGCCGGCGGCTACCGACACGGAGCTTTGGGATCCCCTCGATCCCGATGCGGACCCGGGATTACCCTCCAGGGCCGACATGCTTCGTCCGGAGGACGTCGCAGACGCCGTGATGTTCCTGGCTACCCGTCCCGAGCACGTCCGCGTGCCCCTGCTCCAGATCGAGCGGGCCTGAGGTGCTCGGAGGAGCATGCACCTTCTTCTCACTGACCGGCTCACTTGCCCGCGGTGCGGCCCTGCGTTCGGCCTGATTCTACGTGCCGACCGTATCGCCGAGCGGCGGGTGGTGGATGGCCGGCTGGGGTGTCCCAACTGCCGGGACCAGTATCCGGTGACGTCGGCTTTCGGAGACCTGCGACCACCCCCCCGCGGGACACCCCCCCAGGGACTGGTCGGATTGCCGGAAGCTGATCAGGACGATGGGGACGAGGCTTCGCGTCTGCTCGCGCTGGTCGGCGTAACGCAAGGCCCCGGAACGATCGTTCTGGCCGGCGCGCCGGCCCGGCACGCGAGCGCCTTTGCCGCAGGTATCGAGGGGGTCCACGTCGTAGCGTTGGACCCGGGGCTCACGGCGTGGCCGGATACCCCCGGCGTGAGCCGCATGATGTCGGGTTCTGCGCTTCCCATCTATACCCGATCCATGAGAGGCGTCGCCGTGGACGGTCGGCTGGGTAACGACGTGGTGGCGGAGGCCGCTCGCGTGGTGGTGCCGGGGGGGCGGGTCGTCGTGGTCCGTGCCGATGAGGACCAGGTCGCCGAGACCCTTCGCGGAGCGGGGCTCGCGGTCCTGGCCCGAGAGGGCGGAACTGTCGTCGCGGCACGCCCTTGAGCGTTGCGTCGCACCCCGGCGCTCGTCTACCTTCACGTGGCGCGTCGCCGCGCAAGGGAGCCTGAGGGCTCACCGACCTTCGCGCGGCCAGCAAGCCCAGCAGTGTCGGGGGCGTCCCGCGGGCGTCCGACCCCTTCCCACACCCACGTTCATGGCGTTCTGGAAGAAGCTCTTCAACGACGACGACTCCGACCGGATCGACTACTACCGGGAAGGGGAGGCGATGCTCGTCGCCGGAAAGACCCATGAGGCTCTGACATCGTTCCGACTCGCCCTCAAGGAGTCTCCGGGAGACTCGGCCGTCCTCCAGCAGATTGCGATGTGCTACACTCGCATCGGGATGGTCGAGGAAGCTGCCAAGACGTATCGGCACGTGCTACAGAAGGATCCCACTTGCCCTGGGGCCAATTACGGCCTGGCGTTCATCCTGCTCCACTCGGAACGCCCCGATCACTCGATCCCGCACCTCGAAGCGTTTCTGGCCGACCCGCCGGACGGACCAGACGCCGAGGAGCATATCGACCACGCACGCCGGACGCTCGCGAAGCTCAGGGGCGATGCGCACGATCGGGCGCCGGTACAACCGCCACCAGATGACTTCTTCGAATAGAAACCTGCGCCACGTCCGCCTGGAGTGGTCTGGCGAGAACAATCTCTTCAGCGGAGGGGCCGAGGACGGCCCCGTCGTGATCGTCGACGGTGCGAGCAAAGAGGGTGCCTCGCCCATGCAGCTCCTGCTCCTCTCCTTGGCAGGGTGCATGGGTATCGACATCAGATTGATCCTCGAGAAGTCGCGGGTACCGTTGCGGGGGCTGATCATCGATGTCGAGGGCGAGCGGGCACCCGACGCCCCCCGTCGCTACGTCAGGGTGGACATGACCTGCAGGGTCGATGGACCGTCCGCGGCAGATGCCGACAAGGTCCAGCGCGCGGTGGATCTCTCCAAGGACAAATACTGCAGCGTCCTCCACTCGCTCGATCCGGCAACGGACATCCGAGTACGGGTCCAGACCGCCGGCGACTGAGCCGACTCATGGGCCGCGACTACGCCGCGAACGACACGCCCGTCCCGGAGTCGACGCTCACCGAGCTCTTCTTCGATGCGCTGGATCGCCACCGGGATATGGTGGCATTTCAGCGGATGCCGGCCAAGGGTGTGCTCGAGGACATCACCTTCGGAGAGGCGTTCGACGTGGTACGGCACGTGACTGCGGCGCTCGAACGGTCGGGCCTGGCCCGGGGAGACCGGGTGGCCATCCTTGCGGAGAACCGGCCGGAGTGGGCGTTCGTCGACTACGGGTGCTTGTGCGGCGGCGTCGTTCCCGTACCGATCTACCCGACGCTCACTCCGCATCAGATCACGTATCTGCTGGAGAACTCGGGGGCGAGCATCGTCTTCGCGACCCACGGTGAGTTGTCGGACAAGGCCCTGGAAGCCGCTGAGGGGTGTGCTCAGGATGTCGAGGTGGTGGCCTTCGACGGGGCCGAGACGGGTGGCGGCACCTCCGTGCCTTGGGAGACGTTTCTGGCGCGCGGGCGTGAGCTGGCCGAAGGGTGGTCCGAGGCATCGTTCCGCGAGCGCGCGCTGTCGGCGCGACCCGACGACGTTGCCACCATCCTCTACACCTCCGGAACCACGGGGACGCCGAAGGGCGTCATGCTGACGCACAACAACATCGCGTCGAACGTGCGCGCTAGCCGGATGGTGCTCGAGATCTCCGAAGCCGACAATACCGTCAGCTTCCTCCCTCTGTCCCACATCCTTCAACGGATGTGCGACTACCTGTTCATGTGGGTGGGCTGCCGGATCGCCTACCCTCGGGACATCCACACCCTCGTCGACGACTTCAAGGTCATCCGACCCACCGTGGTGGTCTCCGTCCCCAGGATCTACGAGAAGATCTATAACGGTGTCATGGGTGCGCACGGCCTCAAGAAGCGCCTTGTCCACTGGGCAGCGGAGGTGGCCGATCAGGTGGCTGAGCTGCGGCTGACAGGGCGTGAGCCAAGGGGCCTGCTTGCCTTCAAATACGGCTTGGCCGACCGCCTGGTCTTCAAGAAGGTGAAGGCGGCGGTCGGCGGCCGGATCCGTTTCTTCGTCAGCGGTGGGGGCCCTCTGGCCCCGGCGCTCAACCGCTTCTTCTACTCCATCGGTCTCAAGATTCTGGAGGGATACGGGCTCACCGAGACGAGTCCCGTGACCAACGTGAACACCCAGGAGGCGTTCCGGATCGGGACCGTGGGTAAGCCGGTGCCGGGTACGGAGGTGCGGATCGCGGAAGATGGAGAAATCCTCGTCAGGGGTCCTCAGGTCATGAAGGGATACCTGGGGGATCCGGAAGCGACCCGCGCGGTCGTCGACGAGGACGGCTGGATCGCCACCGGCGACATCGGTGAGATCGATGATGATGGATTCCTGTCCATCACCGATCGAAAGAAGGACATCATCGTGACCGCCGGTGGGAAGAACATCGCCCCGCAGCCCATCGAGAATCGCCTCAAGACCCACCGCCTGGTGGAGCAGGCAGTGGTCGTGGGTGACCGCCGGAAATACCCGTCGTTGTTGATCGTCCCCGATTTCGTGGCCTTGGAGGCTTGGGCGGAGCAGGAGGGGCTCCAGTGGAGGGACAGGGAAGCGTTGGTGAGCCACCCGAAAGTCGTGGCGCACATGGAGCAGGAAACCCTCGGGAGCCTCCGTGACCTGGCTTCCTACGAGCGTCCGAAGAAGCTTGCCGTATTGTCGGAAGAGCTCACCGTGGAGAACGGCCTCCTGACGCCCACGCTCAAGGTGAAGCGACGGGAGCTTCAGGACCGGATGGACGATCTTATCGACAAGCTCTACGAGCACGAGCCCTCTGACGACACTCTGGACGAGCCCCATGGCGCATGACCGCGTGTGCATCGTGTTGGTCGCGGCTCCCGACCGGGAGACCGCGGAGCGGCTCGGCGAGGCCGTCGTCACGGATCGCCTGGCCGCCTGCGCGAGCATCGTACCGGGCATGAAGTCGATCTACCGGTGGCAGGGGGAGATCCATCGTGACGAGGAAGCTCTGGTGATCATCAAGGCCCCGACGAGGGGCTTCGGTGCGATCAGGACGAGAATTGCGGAGCTCCACCCGTATGACACGCCGGAGATCCTGGCCCTCGACGTGGATGATGGGGACCCGGCGTATCTGCGCTGGGTCGTGGAGACCACGGGAGGGCGCGGGTGAGCCGGAGACGGAAGCAGCCATCGAAGACCGAGCACCCGCACGGCCCCCTCTTCTCCGGGGTCGACGAATCCGATGCCAACTGGGACGGGGAAGAGGAGGAAGCCACCGCACCGGACGGGCCGGACGAGGAGGGGTCGGAAGAAGTCGCCTCGGAGCCGAACGTCAGGGCGGATCAAATCCTTGCTGAAACCGAGGCCGAAACCGAGGCCTCGGCGCCAGAGATACCAGAGGCACCTGATGATCCGCGGCTCGCGGAGGCCAAGGAGGCAGTGAGCTCCGGGCAGGTGCGCGAGGCCATCGACATGTACATGACGATCCTGGCGGATGAGCCCGGTCACCTGAAGGCGCGCCACAACCTGGGGGTGCTCCTGGACGAGCTGGGACGGCACGCGGAGGCTACCGAGCAGCTGCAGATCGCGGAGCGCCTCCAGCCGGACCACGTGGAGGTACTGACGAACCTGGGAAGGAGTTTGGCAGCCCAGGCGCGGTTCGACGAGGCGGACCGCGCGCTCGCTCGAGCCCAAAGCCTCGCCGCCGACGACATCGACGTTCGAGCGGCCGCCGGCATCCTGTACTTCCGGCGGGGCCTGTATGGAGAGGCCGAGCCGGCGCTCCGTTGGGTATGTGAGCGGGCTCCGGAACACGGACCCGCCCACTACTACCGGGGTGAGTCCTTGAACCGGCTGGAGCGCTACGACGAAGCGTTCGAGGTTCTGCAGCGTGCCGCTGAGCTTCTTCCCGAGGATGCTCGCGTGTTCTACTCGCTCGGCCACCTCCTGGACCGGCGCCACGAGTCTTCGGAGGCCGCGGCCATGTACCGGCGAGCTCGCCAGCTCCAGTCGACATGATCCGGGTCGTGCTCGGTGCGCTCGCCGACCAGACCGCGGACGCCGTGCTGAGACCGGTCCGTTCCGATCTCGAGCCCGTCTCGGCCGCCGCTCGCGATGTCGGGCAGAGGGCGGGGGAGGACGTGGCCGAGCGACTGAGGGCGGCCGGGCAGGTTCCGGTCGGCGGGGCCGTGCTCACGCCGGGAGGCGCTCTGCTCGCCGGGTTCGTGATCCACGTGGTGGTCATGTCCCCGGACGAGCCTCAAAGCAGGGCTTCGGTGGACCGAGCCTTGAGGAACGGACTGGGTCGTGCGGGTGACTGGGGATTGGGCTCGCTGGCACTCCCGGTGCTGGGGCTCGGGGCAGGCAGCCTCGATCCCGAGGATGCGGCTGCAGGGCTCCTGCGAGTGCTCCGCGATCACGAGCGCAGTGGAGCGCTTCCCACGGAGCTCGTGCTGGTCGCGGTATCCGAGTTCGAGAAGGATCTGCTGGAACGATTCATCGCGTCGGACGCGGCAAAGAACTCTTCCGCTGGGAACCGGGCCGACCGAGACTTGTAGGGTAGCCGTCGTTGTCGCCCTCCCCCCAACCGCACCCGGTGGGGCGACCCATGAGCGCCTTGAGCTTGAGTCAATGGCCCCCGTTGCTGGGCCGTAGTGTGCGCCCGAGCGCGGATCGCAAAGGGAGACCGAACGTTGAGACGTATCCTGGGACCACTCATCCTGCTCGTTTGGCTTGTGATGGTCGGATGGCAGGTCCGTCGCGAGTACTTCCAACCGGAACTAGCTCAACTGGCCGAAGCAGCACTCGGTTTGGCACCAGGCGTGAGCTTCTACACGCTCACGATGGGTGAGCGCACGGTGGGTCAAGCGACCTCCCGGCTGGACACCCTTCCCGACGGGTTCGTCATGGAGGACGTGATGATGCTGGAGCTCCCGGCCCTGGGTCAGACCGGCACGGCCGTGTCCCGGACCCGCGTGGAGCTGGACCACGCGCTCACCATGCGAAGCTTCGGGTTCACCCTCGACAGCGAGGTGGGTGAGTTCCGGGCCGAGGGGACGCTCGGTGCCGACACTACGCTATCGGTCACGGTGGAGTCCGCGGGTAGCCGTCAGGACTTGAGCTTCCGTCTGGATCAGCCGCCGGTGTTCGCCAACGTGGTGCCGATCCGGGTCGCGATGGGCGGGGGCCTGGAAGTGGGGAACTCGTTGCGTCTACCGGTATTCGATCCCACCTCCCTTTCCTCCCGCACGGTCGAGGTACGGGTGCTGGAGCACGATACCCTCGTGATTCCCGATTCCGTGCAGGTCGAGGAGGGGAGTGGGCGATGGGTTCCGGCTCGGACCGATACCGTTCCGGCCTGGCGGATCGCCGAGGCGTTCGGCGGCATCCAGGTGGAGAGCTGGATCGACGAGGACGGGCGCATTCTCAGGGCATCGAGCCCATTGGGCTTCTCCATGGAGAAGACGGAGTACGAGCTGGCGAGGCAGGCCCAGGAGGAGGCACGCTTGGCAGGAGGATCGCCGGTGGACGAGGACGTCATCCTGGCCACCGCGGTGCAGAGCAACGTCGACCTGTCCGACGCCGCTGAGCACGAGGAGCTGCGCTTCCGGCTGACTGGTGTCGATCTGAGCGGATTTCAGCTGGACGGCGGACGCCAGACGCTCCGCGGTGACACCCTGGTGGTGCGGAGAGGCAGCTGGGACACGCTCGATCCGGGTTACACGCTGCCCTATCCCCGTATGGATCTACGGGACGCGTTGGAGCCGGAGCCGCTGATCCAGAGTGACGACGAGCGGATCATCAGGCGGGCACGAGAGATCACCGGGGCCCGGGCGACCTGGTCTCCGGATCCAGTGCGGGTGGCCCAGCAGCTCACGCGGTCCGTCTACGGGATGCTCGACAAGACGATCACCTTTTCCATGCCCAACGCCGTCCAGGTCCTGGAGAGTGGACAGGGTGACTGCAACGAGCACACGGTCCTATACGTCGCCATGGCCCGCGCACTCGGCCTCCCGGCGCGGACGGCAGTGGGCCTGGTCTACGTGAATGGAGCCTTCTTCTACCACGCCTGGCCGGAGGTCTGGCTTGGTGAGTGGGTGGCCGTGGATCCGACCTTCGGGCAGTATCCGGCCGACGCCTCCCACATCCGCTTCGTGGTGGGTGGCCTGGCGCAGCAGGTCGAGATCGTCCGACTCATCGGCAATCTCGACATCGAGGTCCTTGGTCCGGTGGCCGCGGAATGAGCGAGGCGTCGGAGGCACTGGAGGGAGTTGCCGGCCAGCGCATCCCTATGCTCGAGTTGCGGGGTGTGGTAAAGAAGTATGGCGCGTTCGAGGCCGTGAAGGGGCTCGATCTACGCGCCGAGCGTGGAGAGATCTTCGGGTTCCTGGGCCCGAACGGGGCCGGCAAGACGACCACCATCCGCATGGTGGCCGGGGTGCTCCGCCCCACCGCCGGTGAGGTCCTCGTCGACGGCGTCAACGTGGCCGACGAGCCCGAGAAGGCCAAGGCGAAGGTCGGCTACATTCCCGACCGCCCCTACCTGTACGAGAAGCTGTCGGGCGGAGAGTTCCTCCGGTTCGTGGCCGGGCTGTGGGGACGTGATGGCGCGGAGGCCGAGCGTCGCGGGGAGCGACTGCTGGACCTGTTCGGACTCAGTGAGTGGCGTGACGAGCTCATCGAGAGCTATTCGCACGGCATGCGCCAGAAGCTCCTCATCTCCTCGGCGCTCATCCACCAACCCGAGCTCATCGTCGTGGACGAGCCCATGGTGGGCCTGGATCCGAGATCGGCTCGGCTCCTCAAGGACCTCCTTCAGACCTTCGTGGACGAGGGCGGCACGGTCTTCCTGTCCACCCACACCCTCGAGGTGGCGGAAACCCTCTGCGACCGGATCTCCATCATCCAGTCGGGTGAGGTCATCGCCTCGGGAACGATGGAGGAGCTCCGAATCCAGTCCGAGGTCGGTGGGGGACACCTGGAGGAGATCTTCTTGAAGGTGACCGGGGGCGACGTCATGGCCGACGTCATCGCCTCGCTGCGTGAGGCCTTGTGAACGGGATCGGGGCCCGCCGCCAGGCCGGGCTCGGCTGGCTCCTCCGGCCGAAGATCCGCACGAAGCTCAACCGCGCCAGGCAGAGCGAGGGGCGCCTGTTCAAGGCCCTCATGCTGGGCTTCGTGGGCACGTTCTTCTGGGGCCTCATCTTCGTCGTGATCTTTCGCATGCTCCTGTACTTCAGGGGCACCCAGGGGATTGGCGACGTGCTCTCCGCGAAGCTCCTGGGGCTGGCGTTCGTCACGTTCCTGATGATCCTCGTGTTGTCGAATGTCATCACCGCGCTGTCCACGTTTTTCCTCTCCGACGACCTGGAGCTCGTGGTGGCGGCGCCGGTGGACCCGTGGCACGTCTACACCGCGCGCCTGGGGGAGACCATTCTCGACTCGTCGTGGATGGTGGCTCTTCTGGCTGTGCCGCTACTGGGCGCCTACGGAGTGGTCTACGCGGCCGGTCCTGGATACTACCTGCTGGCGCTGGCCACCGTCGTCCCGCTCCTTGTCATTCCCGCCGTGCTGGGGAGCGCCCTGACGTTGGTGCTGGTCAACATCTTTCCGGCGCGCCGGACCCGGGACCTCCTGGCGCTCATCGGGCTCTTGGCGGCGGCCGGTGTGGTGGCGCTCTTCCGATTCCTACGGCCCGAGCGGCTGATGCGTCCGGAGGAGTTCCGGGACCTCGTGGACTTCGTCGCCGTGCTCCGCACCCCCACGTCGCCGTGGCTCCCCAGCGAGTGGGCCGCCGCCGCGCTCATGTCCTACCTGAACGGGTTCTTCGACTGGTTCCCCTTCGCGTTTCTGTGGAGCACCGCGGCGGCGCTTCTGGTGCTCGGTGCCTGGCTGCACCAGCGGTACTTCCTGGACGGGTTCTCGCGAGCCCAGGAGGGAGCCGAGCGGCGGGAGGGGCGCGCGCGGGGAGATCGGTTGGAGCGGTGGCTGCAGCCGCTTGCGCCGAGTACCAGGGGTGTCGTGGTCAAGGAGATCCGCACGTTCTTCCGGGACACCACCCAGTGGTCGCAGCTCATCCTGCTCGCGGTCCTCGTGGTGGTCTACGTGTACAACATCGGCGCGCTGCCGCTCTACACCGGTGAGCGGGTGTCCTTCCTCCTCATCAACGCCGTATCGTTCCTTAACTTGGGGCTCGCGGGCTTTGTGGTGGCTGCAATCGCCGCGCGCTTCGTCTTCCCCGCCATGTCGGTGGAAGGACGGATGATGTGGCTGCTTCGGTCGTCGCCGTTGGACATCAGAGCCCTGTTCTGGTCCAAGTACTGGGTGGGGACGGTGCCGCTTCTGGTGGTGGCCCTCCCCCTGATCGTGGTTACCAATGTGGTGCTGCAGGCATCACCGTTCATTCTGACGGTCACCACGGTGACGATGGTCGGAGTCACGTTCGCCCTCACCGCCATGGCCCTGGGGCTGGGCGCGCTCTACCCGAATTACGAGACGGAGAACGTCGCGGAGATCCCGACTTCTTTCGGAGGGCTTCTGTTCATGATGGCGGCGGTGATCTACCTCGCGGGGATCGTCGTCTTGGAGGGGTGGCCCATCTATCTCTACCTCCAGGCGAACCTGGCTTCGGAGGGTGCGTCGCCATCGACGATTCCGCTGATCCTGGGGCTGTCCGGTGCAGTGCTCCTGACCGCGCTCGCGGGCTGGCTCCCTCTGAGAGCGGGCGTCAAACGGGTTCGGAGCCTCGACGCGTAGCCCATGTCCACCCGTATGGGCGCTCGGGGGTGACAGGCGGCGAGGCGTCGGGCATATTCACGAGTCCGTTCCATCTTTTTCGCAGAGTCAGGACGATGCTCGACCTGGTACCCGGCGGCTATCTCTTCACGCACATGGTCTTTTGGACCGTGATCGCCTTGGTTGCCGTCGGCACGAACGCCGTCGCGATCATTCTCTCCATTGGCCTGGGCCTCCTCGTCTTCGAGACCGCCACGAAGAAGTGACGCTCTTCCTGTACGTCGTCGGTGGCATCCTGGCCCTGGGGCTGGGGATCTGGCTTGGATTGCCGGGCCGGTACGATCAGACGCCGGACGAGATCGAGAGAATCATGACCGAGGGCGGACGGCGACGCAGGAAGACGAAGAAGATGTTCACGCCTCTCGCCTGGCTTCAGCGAAAGGTGACCGTCCGAACGGGCAGGAGTGGCCGTAGGACGGGCAGTCAACGTCGCGGCTTCAACTTGGAGCGTCCCGAAGACCGATCGTGACTCCGGGCTCGCCGGATGACCTCCCGCGCCCGCGGAGCGCCGTTGCGCCAACCTCCGGCTCAGCGCAGCGCAGCATCCACGGCGACGAGCGCGCTGCCGATGATCGCGCCGAGCAGGTATCCCAGCTTCACGATCATCTTCAGCTCCCGGTTCGTCACCTTACGGACGAGCTCCTCCATCTTCGGCGTGGGGAAGTGGAGGACCTTCTCCTCCACCCGCCGAGCCACGTCGATGCGCTCCACCACCGAGGGCACCTGAGTCTGTAGCCAGCTCCAGAGCGGGTCTCCGATGGCGGCCTCGATGCGGGCCGGAGCCTCGACGGGGAGCCAGCGGGAGGGGACGCCGAGGGGCCGGTCGAGAAGATCCGTGGCCAGGCGCTGAGCTGCCTCCGTGGCGATGCGAGCGGCGGTATCCGTCCGGGCTCCCGCGACGAGGGTCTGCGCGATTCGCTCCGCTGGTATGCGCTCCAGGACCTCACCCCAGGTCTTCGCGCCGGCCCGTTCGAGGCCCGACCGGAGCTTCTCCACGAGGAAGGCCCGGGTCTCGGCATCCCTGGCCATGTCCACGGCCCACGAGCCCAGCGTGGCTCGGGCTTCCACGACGCTCTCTTCGTCTGCGGTACCCAGAACGTCCGCCACGGGACGCCGGAGCAGATCCACGATGGCTTCGTTCACACCCCGGGCAATGGCGGTCTGGACGGCCGGGTCGCGCAGGATCTCCGATAGCCGCTGGGCGCCCTCCGCCTCGATGGTGTCCAGGACGCGGTCCACGGTGTCCTCTTTGACGACCAGCTTGGCCACGACACGTTGGTGGAACTTCAGGTCCCTCAGGAACCGGTGTAGGAGGTCGTGGATCGTGGACTCGAACTTCGCTCGAGCCTGTGGATCCTCCAGCAGGCCCCCGAGGCGCTCCGCGGCGAGCGGAAGGTAGCTGGCGATCGCGCGCTCCACCGACGCCACCAGGCCCAGCGGGAGGATCTGCTCGAAGGTCCGGTCGGGCCGCAGGAGCTTTTCCGCTCCCCGGGCCAGGTAGTCGTCGACTGCGCCCGCGAAGTCGTCGCTCGCTACCATCCCGACAAGCCATTCCTCGGCGGTGGCCTCCACCGCTGCGCCCCGCGCCGGGGTCAGGATCCCGCCCACCGGCTGATCCGAGACCTGCTCGATGAGCCCATCCGTGCGGTTCCGCACGAAGTCCTCGAAGTCTGGTTCCTCGAGGTACGCTCGTAGCCGTGTCATCCCGTGCGCGACGGCGTCCTGCAAGATGGATTCGACATCGTCGGCCACGTCCGGTGGAAGCATCTCCCGGAGGGATCCACGCTCTTGGTGAAGAGCTGCATCGAGGAAGCCCGCGAGTCGCTCGTCGAAGGCGCTCCGGAACTCGCGATTCGAGAACGTTCGCGTCAAGTCGTCGGGTGTCAGCAGCCGATTCCCCACCGTCCGACCGATGGCAGCAGCAAGTCGGCTCTGGCTCTTGGGGATCGCACCTTGCAGGAAGGAGAGCCGCCACTTCCCGAACAGCCGCGGGGGCTCGTAAGGATGAAAGAGCATCCAGATGGCGACGGTGTTGGTCAGCCCGCCGGCCAGCGCTCCGAATCCGATCGTGACGAGCGCGCGCAGGACGTCCTCGGACATGCCGTTACCGTCGCCGATGCACGAGAAGGCCGCGCACGGGGAAGCTCGCGCCCCGCGCCGTCATGGTTCCTTCAACCTGCATGAGCGCGAGAACGGGGAGGAGTGGGCCCTCGCCTTGCCCGGCTTGCATCTCGCTGGTGATGCTCGCGAACGTGGCCGACACGGTCCCGTCCGGTGCCGAGAGGGACCATTCCGTGGGGACGTCCCGGCGGGCTGGTGGAAACGCCTGACGATCAGACCAGGTCAGCTCGGCCTCCGGCCAGACCATGTCCTGCGCACCCCTCTGCGCCCACACACGGTATACCGGTTCCGTATCCAAGCCGTGCTCCACGTCAGCGGCCATGACGACGCTCACCGAGTCTCCCGAGACGAGGAATGCCCAATCTCCGGCGCCAGGGCTTGATGGAGCCCAGGAGCGCGCGACGTCCACCACCCACCCGTCGATACGCTCGTCCGAGAGGTAGGCTGCTCCCTCCAGGAGGTCGAAGGTTTCGCCCCTGGGCCCCACCCACGCGGCCAGGACCTCTCCCATCACCACCTCCAGGCTGCGAGGCCCCTCTTGATAGACCAAGCCGTCCACGAGGTCCCCCTCGCGGACCACGATGCCCAACGTACCGTGTGGCAGGATGCGCTCCGGCGTGCGTGTGGCGGCCGTGGACCACTTCTCGTCGTAAAACGGCTCCCACGTGCCTCCGCGCGACAGCCATCCCGAGGCTTCGCGAAGCACCGAGTCGGTCATAGCCTCGTGGCGTATGATCCAGGGGACCACCAGCAGACTGTCCCCCATCTCGGCGACGAAGGCGAAGCTGCGCTCGTAGATACGCTGGATGGTGGGGACGGGCGTAACTTCGGCCCTGCCATCCGTGGGGGCTGGGGTGGCTTCCGGTGCGTCCTCGCCGCATGCGGCAGCCGCCAGAGCCCCACACATGATGACTCCCAGGCGGAGCGGACTCATAACAGATGTTCTCCGAGCCAGGCCGGGGGAGATGTCGGGTCCACCTTCTGGGCCGGTGTGGCGCCGACCGCATGGTCCAGGCGATCCAGGAATCGGTCGATCATCCTCTGATGCCTGGGGCGTTCGGGAGATCCTTCCGCACGGCGGCACCTCATATCCACTCGGGTCTGAGCGTTCTCGTCCAGCCGAACGGTGATGGTGACCTCGTCCAGCTTCCGGCGCGGAAAGGTGAGGCTGACCGCCTGGATGACTCCCTCTCGATCGTCGTCCCGGATGAGCGTCCATCCTCGAACTTCACCGTCGGCAAGCGCACGGGCAGCCCTCCAGACCGTGTCGAACGGGATCGCGTACGTACGTCCCCACAGCCTGGGGTCTTCGGACCATGGGTCTGTAGCGGTGCCGATGGCCTCGGCGCGGGACTGGGTGTGGCTCGGGGGTCGCTCGCTCAAAGTCCTGGAAGCTCCGGGCCCAGCGCGAACCGGACGCTGACACGAGCGCGCACCGTGCGCTCGCCGGGTTCGATCGGTGTTGGGGCGGCCTCGGCTCTCATCGCCAGGCCAGCCATGTCCATCGGTCGCGGCGATGGGCGCTCGGCGCCTCCTCGCACCTCGAGGGCCGGACCCAACTCGTAGCCCAGAGATCGGGCGATGGTCTGGGCTTCCGCCGTCGCCGCCTCCACCGCTTCGGCCAGCGCTCTGGTGCGTGCCTCCGACGTGTCTTCGGTGTCGAACGAGATGGAGCCGATGCGATTCGCACCCGACGCGATGGCAGCGTCGATCACGCCACCCACCGCGTCCACGTCGCTCACGGTGGCCTGCACGTTGTTCACCGCTGTGTAGCCTTCGATGGTACGCACCCGGTTCTCCCCGAAGGAGTACTCCGGACGGAGCGCGTACCCGAACGTTTCCAGGCGCAGTCGGGCGAATCCGCCCCCACGCAGGCTCCTCAGCACGGCGTCCATCAGATCAGCGTTCTCCGCCGCTGCGTCGGCGGCCGTGACGGCCCGGGTCTCGACGGCGAACGTCACCGTGGCCAAGTCGGCCGGGACCGAGATCTCGGCAGAGCCCTGGACCTCGACGAAGCCTGGCGCTCCTTGGTCATCCTCACCGAAGGACTCCAACGGCACCTCGTAAACGCGGGGCGGCTGGAAGCCGTCTCCCGCGGGAGGACTCGCTGGCCCCTGGCCGGTGGCCGCCGGTGCGCAGCCGGTGAGCGTCACGGCCGTAAGCAGCGTGCCCAAAGAAAACGTCGCTGTCGACCTCATGGGTCTTCTCCCGTTCGCCGGTGTGTGACGCGGTTCCGCGCCGGGACGCCCTCCCGTCACGGTGACACTCCGGATATAGTGTGGCGCGAACCTTCCCGACCCGCCACGCCCGGAGCCTATGAAAGCCGTCATCCCCTTGGCCGGAAAAGGCACACGCCTTCGTCCGCACACTCACCATACCCCCAAACCACTCCTCAAAGTCGCCGGAAAGCCCGTTCTGGCCTACATCCTGGACGATCTTCTCGATGTGGGGGTGGAGGAGGTGGTGTTCATCGTCGGGTACCTCCGGGATACAGTCCAGTCGTGGATCGAGGCCGAATACCCTCAGATCCGTGGTCATTATGTCGTGCAGGAAGTCCAGGACGGGACCGCAGGCGCCGTGGCCCTGGCCGAGCCGTTCATCGACGACGAGCTCCTCATCGTGTTCGCGGATGCCGTGCTCGAGGTGGACTACGGGTTGGCGCGCACGCTTGACTCGGAATACGCCGGCGTGATCTGGGCCAAGGAGGTCGAGGACTACCAACGGTTCGGTGTCATCGTGACCGCCGAGGACCGGACCATGGAAAAGATCGTGGAGAAACCCTCCGAGCCGATCTCGAAGCTCGCCAACATCGGGCTCTACCATATCCGCGACCACGAGCTCCTGTTCGAGGGGATCCACCACACGCTGGATCAGGATCCCGGTCCCTCGGGCGAGTACTATCTGACCGACGCCTTCCAGTACATGGTCGACCAGGGTCGCAAGATCCTCACGGCTCCCGTCGAGGGATGGTGGGATGCCGGAAAGCCCGAGACGCTGCTGGAGACGAATGCCCATTTGGTGGCGAGCTCCCGAGGGGGCGTGGATCCATCGGCGGTCATCGATGGCGCCGAGGTGGTGCAGCCCGTGCGCATCGAGGCCGACGCCGTGGTTCGGGGTGGAGCCGTCGGTCCGAACGTGACCTTGGAGCGGGGCGTGCGGATCACCGACGCCCGGGTCCGGGATAGCGTCATCGGAGCCGGAGCTGCCATCGAGCGATCGGACCTGCACGACTCGATCGTTGGTGCGAACGCGGAGGTGCGAGGCTTCCGTGGCTCTTTGTCCGCCACGGACCATTCGGTGGTCTCCGGCGACTGATCCACCGCGGGGGCGACCCGCCCCACTCCGCACCCTTCCAGAGGGCGCTCTCCCAAGCGGGGGGCGCCCTCTTTTCTCGTTCGGGCGTTGACCAACGAGCATCCTGGCGAGACGGCCATACCCATACGAGTGGGCGTCACACCACTGGGTCGAGTTACTGCCGTGTTACAAACCGCCGCCTTGGCCGTTACCTCGCACCGGTAACCTGAGCATCCAACACCGCACGAGAGTCGGATGCCCAGGGGCTTCCAGGGTGTCGCGACTCGACCACGCAGGACGAGATCATGATTCGAGTCACAACGAAACAACTCTGGTTGACAGCACTGCTGATGCTGACGCCGGTGATCGCCGAGGCCCAGGCCCCGAACACCGGCCGAATCATCGGGAGGATTCTTGACGCGGCGACCGCGCGCCCCATGTCGGGTGTGCAGGTCTTCGTGGGCGAAGGGTCCATCGGGACCCTGACCGATCTGAACGGCCGCTACGTGCTGGCGGACGTACCGGTCGGACTGGTGGACGTCACCGTTCAGATGATCGGTTACGGAACCAAGACCATCACGGACGTCGAAGTGGTGGCCGGACAGACAGCCAGCCTCGATATCACGGTGGAAGAGCGGGCGCTCGAGGTCGAGGGCATCGTGGTCACCTCGGCGAGGGAGGAAGGCAGTCAGGCTTTCCTCCTCGATCAGCGGCGCACGTCCACTGCGCTCCTCGAGGGCGTGGGCTCCACCGAAATCAGCCGCCGTCCGGACTCGGACGCGGCCGACGTCGCGCAGCGCATGACGGGGGTCACCGTCTCCGAGGGGAAATACGTCTTCGTGCGCGGGCTCGGCGAGCGATACTCGCAGACGACCCTCAACGGGTCGTCGCTCCCAAGCCCCGAGCCCGAACGCGAAGTCGTCCCGCTGGACATCTTCCCGTCGGGCTTCCTGGAGAGCCTGCAGACCCAGAAGTCGTACACGCCGGATCTTCCCGCCGACTTCTCCGGCGGCTCCGTGAAGATCCAGACCAAGGACTTCCCCAACGAGTTCACACTGCGGCTCGGTGTGGGAACGAGCGTCAACACCGAGAGCCAATTCAGAGACGGATTCCTGGACTACCCTGGTGGCTCCCGGGACTTCATAGGATTCGACGACGGCTCCAGAGAGCAGCCCGAGGCCGTCCGTCAGATCATGGGTGACGTGGACAGCGGTCAGCGACTTCCCGCGAACTCCGAGCAGGTCGTCCAGATCGGCCAGGCCTTCCAGGGTCTTGGCATGGGCTTCACGCCGACGCCGTCCTCCACCCCGCTGAATCGGAGCTTAAATCTCTCCGTGGGTGGTCGAAACGGGATCTTCGACGACGGTGAGCTGGGCTACTTCGTCGCGGGGACGTACTCCGACACGTACTCCCGTCGGCAGAACGATGTCGAGCGGAAGTGGAGAGTCTCCGCCTTCGATCCGGCGGTGCCGGTCGAGTCCCGGCAGCCCAACGTCGAGTACGAGTTCAGCCGCGGCTCCCGGGACATCGTTTGGGGGACGATCGGCAACTTCACGTTCAAGCCCAATCGAGAGCAGAAGATCAGCCTCCGGACCACGGTGAACGTCAGCACCGAGGACGAGGCGCGCCGTTACGAGGGTGACAACCGGGAGGACATCGGTGGCACCGTCCGCTCGGATCGCCTGCGATTCGTATCCCGCCTCATGCTCTGGGGTCAGCTGTCCGGGGAACATCAGCTCTTCGCGGGCTCGCGACTGGACTGGCGGGCCACTGCGGCTCGGGCCAGCCGGGACGAGCCGATGCTCCGCGAAGCGGTCTATCTGGCGGACAGTCCCGACGCCCCGTTCTATCTGCACCCCATCGGAGAGTCCGGGCGGTACTTCTGGAGCGATCTCGTCGACGACGACATGTCCGGAGCTCTCGACTGGAGCTTCCCCTTCGATGCATTCGGGGGCGTAGCCAACCTGAAGTTCGGAGGAGAGTACCGGCAGCGGACCCGCGACTTCGCTGCCCGCCGGCTCAATTGGAACTTCATCGGTGGCGACATCACCGACTTCGAGTCGGCGCTCGCCTCGGGAACGGTCGTCTCGACGGTTCGGAACACCGGCGAATTCGCCATGCAGGACGTGGTCGAGCCGGGTGACCTCTACGACGTGGAGGACCGGCGAGCGGCGGGCTACGCTCTGCTGGACGTTCCCATGGGACCCCTCCAGGCCATCGTGGGTGCGCGCGTGGAGCGGTATGAGCTGGACCTCGGCTCTCGCGGAGACACACTCCAGAGACTTGAGAAGACGGACTTGGCACCGTCCCTCAGCCTGATCTACTCCCTGTCGGACCAGCTCAAGCTGCGCGGCGCCGTGAGCCGCACCTTGGACCGGCCGGAGTTCCGTGAGCTCGCACCGTTCCAGTTCACGGAGGCCACGAGCCTGCGGCAGCTCTTCGGTAACCCGGAGCTCGAGCCGGCTCGGGTCCTGAGCGGTGACCTCCGCCTCGACTGGTTCCCGTCCCCCGGTGAGATGCTCTCGGTGGGCGGCTTCTACAAGCGCCTCACGGATCCGATCGAGCAGGTCTTCATCGCGGCCGCCTCCAGCGCCTACTCGTTCCAGAACGCCGAGAGGGCCGACATCGTCGGCGTCGAGCTCGACGCTCAGGTGGGGCTCGGGCGGCTGGTCAGCGCGTTGGAAGCGTTCTCGTTCCAGGGCAACTATTCCTGGATCGACTCCGATGTGACGGTCCGGGCCTACTCGACGTTCCAGCCGACGAATCTGTCACGCCCTCTCGAGGGCCAGGCGCCATACGTGCTCAACGTCGGTCTCAACTGGGCGAATCCCGCTGGAGTGGAAGCGGGACTTTTCCTCAACCGCTTCGGCGAGCGCCTCACCGCCGCCGGCGGTAGCGGCATCCCCGATCTCTACGAGACGCCGCGCAACGCGCTGGACGCCACGGTGGGCTTCCCACTGGCTGGCGGCGCCAGCGCGCGTATCAGGGCGACGAACCTCCTCGATGCCGATTACCGATTCGAGCAGGAAGCGAACGGCATCACGCAGATCCAGCGCCTCTACTCGGTCGGCCGGACCATCTCGGTTGGCCTCTCGTGGGAATTCTGATTCCCGAAACGCTACACCCCTCCGAACGGAGTCATTGAACGATGAAGTGGATGAGATTCATGGCGAGCACCAGCCTGGTGACCTTCGGGTTGCTCGGCCTTGCCGCCTGCGGTGACGACAACGGGACGGATCCGGGCACGCCGCCGAGCGCGCCGACGGGCGTCTCCGCGACTGCGAATGGAACCACGGTGACCGTGTCCTTCACCGCAGGTGCGAACGCGACGTCTCACCGGGTGGTGCTCACCGGGGGTGGGGCGACCGAGACGGAACAGCTGAACACCGAGACCTCCGTGGATTTTCCCGGCTTGACTCCGGGCGTCACGTACGCCGCGGTCGTGACGGCGATCAACGGCGACGGCCAGGCGGCCGCCGACCCGGTGACCGTCACGGTGGAGGAGGAAGAGCCGACCTTCATCGAGGTCAATAATGACATTCTGACGAACACCACCTGGACCGCGGACAAGGTCTGGGTTCTCGCGCAGCCCGTGTTCGTGGGCTCGGATTGCGGGGCCGACGGCGCCGCGGCCGGCTGCGTCGAAGCCACGCTCACCATCGAGCCCGGCACGACCATCGTAGGCAAGACGGACCTGCCCGCGGGCATCCGCGGTGCCTACCTCGTGGTCAGCCGCGGCTCACAGATCGTGGCGGACGCCACGGGTGCGGCGCGCCCGCCCACGGCCGAGGAAGTGATCGTGTTCACGTCCGACAAGCCCATGGGCGAGCGGGCACGGGGTGACTGGGGTGGTATCATCATCAATGGCCGTGCCCAGACCAACGCGGGTCTCGAGGCCGAGGGTGAAGGCGATTCCGGTCTGTTCGGAGGGAACGACGACGAGGACAGCTCCGGCATCCTGCGGGGCGTTCGCATCGAGTTCGCCGGCGACCGCGTGACGCCGACCGATGAGCTGAACGGGCTCGCGCTCCAGGCGGTCGGCTCCGGCACTACGGCCTCCTACATCCAGATCCACTACAACGTGGATGACGGTGTGGAGCCGTTCGGCGGAACGGTTTCGATCGACCATCTGGTGGTCACCGGCATCGGCGACGACTCGGTGGACGGGACGGACGGTTACCGCGGCTTCATGCAGTTCATCGTCGGGCAGCAGCGCGGTGATGAGGCCGACAATGGCATGGAGCTCTCCAACGACGGTGAGGACGCGGATCTGGCTCCCTACTCCACGGCGGTGATCGCGAACGCGACGATGATCGGTTCCGACCAGGACGTGCAGAGCGGGGAGATCACCGGGCCCAACGGCGACAGGGGCGTCAACTTCCGCGAGAGCTCCCACTACCGGGTCTACAACTCGATCTTCCGTGACTTCGGGAACGCCGGCTTCTGCGTCGAGCAGGCCGGTACCCAGGGTCACGCGGACGCCCGCCTGGGCGGCGAGACCGACCCGCAGCTGACTCTGTCGATCGAGGGGTCGGTGATCTGGAACAACGCTGGAGCGGACGACAGCGCCCTCAACTTCGAGGCGTGCAGCGGCTACACGGACGTCGAGAACCAGACTTTCTTCACCAACGCCGGCTTCAACAACCTGGTCGCGGATCCGCTCATGGCCACGGGCTACAACGACATCGGCACGCTGTCCGCGCCGCCGACGATCATCGCGACCGGCTTGCCGGCGGGCTACACGCCGTTCGACCTGACCACGGTGACGTTCGACGACGTGAACCTGTTCGCTCCGGCGGACGGGCGGACGCTCGTGGACACGGACTATCCCGGCGCGGTTGAGCCGGGTACGGCCCTCGAGGACGCCTGGTACTACGGCTGGACGGTCTGGGCGGTCGACGGATCCGATTCCCGTCCGAATCAGTCGGGCAGCTAGTCAGACGGGCTTCAGCTGGCCTCCCGGACGGACGAGGGGCGGGGAGATCTCCCCGCCCCTCACCAAGGTCCGCTCCGGCGGCGGGCCTGAAGCCCACGGGAGAACACGACAGATGAACTCGCAAATCAACAAGCTCAGCCGGCCTCGGCCGCAGCTCGGACTTTCGGGCCCGATGGGATGGGTGGTCCTCATGGCGGTCCTGCTCGCGCCCCTCGGGTGCGGAACGGACGCGCAGGCTAGGTCACCGCTGGCGAATGCGAGGGAATCCGAGGAAGCCCTGGTAGAGGCGGTGTTGGAAGCCCTGGCCCTTGGGGACAGGGAAGCTCTCCAGGGTTTCCTCGTCTCCCGGTCGGAGTACGAGGGCCGCCTGTGGCCCCATATGCCGGACCGGGAACATACGACATTCGGTTTCGTTTGGGGACTGAACGAAGTCAACTCCCGTAAGGGGCTCGGGCAGCTTCTTAGCCAGTACGGGGGTGTGCAACTCGAGTTCGTCGAGCTTACCTTCCCCTCGGAGCCAGAGGTCTACGACGACTTCACGCTCCACTTCATTCTGCCCTCGTTCGACGTCTTCGTGGAGTACGGAGACGTCTGGAAGCTCCTGAACTACGATGAGCTCTGATCCCTTCGTCGCGACCCGCGGGCCGTCACGGGGAGCTGCAGGTGGACGACAAGGAACTCATCTACGACTGGAACGAAGTCGGCGCCGCGTTCGACTGGTCGAAAGTCGAAAAGGTGGAGCTGGACGACGAGACCCTGCGGGACGGCCTTCAGAACCCGTCCGTCGTGGATCCGTCCTTGGAAGACAAGGTGCGACTCCTCCACATGATGGACGAGCTCGGGATCCACACGGCGGACATCGGCTTGCCGGGGGCCGGCCCCAGAGCCGTGGAGGCGGTAGCGGTGCTGGCCCAGGAGATTGTCGACGCGAAGCTCGCGATCCGTCCGAACTGCGCGGCGCGCACGGTCGTGCAGGATGTACGGCCCATCGCCGAGATCAGTCAGAAAGTCGGAATTCCCATCGAGGCGTGCACGTTCATAGGCAGCTCGCCCATCCGGCAGTACGCCGAGAGCTGGACACTCGATCGGATGCTCGAGACCAGCGAGAAGGCCGTGACCTTCGCGGTGGAGGAGGGGCTTCCGGTGCTCATGGTCACCGAGGACACCACCCGGGCGGATCCCGAGGTGCTGAAGGCCCTCTATGGGAACGCCATCCGCTGGGGCGCACGACGTCTCTGCATCGCCGACACGGTGGGCCACGCCACGCCGGCCGGAACCCGGGCTCTGGTCCGTTTCGTGATCGAGGAGATCGTGAAGCCCTCCGGCGAGGACGTGGAGGTGGACTGGCACGGGCACCGGGACCGCGGCTTCGGCCTGGCCAACTCGCTTGCGGCCATAGAAGCGGGTGCCACCCGGGTCCATGGGACGGCGCTGGGGATCGGCGAGCGATGCGGGAACACCGAGATGGATCTGCTTCTGGTGAACCTGAAGCTCCTCGGTGTGCACGACGCGGACCTCACCACGCTTCCCGCCTACTGCGAGCTGACGGCCGAGGCCTGCCAGGTGCCGCTGGTGCATTCGTATCCCATCGTCGGACACGATGCGTTCCGCACGGGCACGGGTGTCCACGCGGCGGCCATTATCAAGGCGGAGGAGAAGGGCGACAGCTGGTTGGCGGACCGGATTTACTCGGCGGTTCCGGCTTCCATGGTCGGGCGCAAGCAGCTCATCGAGATCGGCCCCATGTCCGGGCTGTCAAACGTGAAGTACTGGCTCCGGGAGCGCGGGTACGACCCGAGCGACGAGGAGTTGGCAGGCCGCATCTTCAAGGCGGCGAAGCAGACGGATCATACACTGACAGAAGGAGAGCTCGAGGCGCTGATCGGGACGGGCTGACCGCGGATGGTTCTCGCGGTGGGGCCTGCCGAGACGTGTCCTCGGTGAAGGCCCCATGACCACGATGACGAGAGACTCCATGGATGCTTCCCCGAAATCCGCGTCGGTTCCCCGCGTGCTCGTCGTCGAGGACGAGCCCGACATCGCCGCCCTCATCGCATACCAGCTGACCCGCGAGGGCTTCCGGGTGGAGACGGCGGGGAACGGCCCCGCGGGTCTGGACGCCATCGGGAGGGAGATACCCGACCTCGTTGTCCTCGACCGAATGCTACCCGGGCTGAGCGGCGACGACGTCCTCGAGCAGCTCAAGTCCGAGCCCACGACGGCGAACATTCCCGTACTCGTTCTGACCGCAAAGCGGGAGCAGGAGGACCGGATCTCCGGGTTCGAGCTCGGCGCGGACGACTACTTGACCAAGCCCTTCAGCCCCCGGGAGCTGGTCCTTCGGGTGCAGGCTATCCTCCGGCGGGTTCAGGAGGCCGGGATCACGGCGGGCGGACGCGTGCTCCGGGCCGGACCGATCCGCGTGGACATCGCGTCCCATCAGGCGTCGTTGGACGGCGAAGAGCTGAGTCTTACACCGACCGAGTTCCGGCTTCTCCAGGCGCTGCTGGAGCGCCGCGGTCGAACGCAGAGCCGGAAGCAGCTGCTGGAGAAGGCTTGGGACGTAGAGGCTGACGTGTCCGATCGGATCCAGACCCGCACGGTGGACATGCATGTGCGCCGACTTCGCGGGAAGCTCGGTGAGGTCGGCGACTGGATTCAGACCATCCGCGGCTTCGGATATCGCCTGAAGATTCCCGAAGGCCGGGAGTGACGTGAGCGCCGCCCTGAGACCGTCATGAAGCTGCGCATCCATCACGCGCTCTTCTTCGGGTTCCTGGGGGTCATCGGGCTGCTCGTCACTCTGACACTGCTGCTCGTGGGGTCCGGACTCAACCGGGAGCTTCGGGCGACCTTTCGCGCAGAGCTGGATCGCCAGCTCGCGCTGGGTGCGGCCATCATGGAGCGTGCCGGACCCGTGGACCCGGATTCCCTGGCCCGGGCGATGACCGACCGTATCGGATATCGGGTCACCCTCATCGATACCGCCGGTGTGGTGCGTGGCGAATCGTATGTGGGAGCGGGTCGCCTGAACGAGATCGAGAATCACCGGGACCGCCCGGAGGTCCTGAGCGTTCTGGACGAAGGGGAGCCTCTCGGCTTCTCGGAGCGCACGAGCGAGACCGTGAACGTGCCGCTCCTGTACGGTGCAACCCTGACGGAGCTGGGGCCGGAGCCCATGGTGCTCCGAATCGCTGCGCCCAGGACGGAGATCGACCAGGCGGTCGAGCGCGTTCAGCGTGCTGTCGCCGCAGCCGGACTGCTCGCCATGGCTGTGGCCTTGGTGGCGGCCTATCTCCTCAGCCGATTCCTCGCGCGCCCACTCGTCGCGTTGGCGGAGCGGGCGCGGACTTTGGCTCGGGGGGACTTCAGGGGGCGGGTGCCACCGGGATCGGTCGAGGAGCTCCGTGACGTGGCGGTGGCTTTTAACCGCTTGAGCGACGAGTTGAAGGCCCGGCTCTCCGAGCTGGCCCGTGAGCGAGACGAGATGCAGGTCCTCATCGACTGCATGGCCGAGGGCGTCATCGCGCTCACCGACGACGGCCGGCTTCTCCGTGTGAACCGAACGGCCCGCGCGCTTCTACATCTACCGGACGACATGACGGCGCAGCCTCCGATCGGGTCCGTGGTGCGACACAGGGAGCTTCGACAGGCGTTGGAGGACTCGTTGGAGACAGAGGCCCAATCCCTGGAGATCGACCTGGCCGGTCGCCACCTTCTGCTCGCGTCGCGTGCTCTGGATCGAGGCGGCGCGGTGACGACCCTGTTGGATATCAGTGAGCTCCGACGGTTGGAGGCGGTGCGCCGTGACTTCGTGGCCAACGCGTCCCACGAGCTGAAGACGCCACTTACGTCCATCCGAGGATACGCCGAGGCGCTTGCGGACGACGATCCCCCCGAGGAGATTCGCCGGCGCTTCGTGGCGGCCATCCGCTCGAACACGCTGCGGCTGCAACACCTGGTGGATGACCTCCTCGATCTGTCACGGCTGGAGTCGGGAGGATGGTCCGCGGGACGCGAACGGGTGGATGTCGCCGAGGTCGCGGGGGAGGCCTGGGCGCTCACGGAGGCCGGCAGGGCGGGTCGTGAGATCGACTTCGGTATCTCGGGGGAGGCTCGAGCCATCGCCGATCGACAGGGGTTGGTTCAGGTCTTCCGGAATCTCTTCGAGAATGCTTTGAGGCACACGGATGATCCGGGGCACGTCCATGTGACGCTCGGCGCGGACGGGTCCAACACGACCGTGGAGGTGTGTGACGACGGGGAGGGCATCCCGGCACGCGCGCTCCCCCGGATCTTCGAGCGGTTCTATCGGGCGGACTCGTCGCGGGCTCGGGACGTGGGAGGCACGGGTTTGGGCCTCGCCATCGTGAAGCATCTGGTGGGAGCCATGGGTGGCAGCATCTGGGCCGAGAGCGAGCTCGGGAGGGGGACCACCATCCGCTTCACGCTGCCTGCTGCATGAGGCACGTTACGGTTTCGTTACCTGTGTCTTATCATATCGTCGTCGAATCGCCCTAAAGTTGGCGGATCGCTGTTTGCACTTTCCGCTATTTCCCATCCAGGACGGATTCCATGTCGAAACAGAACTTGATGCTGGTCGCGGGCGCGTTCGCGCTCATCCTCGCCGGGTGCGGCGGAGGCGGCGACGCCGGCTCGTCGATTTCCGGTAGCGTCGTCATCGACGGCTCCAGCACCGTGTTTCCGGTGTCCGAGGCGTTCGCCGAGGAGTTCCAGGCGGCCAACCCCGACGCCCGGGTCACGGTCGGTCTGTCCGGGACCGGCGGCGGATTTCAGCGATTCTGTGGCGGCGAGACAGACTTCACCGGGGCGTCGCGGCCCATCTCCGACGGCGAGCGGGAGGCTTGTGCCGAGGCCGGAATCGACTGGATCCAGCTAAGCGTCGCGGTCGATGGACTGTCGGTCATCGCGAACCCCGAGAACGACTTCGTCACCTGCCTGACTGTGGACGAGCTCCGGCGCATCTGGGAGCCCAACAGCGCCGTGACCACCTGGCGGGACGTTCGTGCAGGGTGGCCGGCCGAGGAGATCAACCTCTACGGCCCCGGCACCGACTCCGGCACCTTCGACTACTTTACCGAGACCGTGGTCGGGGAGGGCGGTGCGAGCCGACCGGACTACCAGGCCAGCGAGGATGACAACATCCTCGTTCAGGGCGTCGCGGGTGACCGTTACGCCCTGGGTTACTTCGGATATGCTTACTATCTCGAGAACCAGGCGACCCTCAAGCTGGTCGCCGTCGACGGCGGCTCCGGTTGCGTCGCTCCCTCGGACGAGACCATTGCCGACGGGACGTATGCCCCGCTGTCGCGCCCGCTGTTCATCTACGTGAAGGAAAGCGCCCTGCAGCGGCCCGAGGTCCTGGCTTTCACCGAGTTCATGCTCACGCAGGCCGAGCTCCTCGTGCCTTCCACCGGGTACCACGGGCTGCAGGAGGCCGAGTACCAGGCGCAGCTCCAGGGCGTGCGCGAAGCCGCGGGTACGGCGGGCTGACGCCTCGAATCGAGGAACGAGAGCTTGAGTGACGACCGGTCGGCCGCTGCCACCGCCATGCCCGAGGTGACGTTCGCGAAGCGGCGGAACGTCAAGGAGCAGCTCATCGCGGCGTTCCTGTTCGCGTGCGCGGCTGCGAGCACCCTCGTGACGGTTGGGGTGGTAGCGGTTCTCGCCGGCGAGACGTTCAACTTCTTCCAACAGGTGTCCGTGGCGGAGTTCGTCACGGGCACTCGTTGGGAGCCCATGTTCCTCGAGAAGCACTTCGGCGTCCTGCCCCTCTTGGCGGGCTCGTTCCAGGTCGCGGCGGGTGCCGCCGTGATCGCGCTTCCGGTGGGCCTTCTCACGGCGATCTTCCTGAGCGAGTACGCAGCGCCACGCGTCAGGAAGATCCTGAAGCCCGTTCTGGAGATCCTGGCCGGAATCCCGACCGTGGTGTACGGGTATTTTGCGCTGACGTTCGTCACACCGCTCATTCGCACCGTCTTCCCCGAGACGGATGTCTTCAATGCCGCGTCCGCGAGCATCGTGGTGGGCATCATGATCATACCCACCGTGTCTTCTCTGTCCGAAGACGCACTCCGAGCGGTGCCAAGCGTGCTCCGCGAGGGTGCGTATGGGCTGGGCGCCACCAAGCTCGAGGTCTCCACCCGGGTCGTCGTCCCCGCGGCTTTGTCGGGTATCATCGCGTCGTTCATCCTCGCCATCTCCCGTGCCATCGGTGAGACCATGGCCGTGACGATCGCGGCGGGGAACCTGCCGAACCTGACGTTGAACCCTCTCGAGTCAATTCAGACGATGACCGCCTATATCGTTCAGGCGTCCCTGGGTGATACGCCCCGGGGGACGATCGTCTACCAGACCCTCTTCGCCGTTGGCATGACGCTCTTCCTCATCACGCTGGCCATGAACATTCTGAGCCAGTGGGTGCTCGCCCGGTTCCGGGAGGAGTACGAATGAGCCGCCAGAGGAAGCCCGGAATCGGCGGGACCACCCCTCGAGGTGCGCGGCGTCGGAGGGCTGGTATCGCCTTCCAGGTGCTGGCCGCCGGCGCCACCATGGTGGGGGTCGTAGCCCTCGCCGTCCTTCTGATCGACGTGGCCTCCGACGGAGTGCCCCGCATCGACCGTGATTTCTTCTCGAGCTTCGCGTCACGTCTACCTCAGCAGGCCGGGATCAAGGCGGCGCTGGCGGGCTCCGTTTGGATCTTGATGCTCACCGCCTTCATCGCTTTTCCCGTCTCGGTGGCCGCGGCCATCTACCTGGAGGAGTACGCCCCCAAGGGCTGGGTGACTCGGGCCATCCAAACGAACATCGCCAACCTCGCAGGGATTCCGTCCATCGTGTACGGCATCCTCGGGTTGGCGTTGTTCGTGCGCGCCCTCGGCTTCGATCGGAGCGTCCTCTCCGGGGCGCTGACTCTCTCGCTTCTGGTGATGCCGGTGATCATCATGGCGGCGCAGGAAGCCATCCGGGCCGTACCGAGCACGCTCCGGGAGGCGGCGTACGGTCTGGGGGCGACGCGCTGGCAGGTGGTTAGCACGCAGGTGCTGCCCATGGCCATGCCGGGCATCCTCACCGGCACGATCCTCGCGCTGTCGAGAGCCGTCGGTGAGACGGCGCCGCTCATCATGGTCGGCGCCGTGGGCTTCATCGCGTTCACGCCGTCGGGCGTCACCGACCGCTTCACGGTGCTTCCGCTACAGATCTACAACTGGATCTCGCGTCCGCAGTCCGAGTTCCACGTGCTCGCTGCAGCCGGGATCGTCGTGCTGCTGGCCGTGCTGCTTACCTTGAACGCCGCAGCCATCATCCTCCGGAACCGCTACCAGACCCGCATCTGACGCCCGACATGTCGACCATCTACGATATCGATACCGGCGGAGAGCACCCGGCCCTCGAGGCACGAGACCTCTCGGTCTACTACGGCGATACCCACGCCGTGAGGAGCGTCTCCCTCGAGATCCCGACCAAGCAGGTCGTGGCGCTCATCGGCCCCTCGGGGTGCGGGAAGAGCACTTTGCTCCGCTGCTTCAATCGCATGAACGACCTGGTTGACACGGCGCGTGTCACCGGCGAGGTCACGTTCCGCGGGAAGAACCTCTACGATCCTGATGTCGATCCCGTCGAGGTTCGCCGCCGTATAGGGATGGTGTTCCAGAAGCCGAACCCCTTTCCCAAGTCGATCTACGACAACGTGGCGTTCGGCCCCCGGATCAACGGGTACGTCGGTGACTTGGATACCCTGGTGGAGGAATCCCTCAAGCAGAGCGCGCTATGGGAAGAAATCCACGACCGGCTGGGCGCGTCGGCCTACGCCCTGTCCGGGGGGCAGCAGCAGAGACTCTGCATCGCTCGTACCCTCGCCGTGAAGCCGGAGATCGTCCTCATGGACGAGCCTGCCTCGGCGCTGGACCCCATTGCCACACAACGAATCGAAGAGCTCATATACGAGCTGAAGAAGGACTACACCATCGTCATTGTGACCCATAACATGCAGCAGGCTGCCCGGGTCTCCGACTACACCGCGTTTCTGTACATGGGAGATCTGATCGAATACGGGCCCACCGAGGCAATCTTCACGAATCCGCGTGAGGAGCAGACCGAAGCCTACATCACGGGGAGGTTCGGTTGAGCACTCATCCAGCTAGCCATAGGCATTTCCACGACCAGCTCGACGCGCTCCAGGACCGTCTCATGGAGATGGCCGGTCTCGTGGAGGAAGTCATCGCCGCCGCCACCGAGGCCGTCCTCGAGCGGGATCCGGGGGTCGTGGACTGGGTCAAGAAGACGGACGACCGGATCGACGAGCTGGAGATCGAGATCGACGAGCGCGTGGTCGAGCTTCTGGCCCTCCAGCAGCCCATGGCCACGGACCTTCGTCGCATCATCACGACAAACAAGCTCTCCAATGACCTGGAGCGTATGGGGGACCACGCGGTCAACATCGCCAAGGCCGCGAAGCGTCTGTCCAGCACGCCTCCGGTTCCGGAGGTGCGCGAGCTCGCAGACATGGTCGAGATCACGCGTGAGATGGTCTCCGACGCCCTGGCCGCCTACGTCGCCCGCAACACGGGCACCGCCCGCCTTGTCTGCCTCACGGACGACAAGGTCGACAACCTGCGCCGGTCCATGTTCCGAATCCTCGTGACGCACATGCTCGAGGATCCGAAGCGTCTGTCCGGAGCGCTGGAGCTCCTGCTCATCTCCCAGAACCTCGAGCGGATCGGGGACCTCGCTACGAACCTCGCTGAGGATGTGGTCTTCCTGGTGGAGGGCCGGAGCATCAAGCACGGTGGTGACGAGGGGCTCGGTCCCATCGATGAGGACGACGCGCTGGAGGGGTAGGGCGGCGGTCGAGATGACTCCCTCGATTGCGTCTCTCTGCGCGCTTGGGTAGCCTTTCCGCCCATGGCGGAACGAGATATCACGACGACGGCGGACGACACGCGCATCAACGATGCGGTGGAGGCGCTTCTCGACGAAGTCGTAGAGACGCAACCCCAACCCGCCGTCGTGTCCGTGGGCCTCAGAGGACGGGTGGCTATCGTCACGGGGGCGTCCACCGGAATTGGGCGGGCGGTGGCCACGGCACTTGCACGGTGCGGTACGCACATCGCCTTCTGTTTCCTCGACACGGGCGCGAGGTCGCGGGTCGAGGCTCAGGAAGTCGCGCGCCGGCTCCGGGAGATGGAGGTCCGCGTGTTCTTCCGCAGCTGCGACGTCCGGGAGTCGCGGGACGTCAACGAGTTCGTCGCCGATGCCCAGGTGGAGCTCGGTGGTGTGCACATACTCGTGAACAATGCCGGTATCGGGCGGGATCGCGCTCTGTGGCACATGCAGGACCATGAATGGGAGTCCGTCATGCGGACCAACCTCGATGGCGCGTTCTACTTCACCCGAGCCGTGGCGCCCGTCTTCCGGGCCCAGGAGTACGGCAAGATCGTCAACGTCGCCTCGGTCCACGGGCTCCGGGGCGCCTTCGGTATCTCGAACTACGCGTCGTCCAAGGCGGGCCTCATCGGACTCACCCGATCGACGGCAGTGGAGCTTGGGCCCAGAAACGTCAACGTGAACGCCGTGGCCCCTGGCTACATCCGCACCACACGGCTCACCGAGGGCATCCCGCCAGAGCATCTAGATCGGGCTCGGGAGCAGTCCGCCCTCGAACGCTTGGGAGACCCCCAGGACGTCGCGGGGGTGGTGGTCTTTCTATGCTCCGAGACCGCTCGCCACGTCACCGGCGCGGTGGTTCCCGTCGACGGCGGGTACTTGATCTGACCGCTGTCCGTTGCCTGACACCGTCACTCTCTGCAAAATCCGCGCATGCAAATTCTGAGAAAGACGAGCGCCGCCATCGACGGGCTCAACGACGCTATTGGCGTCACGATCCGCTGGCTCACGCTGATCATGGTCCTCATCGGGGCCGTGGGTGCGGTGCTGCGGTACTTCTCCCGAGGTCTGGGGCTCTCCATGAACCTCACACCCCTGGTGGAAGGGCAGTGGTACGCGTTCGCCGTCATCTTCCTCATGGGTGCGGCATACGGGGTGAACAAGGACGTGCACGTCCGCGTGGACGTCATGTTCTCCCGATTCACGGACAAGACGCGAGCCCTCGTCGACCTCGTGGGCTCGGTGCTCTTCCTGGTGCCGTTCTGCATCCTGATGCTCTACGTGTCGTATCCGCCGGTCATGAACTCATGGTCCGTCCGTGAGATGTCCCCTGATCCCGGTGGCCTCCCGCGCTATCCCATCAAGGCGCTGATTCTCGTTTCTTTCGGGCTCCTCGTGCTCCAGGCCTTTAGCCACGTCATCAAGCAGGTGGACGTGATTCGTGGGGTCGCGACCCGGGACGACCATGAGCACGTGCCGGCGCCCGAGGCCCATGCATCCGTCCCAGACACTTCCGCCGAGAGGGACGACGCATGAGTGATCTCTGGGGTCCGGCCATGTTCGTGACCACCCTTGGGCTGATCTTCACCGGGTATCCGGTGGCGTTCGTTCTGGGGGGCTCCGCGCTGATGTTCGCGCTCATCGGGCACTTCGCGGGGGTGTTCGATCTGTTCTTCCTGTTCGCCATG
>JBDHIF010000146.1:0-2139 GCA_039587535.1 Gemmatimonadota bacterium
GCGACAACGGCGGGGCGGCGTATACCGGCGCCACGGACAACGGCCCTTTGCGCGGCGGCAAGTTCACCCACTTCGACGGCGGTCTCGCGGTGCCTCTCATTCTGGCCCAGCGCGACGTCCTGGCACCGCGATCCGTCCGCAGACCCGTCATCCTGACCGACCTGTTCGCAACCATTCTCCGTCACTGCGGGCTGGAACTCCCCTCGGACAGAACCTACGACTCTGTGGACCTGCTGACCGAACCGGACTCGGACACCGAAAGATCGCTGTTCTGGCGCAGCGAATTCAACCGGACCGTGCGCACGGGCTCGTGGAAGCTGGTCCAGAACCGGCGAGACGGTCAGCTGCAGCTGTTCAACCTCGCTGACGATCCCGGCGAGCAGCACGACCTGGCGGAGGACCAGCCCGCCGTCGTTGCCGAGCTCGTCACCGACCTCGACGCGTGGGAGCAGGAGATGGCGCCGGCCCTGTGGCCGCGCGTAATGAACTATCATTACGAGGACGCCATCGGGAGCTACTGGTTCGCGATCTGAGCCCGAGGCCCCCGGCGCGCGACTTCGAACGGTTGAGGGACGAGGGCCATGGCCACCGCTGAAAACGTCGACCCGAAGCTCTGGCAGATCCTGCAGAAGATGAAGACCCCGGATTTCGAGCCGACGACGCCGCTTTCGGGTCCAGCCCTGTCCAAACGACGGGTGGCCATCGTCACCACCGCCGCCATTCAGCGGGCTGGCGAGCGCCCCTTCTCCGCTCACGCCAGCGATTACCGGGTGATCCCGAGGGACGCTGCCGACTCCCTGACCATCGGGCACATCTCCGTCAATTTCGACCGATCCGGGTTTCAACGGGACTACAACGTGGTGTTCCCCATCGACCGGCTGGAGGAGCTCGCGCAGCGGGGAGAGATCGGATCCGTTGCCGACTATCACTACGCGTTCCTGGGATCCTCGAACCCGCTGAAGATGGAGGCAGCCGCAGGCCAGGTAGCCGGGCTGCTGAAACAGGACCGCGTCGACGCCGTGCTCCTCACACCCGTTTGACCCGCCTGCACGGGCACCGTGGGTGTCCTCGCTCACTACCTGGAACGCGCGGGCGTGGCCACCACGCAGATCAGCCTCATCAGGCTCCATACGGAAAAGATCCGCCCCCCCAGGGCGCTGTGGGTCCCGTTCCAGCTCGGGCGCCCCCTGGGAGACCCCGAGGACCCGGCATTCCAGACCCGCGTGCTCCGCTCAGCCCTGGCGCTGCTGGAGCGAACCGATGGCCCTGTTCTGGAGATTTTTCCGGACGATGCGCCCTCATCAGCAGCAACGGCCGCGGACGCCTGGGTATGCCCCATAGGCCTGCCTGCCGGAGCGCACGACCCCGATCCCGAGGCGGCTCTGCTGGACGAGATCGCCGCGATCCAGCCCTGGTACGAGCTCGCGCGCGAACGCCACGGGCGGACCACGGTCGGAGCCAGCGGGATGGACATCGCCGAGGTTGCCATACGTCTGAATGGCCTACTCGACCCGCAAGGCGCGGGCTCTTTCGAAGAGGCCGGAGAGAGCAGGAAGCAGCTCCATCATCTCGTCGGCGATCTGAGGGCGTACTACACCGAAGCCGCCACGGCACAGCCGGGCCGCACCGGCCTGACCCCATCGAGCAGAGAGATCGAGAACTGGTTCTGGGAGGAGACCGAGGCGGCTCAGATGCTTCTTCGCCTGCGCGATCGGCTGTCCGACAGCGCCGACCCGGAGCTCGCCTTTTTCGGCCGGCTGCTGACCGTACCCTTCAGCCACCAGCATCTGGCGCCGGCCGGCAGCTGAGCAGGCTCAGGTATTGCCGATGATGTGACCCAGCCAGTCATGATGGTGCTGGATCCGCAGCGGGACCCTATCGGGCTTTCCCCCTAGTTCGCGGGCCGCCGAGGCCGCGGCCCGCCTTTCGTCGAGGAGAATCGAAACCCGCCGGCGTTAATCGACCGGCGCCGGCACGCGGATGCGCGTGCCGATCATCAACCCGGATTCGCAGTTGGTGATCTCATCGAACGCCCGATCGGCAGCCTGGCCACCTTCAGACGTCAACCAGGCCGTGCGGTACGCGCCGAAAGACGGCATGTCCGCGCTGACCACCAGGTAGTAGACGTCCGCCGACGTG
>JBDHIF010000147.1:0-2139 GCA_039587535.1 Gemmatimonadota bacterium
GGTCATCTCTTTCCACTCCTCGGGAGAGCGCATCTCCTGGGCCTTCTCGCCCATCAGGTCGCTGGCCTTCTCGAAGGCATCCATCGACTCGGCCATCCACCAGATCATCACGTTGCCGTCGCCGGCATTGCCGGTGACGCCAGTGAGCACGCCATAGTCCACCACATGCCCGGCCTCCTTGGCCGCGGCCAGCATCGGAATGTAGCCCTTGCCCAGGTACTCGAGATAGGCCGGCACGCCATAGGGCTTCGTCTCGATGATCTCCAGACTCATGAAGGGGCCATCATCCTCGCCCTTCCACTCTCCCGCCAGCACCGGCGCCGCCAGGCACGCAGTCAACACCACCAACGACAGCAACACATTCAGCTTCTTCATCTCTGCTTCCTCTCCTTCTATTGGTTTACGACTGGACCCGTGCCGCCCCGGAGAGACCAGGTCGACCTCTCCGGCCGCTCCTCAAGGGGCGGGCCTGCAGAGCGCGGGACCGACTGGATGCGGCGGATCCTAGCACGCGCCAGCCTCGCAGGTCTTGCTCAACGTGGGGTGCAATGCGTACCTGCCAGATTCTGTCAGTGCAGATTCGGCAAGATCGATGAGGTATACTCGGGATCTCACCGATCTCTCTAGACAGGAGGAGTGCAATGAGACGTGCAGTGATCATCAGTGCAGTGGCGGTGTGTCTGCTCGCCGGCCTGGCTGTAGCCGCACACCACGAGACGGAGGCACTGATCGAGCTCGACAAGGAGTGGGGCGCCGCCGCTCCCGGGCAGGAGGCCGCAGATGCTCTCAGCCGAATCATCGCCGACGGCGTGTTGGTGATCGGCGCCGACGGCCTCGGGTCCAAGAAGGCCATGATCGAGGCGGCACGGGACGACGACGCGCCGCCCGCCCCGTACCTGGCCGATAGCTACGAGGTCAAGTTCCTTACCGACGACGTGGCTGTCATGGTCCATCATGCGGGCGATCCCGAGCCTCACTGGAGCCTCCACGTGTGGCAGAAGGAGGGCGACAAGTGGATGGTCGTTGCCTCCGCATCGACACCCGAGGCCGAGGACTAGGCTCGGAGCAGCATTCGACGAACTCGAGTACTCACATCTAATAGCGGGTGGACTCCCGCAAGACCCTTTCCAAAGGAGGTTGTATGTCCAAGTTTTCCATTTCCCTAGTGGCGCTCTCGGCGCTCCTCGTGCTTCCCCTCGCCGCTAGGGCGCAGGAGGAAGAGGCACCGTCACAGTCATTCGTCTACGCAACCTACTTCGAGTGCGAGACCACCGATCAGTGGCTGGTGGACACGATTGTCGAGACCGTCTACAAGCCCATCTATGACGCGGCCGTCGAAGACGGCTCGATCTCCGCCTGGGGCTGGCTGGCCCACCACACCGGTGGTAAGTGGCGCCGTGGTCTCTACCACATCGCGCCGACCGTCGACGCCCTGCTGGACTCTTCGGACGCGGTCTGCGAGAAGGTCGGCGAAGCGAATGCCCAGGCCGCCCGGCAGTTCGGGGAGATCTGCCCCGCCCACGACGATTACATCTGGCGGGCGGTCAGCGGTTCCAGCGGAGCCGGCAGCATCGACGTCGCCACGATTCCGTCCAAGGCCGGAGTATCGATGTACATGGTCTGTGACATGGCGAAGCAGGGGCGGGCGGACGAGCTCATGGCCGAGTTCGCGACGGTCTACAACAGCCACGTCGGGCCGGGCAAGCTCACCGGATGGAGCTGGCTCGAGCACCAAGTCGGCGGAGAGTATCGGCGCCTGCTGGCCATGCGCGGCGCCGACCACAAGGCCGTGCTGGCTGCCTGGGGCGCCATCGTCGACGAACTCGACGAGAAGCACGACGCCGCCTCGACCGAGTTCAGCGAGATCTGCTACACCCACCAGGACTACATGTGGGACATCGTCCACTAGAGGGCGGTCACAACGTCAGCCCCGACGCGGGCACAGCGGCCATCGGTGTAGAGACCCCGGCCACCGAGTGACGGCCGAGAGCGGGCGGTCTACAGACCGCCCGCTCTCCATGTGCCGGCTTCTCCACCGGCTACCGGAAGAGGGCCGGTCCCCGAACCTCTCGCGGATCCAGACCGTCGGCGCTGCGCAGCCACAGGCGGACCGGCCTCCGCAGACAGCGTCGCAAGAGG
>JBDHIF010000148.1:0-2135 GCA_039587535.1 Gemmatimonadota bacterium
CTGACGAAAGGCCGCGCGGGCTCGCGCATCCGTCGACCCCGGCCAAAACCGACGCAAGATCTCGGCGCGCTCGTACGCCTGCTCCGCATCACCCAGCGTCAGGTACACGAGCAACGCCGTCCGCTTGGTCCCCTTCTGCGCCTCCGACGGCCACTCGCTTCCTCGCCGCAGCGAGACGCTCCCGAGCACCCGCAGGCGGAGTGTCATCTGGTCCGTCATGCGCCGCTAGGCTCCCGGATCACAGCTGCGTGACGGGCCGTCCCCATCGCGCACAGGCGGCAACGGCCCCATGTGCGGTTAGGATGTGGCGCCTCCGACGGTGGTGCAACTTGGCAGCTCCACCTCGGCGTGGGCGTCGAGTCCGGCACGCCGGACCGTGGCATGCAGAAGGCCCGGTGCGGATCGACCGCACCGGGCCTTTGCCCCCCCAAAAACCGGTAGAAACTTCGACCTGAGGCTACTGCGTGCCGGTGAGAATCGGGCCTGTGGAGCCCCCCTCACAGGTACCGAGGAATTCACACAGGTCTTCGTCTCCCCCGCCTGAGCTGCCGTCGTCCTGCCCGGAGCCGTCGTCCCCGCTTCCGCTGTCCTCCTCCTGGCCCCCGAAGAGCCACCGAAGCCCCGGCGGCATGGGCATGTTCTGCAGAACTCGGGCGATTCGTGACTTGCTAGACGGCGCCTGGGCCCGGTCCGTAGCTGCCCGCACCCGGTTCGCCCGGCTGTCCGGCGCATGCCCAGCGGGCGTGTGGTCCGTCACCGCCGTGGCCTGGGCGAGGCCAGCGGTCTGGGCATAAAGGTTCTTCGGGCTGCAAACGATGAGCGCCCCCACGATCGCCAGAATGATGACAATGCGAATCGCCATGAGCGTCCCCCTTCTGATGAGGCGATGTATCTACTTCCACCGCATCTCGAAGGGGCAGGAGCCGTGCCACGAACCCCGGATCCGGCCCGAGGCCGGAGACCGCTCCAATGGCGCCACCAGGCGCCCATCCTCAGTGGAGGATCGCCACGACCTCCCTGATGAGCGAGCGCTGGGCTTGGACGAAGTCGGCAATGCTGTCGTTCAGCGTGGAGAGCTGGGCGTTCTTCTTCTTGAGCTCGTCGACCATCTGGTCCCGGAGGTTCTCCCATCGACCGAGACTCTTCTCGATGCCGTCGGCGCAGCTCTGTGCCTCGTCCTTGGTGGTCACCTCTACGACAACCTCCTTGGTGATCAGCCCCTGAGCCGCCGCCCGGGCCGTATGGAGGTAGGTGATCTCCGTGGGGAGCTTCGGGTCCTTCGCTTCAGACACCTTGCGCGCCTGGTCGGCCACCTTCTGGAGCTGCTTGAGCTCCGACCTCTTCATCTTCAGCTCGTCCTCGATCTCCCGCTCGATGACCCGTACCCCGCTCTTGGTGAGCTTGGCGAGATCGTCGGCGATCACGTCGAGCGAGTTCTCACCTCGTAGAGCCATCTCGTTCCAAAGCAGTGCGGTGCCCGCCTCGATGAGAGCCCGGCGCAGCGACTCCCGCTGCCTGACGTTGAGCCGACCACCCTGAGTCGTGCGCGTGAGAGCCAGGTCCGCCACCCGGTGACCGAGTCGCCGATACTCCGCGGAGCGAGTCGAGGGGCGTTCGGTGGGCTCGATATCATTCGCCTTCGCAGTAATCGGAAACCTTCCCCGGTTGTCGCGTTCTTGTGGTACCACCCAGTGCGGGCGGAACCCGAAAAATTACGGCGAACGGAGATCAGGGTCTACCCGGGGGCGTCAGTGCACGATGTTCCTCGCCCCGAGGTGGGAGATCACCGCCCCAGTGAGCAGCGGCTGAACCCGGTAGCGCACGCCCTCCACGATCCTCGAGCGATCCACGTTCGGCCCCACCGGTTTGGATACGGGCGTGATGAGATGACGATTCCCCAGGGACTCGAAAATCTGGTAGCTCTCCTGACGGTCGAGCCTGAAAATCCGGTCGTGCTCCTCGAGCGTGAGCGTCCGGTGCTCGAGGAAGGCCTTCAGCGTGAAGTTCTGTGTGAGCGTCAGGGCGTCGAGCACGGTGAAGTCCGGCCGGACGGGCGACTTCATCAACACCCCCTCTCCGACACCGAAATCGGACGACCTGAGGCACTGGAAGTAGGCCAAGCGCAGGTTCTGCCC
>JBDHIF010000056.1:0-9584 GCA_039587535.1 Gemmatimonadota bacterium
GATCTACACTACCTGGAAGCGGGCACCGGCGAGCTGATGGTCTTCGTGCCGGGATGGACGATGCCAGCGGAGATCTGGCAGCCGCAGATCGAGCACTTCGCGCGCACGCACCGAGTCGTTGCCTTCGATCCGCGAGGGCAGGGTCGCTCGGAGAAGGTCTCCTACGGGTACTACGCGAGCCGCCGGGCGCAGGACATTGGAGAGTTGCTGGCACACCTGGACGGACCGCCGGCCGTCTTGGTCGGCTGGTCGCTCGGAGTCCACGAGGTCCTGCAGTACACCCTCGACTCAGGCACATCGCGCGTGGCGGCTGTCGTGCTGGTCGACCATAACATCGATGCGGACTGGTCCCAGTTGCCCGCTTTCCGGGAGCGGTACGCTGCCGTGCAGACCGATCATGAGGAGTGGATGGGGATGTTCGTGCGTGCGATCCATGCGCGCCCTCAACCCGAGTCGTACTTCGAGCACCTCACTCAGGCGGTGTTGTCGACTCCGGCGAACGCCACCGCCATCATGATCGGCAATCTGATCCTCATGGATACCGGGGACCTCACCGCTGCGGTCGAGGCCCTCGACAAGCCGGCCCTGTTCATCTGGGTCGACGGTCGACCCGACTCGTGGACCGACGCCGTCCGGCGGCACGCGCCCGACTCGGAGATCGTGATCATCGGTGACGCGAACCACGCGTTGTTCGTGGACCAACCGGAACGATTCAACCAGGCCGTTCGGGCCTTCGTGGAGAGAGTGGGCCGGTGACCCCGCCAGGTCCCCCACGCGGGGGAGGTACGCCGTCGGTCCCCACACTTCCGTCGACGATCTCAAACAGGTGGAAGACGCTGATGCCAATGGCGAGAGCCTAGATTCGGCGTTATGTGACACGGTTCTGGTGATGAGGGCTGCGGGAAGGTCATGGTGAGAGAGTGCCGCAGCCCGCTCCTCACTCGCTTGGATCGCTCGCGGTGCGATCCTGAACTGAACATCTTATCCGCTCGCTGTCGCAGCCCATTCTTCCCTCACGCCCGGAGCCTGATGCTAGGTCCCATCAGAGAACGTCGAATCGTCCAGTGGGGCATCGCGTACCTCGGCGCCGCGTGGTTGGTAGTCCAGGTGCTCGATGCCCTCGCCGAGCCGTGGGGCGTAGCGGTAGGAGTGATCCGTGGGACCACGGTCCTTTTGGGTGTGGGCTTCTTCTGCGCGATGGTCTTGGCCTGGTACCACGGAGAGAAGGGCCGCCAGAAAGTGTCAGGGCCGGAGCTCCTGATGCTCGGGGGAGTCGCCATCTGCGCCGCTCTCCTACTCCGGTTGGCGACGGGCTCCCCTACCGCGACCGATCCTGATCCTCCGAGCGCGGTGGCTCCGGCAAACACAATCGCGGTTCTACCCTTGCTCGATTTGAGTCCGGACGGGAGCCAGCAGTACTTCGGGGACGGGATCGCAGACGAGATCATCAGCGCGCTATCTCGGGACGGGCGACTCCGAGTCGCGGGACGGTCCTCCAGCTTCTCGATGCGGGATCGGCCGGCATCGGAAATCGGGGAGGTCCTGTCTGTCGCCAGCGTGCTGGAGGGTACGGTTCGCACAGAGGGAGACAGAATGAGGATTCAGGTCTCCCTTGTGGCAGCAGCTGACGGATTCGAGAGCTGGTCGATGAGCTTCGACCGTTCGGCCAGCAGCATTCTCCAGATCCAGGCGGAGATTGCCGCGGCTGTGGCCGCGGAGCTCACTGGGGCCGAGGTACAGGTTGCCGAGGCGGAGACCCTGGTACCGGAAGCGTCCGACCTTTATTTCCAGGCTCGGGCTCATTGGACTCGACGGACTCGACCAGACCTGCTCCGGGCCCTGGAGCTCTTCGAGGATGCGACCGAACTGGCGCCGAGTTTCGGTCGGGCCTTTTCAGGCCTTGCCGACACCTATGCCGTCTCCGGCTTCTACAACTATCTGCCGCCGGACGAAGCCTTTCCAGCGGCCCGCCGGTACGCCAGCCAGGCCTTGGAGATCGATCCCGGTTTGGCGGACGCACACGCGACGATCGCCTATGCCGACATGTATTTCGACCGTGACTGGGAAGCTGCCGAGCGGGGCTTCACTCGTGCCATCGAGCTGAGCCCAGACTACGCAGTGGCTCACCAGTGGTACGGGAATCTCCTGGTCATCCTGGGGAGACACGAGGAGGCCGCTTCCGAGCTCCGGCGGGCGCTGAGCCTCGAGCCGTTGTCCATTATCACGCAGGCGGCGCTCCCGTGGGGGCTCTACTACGCTCGACGGTATGACGAGGCGTTGGAGCGGTTCGAGGAGATCCTCCAGCTCGATCCGCAATACGAGCTCGCGCACTACTGGAGAGGGTGGATCCTTCAGCAGATCGGCGCGCAAGACGAGGCGGTCGCGGCGCTCGAACGCTCAGTGGAACTCTCGGACAGCTCGAACATCACTCTTGCCGCACTGGCGGGTGCATACGGGAGGTCGGGCCGAACGGTCGAGGCCGAAGCCCTGATCGAGAAGCTCGCGGACCCGGCGCGCACCCCGACCCACCCGCTCTACGAGCTGGGCAAGGCGTACCTGGCGATCGGACTGGAGGACCTGGCCTTCGAGTGGTTCCAGAGGGCCCTTGACGAGCGGGCTCTGCAACTCGCCTTCGTCGCGGTCGACCCGGAGGTAGACCGGATTCGAGGTGACGTTCGGTTCGTAGCGTTGCTGAGGGCGATGAACCTCGAGTCTGTCCCGCATCCAGGCGGATGACCGCGCACCGACGCGGCGAAACGCGCTGAAACTCTGCGTCACGTAACGCGCAAGGACCTCCTGTAGCGGCCCGAACCGGAGTTGCGCTGCTAGTCGACGAGACCTTCAGCTTCGCTTGAGCTAGCCCCGCCTCCGCATTTCCACACGACAGTCGCGGCGCTGAGCACCAGTAGGCGTCGGAAATCCAGATTTCATTTCATCAAGGGGAATCTCAGTTCCATCTGGCATGAGAACGCGGTTGGGCCTGACCGATGATTCGGTCGCGTGGAATTACGTCGGGCGGAAGGGTCACCAGGCCGGTACTCGGTACCCACTACGACCCTCCCTGCGCTGCCTCGGCCACCAGCCTCCGGATTACGTCCAGCACGAGGCCGGGGCGTTCCCGGTGAATCATGTGGCCGCTGCCCGTTGCGACCAGGAGTTGGCTGCGGTCCGAGAGCTTCAGCCACTGCTCCGACAGACGCATCCATAGGGCCCGATGGGCCTCCTCAATCCCCAGGTCACCGAAGTACTGGCTGTCGGCAACAACCACGACCAACGGCCTCGACCTGGGAAACCGCTCGAAAGTCCAACGCTCCGCAGATGCCCCGTCCCGCTCCCGTCCCACGACCCTTGGGGCGCGGGAGCGTCCCTCCTCCAACGCCGCCTGCCGCCGCTGCTGCTCTTCGGCCGAGAGCAGGGCCATCCGTTCGCGCTCGAAGTCGGCGGGTGGCGCATCCAGCAGGACCACTCCGGAAACCGTCTCGGGGTACAGGTCGGCGTAGCGCAGCGCGTGAATGCCGCCCATGGAGTGACCCACCAGAACCATCGGTCCCGAAAGGTCCAGGGCGGTGAGTACCGCCCGGAGCTCATGGGCGATGGCAGTCGGGGTCCTCGGGCCCGCCACATCGGGACTCTGTCCGAGCCCCGGCCGATCGAAGCTCAAGACGCGTCCGACAGAGGCCAGCTCTTCGACGAGCGGAGCCCAGGTCCTCGAGTCCTGACCGGCACCCGCTGCCAGGACGATCGTCGGTCCTTCGACACCGCGCAGGCACGCGTAGATCATCTGCTCGCCCACCGGGCCGCACCGACCCTGTCCCAATAGAGGGTTGGCAAGCAGCCCGACGAGGGCCGCACCAGTCAAGACCACTACGCGACGCAATCGATCAACCCGGTCACTGGACTCTCCGGTGGCTGGACTCCTGAACTCTCAACAACCGAACCCTCGAGGTGTCAGCAGGAAGCGCTCGCTAGGAGGTGCCACTGGTTTCGCTCGGGCTACGCTCCGCACCCGTCCTCTCGATCCTGGCGTATACCACCTGGGCCAGCAGCTGAGCACCCTGAACGAGGTTTACGACCACCGCGATGGTGTAGAGCCCAGAAGCTCGCTCGGGGAAGACCCCGAGCATGGCCAGCACGAGCGGGACCTGGATTGGTGGCTCGAGGACGAACCAGAAGAACGCGGCGGCCTTCGGGTCGTTGCGGAACTGGTTGATGAGGAGCGGTCGCGACGTGGGATGGAGTATCGCGAACCAGATCACACCGAAGAAGCAACCCGCCGAGATCCGCCATAGGAGACCGCTCTCCAGGCCGAACTGAGCGACGCCGATTGGAATCAGGGCACCGACCAGAGTGACCAGGCCCGAGACGACCACCTGCCGAACCATCCCCATCTCGGCCGGGTCTTCTTCGTCACGGCCGGAAAGGACGATCAAGGCGCCGAAACCGATGAAGATCCCGGCGATCTCCGCCAGGGAAGACAGAAGATCGAAATTCGCCATCAATCCTGTTGCGCTTCGGGGGTCCCTTGGGAACAGGCACGTTGCCAGCGCCTTCCAACTCCGATTATGCCGCGCGGCACATTCGGGACTTCGGCCAGTCCCCGCAAGAAAAGAGCTCTCCCGAAGATTCGTGCGCCCCGAGGCCACAGGCAGTGCGCCGATGCCCGTTCCTCCCTGCTCAGGCGCGCTCGTGGCGCCCTCTCCGACGTTCCGGGAACTCCGAACCGGCCCTCGGCACTCATCACCGGCACCACGGTCTTCCCATCCACGGACCTCGGATTCCGGTTCACGTGTTGCTGGGCGGCCGCCGGGGTTCCAGTGTGCCCGCTCCCCGGTGGAACACGTCCCGAACTTGGAGAGTCAATGTCCCAGTCGCGTGAGGTCATTCAGTCGCTGTACGATGCATTTGCCCGCGGTGACCCCGGCTTCGTTCTGGGCCTCCTTGCGGACGACGTTCATTGGATGGAAGCCGAGGGGAGTCCCATGGCGAGGGGCAATCCGTACACTTCCCCGCAGCAGGTAGGTGAGGGCGTGTTCGGGCGACTCCTGTAGGTGTTCGACGACTTCGCGGCCGTGCCCACCGAACTGCTGGCTAAGGGGGACCGCGTCGTGGCTTTCGGGCGCTACACCGGGGTTCATAAAGAATCGAGCGCCAAGCTGGACGCTCCGTTCGCGCATTCCTGGACGTTGGCCGACGGCAGGGTCGTCGCGTTCCAGCAGTACACGGACACGGAGCAGCACGCCCGGATGATGGGTTGAGAGCGGACTAGTGCAGGTGCGCTCGGGCAACTTCCCGCAGCGGGCAAGGGCCTCGGACCGCACTCAACGGCCCAGTAGGGCCCCGATTGCAGCCCCCACCAATCCGAAGCCGAGAACAAACTCCGGGCCGGTACCGGACGCGAAGCTGTCGCTTGCCCCTGAGCAGGAATCGCACGGAAGCGAATCGATGACCAGAAAGGCTGCAAGCCCGACTCCTCCCCCGATCAAGCCCCCCACAATCGCCCCTTTCCGCCACCCGGATCCGCCCTCCGATTCTTGAATGCCCCAGAAGGACGGCTGGACGGGCGAAGAGTTGTTCAACTGCCTGAGTAATCCCTCCCGCTCGAGCCTCATCGGCTGCTCGCCCTCCTGAATCGGTATCGGGGCGAGTGTGGGATTCCGTGCGTTGGCCCAGATCCAGGCCTCGGTGGTCTGCTGGGAAGCGGCGGACTCGGGAACGGCGTGCAGCGTTGCGAGCACAATGAGGCACTTCAGAAGGGATCTCATTCGATGTGCTTCCGGGCGAACAGTCCGTGTAGCCAGACGACTCCGCGATTCTACCGCGAACCAGGATATGGACCCCGCGCGGAGCGCGCGAGCAGAGCGCCAGTTACGCAGTGGCAATCGCTTGTCATATGGCACCGGTGGACCGGCTTCCCACTCGCTACCTCTGCGCCAGCTCGGCCTCCACGGCCGCGAGGAGATCCGCTGCCATGTCCTTCTGGACTCTGAGAACCCGGCTCTGATTCGCGTTGCTCCGCATCACAGCGTTGATGAGCCCTTCGATGCCCGTCACGGCACGGAGTCGGTCGGCCACGGTCTCAGCGAGACGAGGGAGGTTGGCGGGGATCGGCACATCCTCCGGTACTTGATCGAACAGCCTTCCGGCCCCCAGGAACGAAGCTGCCCACTCCTGAGCCTCGAAGGGCATGACATCAACCGCGACAGGCCCGAACTGGTACCATACCCGGTTGCGCCAAAGCTCCCAGGCCGGCTCGTTTGGAACTTGATAGTAGGAGGTGGCCTGTCGCCGGAGCCGACTGTTTCGAATCAGGTTGAGCTGGCCTGACCCGAGTAGATCGTCGTACGCATCCCTCGCGAGAACCGGTGTGAGAAAGCGACTTGATGCTTCGACCCCGATGAGGAAGGCCTGTGGGTTGGCAGGCGGTTCTCCGGAGAGAACGGTCTCCAGGACGAGGCGAGTATAGGCGGTTCGACGGCTGCTGTACTCAATGACCGCCTGGATCTCGGCGGTGTCACTTCGCAGCCCTTCGGCAATGGCCGCGAGGTAGTCTCGCTCGACCTCACGATCCTTTACATCCTGGCGCCAATCCTCGGCCGCGAGAGCGAGGAGGACGGACACGACGATCAATAGGCCCTCGGCGAGCGATGTTCGGATTCGTCCGCTCTTGAGCATCACTCGCTCCCGGAATTGCAGAGGTGCCACCTGACGGCTTTGCGATTCTACCGCGGACCAGGATATGGACCCCGCGAGGAGCGCGCGAGCTGGGGGGGGCTGCGCGGTGGCAATCGCGAGTCAGGCGGTGCTCGCCCGGGCCCTCTTGATGCCGAGAACCGCGGATCCCACCAGGAAGCCCGGGATCACCTGGATCACGGAGCCCCAGAAGAGCTGGGAGAACAGGGCCTGCCCCCAGCTCTCGAAGATGTTGTAGTGCGTACCGAGCTCCCACTGCGTATCGATCCACCACATCACGAAGACCGGAACTCGAGAGGGTGGGGAGAAGATGACGAGGCTGAGAAGCAGGAGGAGATAGGGGTGTTCTTCCTCGCCCAGCCTGGTACCCAGGAAGACCGCGAACCCCAAGGCCAGCCAGAGCAAGCCGAGGGGAAAGACGAACACGTTGGGCACGCCGGCCAGTTCGAGGAAGACGCGGACCGGTGTGATGAATAGAGAAATGAGCACGGGCCAGGCGGCGAGCCTGAGTGCGCGTTCAAACATCGAGTACCGTCGAGTCGAATCGCGAACGCCTGAGTGACGCCCCCACTGCGAAACGGCCTCGGCCACTCATTCGCCCTTCTCCGCGCCACTCGCTTCGCCAGACACCCATGACACCTGGGACAGAGATCACCACACCCGGGCAGCGTTGGTCCGCGGACCGCGTCGTAGTCCCACAAGCTCTGACCGCTGCTCGCTCACCCACATTCAGCCTTCTCACAGGTCGAAAACCACAGTAAGCAGGGCGAGAAGCAGCGGAAGAGAGGACACCAGGACTGCCAGCCCATGCCGTCGCCGCGCCCAGAGCGTCCAGGAGCCCACGACGATCCCCAGGACCACGCCCCACACAACGACCGATCCCAAGAAGGGCAGCGTACCCTTCAGTCCTATCCCGGAGAGAAACCCGAACGTCGGATCATTCTCCGTGGACGAGAACGGATAGAAACCCACGGAGAACACCACGATGACAACCACGATAGCGGCGACGAATATGGCTTGTGAGAGGCACAGCCAAACCGCGGCAAGCACCCGGCCGGGACTGAGTCGGCCGGAAACAGCAGGCGCCGTTGAGGGACGCTCGGTGGACATTGGAGCTCCTTACGCTCTGCCCCAAAGGCTCGAGAGAAACGCTGCCGATGTGGCGACAAAGGTGAACGTCATCACGCCTCGGATCTCGTCGAAGCGTAAAGCGGAGAACAACTTCCGCCGCTGCCGCGAGCGTAGTGAGTCGGGCCGACCACTGCAAACGCGGACAGCAGCGGTTGCTTCCTGGGATGCCGGCCCACGCACCAACTCGGCACCGACCACCCGGCGACAGACGAGCACCTCCCTGGCGCGCTTGCCAGCCGCGCAGATCAGGAGCCCAGCTCCTCCCTGAGCAGGCCGCGGATGAGGTCGAGCTGCTCTCGGGCCTGCTCTTCCATCAACAGGACGTCTTCGTAGATGTACCATCGCGCTTGGACGATGCTCTCCCACTCCGTTTCAACCAGGAGCCTGTGGACTTCGGTCCGCCGAGGCTCGACCGGGTACACGTTCGGCGTGCCCCGCCGAGTCCACACGAGATCGGTGATCGGAATGCCCGCCCGGCGAAGATACGGTGTGACATCCTCGTACCACTGATCCGCACCTGTGCGTTCGAAGTCGTTGAGGTACTCGAGCGTGGATGACCAGTTCGTCAGCGCTCCCAGCAATCCCGGGTTCTTGATCAACGAGAGGTCGCCACTCTGCAGAAGAGCGTCCAGTGTGCCCATCGGTGGGCGAGTAACCAGAGTCCACGCCATCTCGCTCACCAGGGTGTCGGCCACGGCAACGTGATCCCCGGCAGGAGATCCGGAGCGAGCCAACACCAGCCAGCGAGCGGCGACTTCCCTGACCTCGCCGTGTGCCCGGCGGGCGAGGTCGAGCTGTTCCTCGGCCAGCGCAAAATCCGCGGCGAGGCCCTCGAGCAGGGCCTCTCGGCGCTCCGCCTCACCCCGACCCTCCCACCACGCGTCGATCGCGAACGCGAGCAGGATGGAGCCGACGATCACAACGGCCTCCTTGAGGTACTGATCCAGCGGCCTTCTGCGCTCGCCCGACATGGGTCTCCTCCGACCGGCGCCCACGAACAATCTGCGCTCTATTCCCGGCATCTAACGGCTTTGCGTTTCTACTGCGCACCACGATAGGTCAGCCGCACGTAGTGCGCATCACACCGTTGGCCCCGGGACAGCATCAAAGCTTGTTGGCCAGGTGCGCCGCCCGTCGCTGCTGACCAGAAAATCCGGCCGCGTCGCTACCGTTCCGTCACCTTGCCGGGGCCCGCGCCGGCGGGCATGATGAAGCGGCCTGACCCGTGGAAGACGGCCGGTGGTGGGGGGCGCGTCGAGGATGGCCCATCTGGCGACCGAAGGGACGTCGGGAATCGGTGGGTGCGGTTTGGCGCATACATCAAATGGAGGGCGAAAGTGAACCGATACATCTTGGTCCTGTTCCTCGCGGGTGTGCTGTTGCCAGCACCGGTCCGGGCGCAACTCGAGCCGCTGCCACTGGATGAGGGAGCCACAGGGTTGGCTCTGGCCATTCGCGAACTCGGTGCCGGGGCGTCCTACATGGAGGTCACGGCGCATCCGGACGACGAGAACAACGGCCTCCTGGTGATGCTCAACCGTGGGAGGGGCCTTAGGACCTCCCTCCTGACGGTGACCCGGGGCGATGGGGGCCAGAACATGATCGGGCCCGAGATCCTCGATGCGCTGGGCATCCTGAGGAGCGCCGAGCTCATGGCGATGCACCGCTACGACGGTGCGGAGCAGTACTTCACGCGGGCCTATGAGTTCGGGTACTCCTTCAGCGTCGAAGAGACGCTGGAGAAGTGGGGCAAGGAAGAGATT
>JBDHIF010000149.1:0-2085 GCA_039587535.1 Gemmatimonadota bacterium
CGGTCCGGGTAGGAAGGAAGCATCCGCCACCAGGTCGCCCCGCACTTCTCGAATACCCAGACCTTCGAGCTCGTCGATGAGGCTGTGGAAGACCTCGTCACGCCGGCCATGGAAGCGGTTCGAGATACCTGGGTCCCCGGTGCCGTAGAGGATCAGGTCGCCGTCGAGCACACCGTCCGTCACCACACCATCGGTCATCAGATAGGTGAGGAACCGGTAGTCCGGCCCCAAGGTCTCGAGCGCAGCCGCCGTGGTGAGGAGCTTGAGATTCGACGCAGGCGCCATCGGTGCGTCGGGATTGATGGCGTACAGGGTGTCCCCACGGTCCAGGGACATCACCAGGAGCCCCCAATCTGCGTCTCGCCAGGACCGGCCCCGGAGGAGGCCGTCCAGTCCGTCGCGGAGCTCAAGAGTGGCTCGTGAGATGTCAGCAGCTTCGTTGACGACGGCTTCCGCGTTCGGGGCTCCGAAATCGGTGGCAGATTCCTGCCCGGATGCTTCGCCGCTGACGAGAAATAGAGGTGCGGCCCCCGCACATAAGAGCCAGAGGGCCTTCACGATTCTCACGAAGCGTCGAGCCTGAGTCCCCGAGTGGGGCTCAGGCGTGGAGGGGGGCAGGTCCCCCTTCGGGGACGCAGTCGGAGCAGTATCCGGAAAGCTCGAAGCGGTAGCCGACCACGGTGAAGTCGTGAGCGCGCTGCCGAAGATCGTCGATCTCTTCCTGGGGGAGCTTTCCAGGGAGGTCGGTGACCCGCCCGCAAGCCAGGCACCGGGCGTGGTGGTGCGGGTCGGTTCGGCCGTCGTATCGGGACGACGCGTCGGTGTAGGTCAGCTTGATCGCGAGCCCGCACCCTACGAGGGTTTCGAGACTCTTGTACACGGTCGCAAGGGAGATGGACGGCAACTCGCCCCGAACCGCGAGCAAGACTTCGTCGGCGGTCGGGTGAGTGTCTGTCTTGGCCAGGAACCGATACACGGCGGCACGCTGGTCCGTAAACCGCTGACCGCTTGCCTCGAGGGCTTCGCGGAGCAGGGTCTCGGTGACGTCCGGGGTCGTATCGATACTCGGTTCTTCCTTCATCCGTCACACCTTCCTCAACGGAAACAGATATGCTTCAGTTTAAAGGTCCGCGCGAGATCGTGTCAACAACGTAAATACCGACGACAGAGAGCGTTCCGATGTCTCCATCCGCCCGGGCCGACGAGCCCATACTCACGCTGGAACCGCTGGTGACCGCCCTCCGAGCGGGCCTCGAGGACGTGGGATGGTCACTATCGGGGCTTCAGAAGACGACCAGCCACGAATTCGAAGGTCGCTGGAAGGGTGAGTCCACCCGAAGCGCGTACCTCTTCTTCCACCGGGAGCATCGGGACGAACCCGTGAGCATCGACGTGTATCTGGACGAGACGAGCCGTGGCCTCACCGGGAACATCGCCCTTGCGGTCGACCTTCTGGATCTGGGAGATCACGCAGCGGTCCCGGTGCTGCTGTCCGATCTGCGTGACGTCTGCGTCGCCCATCTTCCCGGGGCGTACCGAACGCCCATCAGTCTTCGCTTCCGCCTACGGGATGCGTCCACCGCCATCGAGGATGCCGAGGGCGAGGTGCGGTTCAAGCTCATCATACCCAAGACTGCTTTGGATCGGGGAGCCAGTGCGGTGGAAGCTCTGGCAGGTGCCAGCGCGAGGGCCTTCGAAGCGCTGCTCGGGGAGTCACGCCTGAGGGCGGTGATGGTCGGCCGCTGAATGGGGGTGCGATGCGACGCGGTCCGGCTCGGCAGCTGGAGCCCGCCCTCAGCTCCCGGACTGTCTCTCGATGCCCGGAGGCTGTCGCGGACTCCCTTGCCTCTAACGGTCCAGATGGCAGATTGGGCCCAACGCCGCCGGGACGAGCCCGGAGCATGACGATCCAGCCAGCCAGCCCATGAGCCAGGATTCCGGAGCGCTCGACGATCTCCTCCACGAGGACCGCCGATTCCCGCCACCAGAAGGATTCGCCGAAGGAGCCGTTCTGTCAGACTCTGGCATCTGGACCGAAGCCGCCAGCGACCGGGAGGCGTATTGGGCTGGATGGGCGGAGGCCCT
>JBDHIF010000150.1:0-2085 GCA_039587535.1 Gemmatimonadota bacterium
CGAAAGACGATCATTCCCAACGAAGCCCGGGTCCGGATGGACTTCAGACTGATCCCCAACATCCAGCCCGCCGACGCGATCCGGAAGCTGAAGGCGCACCTGGAGAAGCACGGCTTCGGCCACATCGAGGTGCAGGCCTTCGACGGCGCCGAGCCCCCGTACAAGATCTCTGTGAAAGAAGACATCAGTCAGGCCATCATCGCCGCGGCTACCGAGGTCTACGGCGAGCTCCCGGTGGTGAACGGGGTGTCCGCCGAGGGCGCGATCCTGCGCCACGTCTGGATCCCCTGCGTCCTGACGGGCTTCGCCAACCCGGGGGCCAACCTCCACGCACCGGACGAGAACATCCACGTGGACAAGTACATCCAGGGGATCAAGTACGCGGCCGCCATCATGGAGCACTTCGGCCGAACCTAGGTGCGGCTTGCCGCCTGGAGCGTCTCGCCAGCCCCCGGTGACGTAAGAGCAAGCCGCGCTCGCGAGCTTGTCTCGTTGAAACAGAAAAGTCTCAGGTTTAGTTGAAACAGAAATGTCTCACCCACTGGGGCATTAAGGTTTTGAAGTTGTCCTCGCTCCCTGGGGTGCGTCGGGCAGGAGCGCCGCAGGCGCGGAGGCCACGTCTCGACGCGGGCGGTTCGGGTCGTTCTTTCCAACGCGCAGCGGGTAGCGCTTCCACGGATGATCGGGTGTGAGGGGTGGAGGCGTGGGTTTCCGCCGCGGTTTGGGTGCAGGCTTCGGTTTGGGCAACAGCGGTGGCTTGGACCGGCCGAGGTCCGAAGGAGCGAGATAGCGCTCACGCCACCGGTAGCGCACCGAGCCGTCGAGCCGGCGCTCGATAGTGATCTTGGTCTTGGGCATGCGAGCATCAGCCTGGCGGCGCTCGATCTGGTAGTAGCGGTTCTTGTAACGGAACGTGAAGTCCTGACCGATCACGCGGCGATCCTCGTCGGCGAACAGACGGTGGAGATCGACCCCTTTGGGCAGCGGCCGGTGAGCATCGGCGGGATCGGCGGGATCGACCGAGAAGCGACGGTTCCAGAACGGAATGAACTGCTCGTCGAGGAAGCGGTTGGCCCCATCCAGCGAACAGACCTGGGCGACCCGGAGCTCCTTGAGGAGCCGGTCCTGCATGGTTCCGAAGGCCCGCTCGACCCGGCCCTTGGCCTGAGGCGACAGAGCGCGGATGAGGGCGATGTCCAGCACCTCGAGGGCCCGTCGGATGAGGGTCAGCGCTTCCTGCAGATCCTTGGCCTTACGCGACGAAGCGTGGAAGTGTCCGGTGAAGTGGCTGGCCCGGTCGGTGTAGAGAGCGCCCATGCGCCCGAAGCGCTCCAGGTAGTCGATGATGAGCTGGCGGTTAGCCGCACCAGTATCGCGGCGGAAGAAGCGGGCCAGGAGCCGGCTGGTGGCATCATCGACCATGGCCACCAGGACGATCTCCTCGGAGCTACGGTTCTCCAGCCAGTCGTGGATGGACGTATCCATCTGCACGAGCTCACCGAACGCGGAACGGCGGGTACGACGGCGTCGGTGACGTAGACGCTTCCGCTTCCGGGTCCACAGCCCGGCGTCGATCATCCAGCGCCGGAGCGTGTGAGGGTTGATCTCGCCGATGTCAGGATCACGGCCCAGGTGCTCAGCCAACAACGTGGGCCCGAAGTCGTGGAACACCTCCTCGCGCGATCGCTCCATCACCTTGCGCTTGAGAGCCTCGGCCTTCGCGTTGTTTGGCGTCCGACCCCGTGCTCGATGGACCAGCCCGCCGTCTCCCTCTTTCCCGTAGCGCAGAAGGATGCGATGCAGCTGACGCCGGCTCAGGCCCAACACCTCCGCCCCACGCGTCACTGTCAGCTCCTTCTCCACTACCTGTCGCACCACCACCAGCCTATCCCGCTCCTTCACACTCAATGTCAGCATCTCCCCACCCCGTGAGAGCTGTTCCCCCTAGCACGAGCCAACAAACTCCGGACTGGGACATTTCTGCTTCAACGAAGTGGGACATTTCTGAATCAACACTACACCGTGGCACGCCTGCATCGTTGCGGTCAGGGGGCGGGTGGTTGAAAGTTGAAGAACTCCTGCCTC
>JBDHIF010000057.1:0-9472 GCA_039587535.1 Gemmatimonadota bacterium
AATGATCTGCGTCGAGAGATCGCGCAGTACTACTGGCTCGTGCAGTCGTACAACATCACCTACTCCACCTTTGAGGAGCACCGGATCGGTCTTCAGCGGGCACTAGTCCGTCTGGGAGTCGCACCGCTCCGGCCTGAGGTTCCTCGGCTAGAGGTCGCGGTTTCGGACCCCGAGGTCCGGGCTCTGGTGGCGGAGCTCGGAGCGCGCGGGGAATTGATGGAGTCGGCTCACGAGCGCTTTCTCGAGGCCGCCACGGCGCTCCTAGCGAAGACGGAAGACCAGGCCGGAAGAGAGCGGTAGCCAAGGCGGGCGAGAGATCAGCCTAACAAGGAATTGCTGCTGACCGGGTAGGCTGCTGGCTCCGGAGCACTCGCCTGGCGGCTCGCGCTCCGGGTCGGCATGATGGTCCGGCAGCAGAATTCCAGAGTCGTTAGAAAGACTTGAACGGAACTCGCCGTGGACCGCTTTGAAGTCTTGGCTGGACTGCCATCCACCGGTCCTTTGCCTCGGTGGATTCCAGAGTCCTGGAGGAAGTCGGGTCGTGAGGGCTACGTGGTCCGCTTCTTTCCAAGCCACGGTGATGCTTGGGTGGGGAACTTCAAGCCGGGCATCGATTCCGCGTTCGGCGTCTACCCTCATCCGGACGGCTCGCGCCTTCTCGTTGTCTCCGGTGGGGATCTGTACGCCGTGGATGTCGACACGGGAGTCGTCAACGAAATGGACCAGTGGGCTTCGCAGGTCCTTGAGTTGTCCGGTTCGACCGATTTGGTGATGGAGCTATCAGGACTGGCCTTCTACCGACTTGGCGCAGAAGGTGTCGTTTGGCACACACGCAGAATCTCGTGGGACGGATTCCGATCGGTCCGGATCGATGATGGTGAGATTCGTGGGGAGGCGTGGAGTATCGAGAACGAATTCGTCCCATTCTGCGTCGACGTGCGTACAGGACGTTCCAGCGGCGGGCCTCAGGTACCGGATTCCTACAAAGAGGTCTTGGCAGAGCCTGACGAGGAGTCTTCCTAACTCAGCATGATGCTGTGGGGTCCGGTGCTCGCTTCACTGCGGGGAAGCTGGCGCCTCAGCCCCGGAGCCCCGCATCATATGCTCTGAACGTTAGGAAGCCCGAAGGGCCGTCGGACAACCCGCTTTCCCCAGCGCGGGGTCAGCCCGGAAAAAGGGGCGTCTCACGTCCAGGGATAATGAACCGGGGAGGCCAGCCCAGTGCCTGAAAAGACTCGTCGCCCACCAGTGCAGGGCCTGCGCTGGCTCGCCACGGAATTCCTGGTTGTCGCCCTGGGTGTCCTGGCTGCCCTCGTCGCCGATGCAACCTGGGAGAACCGTGCTGCCGAGCGCCGAGCAACCGCCTACCTGACTCAACTTTCTGCCGACCTTGTTGAGACCGAACGGTTGATCACCAGCTATCAGGAGGATTCCGAGGTTTGGAATGCCGCTACATCAGAACTCGTTCAGGCCTTCAGACTAAATGACCGGCCGTCGGCCGACTCACTCTACCTACTCATGGGCGGCCTCGTGTCGTGGAACGGACCGGTAAGGCCAGTACTCGGCACGTTCGAAGCCCTGGTAGCCTCGGGCGACCTCACTGCGATACGCGACAACGGACTTCGGATCGAGATCACGAAATACCTCGAGTCAACCCGAACACACATTCAACGGAGTCAAAACGACTTCGAGTTGTACCGTACTCCGGGACGAGAGTTGTTCACGGGGATCGATGTTCTCGAAGGTCTCTATCGCATGGACCCCAACTCCGATCTGTGGGTCACCGGCACATTGGGTCTTCGCCTGGTGCCTCCTGAGCCGGAGACAAGGCCCTTCGAGGTCATACCGGAGGACTTTTTCGGAAGCCGGGAGATGTACTACGCCGTGCTCCTCCCGGCGTTCGCCCAACTCAACGAGAATGAGCGCCTGATCTCGATGTTGGCGGAGGCCAAGGCGATGCGCGAGAGTATCGAGCGCTACCTGGGTTCTTAGGCGCCAGCGCCAACTCTCAGAGCCTGATCAGGTGGCCGTACGATCGGGGGGCGGATGCAGGGCCCGTCCTCGCCGCGGCTCTCTAACAAGCAGTTGCTGCTGGCGCGCTCACCTTGCGGAGTGCGCTTCGCTGGGAGCATCGTGGCGCACAGCAGAACTGCAGAACGTTAGGCAACTTTCTCTCGTGCGGTCCGGCGAACCCATTCGCGCCTCTCCAACGGCCGGGAGGTAGGTCCGTAACAGCTTAAGCGTCGCAAGTCGCCGAAAATGAAGGAGCTAGCCATGTCGTTCCGAACCACTCTGCGTCCTCGGTCTCCCCAGGCTTCATCTGTCGCCCTGTGTTTCGCCGCGGCCACCTGTTTCGCGGCCAGCTCGCTTCAGGCCCAGAATCCGGCCGACTACATGCGGATGATCGAGGCAGGCGATCCGGAGGCCCACCCGGATTCCATAGCCGCTCTTTCCCTCGAGGAGCTCATGGATCGCTTCGGGGTGCCCGGAGTCAGCCTGGCGGTGATCAAGGACTTCGAGATCCACTGGGCGAAGGGGTATGGGATCGCGGATGTCGAAACGGGTGCGCCTGTTACGACAGAGACGCTCTTCCAGGCGGGGTCGATCAGCAAGCCGGTGGCGGCGATGGCAGTGATGAAGGCTGTGCAGGATGGGCTCTTCGGCCTCGACGACGACATCAACGACATCCTCACCTCCTTCAGGATCGACGGAGGCGACTTCACGGATGATCACCCGATTACGCCCCGGACGCTTACGAGCCATACCTCTGGCCTGGGGGACGGCTTTGGATACCCCGGATATGATCCCGACCTCCCGGTGCCCACTCTTCTCCAGACGCTCCAGGGCCATGAACTGTCGAACACGGGCCCGGTCTTCGTGGAACGGCCGCCTATGACGCTTTTCGAATATTCCGGAGGCGGAGTCTCCGTGATGCAGCAGGCCCTTATGGATGCCCGTGCCGCTCCCTTCCCAGAGATCATGCAGGAGCACGTGCTCGGCCCCATCGGCATGTTGAACAGCACCTATTCCAACCCTCTGCCGGCCGAGTGGGATACGCACGCAGCGCGGGCGCACGATGGTGAAGGCGAGTCCATGGGCGCCAAATGGCACGTCTATCCGGAGATGGCGGCGGCCGGGCTGTGGACCACGGCGAGTGACTTGGCCCGCTTTGCGATTGAGGTCCAGAAGTCTGCGCTGGGTCGCTCCAACCGGGTCCTGACCCGCACCACCGTTCAAGAGATGCTGCGGCCGGTCGGCGTCGGCGACTACGCCGTCGGCTTCAACATCCAGAAGCGCGGACAGGGGTGGTACTTCGGACACGGTGGGTCGGACTGGGGCTTCAATGCTTGGCTCCAGTCCCATCTGGCGAACGGATACGGAGTAGCCGTCATGACCAACGCCGAGCGCGGGGGCCAACTGCTGCGCGAGGTCGCTCGTCGTGTCGAGCACGCGTACGAATGGGATGCGCACGCCGGACCGGCTCCCCGCGGGTACGCCGTGGCGCCTGCCCACGGTGGCCTGGACCTGAGCGAAGACGTTCTGCGTACCTTCGTGGGAAGCTACGACTTCGAGGGCATCACCAGCCTCGAGATCGAACTGGTCGAGGGGCGGCTCGTAGCCATCGTCGGGGGCGGCCGTGTCCCCCTGCTGGCGGTGTCCGAGGAGATCTTCTTCGTCTCTAGGTTCGGAGTGCGCCTCCTCTTCACGAAGGACGACGCGGGTGAGGTCGTCGGAGTCAGCATGGAGATCGGAGGGCGTCCAGCGCCGGGTCGAATCCTCAGAGGGTAGCGGCGGACGACCTTGTTCAAGGTGGCAATCGCCTTTCAGTCCCTGGTCGTCTGGGGCCGAGAATGTTGCCTAACCAGGAATTGCTGCAGACGCGGAATAGCTGGTTGATACGCTGCGCTGGTCAGCAGCCTGGCCGCGCAGCAGAATTCCAGAGTCGTTAGGAAGCGGAACCGCGATGGTGGCCGTCCTTGGAGTTGGTCTGTCGACGACCGCCGATTACGACCACCCAACCAGTCTCAGGCTCAATAGCGTCCACGTCGGTGCACCTCGCCTGTCGACGGTGTACCTGACGAGTTCCCCCCGGTTGGTGAACCCGTATGCGAACTCTTCGAACCGTTCCACCGCCAGCGACCTTCCCGTAGCCGAGTCAATGGCCATGACCACACTGTCGTATCCACGACCCGGCTCCCAGTATCGCCGATCCCAGTCCGTCCAATTTCGATCAGCGTGCGTTACGAGTACGAATACCACCTTCCCGGCATCGTAGAGCCTCAACACCCGCGTTGGTGGCGGGGGCGCACCTCGCCGCGGCGCGACCTCTGGCCCAGTTGTAGGTGCGACCGATCGCGGCGGTATCCACCACGTCGGAGTGACCGGATCGAAGGCCTTCGTCTCGACTCCGTTTCCGGTGAGCGTCCCCCGCATCAACTGAAAGCCGTCGTGTCTGCTTTCGACGATCCAGAACTGGTAGGGCGCCCTCGCGGGCGCGATGAACCGCACTCCTTCACGGGCCTGTGAGTAGGTGACCTTACGCGCGGGGCCATCAATTGGCTCGCGCACTTCGAGCACGCCATCATTCTCCAACCCCTGCGCAATCACCAAGGCTTCGTCCGTCCATACGATCGAGGACCCCGATCGCACGCCCCTCCCGTCGATCCAGTCGATCCTGCCGGTCTGCACATCAAGGAGGCTGACTCGATCGGCCTGCGCGAGAGCGAGTTGACCGCTGTGCGATGACCATGTTCCCGCTAGGACGTCCTGCAACTCTGACGGCCCCTCACCGACGCGGCCCCTGGGAGAGGCGAAACCCCCATCCATTGGGAATTCGGCGACACTAGCTCCCATGAATCCACCGGCTACCCACAGACTGCCTCCGGCCCTGAAGAAGACCGAAGCATCGTTCACGAGCGGATCGTCTCGGGTGCTGCTCCATTCCTCCCGAGCGACGATCTCGCATTCGAGGCAGTCGGCACTCCCACCCGTCGGGATCGCGATGAAGAGACTGTTGTCACACGCGACCGCCGTGAGCGATAGCACCAAAGCCACCTTCAGCCGCACGAATCGTGCAGGCGGTCTTGTGGACTTTCTCAACAGAACGGGCGCTTGACGGACAGCAAAGCTGCCGTGAACGCCTATTGAGGTTCGTTCCTTTGGATCGAACAGGTGCCCGGCCAGTACTCGTGCGTCCCGTCAGCCCAGTGCTCAATGCTAGCATCGGTAACACGGTGATCCTGGCCGGTGCCCGACAACTGGCAGTGGTAGTTCTTCGTCCACCCAGCCCGGGCCTCTCCCGCACCGATAACTAGCATGAGAGCTATAACGAGGGCCAAGACGGCAAACATCGCCCGAAGCTTCATCAAACGCCCTTTCATTGGAGTCGACCTGGCGGAGCGCCGGATCGTACGCCCAGCCGGAGAACCCTGCAACCGACAACGTTCGGGGCGCGGCCTAACATGCGTTTGCTACTGTCGTGGGGCCGCACATGTGATGCACACTGCGTGCGCGTGACCTATCGTGGTGCGCAGTAGAAACGCAAAGCCGTTAGGGTGCCATCGAAGGCTGCCGCGCAGCGTACCAGGATGTCGTATCCGAATCGGAGGTGGGTCGGAGCAGCGGGCGGAAGACAACGACGTCTAACAAACGAGTACCGCCTGCGCGCACTGCGCGCCGCGTCGGTACTCTCGGGCGTTAGGCGGCATGATCTCAATCCGCTGGGTATCTGGATATGCCAGCCGAGGTCCTTGCGGGACCTATCCTGGAGCCGCAGGTGACCCGAAACGGCTGAATGCGCCCATTGTCCATCGATGAGTCGCAGTTCTGGAGAATCACGGCGTTATCCAAAGGGACGGGCGCAGTCGAAATCAGAGTCGGTGCGTCAGGAGGTCCGGACGTTGCGAGGAAACATCGTTGGCGCGGTGCTGTGGGCTGGGTTGGTTTGGCCCCTCTCTGGACAGGTTCCAACGGGGCGATTCTCGGTCTGTGGAGCAGAGACTCACGTCGTGGTTGAAGGACTTCCGGACACCAGTTTCGTGTCCGCAAACGCCGCTCGCTCGGAGCAGGTCGTTGCGGATAGCACCCGTGTATGGGGCCAGAACGTACGGGTCCTAGGGTCCGCAGCGGATCTACCGCGAGATACGGTGGTGTTGGTCCGGTGGCGGCGCGGTATGGACGTACCTGCCATATGGCTCGATGACTCGAGCCCGCCGCTGCCGGAGGGGCGACCGGTCTTCGTGAGCGGTAGCGTCCGCACGGACGAGACATCAGAGGGCTTGCCGATTCTGGACGTCGGCGGGTGGATCTTCCCCTCGGGTGGAGCCGATGACGAAGAGCGCTTCCTTCCGGTGGACTCGGTTCTGGACTTCTGTCGTCTGACGGTGGACGGAGATCTCCTTTCCCGGGGAGAGTGGTCCGGGATGGCAGAGGTTCTCCCGTGGGTGCGCTCGAGTGACCAGGCATGGACCCGCCGACCCGTGAGCTTGTACCTCGAGATGTACGCCCGGGAGCTGGAGCTTGGGAGAGCGCGTGCCTTGCCGCTGGGAGTCGCCGGAACCTGGGCGGCTGAAGTCGAGACGCCCTCCGGTGATTCGGTTCAGTTCTTCTTTCGAACGGCGTCCCACGCTCGAGAACCATGGACCGGGCCTCGAGGAGACGCCCGCCGGCCCGTTCCAGGAACTCCGTGGGCATTCAGGGCCGCAGGTGTTCAGTTCCGGATCTGGACGGCACTCGAACTGGAGCACCTGCCGGGTCCGTCGGGGGAACCGGAGCTGCGCTGCGAGACTGGGCCATGGTTAAGCACCGAATTGCCTCCCACCGACCCGAACTGCGGGACCGGGTATGCCTCGGTGATCGTCGAGCCGCTTCGCGACGACCTCGAAGCGTGGCAGGGCCTGTTCCCGGTGAATACGCTGGCGCTCCTCGATGACGACCTCAAGGAACTCGATAGGCCCGAGGGTGAAGGCGATTTCCTCTTGAGGTTACTGCGCAGCCCCCCTCAAGGTCAGGATTTCTGGGTATTCGACGGCGATGACTCCAGGTCGGCGTTCGTGCAGCGGGTCCGCCTGCGAAACGGAGAGGTCATCCTCACCGCACGGCGCATCTCCCCAACGGCCGTGGCGGGGAATTGAATGCGCGCAGTCGAACATCACGCACGAACTCAGCATGATGCTGCGGGGGTCCGGTGCAGGCTTGACGGAGTTTGCTATGCGATCGCCCCCCGAAGCCCCGCATCATATGCTCCGTATCGTTAGGGCCTCCACGTAGGCGAATTGGTGGTTGGAGACGAATGTGCATGGCCGGTGGGTCAACACTCCTGCCGGTCCGTCCACGCCGCCTAACACCGGGCCTCCGGCTCGGGCCGTCCGGCCCTCGGCCCAAATGGCCCCCTTGCTGGGTAGCCAGGACCACGTTCCGGGCACAACAATCTGATGCCGCTTAGTTGTTGGGCTGCAAGGGGCCACTTCGGAGGCCCTGGAACGTTATGCGCGATGGCCTGAGCAGCCCTCAGGTACGCAGAGATCAGAGAACCCTGGGAGGGAGTCCCCTCCCCTTCATCCACCCGTAGGCTCCACCGAAGCGCCTCGGGCTAGGACAGCATCCCGCTCCCGCGGACGTGATTCCGCGATCTTTCGCCGTACATACTCTGTATGTACATTAGGACATGGGCGAGATCGAGTTCGAATGGGATCCGAAGAAGGCTGCCTCCAACCTCAAGAAGCATGGGGTCTCCTTCGAAGAGGCGTCCACGGCCTTCTGGGATGACCACGCCTTGGTCATCGATGACCCCGACCACTCGCTCGACGAAGAGCGCTTCGTCCTACTCGGCCTCTCCTCGAACGTGCGCCTCGTCACCGTCGTCCACTGCTTCAGAGGTGCGGACGATGTGATCCGCATCATATCCGCTCGACGGGCGACACCCGGCGAACAGAGTTCCTACCAAGCCCAGGTGCGACGATGAGACAGGAATACGACTTCTCCAAGGCTCGCCGAAATCCCTACGCGAAGCGGTTGAAGAAGCGGGTGACGATCCGCTTAGACGAGCCCACGATCGCCTATTTCAAAGACCTCGCGGAAGAGACCGGCATCCCCTATCAGACCCTCATCAATCTCTACCTGAGGGACTGCGCCACTTCGGGCCGGAAGCTCGAGATGGACTGGAAGCCTCGCCCGGCCGCCACCCCCTAGCCTCGCGCGCGGGGCCTTGCGCCTAGAACGTCCCGACCAGGCAGGTGGGCACACCGCGCATAACAACAGGCTTCCGGCTCCGCGCCCTGCGGGCGCTGCGTCCCAAACGGCCCTGAGCGGATTCGGCGGTTCTGGCGGACGCGCTGCGGCCCGACCTACTCTGGAAGCCTGAGGAGTACAGCCGGGGCCGTTTCGGAGGCCCTGGAACGTTAGAAGAAATGGGGTCGGAGGACGAACGGAGAACGCGATGACCGTGAGCGGCGGTGAGAGCAGAGCCGGTATTAGGCTCTTCGTTCGGACATTGCTCGTGTACGTGGCCGGTGCGTGGGTCGCCGTGGAGCTCGTGGCGTTCGCGGTGGAATCCTACGAGTTGCCACAGACGGCTCTCGACGTGGTGGTCCTGGTAGCCGTCGCCGGAGGGGTGGCTGCCCTCCTTGTCGCTTGGTTCCACGGTTCACCAGGATCGCAGAAGGTCAGCAAGATCGAGCTATCCCTGTATGGTCTTCTCGCGCTGGTCACCCTCGCTGCCACAGTGACGCTGGTACTGCGGGATCCGTTGCACGAGTTCAATGAGGCCGAAGGGGAACGCGTCGTTCTTGAATTGCCGATGCCCCCTCCCGACCAGTCTGATTACCTGGACATTCGCTGGGCACCGAGGGAGGGGACGGAAGGATCGCCCGTCGGCATGTGGCACATGGCTCCGGAGTGGGCCAGGTTCAACATACCGGGCGTATCGGTGCAACTGCAGGGGCACCCGATGATGTTCCGCTACCCCGAGCGAGGCACCCCCTACGGTCGCCTCACCGTAATACTCCCGGTACTCCCCGTGCAGCTCGAGGATCTCATGGAAGGACCTAGTCAGGTGGATGCGGCTTTGGTTGAGTCAGCCGGGCTCTCAATGCGACTGACGCGGTCGTTCACTATCACGGAAAGGGGTGATACGGTCTTCGTGCGCATTCTTGGGCGATTCATGCCCGAGCCCGCAGATACGACGGACCCGTCGAAATGACACCATGTTCGCAGGGAGCTTCGCCTAACACTGGGCCTCCGGCTCGGGCCGTTCGGCCCTCGGCGCAACCGACCCCGGGGGGCGGACCTTGGTTAAGGGATCTGCTGGCCCGACGGATTAGGGGCAAACACGCTGTTAGCAGGGCCGGTTCGGAGGCCCTTGAACGTTAACTGACATACCTTGAGAGGGATGAAGTGGAATGCTGAGAGATCGAATCGGGGCTCTGCTCCTTGTCCTTTTCGTCTCGGGCTGTGCCGCATCCGAAGTCGAGGT
>JBDHIF010000151.1:0-2062 GCA_039587535.1 Gemmatimonadota bacterium
CGTGGCTCGTGGGCTGGGTGGCCCCGGGAGGTTGCCCTCCCGAGGCTCCCACAGATCCGGACGTGCGGTACTCCCGCATCCGGCTCCTCGCTGTTGGCTTCGCTGCGGGACTACCGGGGCGAGGCGTTGATACGGGGAGGGGCAAGTGGGTGGAGTTGGAGAAGCGCTTGGAAGCGAGGCCAGGGCATGCGGCCTCGCCACGACCTCCGGTCGAGCCATTTTCGCCAAACGCGCTGGACCTGCCGGTAGAACCGATGAAGGTCCCGGTGGTTGCCACGCTGGCCGTAGTACCGGTAATGGCCGCGCAGCTTGGCGCTGAGGGCGCGGCGCTGTTCGGCCACCGGTCGATGTCGGTTCGCCCGGCACCAGTGCCCCACCGCGCGCACGCTTCGGGCGAAACGGTCTTTCGCCGTCTTGGTGCGTACGATGTTGGCGCCGCGGCGGCTCTTGCCCCAGTGGAAGGTGAAGCCGAGGAAGTCGAAGGACTGTCCCCGGCCCGACGGACCGCCGCTGGGGCCGCGATAGGCAGGGCGCACAAAGCGCACCAGGCGGGTCTTGTCCGGGTGAAGCCGGAGTCCGTACCGACCCAGACGCTTGGGTAGCACCTTCATCACGCGCCGCGCGTCCTCTTCGCGCTCGAACACCAGCACGAAGTCGTCGGCGTACCGAATCAAGGCTGACGAGCCACCGAGGCGGTCGCGCACCTCCTGCTCGAACCAAAGGTCGAGCACCTCATGCAGGTACACGTTCGCCAACAGCGGCGAGATCACACCCCCTTGGGGGGTCCCCGCATCGGGATGGAGCACCACCCCTTGCTCGAGCACCCCCGCCTTGAGCCACTTCCCGATCAGGCGACGTAGACCCTTGTCCTGCACCCGTCGGTCGAGGAACGACCGGAGATGAGCATGGTCGAGCGTGTCGAAAAACCGCTCGATGTCTACCTCCAGCACCCATCCACCCTTGTAGTCCATCAGGGTCTGCCAGAGTACCTGGACAGCCTGACGCGCGGAGCGCCCTGGACGAAAGCCATAGGAGCAGTCCACGAAGTCCTGCTCGTAGACGGCCTCCAGGATCATCTTCACGCCGCACTGAAGGACCTTGTCCTCCAGCGTCGGGATCCCAATCGGGCGGGTCTTGGACCCGTCCCCTTTCGGGATGTGAACCCGACGGACCGACGGAGCCCGGTAGCGCTGGGCCCGTACCCGACCGATCAGGGCCTCCAGGTTGCTCCGGAGCTCTGTCGCGTACTCTCGGGCCGTGACCCCGTCAATTCCGGGAGCGCTCTGGCGGTTGAGCCGCCCAAACGCTTCGGTCAGTAGGTCCACCGTCAGGTGGTGGGCCAGGTTGGTCAGCACCATCCCCGGACACTCCCTGGCCAGCTTCGCTATTCGTTGCAGTCGCGTTGAGACTTCCTGCCCGGTCGACGCCGACATCGTCTTTCCCTCCAACGAGTCCAATGCAACGGCGTCCCCTTCCCTCCTGCGGGTCCCGTGGGGCCGGTTCCCCGCCTTCGACGGTACTATGGGACGCTCCGACTCCTCTCCATCCTTCCCGTCGCCTCTGGTCTCCCTTGGCTGCCGGTACCCGTGGCCGGACGGCTCGTTCGCTCCCCTGACCAGCGCCGTCCGGGGGCTGGCGGGGCCGGGTCCGGGTCTACCCGCTGGACCAAGCGGTCAATCTCCACGGGAGATCGAGAGGTCTCCCAGGTTCCTGGGGAGCCCTTGGATGCACGCGCTCCGCTCCTCGACGCCGGCGGGGATCGCCGCCTCGACCAGACTGCCGACGGCGACCTGGTGCCTTCCACGGTGCCAACGATGTCGGCCCCGCCACGAGATGGATTTCGACGCTCTCTCACGCAGCTCGCGCACTCGCTGTCTACGCTTCACGCCCGTGGTCACCCACGTACGCGCAAGACTCGCTTCCGGCTGGGCTGGCCCCCTTGGCCGGGCGGGACTCTCACCCGCTGGGCTCCATCAGCTGGTTTCACGGCGGCATGCTCACCTCCTTTCCTCCAGCTCCAGGCTTCGCCTGGCGCAATGGCACCGGCATCCCTGCCGGTGGA
>JBDHIF010000152.1:0-2059 GCA_039587535.1 Gemmatimonadota bacterium
GAGGCCGCGGTCGCGCTGGATGACCCGGAGTACCCCGCAAGCTGGCTCGGCGAGCACTTCCCGCGGGCAAAGGCGGGTGAGCTGGAGCAGGCGAGCGTGTGAGGTCCGGGATTCGGGTTCCGGGTGCCACCGACAGAGAGCGAAGCGAGGCGTCGGTGCCCGCGCGACGGGAGCGCGGAGTACGAACGACTCGGCGCGGTGGGCGTGGCGACGCGGCTCCTGGCGCTGCGGAGAATGGCGCCCGCATTCCTCATAGAGCCTTGTTTGTCAAGGACGATTCGTCATCGTTTTCCCCGCACGCTGACGCTCCGATCGCTTCCTCCCGCCTTTCGGGGGTAGCCGGGGTTTGGGGGCGGCGAATGAGCCCCCACTGGATTCCGTGGGCAACGCGTATGGCCTGCCGGGAGTCGGTCGGTCCTGGTTGCGGGGAGGCCGTGGGCCGGACCCCAATACATTCCTTCGTGGATCGCGTCTCAGCGAGTGACTGAAGACGCCCGGAGCCATGCTCCGGCACGGAAGATCTCTCACGACCGTCCACCGAGTGAATCGTTCTAATCACGGAATCGCGGGGACGTCCTGCCCATGGTGATGCCATCGGCGGGCGTAGCCATGCGGGCGCTCGAACTGATCCTGCTCGGCGGGACAGAAGCTCTGCTTCTGTCGATCCGACTGCCATTGGGCGATCGAGCTGGTGGAACTCCGGTTGGCCTGGTTCGGTGCTTCTCGCCGCGTCAACGCGATCTGGTCAGGTCACTCGATACGACTCGCCCGTTTGGAGCATGTGCCAGATCCTGCAGGTGATTCGCCGCATGATCGCCACCATGGCGATCTTTGCTCCACGACGTTTCCGGATCTTCCGACGAACCTCACGAAGCGTCCGATCAGCCCTCGTCAAGTGCAGGACCACGTGCCCGAGCAGATACCGCATGTTCGGATGGCCATGCTTGGTGATGCTCCCCAACCGCCCGGTCGTCTCACCAGTGTCATTGATCGACGGCGTGAGGCCGAACATGTTCGCCAGGCTCGCCGGACGCGGGAACCGTTCGATCGGCCCGATCCGGCTCGCCAGCGCGAGTGCCGTCAGGTTCCCGACTCCCGGGATGGTCTTGAGCAATTGGGCCGCGGCGTGGTGCTCCGTTCGACGATCGATCTCCAGTTGAAGTCGGCCAAGCTGTCGCTCGATCGTCTCCCACCGCTCGATCGCGAGCTCGAGCACGATCCGGTCCACCTCCGGAAGCTCCAACTCGCGAAGCCAGGCCCTCGCCTTGTTCGTCTTGAATCCCTTCGTGGGACAGTCGTGCATCAGGTTGAAACGCCGGACAAGCGACTTGATCTGGTTGATCACGCGTGTCTCCTGTCGGCGGAGTTCGATCAGCATGTTCGTGAGCATGCGATCCTGCCGATCGGCCTCCGAGGGGATCATGACCTGACGGATACCGTGTACCCGCCGGCCTTCCCGAAGTCGCTCACGGTTCACCCAGAGCAGCTCGGCCAGAGAAGCGGCATCTCGCTTGTCTGTCTTGTGCCGGGCCTTCTTGAGCGGCTGAACGACGACCGTCATCTCGCATCCGTGGATCGTCAGCTTCTCGACGAGCCAGTGCTCGAATCCACACGACTCGATGATCGCCCGGTAGCCGCCCGAAGATCTCGCCCGGGCGCTCACCGTGGCGAGGAATTCGTCGATCGCTGGAGACTTGGTCCCGACGGTGGCCCGCTGGATGGCCTCGCCGGCGTCGTTCAGGAGAACGATCGTGATCTGGTACTGGTGCAGGTCGATCCCGAGATGTAACATCGTTGACTCCTCCCGGCGCCACGTCGCTGCGTACGACGCGCTCACCGAAAACCCATGAAGTTGGCTGCCTCCAGTAGGCCGCACACCGGTGTGCACGGTACCGGGAGGCTTTTTCTCTATGGGGGGATCACGGACGACTCCCTTCGGTCGCTGTCCGTGGCACCCGATCCCGGCCCGCCGTGAATCTCATCAAGCCCCAAGCGGCTCCTTCGCCTACCATGCTCCGTTTCCCGGCTCAAGACTCAAGACTCAAGACTTCCCATGACC
>JBDHIF010000153.1:0-3233 GCA_039587535.1 Gemmatimonadota bacterium
GGACATGGTGAATCCCACCAACGCCCTGACCCAACGACCGCTCTACTACACCCGCGCCGTGGCCGCTCCCGACGACCGCGACGAGGTGCACTTCCTCGCCACCGCCCACACCCGGTCCACGGACGGGGGCCTCACGGTTAGCCGCATGGCGTCCGGAGGCGACCACCACGACATGTGGATCGACCCCCTCATGCCCGATCGCATGATCGTCGGCCACGATCAGGGGCTCTCCATCTCGACCAATCGGGGTGACACCTGGCTGCGGCCCCGTCTCCCCATCGCGCAGATGTACCACGCCTACACCGACAACCGCGTGCCTTACCGCGTGTACGGGAACCGCCAGGACGGGGCGTCGCAGGCTGGGCCCAGCAACTCGCTGACGTCGGGACGCATCCCCATCGGGGCGTGGCACTCGGTAGGCGGCTGCGAGTCCGGCTTCGCGGTGCCCGACACCGTCGGGAACGACGTGGTCTGGTCGGGCTGCTACGACGGGATCCTCGAGCGGTACGAGATGTCCACCGGCCACGCGCGCAACGTGAGCGTTTGGCCGGACAACCCCGAGGGCTGGCCCGCCGCGGAGGTCCGCTACCGCTTCCAGTGGACCTTTCCGGTGCACATCTCGCCCCACGACCCGAGCCGGGTGTACGTGGGCAGCCAGCACGTTCACGTGACCACGAACGGCGGCCAGAGCTGGAGCGTCCTCAGTCCCGACCTGACCACGGACGACGAGACCAAGCAGCAGAAGACCGGGGGGCTTACGCCGGACGATTCGAGCCCCACCTACGCAGCCACGCTCTTCGCCATCGCCGAATCGCCGGTCGAGCAAGGTGTGATCTGGGCCGGGTCCAACGACGGGCTGCTCCACCTGACGCGGGATGGCGGAGAGACGTGGACCGACGTCACGCCGAACATCCCCGACCTTCCACCGTGGGGCACCTTCAGCAACGTCGAGCCGTCGCGGTATCAGGCGGGCGCCGCCTACGTGAGCGTGGACCTTCACCAGCTCGGTGACTTCGACCCCTACGTGTTCAAGACCGAGGACTACGGGGCCACCTGGCGCTCGCTGGCGGAGGATCTGCCCCGTTCCGTCTTCAGCTACGTCCACGTGATCCGTGAAGACCCGCAGCGCCCGGGCCTCCTTTATCTGGGCACCGAGAGCGGGATCTTCGCGTCGTTCGACGACGGGAGCTCGTGGCATTCGATCCAGGGAGATCTGCCCCACGCGCCGGTGCATTGGCTGACCGTCCAGCCCCACTTCAACGACCTGGTCGTGAGCACCTACGGGCGTGGATTCTGGATCCTGGACGACGTAACGTCGCTCCAGAAGCTGGACGACGAGACGCTGGGTCGGCAGGTCCACCTCTTCGAGCCCAGGGCCGCCTACCGGTTCCTGATGAAGGAAGCGCCGCAGAGCCAGCCCGAGGATCCTGGTGCCGGGAAGAATCCGGAGTACGGGGCGTCTCTTGACCTCTGGCTCGCGTCTGTGCCCGAGGACGGACTCACGGTCGAGATTCTCGATACGGGTGGCGAAGTGATCCGGAGCCTCAATCCCGAGCTTCCTCTGGTGCCGGGGCTCAACCGCATGTACTGGGATCTACGGTACTCACCCTCGGAGACGCCCCGTCTGCGTGTGCCCCCTCTCGAGCGCCCTCACGTCCAGACGGGCGAGGACGGCTGGCGTCCGCTGGGCGAGGGTGGGCGCGTCCGTCCGTTGGCCGCGCCGGGGCGCTACACGTTGCGCGTCACGCGGGGCGACGAGGTCGTCGAGCGAGAGCTCACGGTGCTCAAGGACCCCTCTTCCGTGGGGTCCCAGGAGGACATCGAGGCTCAGCTGGCGCTGCTTCTCGATATCCGCGCGGCCACGGACTCCACCGTCAGCCTCATCAATCACATCGAGCTGGTGCGGGAGCAGCTCGATGCGATGGCCGTGCGGCTCGAAGGGCGTCCGGAGGTGGAGGACCTGCTGGCCGCCGCCGACACGCTGGACCAGGAGCTGATCGACCTGGAGATGATGCTCTTCGACCTCAGGCTGTCCGGCGGACTGTCGCGGCAGGACACCTGGAGGTGTTCGAGCAATACCGGGGCCAGCTGGACGACTACTGGTCGACCGTGAGGCGCCTGGAGACGGAGGACCTCGCCGCCCTGAACGCGGAGTTGCGGGATCGGGGGGTGGGCCCCCTGGCGCCGAAATAGATCAGCGCGGGAGTCGCTCGGCGCTGAACCAGGTTGGTGCCTGCAAGCTCTGATACCGAGCCGTGCCTACCGGATCAGCCGCCCGTCCTCCACCCAGACCTCCCCGCCGACGGTCACGGTGGCGTCCGTGAAGAAGTTCCAGCGGACGTACCCCCCGGTGACGTTGCCGCCCAGCTCCGAGTTGTCTCCGAGAGAGAGGCGAACCACGCCGGCGCCGTACCCATAATAGGGAATCCACCGCGGCTCCCCGTCGGGGATGGCGAGCAGCGGGTTCATGCCCAGAGCGAACTCCCGGAAGGCTCGCCCTGCCGGCCCGGCCGACTCCAACTCGGCCGTGACTGCCTGGACGCCGGAGTCGGCGGCCACGCCGACCACCCGACCGGCCTCGATCGTGAGCACCAGCCCTTGCACCGTGGTTTCGCCCCATGCCGTGGGCGGAAAGGCGATGGTGCCGTTCACGGACTCCTCCAGGGGCGCGACACGGATGGCTCCGGCAGGCAGCTCCACTTCCCGATCGATGAGGTTCCTCGCGGACGCCGCGCGGGCCATCGAGGCGTCGCCGTCCTGCCTGGTCACCGGACGATCGCCGATGCGGAAGCTGATATCCGTGCCAGCGGGCGTCACGACGCGGATCTCCCCGGCGCGGGCCGCCTCCTCGAAGGCACGTTGGGCCGTGGCGAGCGCATCATAATCGGTTTCTGTCAAAACACGTACGTACGTTTGGTTGATGTTGTCATCGAGCTCGAGCAGGGCGCCGTCGAAGCCGTAGGCGCCGGCCCAATGGAAGTGGATCGTGCGCCCGCTCCCCCGTCTCAGAACCTCTTGCAGCGCGGCATATACCGGATCGGCGGGGGTGGGCCCCGGAAGCATCACGCCCAGGTCCACGTCAGTGAGGGCCTCGACCAGGGCTTCTCCGCTCAGCCCTTCCAGCCGCGCGACGAACTCGGTGGTCTCCAGGTCGGCGGACGGCGCCCCGCCGGTGCCTACCACCCCCAGGTCCGTGGCGCCGGCCTGGGCGACACGGCTTCGCAGCTCCGGGA
>JBDHIF010000154.1:0-3358 GCA_039587535.1 Gemmatimonadota bacterium
CCGCCACCCGCCGCGCTGATGGCCAGGGCGATGCCGAAGTCCGCCACCACCGGCCTGCCGTCGTGGAGCAGGATGTTCGCCGGCTTGATGTCCCGGTGGATGATGTCGTTGCGGTGGGCGTAGTCCAGGGCGTCAGCCACGTCCCGGGCGATGCGGACCGCCTCGTTCACCCCCAGCTGCCCTTCCCGGGCGATGCGGTCGGCGAGGGTCTCGCCCTCGATGTACGGCATCACGTAGTAGAGGAAGCCGTCGGCGTCGCCGGAATCGAAGAGGGGCAGGATGTGGGGGTGCTGCAGATTGGCGGTGGTCTTGATCTCTGCCAGGAAGCGGTCGGCGCCGATGACGGCGGCAAGCTCCGGCTTGAGGATCTTCAGCGCGACGTTTCGCTCGTGCTTGAGGTCCTCGGCCAGGTAGACGCTGGCCATGCCGCCCTCGCCCAGCTTGCGTTGGATGGCGTAGCGGTCGGCCAGGGCGGCGCCCATGCGGGAGGTCGAGCCATCGGTCATGGGAGGGCAGGGTCTCCACGTACGTGGCGGCAGGGCATCCCCGTGCATCATGCCGGGGCCCGTTTCAGGGCCCAACTTGCGTCCGCGGACCCAGCATGGCGAGGGAATCATAAAAATTCGTGATCATCTCGATATCATGCAAGATGATCATCCGGGTGCCGGGCGTGCGGCGTCACGGCGTGGGACGCGAAGCTGGTGTTCCTGGGCGCCGCGAACCTCGGCTCTTGATCACCCCGTAGATCTCCACCCGCTCCACACCGAGCTCGTCCCGGGGGAGGGCCACCAAGTAGTCGTCTCCGATCTCCATCACCTCGAGCCCCGCGGGCACGGGCGGACATCTCCCGCCCCGCGCGCTGGTCGGGCCTGGCGGCAGCCCCTTCCAATCACCATCTTAACGGGCTAATCGCGACCCTCTCAATGGAGCACCCCATGAAGAAAGTCGGACTCACGCTCGCCGTCGGATCCCTGTTGCTTGCGCCGCCGCTGGCCGCGCAGGAGGATCCGATGTTCGTGTTCGGCCAGTACTTCCGCTGTAACCAGGGCATCGAGGCCCAGGCCGACGAAGTCGTTCAGGAGGTCTTTGCGCCTGTGATCCAGAGGCACGTGGACGCCGGTCACCTGACGGGTTGGCTCTGGCTCACGCACGACCAGGGAGGAGCCTGGCGCAGGGTCCTGGCCACCACCGGCAGCGACATGAATCAGATGATGGAGGTCCGAGCCCAGATCGTGGCCGAGGTGAGCGAGAACGAGGAGGCCATGGCCCGGCTGGGTCAGGCCTGCGGAGGGCATGACGACTACGTCTGGGTCGCCACCACAACGTCCACCGAGAACCCTGACGTCATGGGGACTGCCTCCGTGTCGTCGTACCACATGTGCGAGCGGTCTCGGGAAGCCCGGGCCGACGAGATCTTCGCCGATGTCCTGGCGCCCCTCTACCAGAAGCACGTCGACATGGGCCACCTGGCTTCCTACGGCTTCTACTCGCACCGGATCGGCGGCGTCTTCCGGCGTCTGGAGACGGTGAGCGGTCCGGATCACGCCACCGTGCTCGACATGCAGTCAGCGGTCTACAACGAGGCCATGCAGACGAATCCGCTGGCCATGCAGGAGTACACCCAGATCTGCGGCACGCACTCGGACTATCTTTGGACCAACGATACGCCCGGAAGCTGACCGACCGGAGTTCGGTCGGTCGCTGACGCGCGCGAGCCGTCACGCGACGGAATGCGGCCCCGCGGTGCCTTGGTGCCGCGGGGCCGGCGTCGTCTCGCGCACTGGGTGGCTCGCAGGGATCTACCTGATCGACCTGGTTGGCACGCCTCGGCTCGCTTCTGAGGGCCGGGACCCGCTATCGGACAAGCCACCCGAGTCGGGTTGACACTTCTCGCGGCCTCTGGGTATTATATGAGCCTGTTGCGGGGTGGAGCAGTCTGGTAGCTCGTCGGGCTCATAACCCGAAGGTCGCGGGTTCGAATCCCGCCCCCGCTATTAGCTCGGAAGCGCCGCCTCTGGCGGCGTTTCCCACGTTGCGCCTGGTTCGCGCTCGCTTCCTTGGACGCTTCGCGAGCGCGCTCCTGGACTGTGGCCGACACGTGGAGCCCGCGGAGGCGGGCGGGAGCGGGGAGCCGGTAGCACGGCCCTCCGAAGCTCCTCCGCCCGCGCCTCTGGGAAGGCTCGGGCGTTTTTTTTTGGCAGGGCCAGGTAGCTCAGTTGGTAGAGCACATGACTGAAAATCATGGTGTCGGCAGTTCGATTCTGCCCCTGGCCATGATGCTCGGCAGCGAGGTCGGCCGAGGTGAGTTGTTTAGAGGTCCGTAGCTCAATTGGTAGAGCACCGGTCTCCAAAACCGGCGGTTGGGGGTTCGAGTCCCTCCGGGCCTGTGTAGGACGGGCTTCCGGGGCGGCCGCAGGGTCGCCGGATGGAGTCTGGTGCGGGGAAGAGGAACAAGCCCCGATCGTCTAACGGCTAGGACACCACTCTTTCAAGGTGGCGGCCGGGGTTCGATTCCCCGTCGGGGCGTTGGCAGGATCCGCTGGAGCGCGGGATACGTAGGACATACAGGGGCTGTAGCTCAGTCGGTTAGAGTGCCGGTCTGTCACACCGGAGGTCGCGAGTTCGAGTCTCGTCAGCCCCGCTCCTGTGATGGTTGATTGAAAGAGAAGAGGTTGTGGCTCCCAGCGGGAGCCACTGTGGGTGTGCCGGGGCCGTAGCTCAGTTGGGAGAGCGCTTGAATGGCATTCAAGAGGTCAGGGGTTCGATTCCCCTCGGCTCCACTGAGGGTCGTACCGAGCATGGTTCGGTAGCCCAGGCACCGGGCTCGGGTGGCGGAATTGGCAGACGCGCAGGATTCAGGATCCTGTGGGGGTTAACCCCGTGAGGGTTCGAGTCCCTCCCCGAGCATGTAGCTCTGTTGGGTCGCTCCGAAGCATGGAGCTGCCGGGCCCGGTGCTGGACAAAGCAGTCGATGAATGTTGCCCACGTGCTGGAATTGGTAGACAGGCTGGTTTGAGGGACCAGTGCCGGAAACGGCGTACAGGTTCGAGTCCTGTCGTGGGCATGTTGGGTGAAGCGCCCGTAGCTCAATTGGATAGAGCGTCTGACTACGGATCAGAAGGTTGGGGGTTCGAGTCCTCCCGGGCGCATGAGCTGGACCCAGGAGGTGCCGGCGAGCAGGATGCGGGCGCGTAGCTCAGTTGGTTAGAGCGCTACGTTGACATCGTAGAGGTCACAGGTTCGAATCCTGTCGCGCCCATGAGGTTCTCGAAGAGCAAGAGAGTATCGCGCAGGATCTGCGAAGCGAAGCGGAGCTCATCCTGTCGCGCCCATGAGGTTCTCGAAGAGCAAGAGAGTA
>JBDHIF010000006.1:0-109168 GCA_039587535.1 Gemmatimonadota bacterium
CGTGAGGAATCCGAAGGTGAGCTCCGTGGCATCGAGGTCGTTGTCGATGGTCTTGGGGACGCCGACCACCTTAAGGCCTTTCTGGGCCAGACCGTGGGCGATCTCCAGAGAGCCATCTCCGCCGACCGCTACCAATGCGTCGATGCCGTGCTGGTGAAGCGCGTCCAGGACCGCCTGGGAGCGGTCCTCGTAACGGATCGTTCCATCCTCTTCGTGCACGGGGTAACGCAAGGGGTTGCCACGGTTGGTCGTTCCGAGGATCGTTCCGCCCTGGTGCGTGATGCCGCGGACCGACTCCCGGTCCAACCGTACCACGCCGTTTTCTCGAAACAGTCCGTCGTAGGAGTCGAGGATGCCGTACACCTCCCACCCGCGACGCTGCGCGGCCAGGGCTACGGAGCGAATGACGGCGTTCAGGCCAGGGGCGTCTCCGCCTCCGGTGTTGATGGCGATGCGTCGGATGTCGGTCATGATTGCACGGAGCCTAATCCCACGCGTCCTGGCTTTCCAGAGCCGACCACCCGTCCGTTGCCTGTCCGTGACCTCCCTGCGGTCCCGGGGGTGTCACCCGGCAGTGCCCGAGCAGCGCGTCGAGCCAGGGGTGGGTATGATCGGGTTGGACCGGGTAACCGCGGTATGGAAGAAGCACCAGAGGAAGCACCAAAGGATGCGGTCATGAGGAAGAAGATTCTGGTCACGGGTGCCACCGGCTATGTCGGCGGGCGCCTGGTCGAGCGGCTGCTGGATGCGGGCCACGATGTCCGCGTGCTGGCACGGAACGCCGAGCGTGCCGCATCCCGGACGTGGGCAGGGCGCGTGGAGATCGTCGAGGGCGACCTCTTGGACCCAGCCTCGCTCCCTGGGGCGTTGGACGGCATCGAGGTGGCCTACTACCTGGTGCACTCCATGGCTTCCGGCTCCGACTTCGAGGATCGAGACCGCGAGGCGGCCAGGAACTTCGTGGAAGCGGCGCCCCACGTGGAGCAAGTCATTTACCTCGGCGGGATCCTTCCCACCCACGATGAGCGGCGCCCGCGCTCCTCCCACCTGGAAAGCCGTGGCGAGATCGGTCAAATCCTGAGTGACTCGCTCCCCACCACGGAGTTTCGTGCTGGTCCCGTGATCGGCAGCGGCTCGGCATCGTTCGAGATGGTGCGGTATCTGACAGAACGCCTGCCCGCGATGGTGGCTCCGCGCTGGATTCTCAACGAGGTGCGCCCCATCGCTGTGCGAGACGCTCTGGCCTATCTGGTGGCGGCCGTCGGGAGGGAGGACGCCTTGGGCCCCATCGACATCGGGACGGACCCGCTCACCTTCAAGCAGATGATGGAGGTGTACGCTGAAGTTCGCGGACTCCCCAGGCTCATCGTGCCCGTCCCGGTACTGGCACCCAAGCTGGCAGCACTCTGGGTGGGGCTGGTGACACCCATACCCAATGCCCTCGCCGTCCCGCTTATCGAGGGGGTCGTTCACCCGGTTGTGGGCGACACACGGCGAGCACGGCGCCTCTTTCCGGACATCGAGCCGACGCCCTACGCGGAGGCCGTGTCCCGAGCTTTGGCGCGCACCTTGGCGGAGGACGTCGCGACCCGCTGGACGGTGAGCGGGGGGGACACGGATCCGGCGGTACGGCTGGAAGACCGGGAGGGCCTCATCCGGGAAGTGCGCACGCGGTTCGTGGATGTGCCTCCGGAGGCGGTGGCGCAGACCTTCTCGAGTTTGGGTGGGGAGCGTGGGTGGCTCGTGTGGCGTTGGGCCTGGGAGGCGCGGGGCTTCCTGGACCAGCTGGTCGGCGGCCCCGGGCTTCGGCGTGGTCGGCGGCATCCCAGCGAGCTCTATCCTGGGGAGGCCATCGATTTCTGGCGCGTGGAGGAGTGGCGTCCTGGTCGACTACTGCGCCTCCGAGCGGAGATGAAGGTTCCCGGCCGGGCCTGGCTCCAATTCGAGGCCATCCCCGAGAACGGGGGCACGAAGCTGGTGCAAACGGCCTTCTTTGCGCCTACTGGATTCTTCGGCTGGCTGTACTGGTACGGTATCTACCCGTTGCATGCCGTCATTTTCAGCGACCTTGTGGAGGCCGTGGCACGGGAAGCCAAAGCCGGTGAAGATGCGGTAAGCTCCGCGCACACCGAGTAAGGCGCCCGAAGAGAGGAGGCACGACGTTGGAGCATCTCCACATCGCGTTGGCGGGTCTGGCCGTGGTGGCTGGCGCCATGACGGTGCTCTGGCTGTTGAGCCTGAGGCTCCGTGACGTCAGCATCGTCGACCCATTCTGGGCGCCGGGCTTCCTGTTGGCCTCTGCCACCTATTTGGCCTTTGCCCCCGAGCGGGGCATCCGAGGCTGGCTGGTCACCCTTCTCGTCGGGATTTGGGCGGCCCGCCTCGGGAGTCATCTCCTTCGCCGGAACCTCCGTTCTGGTGAAGATCCCCGATACGGGTCCATGCGCGCGGGGGGAGGGGCCCGTTTCCCATGGGTGAGCCTCGTCACGGTATTCTGGCTCCAGGCGGCTTTGCTTTGGCTGGTGTCCGCGCCCCTGCTCGCCGCCGTCACCTCGACGCTACCTCTGGGGGCGCTGGATGTCGCGGGCGCCTTATGTATGCTCACGGGGATCGTTCTCGAGGCCGTGGCCGACCGGCAGCTTGAGCGGTTCAAGGCGGATCCGGAAAACCGTGGGCAAGTCCTGGACTCGGGACTGTGGCGCTACTCCCGTCACCCGAACTACTTCGGGAATGCCGTCATGTGGTGGGGCGCCTGGCTCATCGCCGTGGCGGGTGGCGGTGCGTGGACGGTGTTCGGTCCGGCGATCATGACGTTCTTGCTGCTCAGGGTCTCCGGGGTCACGCTTCTCGAGCGCGACATCGGGGAGCGTAGGCCCGCGTACGCCGACTACGTTCGGCGCACCTCGGCCTTCGTGCCGTGGCCGCCGAAGTCCACAGGGTGACGCGGGGCCCAGACCGGGCGATCATCAGGAGCGTTCGTGTGCGCTACCCTGAGTATCGAGAAGGGAGGACCCCTCAGTGATCGTCGTGACCGGAGGTGCCGGCTTCATCGGCTCCAACATCGTGGCCGGCCTCGAATCGGCCGACGCCGGCCGGGTGAGCGTGGTGGACCGGCTGGGGTGTGGAGAGAAGTGGAAGAACCTCCGGGGCCGGGCGCTGGACGAGCTCGTGGATCCCGCCGACCTGGACGACTTTCTGGCCCGGCGAGGGGAGGAGGTCCGGTATGTCGTTCACATGGGCGCCATCTCCGCCACGACCGAGACCGACGCGGACCTGATCGTTGCCACGAATGTGCGCCTGTCCCAAAGGATCTGGCGTTGGTGCGCCGATCGGGACGTTCCGCTGATCTACGCTTCTTCTGCGGCGACGTACGGTGATGGAAGCGAGGGGTTCGACGATGACTCCGATCCGGACGCTTTGGCCCGACTGCTGCCTCTCAACGCCTACGGTTGGAGCAAGCATCTCTTCGACCGGTGGGTCGTGCGGGAGGTCGCGTCCGGAGCCCCACGCCCTCCTCAGTGGGTGGGGTTGAAGTTCTTCAACGTGTATGGGCCCCACGAGCACCACAAAGGCGACATGCGCAGCGTGGTGACGAAGTCGTACCCCGCCGCGGCGGCGGGCAAGCCGGTGACGCTGTTCCGGTCACATCACCCCGATTATGAGGACGGTGGGCAGATGCGTGACTTCGTCTACGTGAAGGACTGCGTCGACGTGATGCTCTGGCTCATGGAGCGCCGGGACGTGAGCGGCCTCTACAACCTTGGGACGGGTCGCGCCCAGACCTGGCTCGAGCTCATGGGGGCGCTCTACGGTGCCGTGGGTCGGGAGATGGAGGTCCAGTGGGTGGATACGCCGGAAGAGATCCGGGACCGATATCAGTACTATACCCAGGCGGCCATGGACCGGCTGCGCGCTGCCGGATATCAGGGGCGGTTCCGAACGGTTGAGGAGGGCGTGTCGGATTACGTGACGGAGCACCTCGCGACCCCAGACCCCTACCGGTGAGGTGGGCCCCTCCCCCGCGACGGCCCCAAGGCGCCACGGGGCCGGCCGGAGGTGGAAGTGAAAGAGCCCCCGGCGCACGATGGCGCCGGGGGCTCTCGTCAGCATGCTCGGGGCTCCCGCCCCGGATGCGTCACATCCCTGCGGAGATGGGGATGCGGATCCGCGTGTTCTCCCACTCGAGCAGCAGGTCACCCGAGCTCGCGTCGGTGGCCTCGTAAGAATACGTGAGCGTCTCCACCATGGCGTCGGTGGCCTCCGGCGTCACCGTGAAGCTGCCCACGTCCGTGGTACGGACTTCGTCGCTGATGGGGATACCCCACCGCTCGAAGTTGCTGTTCAGGAAGACCTCCCAGTCGCCGTCGCTGGGAAGCGTGTAAAGCGAGTAGCTGCCCGCGGCCAAGGAGATGCCGCCGACCGTGGCCGGCCCATCGAGATGGATGGCTGTGGCTTCGTTGGCACCCGACCGCCAGAGCTCTCCGTAGGGCACGAGGCCGCCCATGATCCCACGCTCGTTCGCCGAGGGGGCACCGTAGCAGACGAGCCCACCGGTCTCGCCGACGGAGAACGTCGTCGTCTGCAGCGGGCTCGGCCGGTCGGCGGTTTCCTCCATGGTGGCGCCCTGGAGGAAGCAGCCCACTTCCGAAGTAGAGGCTGGCGCTGCGGCCATCTCGGCCTCACCCATCGCCTCGTGGTCTGCAGCGGTGTCCCCACCGCCGCAGGCGGCGAAGACGGCGGTCACCATCAGGGAGGTAATCGACTTGACTCTTGGCATTCGTAGCATTCTGAACTCCGGATAAGACGGGACGTGCGTGGCCGGACGGTGGTAAGCTACCAAGGAAGGGGCGCGAGCCGCCGGCGTCAATGATCCGGCGAATCCGCGCTCCGCGTTACCCAGGCAGCCGGTCCTGAGGCCAGGGTGCCCCTTGGTTTTCGGCGCGAACCGGCCCGATCCCCCTGTAAAGGAACTTCTGCACCCGCTTCCCCTCGTAGGTCTCGGTCGTGTAGATGTTGCCCTGTGAGTCCGTGGCGATCGAGTGGACTGCGAAGAACAGCCCCGGCTGCCGGCCGCCGTCGCCGAAGGTGGTGAGGACCTCGAGCGAGAGCCGGTCCATCACATAGACCTTCATGTTTTTCCCGTCGGCCACGTACATGTACCTCTGCGCGGGATCACGGGAGAAGGCGATGTCCCAGGTGGAGCCGTCTCCGAGCGTGCGCGGAGCGAGCTGGATCTCATCGACGAAGGTGCCGTCCGTTCTGAAGACCTGGATCCGGTTGTTGGGCCGGTCGCAGACATACACGTGACCGTCCGTGGTGGGCTCCGCGCAGTGCACCGGCGTCCGGAACTGGTCGATGAGGGGTGCGTCGGGGTTGTAGGGGCCCGGGTTCTCGTCGGAGGGCGTATTTCCGTAGGCGCCCCAGAATCGCTTGATGTCCCCGCTGCTCATGTCCAGCACCGCGACGCGACGGTTAAGGTAGCCGTCGGCGACGTAGGCTTCTCCCGCTTCGGCGTCGAAAGAGATCTCCGCGGGGCGCCCGAAGAACTCGGTGCTGTTGGAGTTGGGGCGTGTCTGGCCGGGGATGCCGAACTCCGCCAGGAAGGTGCCGTCGCGGCTGAACTTCAGGATGTGGCTGTCACCAGCCCCGTTCCCGCCGATCCAGATGTTGTCCATGGGATCGATCGAGATGCCGTGGTTCGAGGTCGGCCAAGTGTACCCTTCGCCTTCGCCACCCCAAGCGTTCATCAGGTTGCCGTCGGGGTCGAACTCCAGGACGTAGGGCGCGGGCACACAGCATTCACCGGTGGGCGGGTCCGTTGCCGCGCCGATCTCCGTGCGCTCGTTAAGCGGAGCTTGCCGGTGGATGATGTACACGTGATCCCGGGAGTCCACGCCTACGCCCACCACCGCTCCGAGCACCCAGTGGTTCGGCAGCGGCTTGGGCCAGAACGGATCGACCTCGAATACGGGCGCCATGTCGTCTTCGCCGACCTGACCCATAGCCACCTGGTCCAACGCTTCCGACGCGCATGCCAGACCGACGGCTCCGGCCAGGAGGCTCACCCCGATGACGACTCGTCCCTTCTGCATAAACGGTGCTCCACTCGACACGTTTCCTGAGGCGGTGCTGCGCTCCGCATTGAGGGCAGCGACCCGAAGGCGCAAGGCTAGCAATCCGTGGCCCGGCCGGCAATCCGAGGCTAACTTCGCCGGCCCTTCCTCGCACGACTCTCACACCCGAACCAAACATGTCCCGCTCGTCCCGCCTGTCGGTTCCTCGCACTGCAGCGCTGTTGGTGGGTTTCGTGCTTCTTCTCCCGTCGTGGCCGGAGGCGCACGAGATCCCCGCGGATGTCACGATCCAGGGGTTCGTGAAGGCTGAGGAAGGTCGGTTGCGGCTGCTCGTGCGCGTTCCGCTGGAGGCCATGCGTGACTACGCGTTCCCGCTCCGGGGCCCCGGATATCTGGAGATCGCCGAGTCGCAGGAGATGATTCGAAACGCTGCCCGTCAGTGGCTGGGGAGCACGTATGTCTCGTTCTACGAGAACGGGCGGCCGCTGGAGGGGCTGGAGCTGGTGACGGCGCGGGTCGCGGCACCAGGGGACCGCTCCTTCGCCGATTACCGAGCCGCACTCGCCCACGTGAGATCGGCGCCGCTTCCGGACGGGACGGACCTATTCTGGCGGCAAGCGGCCCTGGACGTGCTGTTCGAGGTCCCGATCGCGTCGGAGACGTCCGAGTTCTCCATCGACCCGCGCTTTGCGCACCTCGGGCTCCGAACGGTGACCGTGCTTCGCTTTCTTCCCGACGATGACACCGAGCGCGTGTTTCAGTACACGGGGAATCCCGGACTCGTCCGGCTCGATCCTCGCTGGCACCAGGCCGCCCTCAGGTTCGTTGCGCTGGGGTTCGAGCACATTCTGGACGGGATCGACCATCTTCTCTTCCTGCTGTGTCTGGTGGTGCCGTTCCGGAGTGTCCGAGCCCTCATTCCCATCGTGACGGCGTTCACGGTGGCCCACTCCATCACGCTCATCGCATCAGCCCTTGGGCTGGCTCCCGACGCCTTGTGGTTTCCGCCTCTCATCGAGACGCTCATCGCGCTCTCCATCGTGTACATGGCCTTCGAGAACATCCTCGGGGCCAAGCTCCGACTCAGGTGGGGTATCGCGTTCGGCTTCGGTCTGGTGCACGGATTCGGCTTCTCTTTCGCCCTCTCCGAGTCGCTCCAGTTCGCCGGTGGTCACCTCCTGGCCTCCTTGCTGGCGTTCAACGTGGGCGTCGAGCTCGGACAGATTCTCGTCCTTCTTCTCATGGCTCCTGCCCTGGAGCTGGCTTTCAGGAGGGGGATTCCGGAGGCGGCGGGCGTCATCGTCCTGTCGGCGGTGCTCGCGCACACCGGGTGGCATTGGATGCTGGAGCGGGGGAGCGAGCTCATTCAGTACGAGTTCGGGTTGCCTGCGCTGGACCTGGCGTTCGTGGCCGTGTTGCTCAGGTGGGTGGCCCTGGGACTGCTGGCCGGGGCTGCAGCCTGGGCCCTTAAGGGCATCTTCTCGTGGCTCGGCACCCGCTATCCGGAGGTGGCCCCGCGGTGACCCACCATCGGTGCCCGGTGGACCGGCCCGCGGCCGTGGCAGGGAGGGGAGCCGATGCGTATGCTTCAGAGACCGCTCACTCCTTTTCACCGATCACGAGAAGAACTGGGAGCACTAATCCATGAGCTCAGGCTTCATCGGTACCGACACGGCCGACGTCATCGCGTCCCTCCGGGCCAACCCCATTCTCGCCAGCGTCTCCGACGAGGGGCTGGACAAGATCGCGGCGCTCGTGGCTCAAGAGACCCGGGCGAGCGTCGGGGCGGCTCTCCGGGAGGTCGACCTCTTCCGCGGGCTCTCCGACGGTGACCTCGAGCGCATCCAGGCCATCTCCGAGCCGGTGGTCAAGGACGTCGGGACCACGCTGTTCGACGAGGGCGACGAGGGCGACCGCTTCTACGTCGTTGTGCGTGGAGTTGTGGAGCTGACCCGGGACGTCGGGGGTGTACCCGAGATCGTGTCGGTGATGCGCGAGGGGCAGGCCTTCGGTGAGCTGGCGTTGCTCGACGAGGTGTCGCGTCCCACGACGGCGCGCGTCTCGGAGCAGAGCTTCCTGATCGGGATCGGTCGGGAGCCGTTCCTCGATACCCTCGGGCCTGAGGATGGACTGGCACCGCGCCTTCTCCGGAATCTGGCACGGGCGCTTGGCTCCCAGCGCGCGACCCAGACCGTCCAGGATCCCGTCGGGCGGCAGGGCAAATCGCCCCGCAGCGCGCTCACGGAGTACAACCGGATGGTTCGGAGCCGCCTCCTGCCTCGCGGTGCACCCAGCGTCCCTGGGTACGATGTCGCCGGCCTCACGGCCACGCTGGACCAGGGGGAAGGGTCGGCCCTGTGGGACTGGTTCCTTTTCGGGGACGGCAGGCTGGCGCTGGCCGTGCTCAAGGCCGACGAGGCCAGTCTTTCTTCGGCACAGCGCCTTCTGGCCGTCCGCGGACTCCTGCGCGGTTTCGCGGAGGACCCGATTCCGGGGCTCGGGTCGCTTCTGGGTCGTGTGAACCGTGGCCTGCGGGCCGGTTGGGTGGATGGGATCTCCGGCTCGGTGAGCTGTGGGTTGGCGGTGGTGTCTGAGGATGGGATCGAGTGGGCTTCGGCCGGAGCGTGTGCCGGCACCGTGGTGCGATCCGAAGGATCTCACGAGGACCTGGTGCCCGATGCGCCGGCATTGGGCGCTGACGACGACGTCGACTATCATGCGAAGCGGCTTCGCCTGGCCCCGGGAGACCATCTGTTGGCTTTCAGCGAGGGCCCCAGCGACTCGGTCATCCAGGGCAGGAGGTTCTTGTCGGCCAAGGGCCGTTATCCCAGCGCACGCGATCGGTTGGATGCGTTGGTCGAGCGTGTTGCCGAATCTGCCGGCGGAGACGATTCCGATCTGGAGATCACCGCGATCTTGGTGGGCCGTACCGGCGCGGAGGAGAGCTCGGAACGGTTCGGAGCGGACGCCGTAGCGCGCGCTGCGGCTGCGTTCGACTCCGGGTCGGAGCGCGAGGAAGGTGAGATCGCCACCGGTGAGGGCTAACCGGATCATTCCCCTCGGGTGCCGGTACAGGGGTGCCCGTCCCCGAAGAACGAGAGGAAGGCATGGTGGTAACGGAGAAGGATATCGAGAAGGCGCTGAAGGGCGTGAAGGACCCTGAGCTGGGCATCGATCTCGTGGTCCTGGGCCTCATCTACGACATCGAGGTGGACGGGGCTGACGTGAAGATGGTCATGTCGCTCACTTCGCCGATGTGCCCCGTGGCGGGCGAGATCGTCGAGCAGGCCAAGGATGCGATCCTGTCGGTCGAAGGGGTGGGGGACGTGGATGTCGACTTGACCTTCGACCCGCCCTGGACACCGGAGCGGATGAATCCGCTCGTCAGGTCCTCTTTGGGGCTGTGACCGTGCCCGGGAACGGGACGGTGTTGCCTCGAGGCCATTTGTGACGCACATTCATATCACACTCTTTCGTCTGTCGAGATGAAAGTGTCATACCAGAGAGGGCGAACATGACCCGGTTCACTGATGAAGAGCTGATCGGCAAAGTCCAGAACGGATATATCGTCGAGACCCCCGAGGAGATGACGGAGGGCTACAAGAAGGCGCTGAAGGTGCAGCTGACCGTCCAGGCCGACACGGAGCTCATGAGTGCTCCTTCGTATTGGATGGCCGCACGGTATGCCCCGTCGAACAACACGCAGGTCGCCGCGCACGCCATTATCCAGGACGAGCTCGCCCACGCGAACATCGCCTACCGGCTGCTCGAGGACCTGGGCGAGTCCAAGGAGCAGCTCGTGTACGGTCGGGAACCCCACGAGTTCAAGCATCCCTACGGGTTCGACCAGCCGCTCGACAACTGGGCCGAGCTCGTCGTGGCTACGGGCTTCTTCGACCGGGCGGGAATCACGCTGCTTACGGACGTGCACGAGAATACTTCGTACGGTCCCCTCAAGCGCGCCCTGGTGAAGATCGGCATGGAGGAGACGTTCCACCTCCGCCACGGCGAGGTCTGGATGCGACGTCTGTCCAAGGCCGGCGGTGAGGCTCGGGAGCTCGTGCAGCAGGCCGTCGACTGGATGTTCCCGATGACGATCGAGTGGTTCGGCCTTCCGGACGAGATGAAGCGCCACTCCGGCCAGCTCGACTACAAGCTGAAGGGACTCACCAACGATCAGCTGCGCCAGGTGTGGATGGCTTCCACGGTGCCGCTGTGCCAGGAGCTCGGCTTGGACGCGCCCGCGCACTGGGACGCCGAGCGGGGCGAGTATGTGCTCGACTACCCGTTCCCCTGCCAGTACAGCGAGGAGGAGAAGCGCTGGCTGTTCGAGGAAGGCGAGATCTCTTGGGATACCGTGTTCGAGCGGTGGAAGGGGCGCGGTCCCATGAACGAGATCTACGTCGAATCCATCCAGCGGTCGCGTGGCGACGTGGACCGGTGGCTCAACGGCCGAGCTGCCTGAGGCGACCGGGCCATGGCCATTACCCTTCCGCTCGCGCCAGAGCGTGACGCTGGTCTCCCGTTGGCGGTGACGTCACATAAGAGCGGTGGCCGCGACCAGTGGACCGGTCCGCTCGCCGAGACGCCCGACGACCCCCTTCAGGCGACGTGGGATGCCCTCCGCGAGGTGCTCGACCCGGAGATGCCCATCAGCCTCGTGGATCTGGGGCTGATCTACGGCTTGGCGCTGGAGGACGGCGTGGTGGAGATCCAGTTGACGTTCACCGCCACGGCGTGTCCCTGCATGGAGTTCATTCGAGAGGACATCCGAGACCGCCTCGAGCCCGAGCCCTGGATCGAGCGGGTGGAGATCGAGGAAGTCTGGAGTCCGCCTTGGACTACGGAGATGATTACCCCTGAAGGCCGGGCAAAGCTGAAGAAGTTCGGCGTGACGGCCTGACACGAGAGACGAGAAACCCATGCTCGAAATCACCTACGACGTATTCGCCCGCAAAGAGCGGGGGGATCCGCTCCAGCACATCGGTTACGTCGACGCGCTGGACGACGAAACCGCCAGAGTCTACGCCTGGACCACCTACTCCGAGCAGACCTGGTTCGAGATGTGTGTCGTGCCCCGGTCCGAGATCATCCCGGTCAACCACATCGAGGGCCCCTTCGTGAAGGCCCGCGGAGGTGCAGCGTGACAACCCCGAACGTGCTCGACCTCCCTTCTCTGGACGCCGATACCCGTGCTGCGCTGCAACGGCACATCCTTCGCTTGGCGGACAGCAAGCGGCTCATGGGAATCCGGTACTCGGACTGGAATCTGGGCGCACCAACCGTCGAGACTGGGATCGCCATGTCCTCCATGACGCAAGATGAGTGGGGTCATGCCCGACTCCTCTACGCCATGCTCAAGGAGCTGGATCTGGACCCGATGGCTGCGGAGCACGAGCGGCCGGCGGACGCCTACGGCAACGTCGGCTCTCTGGACAGTCAGTTCCCGGATTGGGCTGCTACCGTGGCAGGAATCGTCATCGTGGATGGAGTTCTGCGCGCCCAGCTCGCTGCCTTCTCGAGGGGCTCCTTCGAGCCAGCGCAGACGCGCTGCGCGAAGATGATCTCCGAAGAGGAATTCCATACCAGCCTGGGGAATGCCTGGTACCGGCGTTTGGCGGCGTCCTCCGAGGAGGCTCAGCAGCTGCTTCGGGATGCTACGGACCGGTTCCTCCCCGTGGCCCTGGCTTGGCTGGGAACCGATGACGCAGCCACGCGTCTCCTGGTCGAGGCCGGAGTGACCGACTCCGGCGCAGACCTTCTCGCGTCGTTCAAGGACGCCGTGCGCGACGTTCTTGCCAGCGGAGGCGTGGACGTAGATACGGTGCAGCCGGCATCCGCGAGCTGGGATGAAGCCCGGGGCCGGGGACCGGGGCATCCGGACGACGATACGGTGGAGCGGGCGCGCGGAGACCGAAATCGCTCGTTACTCGTCGAGTGAGCGCCGACCGAAGCTCGGGAGCGCCTCCGTTTCGTGACTCGGGGCTCCCGGAGGGTGCTCAGGGGCGGTCCGGAAACGTAGGGGAGCGTCAGGAGGAGCTGCCGGACTCCATGCCCGAGTCTCCGCCTTGCGCGTTCTGTGAGGGTAGCGAGACTGAGATCATGAACGCGTTCGGGTCGCACGCGTCCGTAAGCACCTATTGGTGCCGCGCCTGCAGGAGCCCGTTCGAGATCATGCGCTGGAGGCGCTGAAGGCGGGCGATCAGCCCTCCACCAGCTCGACGTCCTCCAGGAAGTCTCTGAGGGGGTTCGCCACGGCGACCGCTCGCTCTCGGATGGCATCGGTGAGCCCCTCGCGCTGCGCGCCGCCACCGGTGAGATGGCGGGAGACCGCTTGTCCCAGGTGTCTGTCCGACTGGGCGGCGGCCTGGTGGTACTCTGCGTAGCGCGTGCTCACCCGCTGCTCGAACAGCGGAATCTGCGCCTCGGGCGTACCATGCTCGACCATGTCTTCGAACACGGCGCGGTGCATCGCGTCCAGGCCCTGTCGGATGAGCTCGTCGGGTGCGCGACGCAAGAATGCGAGTTGCGCTCCCCGGGTGTGAGCCCACATGAAGAAGACGAGCGCTTCCTCGGTTGTGCGATGCGCGCTACCATCGTCGTCATACAGGGTGTCGATATCCGGGAGGGGCGTCTCGACGTCCTCCTGGGAGACGAAGTCGGAGAAGCTCTCCCAGACCAGTCGGGCGAGATTGTCCCCGAGCTCGCTTGGGGTCATCGTGTGCGGGGCTCGAAACTCACGTGTATCGTCGGTAAGCGTGCTCTGCACGTGCAGGTTCCATCGGTTGCAGGGTTCAAGTTCTCCCCAATTCCGGACCAAGGACACCAAGTGTCAAGGTTATCGATTCGAAAAACCCGCTCGGCTGCGCCGGCCAAACGCCGTCTGAATCGCGATGTGGTGCGTCAGCGCTGCCTTCTCGGCACCCTCGTGGCTGCTGCCGCCGTCTCCGGCTGCGCCGTGGCGAATCCGGAGATTTCGCCACCCAGGCCCATCATCGTGTACTCGGGAGAGCGCCTCACCCCGAGTCACGAGCGGATGAAGGAAGTGAACGACTGGGTGACCCGCGAGCAGCAGAATATCGTCGAGGACCCCAGCTTCTGGGTCATCGGCGAGCCGGTGACCGAGGAGGTCTACCCCTGGGATGGACTCCGGCTGTCCAACGACTCCGTGTGGGTGGAGATCGACATCAGCGCTCCGGACACGCGCCTGATCTACGAGATCTACGGCCACCTTCATCTGATGAGCGCGATGGGCCGTCAGGAGGAATGGCTACCCGAGGCTCCGGAGGCCGTCGGATATGAGCTGGAACGGGCCATCCTGGAGCGATGCGCCGACGCGTGGCTGCTGGGACGCTCGACCTTCGATACGGCTCCCTACGCACCCTTGGACGAGCTGATGTACGCCGCTGACGCCGGGTACCTCGACGCCTTCATCTTTACGGCGCGACCCGACGAGTTTGCATCGTCGCGGGCCGAATGGGCCCGGGCGAATCCGGACCAGGCGGGCGCCTATCGGGAATGGTTTCTCGACACGTTCAATCGGGAGCCACCGGGCCTGCGCTCTGATTGATACGGGTATGCGTGGGCGTCGACCGACCGGGGGCTGCCGCCGAATGGATCCGGTTAGGCCGGACGCACTTCCCACTGCAAGTCCACGGGACCTTCGTCGTCCAACTCTCGGACTTGGACGTCCACGCGGCCGGTTCGGGCCAGCCGTTCATCGGTGGGCTTGCCGCCGAACACCGCGAATCCCTCGACACGGACCCGGCAGCGGGCCCCGTCTGGGGATTCGGCGATCAACTCGCGCCCCTTGAGAGACTTCACGGAAGGCGCGTCTCCTGAATGGAGCCTGAGCCGAAGAATCCGGCCGGTGTGCGGCGCGTCCATCGCGTCGAGCACGCGAAACACGACACCCTTACCGGTACTGGTCGTAGCAGACATGACGGGAAGATTACCCCCATGAACGCATCCTGGGAAGGCAGGCAGCCGTCCGAGCTTTCATTGTCCCGAGAGCGCATGGTCCAGCTCGCCGCCCGAGTAGCGGAACTCACTGCTGCGCGTTTGAGCGACCTTCCGGCAGAAGCGGCGTGGAAGGGTGCGGCCCGAGCGGAGCTCGAGCCCAAGATCGCCGGTCCGCCGCCCGAAGTGGGCACTGAACCAGAGGAGATCGTGGACCGGGTGGTGCGAGACGTTCTTCCCTATGCGGCGCGGGTCGACCACCCGCGCTTCTTCGCCTTTGTCCCCTCCTCCGCCACGTGGCCGGGCGTGCTGGCCGACTTCCTGGGTGCAGGGTACAACGTCTTCCAGGGAACCTGGCTGGGTTCCAGCGGCCCGAGCACGGTCGAGCTCACCGTGATCGATTGGTTCCGGCAGTGGATCGGATACGGTGAAGGGGCCGGCGGGCTGTTCACCAGCGGGGGATCGGCGGCCAGCCTGGACGCATTCGTGGCCGCCCGCGAAGCCGCCGGAGCTCCGGAGTGGCCCACGGTCTACATGAGCGACCAGAGCCACACGGCGCTGGTGCGCGCCGCACGCATCGTCGGCATACGGCCCGAGCACATCCGAATGATTCCGTCAGGGGACGACTTCCGCTTGGACGTGGAGGCACTTCGCCGGAGGGTGCGAGAAGACGCCGAGGCGGGCCTTCACCCCATCGCGATCTGTGCCAACGCGGGCACGACCAACACCGGTTCCGTGGACCCCATCGACGCGATCGCGGACGTGGCGGAGGAGACGCAGACGTGGCTCCATGTCGATGGCGCGTACGGAGGCTTCGCGGTACTGACGAACCGTGGCCAGGAGGCGTTTCGCGGCCTTCACCGTGCCGATTCCATAGCCATGGATGCGCACAAGTGGTTGTATCAGCCGTTCGAGGCTGGCTGTCTCTTGGTACGCGATCTCGAGACGCTGGATCGGGCGTTCTCCGTCCGGCCCGAATACCTACAGGACGCGGACTGGGGGTCTGAGAATCCCAACTTCGCGGACCGCGGCCTTCAGCTCACGCGGTCTTTCCGCGCCTTGAAGGTGTGGATGTCCGTTCAGACGTTTGGCCTGGGCGCCTTCCGGCGAGCCATCGACCAAACGCTTGATCTTGCGGAACAGGCGGAGTCGTACGTCCGGGCTTCCGATGTGCTAGAGCTGGCCAACCCGGCCTCCTTGGGCGTGGTTTGCTTCCGGATTCGTGCACCGGGCGGGATGGCTGTCGGTGACGCGGAGCGGCTGAACGAGCAAGCTCAAGCCCACGTAGTCTCGTCGGGGTTCGCCATGATGTCTTCCACGCGCCTGAGGGGTGCCTATGCGCTTCGATTCTGTATCCTGAATCACACGACCACCTGGGAAGATGTTCGCGAGACCTTGCAGCGCCTGGAAGACGCCGGGCGGGCCTTGCTGGCGGAGGTTGACGGATGACGGAACGAGCGGCTGAAACCGCGGAAGCAGGCATCGGGACGGGAGCCCGCTGGACAGGCCTGGTTGCGGCCGGGGTCGTAGGCGTCGCGCTCTACCTCGTGGGAGGAGTGAGGCTGCTCGATGTGATCCTGCTCACGCTCATGCTGGTGGTCCTGCCCGCACTCGCCGTGGCCCAAGCCGCAGTACTGGACCGGGTGCCATTCCACCGCTTGTCTGCGTACTGGAGCTCCATCGCCACGCTCTGGGTCCTTGGCGCTACTGCCTGGCTGGTAGGGACGAGGGACGGCGGTCTGGAGGCGATTGGGCTGCTTCCGCTCCCGTTCGTGCCTCTGCTCGGCTGGACCGTGGGACTCACCGCCGCCGGGCTGGGCGTGATGCTGGTCTCCCGGGTGGTGGGTCGGGCCGTCGGCATACGTGAACGGGCCATTCTCGGACGGCTGCTGCCGCGCTCGCCTCAGGAGAAGAGGGTCTTTGCCGTCCTGTCGGTCGCGGCTGGCGTGGGTGAGGAGCTGGCGTTTCGCGGCTATGCCATCCCGGTGTTGGCGGTGGCGGTGGGTCTGCCTTGGAGCGTGGCTCTGACATCGGTGACCTTCGGTGTTCTCCATGCGTACCAGGGCCGCATCGGTATGCTGCGAACTGGGGTCATGGGCGTAGTGCTGGCTCTTGGGATGCTCGGGTCCGGGAGTCTCGTGCCCGTGATCCTCGCGCATGTCCTCGTGGATCTCGTCGGTGGACTGGTCCTCGCCGATCAGTTCATGGAGTAGGCACTTGCCGGAACGCCCTTCAGGCGCGAAGGGTAGAATGTCAGGACCGTGAAAGGCGGCAGCCTGCGCAGGAAGGGAACCGTGATCCTCCAATTCAACTTCGAAGAGTTGACCGCCCTCAAGGCAGGGGCGAACGGCTTGCTCCGAGAGGGCGCGCCAGAGGGTGTTTCTGTGCTCGCGCCTCCGGAGGAGCGTGCGCGGGTGGAGTCGCTCGTGTCGCGTTTGGACGGCGACGTCTCCCTGGAATCGCTTTCGGAGGTTCAGGAGGTGCGAGGGGCCATCGATGCGATCGTCGCCTGGCTGCGCCAGGAGATGGAGTCCAACATTTTGATCACTCACGCCGCCGACGAATCGGCTGTGGCGGCCTACTTCGATTTCGCCCACGCGTTCACGGTCCAGCACCGCGTCTCCGAGATGGCAAGGGAAATGTCGGCGCTCATCGAGCTCATGACGGGGGCCCCGCCCACCGCCGAGACGGCGCGCGATATCCACTTCGCCGACTGAACCTACCCGCTTGGTGACCTCCTCAGACGCCCGAGTGCGCTCCCTCGAGCGTATGCTTGAGAATCGCCCCAGTGACGGCCGGATCCGGTTCGCCCTGGCGGTCGAGTATCTCAACGCCGGTCGGACGGAGCACGGAATCCGGGAACTCAGCGCCTATCTGGCGGCTTCGGACGATGAGGGTAATGCCTGGGGCCGCTTGGCCTCGGCGCTCTTGGACCTCGGCAGGACGGACGAGGCGAAGGATGCATATCGGAAGGGAATCGAAGCTGCTACCCGACATGGTCACCCGACCATGGTGGAGGAATTCGAGGCCGAGCTCGATGGGCTGGACCCGTGAGTGACCGCCCGGACTTCGACGGTGAGCCCGGTGTGAAGGTGGGTTTCGCCGAGGAGGCCCTCCCCCATCTCGACGCTGTGTACCGGTTCGCGCTCCGACTGTCGGGGTCGCCGGATCAGGCCGCGGATCTCGTGCAGGACACCTTTCTGCGGGCCTACCGCGCTTGGGATCAGTACACCCGGGGCACGCGTGCCAAGAGCTGGCTCTTCACGATCTGCCGCAACTTGTTTCTCCGTGGTCGGGAGCGTGCGCAACTTCATGACGCCCTCGTCGAGCGGCATACGGCACGAGACGATAGCCTTCCGGACCCCGTAAACCCGCTTTGGTCCACATTGGGGTCCGTGGACCCCGAGGCCGACTTCTTCGACTCGATCGTGGACGAGGAGGTTCTTCGGGCGGTGGACGCACTTCCCGAGGAGTACAAGAGCGTCGTGTTGCTGTCGGACCTGGAGGGCCTGAGCTATCAGGAGATCGCCGAGATTCTCGGTGTGCCCGTGGGTACGGTGAAGAGTCGATTGTTCCGAGGGCGCCGTCGGCTGCAGGAGGCGCTCTACCAGTACGCCATGGACGCGGGGTTCCTGTCCGCGGGCGTGGCATCGAGCGACGGAGGTTGACCCCGATGGATTCATGCGGAAGTGGGAGCGGCATCACGTGCCGTGACGCGGTGGCCGTGGTGCAGGAATTTCTGGACGGGCAGCTCGATGGCGTTTCCGCGGACCAGGTGCGCGAGCACTTCGAGATCTGCTCGCACTGCTATCCACACCTCAAGTTCGAGCGCTCGTTCCGGGAGGCCGTGGCACGAGCCGCTTCCGGTCAGGATGCGCCGCCGGAGCTGCGGCGGCGGGTGGTCGACCTGCTGGCTGGGGTGGGTCCCGCGGGCACCGGTGGCGACGGGACCGAATCCGACTGACCCCGAGGGGAGGCCGGCACCCCTGACGATCGTCCGGTAGCGCCGTAACGCCGCTCCGAGCCCGGGTTGCGGGCCCCATGCCAAGATGAGAACCTTCGGGCCGCGACGCGGCGGCCCCGGTTCGCATGAGCCTACCGCTCACCGCGCCCCGGTTTCGGGCCGCGCCGCGCCCCCTGTCGTTATCGGCGTTTCACCCACCGGAGTTTGCATGGCTACGGCCTCGAAGCGTGAGCGGATCCTGCCCCGTCTCATCGAAGAGGAGATGCGCGAGTCGTTCCTCGACTACTCGATGAGCGTCATCGTTCAGCGCGCCCTCCCCGACGTGAGAGATGGTCTGAAACCCGTGCATCGGCGGATCCTCTACGCCATGCACGAGATGGGGCTCGGCCCTGACCGCCCGTACAAGAAGAGCGCCGCGGTCGTCGGAGACGTGCTGGGGAAATACCATCCGCACGGCGACTCCGCCGTCTACGACGCGCTTGTGCGGATGGTGCAGGACTTCTCCCTCCGTATGCCGTTGGTCGATGGCCAGGGGAACTTCGGCTCTATCGACGGTGACTCGGCGGCGGCGTACCGGTACACGGAGGCACGTCTGGAGGAGCTCGCTGCCGAGCTCCTGGACGACATCGAGAAGGAGACGGTCGAGTTCCAGGCGAACTTCGACGATCAGCGGAAGGAGCCGGCCGTCCTCCCGGCGCGCTTCCCCAACCTCCTCGTGAACGGCTCGTCGGGAATCGCTGTGGGGATGAGCACGAACATCCCGCCCCACAACCTCCGAGAGGTCGCGGCGGGCGTACGCCAGCTCGTGGTGGATCCGGACTGCACGGTGGACGACCTGATGCGCCACATCCCGGGTCCGGACTTTCCCACTGGAGGTTTCGTGGTGGGGCGGGACGGCATCGAGGCTATGTACAGGGAGGGGCGGGGACGTGTGGTGATGCGGGCCCGCCTCGTGAAAGAGGCGCTCCGTGGCGGAAAGCAGCAGCTGGTGGTGACCGAGCTGCCGTACGCGGTCAACAAGACCAAGATCATCGCTCAGATCGTCGGCCTTTCGAAGAAGGGAAAGGTGGACGAGATCTCCGACGTCCGCGACGAGACGGACCGGGACGGCATTCGCCTGGTCATCGAGCTCAAGCGCGGGGCGGATGGGGCGAGCGTGCTGGAGCGGCTCTATCGGGGCACGTACCTCCAGTCGACCTTCGGCGCGCACATGATCGCTCTGGACAAGGGACAGCCCCGCGTCTTCGATCTGAAGCGGATGCTGGAGTGTTTCCGTGACCATCGCCTGGAAGTCATCCAGCGCCGGAGTCAGCACGATCTGGAGAAGGCCGAGGCCGAGCGGCACGTCGCCGAGGGCCTCCTCGTGGCCCTCGATCACATCGACGAGGTGATCAGGATCATCCGGGCTTCGGCGGACCGAGCGGAGGCCTCGGAGGGGCTCCAGGACCGGTTCGGTCTCAGTGAGGTCCAGGCAGACGCCATCCTGAACATGCGCCTGGCGCGCCTTACCGCCCTCGAGCGGACGCAGCTCGAGAGCCGTCTTGCGGAGCTCAAGGAGAGCATCGCCTACCTGCGGGCGCTCCTGGATTCGGAGGAGATTCAGCTCGAGACCATGCTGGACGAGCTCAACGCGGTGGTGAGGGAGCACGGCGACGATCGCCGCACGGTCATTCTCGACGACGCGGACGACGATCCCGGAATGCCTGCCTCCGTGGATGACCAGTTGGCCGACGAGGACGTGGTGATCACACTCTCGCACGAGGGCTTCGTCAAACGCATCCCCATGCACCTCTACAAGCGGCGGGTGAGCTCAGGGAAGCCGCTGGCCGGAATGGAGCGGTACGAAGACGACTACCTGGAACGGGTCTTCGTGGCGCGGACGCAAGGTTGGATTCTCACGCTCACCGAGCAGGGTCACTGCCACTTCCTACCCGTGCTGGACGTGCCGGAGAGCGCCCGGGCGTCGCGCGGACAGTCGGTCTACGCCCTGCTGGATGGTGCCGATCGGGGCGACCGGATCGTGTCGATGATCCCGGTTGGCGATCTCGAGCGTGAAGACCGCTTCCTGGTGTTCCTCACCCGGCAAGGCCTGGTGAAGCGCACCCCGCTCTCGGAGTTCTCCAACCCCCGGAGCGGGGGGGTGAAGGCTGCGGGCCTGAAGGACGGCGATCGTGTGTTGGACGTGGCGCTCTCCGACGGAGCCGCCGAGGTCATCCTTTTGTCCAGGGGCGGGAGGGCGATCCGCTTTCCCGAGGAAGAAGTGAGCGTGTTCGGGCGGACCGCCCAGGGCGTGAAGGGCATCGGGCTGCGGGGTGACGACCAGGTGGTGGGGATGCTCATGATCCGCAGGGATGCCACCGTGCTCATGGTCCGTGGGGACGGCTATGGCAAGCGTACGCCGGTCTCCGAGTTCCCGCTGCAGAAGCGCGGGGGCCTCGGGACCATGGCCGTGTCCGGTGACGGGGCGGCCATCGTCGGTGCTTTGGAGGTCGTGGATGCCGACGAAGTCATGCTCATCTCGGCCGGCGGACAGGTGAAGCGGGTGGCCGCTACAGCCGTGCCGGTTCAGGGCCGTCGCACGCAGGGGAAGCGGGTGGTCGAGCTCAAGGTCGGAGACCGGTTGGTGGAGGTCACACGGGCGGAGGCGGCCGAGGAGGGGCCGTCGGGAGGTGGGACGAAGGGCGACGGCCCGGTGCCGGAGACGTTGGGGGGCGAGGCTCAGGCAGGCGGAGGGTCGGGCACCCGGGCGTCCGAGCGAGAAGCGTCCGCGTCGCCGGAAGATCAGCTCGACCTGTTGGGTTAGGGCGGGGGTCATCCGGTTGTCAGCGACGTGTACTCGGAAGAAGAGAGCCATTAAACCGAGGAGATCGAGATGAAGGTGCTGGTGTTGGGCGGTGGGGCGCAGGGTTCGGCATGCGCGTTCGACCTCCTGCAATCGGAGGGCGTCGGGGAGGTTGCCGTCGCGGACCTGGACGTGAGCTCGCCCGACGAGTTCCTGAGCCCTTACGTCGGAGGGGGGCTGCAGCTCTTGGAGGTGGACGCCTCTGACCCGTCCGCCTTGTCGACGGTCATGGCCGGGTTCGACGTAGTGGCGTGTGCGCTCCCCTACCACTTCAATCTTGCGGCCGCTCGAGCGGCGGTCGCTGCCGGGGCACACTTCTGTGATCTGGGGGGAAATACGGAGATCGTGAACCGGCAGCTCGAGCTCGACGACGAGGCTCGGGCCGCGGGCGTCTCCGTGGTGCCGGACTGCGGCCTGGCGCCAGGCATGGTGAACATCCTGGCGAAGGGTGGCATCGATGCCCTCGATGAGACCGACTCCGTGCGGATCTACGTCGGTGGCTTGCCCCGGCATCCCAAGCCGCCCCTCAATTACCGGGTGGCTTACTCCCTGGAGGGCGTTCTCGACTATTACACCACGCCGGTGCTGAAGCTCGAGGACAGCCGCGTCGTGGAGCGGGAGGCGCTCACCGAGGTGGAGACCGTGGACTTTGGCGGGCCCGTCGGGGCCCTCGAGGCATTTCTCACCGCGGGGGGCATCTCCCGCATGCCGTATGCCTACGAGGGCCAAGTCGCAACCATGACCTACAAGACGCTCCGGTACCCGGGTCACGCTCAAATTATGAAGGCGATCCGAGACCTCGGTTTGCTGTCCGACGCAGAGTTGGACGTGGATGGATGCCGGGTCACGCCCCGGGACGTGTTCATCCGCGTCGTGGGGCCGCGGCTGGCTGACCCCGACGCCGAAGACATCGTGGTGTTGCGGGTGGAGGTCGAAGGGCGCGACGCGGCGGGGCCCCGGACCGTGCGGTTCGACCTCGTGGACTACATGGACCGGGAGCACGGCATCAGCGCCATGATGAGGACCACCGGCTATTCGCTGTCGGCCGTAGCAAGGCTGCAGGGGGCGGGGGAGGTTCCTGTCGGTGTGCACACGCCCGACGCGTGCGTCCCGTTGGACGGTTACCTGGAGGCGCTGGCGGAACGGGGCGTCGAGGTCACGCGTTCGAGCTGACGCCACTGGTGCAGGTCAGCGGCGCCGTCACCGAGCCGCCGGCGGAAGCCGCCAGGGGTGTCCAGTCTCCGTCTTCGGCCAGAGGAGTGCCGCCTGGTCCGATCAGCTGGCGAGGCCCAAGGATGGTGGCGGTTCGCACGGGGAAGCCATGGAAGTAGTTTTGATCGCGCGCTCGCGGCTCCAATCCGGCTTCGCGGAGGGCTTCGGCGATATAGAGTGAGGCGCACCGCTCGCCAGCTGTGGCCACCTCGCGACCACTCAGGTCGTCGGCGGCGGGGTAGCGCACGTGGGCCATGGCCCCGTTCAGCGGCAAGTCCTCGAGGACCGCTGCCGGGATCGGGCAGCGCTGGGCCGCGGCCGCTGTGGTGGAAACAAGAATCAGCAGGAGCCTTGCCGCGGGACGCGCGGTTGACCGGAACGCGAGCCCTACGGGGCTCCAGCCATTCATGAGCTACAAGGAGAGTCAGGGTGAGTCATCGGTTGATTGCTTGGACGTTGGCCCTGGGCTCGGTGTCGGGATGTGCGGGCGGCGAGGCTGGCTCGGAAGACGCGCAGCCGGCCGGGACCGAGGCGCTCAGCATGCCCGAGGAGAGCCGCTTCCGCAATCTCAGGCAGTTGACGTTCGGCGGCGAGAACGCCGAAGCGTACTGGGCTTTCGACGGATCCGCCCTGATCTATCAGGCGAAGAAGCCCGGTATGGATTGCGACCAGATCTTCATCATGGACCTGGAGACGCTGGAGTCTTCGGAGGTGAGCACCGGCGAGGGACGGACGACCTGTGCGTACTTCTACCCGGGGGGCGAGACCATCGTGTACTCGTCCACGCATCACCACGACGTGTCTTGCCCGGCGGTACCCGATATGTCCATGGGCTACGTGTGGCCCATCTACCCGACGTACGACATCTTCGTCGCCAATGCCGACGGCACGGACGTCCGTCAGCTGACCGAGACACCGGGGTACGACGCCGAGGCGACGGTATCGCCTGTGGGCGATCGTATCGTGTTCACGAGTGTCCGCGATGGGGATCTGGACCTCTATTCCATGAACCTCGATGGCTCCGACGTCCGGCGGCTCACGGACCGCCTGGGCTACGACGGCGGTGCGTTCTTCTCCCCCGACGGGTCACAGATCATCTGGCGGGCCCACTATCCCGAGGAGGGCACCTCGGAGGCTGACGACTACGTAACGCTCTTGGAGCAGGGCCTCATCCGGCCGGGGGACCTGGACATCTGGGTCATGGATGCCGACGGGTCGAACAAGCGGCAGGTCACGAATCTTGGAGGTGCGAGCTTCGCACCGTATTGGCATCCTTCCGGCGAGCGGATCCTCTTCAGCTCCAACCACGACGATCCATCCGGTCGCGAGTTCGAGATCTATATGGTGAATCTGGACGGGACCGTACTCGAGCGGATCACTTATTCGGACGACTTCGATGGCTTCCCCGTGTTCAGCCCGGACGGGACACAGCTCGTGTTCGGCTCGAACCGGAACAATGAGAATCCCACGGACACCAATCTGTTCCTGGCGGATTGGGTGGAGTCACCCTAGGGCAGCCTACTCCTCGGTCAGGCGGTCGAGGTGGAGCCTGGGGGCGACATCCAGGAATTGGGTGAGGATGCGGTACGTCAGGCCCCAGACGATCTCGTCGCCGACCTCGAAGCAAGGAAAGGGCCGGATGCCGCCAGGCAGGGGGATCTCCACCGTGCCACGTCTGGCGGGGTCACGGAGGTGACTTAGGGGGACCCAGAACACCTGCTCGATCTCCCCGCTAGCCACGACCGCCTCGACGTCGAGGGGGACGCCGAAGACGAAGGGTGAGATCGTGAGCTTGGGGAGCCTGGGGCTGGACGGGGCGACGATGTCCAGCCGCCCGAGCGAGCGGCCTCGGAGATCGAGGTCGACGGCTGTCTCTTCCAGGGTCTCCCGGACGGCCGTCGTCTGGAGGTCGTCGTCATCATCGTCCCGGCGGCCGCCGGGGAGGGCCATGTGTCCGGACCAGGGGTCTCGCTCCGACTGCGCTCGCTTGATGAGGAGGAGCTCGAGGTCTGGAGCGGCGCGAAGCACCACGGCCACGGCGGCTTGCAGGTAGGCCTCGTCCAGAAGGAGCGGATCGTCCTCGTCCGAGGCATACGACGCCAGAGCTTCGCTGAGCACCCAGAAGCGGGGATCGGTCTCGAGCTGGCGGTGAGACAAGGCTACACTCCTGCCCGATCGGCGCCCCAGATAAGCTTGTGCAGCTGGACCTGGAAGCGCACGGGAAGCCCGTCCTCCAGGATCCAGGCCGCCAACTCCTCCAGGCCCAACCGACCCCACACGGGTGATGCGAGGAGTGCGCGAAGGGAGCCTTCCCGTATCACTCGGTCCAGCCCGCGCTCCGCGATGGTGTCACGCATCCACTCGTAGTCCGCGCGGTCGGCCAGAACGAACTTCACTTCGTCGCGCGCGGTGAGATGCTCGAGGTTAGACCACAGATTTCGGTGGCTCTCACCGGATCCGGGGCACTTGAGATCCATGATCTTGTGCACTCTGGGGTCGAGCCCCGACACGTCGAACGCTCCGGATGTCTCGACCAGGACGGTGTAGCCGGCGTCCAGGAGCATGTCCGCCAGACGGGGGGCGCCCGGGTGGGCCAGTGGCTCACCACCCGTGATCTCCACGAGCCTCGTCGGGTGGCCGGACACTTCCTCCAGGATGGCGTCGAAGGTGAGGCGCGCTCCTCCGTGAAATGCGTAAGCCGTGTCGCACCACTCGCATCGGAGGGGGCACCCCGTCAGTCGCACGAAGGTGCAAGGCAGGCCCGCCCAGGTGGATTCACCCTGGATCGAGTAGAAGATCTCGGTGATGCGGAGGAAGTCAGTCATCTGCTGTCTCGCGGGCGGCGCCGATGGCCCTTTCAAGCGCTGCTTGGACCTCGTGGAGGCTCATGGCTCGAAGCGCGCCCAACGCCTCCTCCTTCGATACGCCGCTGCTGAGCGTCGGTGTCTCCCGGTGGCCGATGATGCCCACGCCGGTCTCCGCCCACCGAGGGAAGACGAGGTAGCCTAAGTAAGGCTTTCGAAGATCCCCTGTGCGGTCCGCTTCCATGGACACCGTGTACGGGTGTCCGTCGGACCCCTCGAACGCAGGCGGACGGTCGTGCTTGTCGAGATAGCCTCCGAGCGTCGCGTCGTCCGCGGGGTCGCGCGTAGTCTCACCTTCCGGGGGGTGCGCGTGGCTCATGCCTACATGATCGCGCCGGGACGGGCGAGGGTACAGGCCGGTGTGGGATGCACTAAACTTCCGGGTGCCATCCCATTTCAGAGAAAGGTCGGTTGCAGATGCACGATACGATGCGTGCCGCCGTATTTTCCGAGTTCGGCGGCCCCGAAGTGGTGGAGCTCCGGGACGACGTTCCCAAGCCGGAGCCGGGACCGGGCGAGGTCCGCATCAGAGTGGAGGCCGCCGCCATGAACCATCTGGACTTGTGGATCCGGCGAGGGCTTCCAATCGAGACCCCCATGCCGCACATCGGTGGGTCCGACCTTGCCGGCACGGTAGACGCCCTGGGCCCCGGGGTGGACGGCGTTCCAAAGGGTGTCCGGGTGGTGGTCGATCCGTCGATGGGATACGAGTGGTATGAGCGTGAGGGGTACGAAGAGGCCATCCATCGCCGTCCCTTCCAGATCATCGGTGAGCATACACAGGGGGGCTTCGCGGAGTACGCCGTGGTGCCGGCGGCCAATCTTCTCGAGATCCCCGAGGGGTACCCGTCCGGCCGCGCCGCAGCGGCCGGTCTGACGTTCGTCACGTCTTGGCGAGCCTTGATCACGCGAGGCCAGCTCCGCCCTGGAGAGAGGGTCCTCGTCACCGGCGCGTCCGGGGGCGTGGGGACGGCCTCCGTTGCCATCGCCGTGGCGTCGGGCGCTCGTGTCTATGCGTTGACGAGCGGTCGGGAGAACGTCCAGCGGCTGGAGGCCATGGGCGCCCACCGCGTGTACGATCGCAACAAGGTGGACTTCAGCCGAGAGTTGTGGCGGGACACGGCCAAGCGCGGCGTACACCTCGTGTATGATACGGTCGGTGAGCGTATATGGCCGCAGTGCCTCAGATCACTTTCGGTCGGCGGCCGGTTGGTGACTTCGGGCGCCACCAGCGGATCCCATGGAGCCACGGAGATACGACTCGTGTTCTGGAAGCAACTCTCGATCATGGGGAGCACCATGGGAACTCCTGCCGAGTTCCAGCGGGTGATGGGCATGGTCTTCGACGGTACGCTGGACCCGGTGATCCACGAGACGCTCCCGCTGGCCGAGGCTCGGAGGGCCCACGAGATGCTCGAAGCCGGCGACGTGTTCGGTAAGGTGGTGCTCGAGCCATGGAGCTGAAGGAGGCGCAGGCCCGGGTCGATGCCTGGATTTCCCAGTTCGAGGAAGGTTACTGGCCGCCTCTCTCCAATCTGGCCCGGCTCATCGAGGAGGTGGGTGAGCTGGCACGCGAGATGAATCACCGGTTCGGCCACAAGCCCAAGAAGCCAGACGAGGCCGCGCAGGACCTTGCTTTGGAGCTGGCCGACATCCTGTTCGTGCTTCTGGTCATAGCGAACGAGCAGGGCATCGACCTGGGGCAGGCCTTGGAAGACGTGCTCGCCAAGTACAAGAGGAGAGATGCCTCGAGATGGACACCGAGAGAGGGGGGGGCGATCGGGGTCGAGAGGACCGAGCAGGGATGAGCCTCGCCGTTGCCGCCACCTTGCCCTGGATCGCGGCGCTGCTCTTCGTTCGTTTCCGCACCCGGTTTCCCACGGAGCTTCCCTCGTGGGACAGCTCTGAAGACCGGGTGGCGGGCGCCGCCGGGACCGATGGGGTGGGCGGATCGTGGCCCAAGGTCTCCGTGGTCGTGCCGGCTCGCGACGAGGCCCACAACATCGTGCGCTGCCTCGAGTCCCTTGCCGCATCGGACTATCCGGATTTCGAGATCCTGGTGGTGGACGACCGCAGCACGGACGGCACGGGTGATCTGGCGCGGGCCGTAGCACCCCGCCGGTCCCGGGGGATCCGGGTCCTCGAGGGCGAGCGGCTGCCGGACGGCTGGCTAGGCAAGCCGTGGGCGTGTATTCAGGGCGCGCGAGCCGCGACGGGAGACACCCTTCTCTTCACGGATGCCGACACCGTTCACCAGCCTCGCCTGCTGCGTCGAGCGATTCTGGGGATGCGGGAGGAGCGCGCCGACCTGCTTACGCTCATGGGCCGGCAGCTCATGGAGAGCTTCTGGGAGCGACTCCTCCAGCCCCACGTGTTCCTGGGGATGCTCTTCCGCTTCCCGGACTTCGAGCGGGTCGCCGGAAACGATCGGTGGCGGGACGCCATCGCGAACGGCCAGTACATCCTGATGCCGGCAGCCTCCTATTGGGCCGTGGGTGGCCATGAGGCCGTTCGGGACGAGGTGGTGGAGGATCTGGCGTTGGCACAGCAGGTGAAGCGCGCGGGCATGCGGCTTCGCGTACGAAGCGCAGAATGCGGACTGGCCACCAGGATGTATCGGTCGCTCCGGGAGATCGTCGCGGGCTGGTCCAAGAACCTCATGCTCGGTGGGCAGCAGACGTTTCCGCGTTGGATGCGACCGCTCGTCCCGCCCATGTCCCTGGCCGGATCATTCTTTTTGTGGCTGGTGCCTCCGTCGGTGTTGCTCTTCGTCGGCCTCGGAGTGCTGCTCGACGCATGGCCTGTTGCCTCGGTCGCCGCCCTACTGACGTGGTCGACGGTCGCCGTGGCGGCGAGCCTCGTGCAGTTCGGCTGGTTCGCTCGGCGGCTCGGCGCCCCCGGCTGGTACGGCTTGCTGTATCCCCTGGGAGCCGGAGTGACGTCGTTCATCCTGGCTCGCTCTTGGCTGCGGGGCACCCGTGTGCGGTGGAAGGGTCGTGAGTATCGGGTCCCAACGGCTTCGGACCGGGCCTAGAGTGGCTCCGGACACCATCGGGTGGGACAGGGCCGAGGCCTTGGCCGGCGCGCTCAAGAGGGAGGCTCGCGAGATCGGGTTTGCTGCAGTGGGCATCGCGGACGCCCAACCCACGAAGCACGGCCCGTTCTACCGGGAATGGCTCAGGCGCGGGCGCCACGGCGAGATGGCGTACCTGGCCCGTCCGGAGGCCGTGCAGCGGCGGGAGGATCTCAGCGAGACCTGGCCGGAGGTTCGCTCGGTCCTGGTGGTGGCAGACGCGTATGCGTGGGAGGATGCTCCGGGTGTGCCGGAGGATCCTTCGCTGGGTGTCGTTGCCCGGTACGCCCGCGGCGCCGACTATCATCGTGTCGTGGTGCGAAAGCTCGAGCGGCTTCGGGTGTGGCTCGCGGAGAGGTTGGACCTGGGGGAACGCCCGGGTCGACCTTATGTCGACACGGGACCTGTCCTGGAACGGGATCTGGCGCGACGCGCGGGGATCGGGTGGTTCGGCCGGAACACGATGATCATCGATCCGCGGCACGGGTCATACTTCGTTCTCGGTGCGCTGCTCCTGGAGCTCGACCTTCCGGCCGACCCACCCTTCGAGGCAGATCGGTGTGGATCGTGCGACGCGTGCCTCGACGCTTGCCCCACGGGCGCGCTCCGGGGTAGGCAAGCGGACGGCGCGCCGGTCATCGATGCGACTCGCTGCATCTCCTACCTCACGATCGAGCTGGACGGGCCCATTCCCTTGGATCTCAGGTCCGCCATGGGGAATCGGGTGTTCGGTTGCGATATCTGTCAGGAGGTGTGTCCGTGGAACGCGCGGATGCCGCAGCGGATCGCCTCCGAGTCTCGCTATGCAGCTCGTGCGGCAGGGGCCCTCCCCTCTCGAGTGGAGGCTCTCTCGGGGGACGAGATGACCGCCGACGCGCATCCGGGCACCGATGCCCCGTCCCTCATCGCCCTGATGGATACGGTGCTGGATCCGGGACGGTGGGCCTCGTACTCTCGGGCTTCACCGCTTCGTCGTGCAGGGCGAGGAGGCTTCGGCCGAAACGTTGCGGTGGCGCTGGGGAACTGGGGCGATCCTGCCGCAGTTCCGGTCTTGGTTCGAGCAGCCCGTGACCCGGAGGCGCTGATCCGGCGGCACGCTGCTTGGGCGCTGGGCCAAGTCGGATCGTCCGAGGCCCTGATCGCCTTGAGCGCACGGCTGGCGGAGGAGACCGATCCCGCGGTGAGGAGCGAGATCGAAGCCTCGCTTCATTGAGTGGGTCTCTGGAATATGGACAGATAGTATGTTAGCATACTATGTATCCATAGTGGTTGGATCGAGCGTTCCTACAATCCGAGACCCGTGATGAAGGCCCAGCGATACCATATCCTGCTCGCGTTGACCCAGGGACCCCTGCATGGTGCCGAGATCCGCCGGCGGGCGGAGGAACAGAGCGGGGGTGCGGTCACGCTCTACCCAGCCACGCTGTATGGCACCCTGGAGGAGATGGAGCGCGCGGAGTGGATTACCGAGACGAGCCCGGATGGGGTGGGGTCCGACCAGACCCGGTGGCGTTTCTATGAGCTCCGGCCTGAAGGCCGTCTCGCCCTCGAGCGCGAGACGACGAGGCTCGAGCGCGTGCTCTCCGTGGCCCGCGAAGCGTTGAGGATGCGCGGCGGGTGAGTGGCGAGGATGGTTCCCGGGCTTATCGAGCCCTGCTCTACCTCCTGCCGGCGACCTTCCGGGAGCGATATCGCGCCGAAATGGAGGCCGTCTTCGCGGACATTCTGCGATGCTCGGACGGGACCTGGGCCAAGGTCCGGGCCTGGGCGTGGGCGGTGGCGGATGTGGTGCGCATGGCCTGGAGAATCCGCTTCGGGAGCCGAGGCGGACAGACGACTGACGGGGGGAGGGTGGGGATGATGATGGACCGTTGGCTGCAGGATGCGCGATACGCTCTGAGACAGATGACTCGGCGTCCGGGCTTCACAGTGGTGATGGTGTTGACGCTGGCTTTGGGGATCGGGGCGAACACGGCGGTGTTCAGCGTGGTGAACGGCGTGGTGCTCCAGCCTCTTCCGTATCCCGAGGCGGATCGCCTCACGGCGGTGTGGTCCCAGTTCCCCTCGATGGAGTTGATGGAGTTTCCGTCGTCGTGGCCCGAGTACGACGACTACCGTGCGGCGTCCAGCTCCTACGAGGAGCTCGGGATCTGGGGCCGCACCCAGCGGACCCTGACTGGAGGGGAGAGCCCGGAGCGCCTGGACGTGGCCTACTTCTCGTGGACCATGTTCCCGGTGCTTGGGGTGGACCCGGCGCTGGGACGGGCCTTCGGGTCCGATGAGGACGTCGCTGGGCGCGACGACGTGGTGGTACTTAGCCACGCGCTGTGGGAGCGACGCTTCGGCGCTGATCCATCCGTGGTGGGCGGCACGGTGGAGCTGGATGGCGCCACCACAACCGTATTGGGAGTGATGGGCGAAGGGTTCGCGTTCCCCGATCCGGATACCGACGCGTGGGTTCCCGCGGGCGTAGATCCCGCGGATCCACCCGGGCGGGCCAATCACTTCGCGCAGATCCTGGGGCGCTTGGCACCGGGAGTGACGCTGGAGGCCGCCGAAGAGGAGCTGGGGCGGCTGGTCCAGGGTTGGGACTCCGATGAGGGGAGGGGTCACAGCTGGTCGAGCACGGGCCACCCCGCCTTCCTGCGCCCGCTGCATCAGGACGTGGTCGGAGACGTCCGCGCGTCGTTGCTGGTGCTTCTCGGCGCTGTTGGCTTGGTGCTCCTCATCGCCTGCGCGAACGTGGCGAACCTCCTGCTTGTCCGTGCCGAGGGGCGTACGCGGGAGATCTCCTTGCGCTCGGCGATGGGAGCCGGACGTGCGCGCATCATCGGCCAGTTGGTGGTGGAGAGCATGATGCTGGCGGCCTTGGGCGGAGTGGCGGGGGTCGCGGTGGCCCGTCTCGCCTTGGCGTCGCTTCTGTCCGCGGCTCCGACCGACCTACCGCGCCTCGAAGGGGTGACGTTGGATGGTTCGGTGTTGGGCTTCACGGCCGCCGTTACGCTCGCCAGCGGACTGTTCTTCGGTCTGGCTCCGGCGTTCCGGGCGCTCCGCACGGATCTGGCGACAACGCTGCATAGCGCAGGCGGCAGGGGGGGCACCGCGGGGCGGGAACGGTTTCGCCTCCGGGGCGTGCTGGTCGTGGGACAGACGGCGCTGGCCGTGATGCTGCTCATCGGGGGAGGTCTTCTCCTGCGGAGCTTTGGCAACCTGACGAGCGTGGATCCCGGCTTCCGGGCCGAGTCGGTCCTGTCGGCGTCGCTGAGCCTTCCGACGACGGCGTATCCCGAGGGCGCCGACGTGACGCGATTCTACGCTGACCTGCTCGACCGGGTGGAGTCCATTCCCGGCGTGACGTCCGCCGCGCTGGTGAGGACGCCGCCGCTCACGGGAAGCCTACCCCCCAACGACATCGAGTTCGAGAGCCGACCCTCCAATCCCGACGACCCGCCCTTGAACGCGGATATCCAGGTGGCTTCCGCAGGCTACTTCGAGACCATGGACATCCCGGTGCTCACGGGAAGAGCTTTCGACGGTACCGACCACGAGACCACGGAGGTGGTGGCCGTGGTGGACGAGCCGTTCGTCCGTCGTTTCTTCGGTGAGGCCTCCGACGCCCTGGGTGCTCGGGTGCGTCAGCCAGGGGCTCCGGAGTTCGCGCGCATCGTCGGCGTGGTGGGCGCGGTGCACCAGGAGGAGCTGGGCACCGAGCCGCGTGCACACCTGTATCTCCTGCACGCCCAGTCTCCCCGGACGTGGTTCCCCATCCGCGGAATGAGCGTGCTGGCTCGCACCGACCGGGAGGCGGCCACCCTCACTTCCGCGTTGCGCGACGGGGTCCGAGGACTGGATCCGAACCTGCCGGTATTCGGTGAGACCACAGTGCGTGAGACGCTCCGAAGCTCGATGGCTACGGAGCGGTTCAGCCTTTTTCTCCAGCTCGTGTTCGCGGCCGTCGCGTTGAGCTTGGCAGCGGTGGGCATCTACGGGGTCCTGTCCCATCAGGTCCAGCAGAGGACTCGGGAGATCGGAATCCGGCTGGCTCTGGGCGCCGAGCGGCCAAGGATCGTGGGCTTGGTGGTGGGTCAAGGGATGCGCCTGGTGGTGGTCGCCGTGCTGGTGGGGGTCGGCGGCGCCCTGGCCGTGGCACGTGCCCTGTCCAGCTTGCTCTACGGCGTTTCCGCCACCGACCCGCTGACGTACGGTGCCGTGACCATCGTGCTAGGGGTCGTGGCAGCTCTTGCTTGCTGGCTGCCGGCGCACCGGGCGAGCTCCGTGGATCCGCAGGCGGCCCTGCGTGCCGAGTAGCGCGACCCGCGGCGCGGAGCGTCGCGTCAGGTGGTGATGAGGACGGTTCACGGATTGATTCCAGCCACCCGTTTCGGCGAGCTTGCAGTCGCTCCGGGAGGGACATCCTTTCCGCTTGAACCCGCACCGAGACACCGATGCCGTCCATCCTCGCCTATCACCGTATCACCGCTCCCGGTGCCGATCCACGGCGATGGATGTTCTTTCTCCACGGGATCTACGGAGCGGGCCGCAACTGGTCCTCCGTGGCCCGTCGTTTCGTCCGGGAGTGTCCCGATTGGGGTGCCGTGATGATCGACCTCAGGCTTCATGGCGACTCTCAGGGTTTCCCGCCGCCACACACCCTCGAGGCGTGTGTGGACGACCTGAAGAGGCTCGCCCTCCAAGTCGGACCGGAACCGGATGCGGTGCTCGGGCACTCCTTCGGTGGGAAGGTGGCGCTCCTCTATCTCCGTGACGCCGCCGTCGCGCGGGGTGATGCGGGTCCGGTGCGTGTTCCCGATTCTGTCTGGGTCGTCGACTCTACACCTGACGAACGGGCGCCCGATGGTAGCGCGTGGGCCATGTTGACCGCCTTGCGGCGGAGCCCTGGGCCGTTCAAGGATCGATCTGAAGGCATCGCGGCGGTCGAGGCCGCTGGTTTCCCGACCCCGGTGGCGCAGTGGATGGCGACGAACTTGGTGCCCTCGGAGGACGAGGAGGAGATGGTCTGGCGTCTTGACGCCGACGGGATGGAGGCCCTGCTCCGGGACTTTTTCCACACCGACGCCTGGCCCGTCCTGGAGCATCCGCCCGGCTCGGCGCAGGTCCACGTCATCAAGGCCGAGGACTCCAGTGTGCTCCCTTGGGAGGCGTGCGATCGGATCCAGGAGGCGGGGGTCAGGGCGGGCGGGCGCGTCCATCTACACCGCGTCCCAGGCGGCCATTGGGTGAATGCCGACGCGCCGGATGCGCTACACGCGTTGCTGGTGGGTCATGCGCGTAGCGGTGCCCAGGGCGGCTAGCCGTTCTCCTGCTCCAGTGGCAGGTAGACGGAGAATGTGGAACCCTCGCCCGCTTCGGTGTCCACCTTGAGGTAGCCGTCCAGCATCTTCACGATGCCGAAGGCTTGCGCCAGTCCGAGGCCGCGGCCGCGCCGTCGACCCTTGGTCGTGTAGAAGGGCTCGAATAAGCGAGCCTGCACTTCCGGGGACATGCCCGACCCTCGATCCTCCACCTCGAGCACTGCATACTCGCCCTCTCTCGATCCTTCGTTTCTTTGCACGAAACCCGGTCCGAGTCTCTCACGTCGGGTCCTGACGATCACGGGCTCTCCGGGTGCTGAAGCCTCGACCGCGTTCCGGACCAGTGCCTGGAGTACAACCTGGACCTGCTTCGTGTCGACCAGCAAAGGTAGGGCTTCGTCGGCGCGTTCCACCTCCAGCCGGGTGTCGCCCAGGAACGGACGGAGCGCAGGGAGTGCATGGTCCAGCACTGCAGACAGGTCCACGCGAGTGGGCCGGATGAGCTGGTGCCTCGAGAAGGCCAGTAAGCCCTGCACCAAGGTCTCAGCGTCCAGGATGGCCGTATGGCATGCAAGGAGCGAGTCGATCACCTGAGGCGGGATGTCCTCGTCCTCCATGACCAGCTCCAACTCCACCTTCATGACCGTGAGCAGGTTGTTGAAGTCATGGGCGATGCCGGCCGCCAGATTTCCCATGGCCTCCATCTTTCCCACGCTCCTCTCGGGAGGAGGACCCTGCTCATTCGCCGGCGCCGGCGAAGGTTCGACGGGGAGAGAAGGGGTGTCCGGGAGCTCGATGTCCAACGGTGGCAAAGGATCGAGAGGGACCACGTGCAGGAGGACCATGGAGTGGGATCCGTCTCCAGGGTCGGTGAGCCCCATTCCCTCGGCGCGGCAGTGGACTGTTCTTCCGTCCGGCCGCCGAATAGGCAGCGGTCTGGTCAGTGGGACCCCGGCGGTGGACCATGCCGCCATGAGACGGTCGAAGGCCCCGGCGGAGTCGTCCACGTATCCACCCAGCTCCAAACCGGTCGCCGGGTTCCTGCCACGCCCGAGGAGGTCCGATCCCTTCGGGTTAGCGGCGAGCACCTGCCCCTCGTTGGTGAGCAGGAAGGCCGGTTGGTCGTTCCGGGCCGTCAGGGCCAGGAAGGTGTCAGGAGTCAATGTGAGGCACGAGTCTAGGGGAAAGTGCCCTCACGAACGCGAACAATCTACCAAAAAACGCAACATAATTGTGCGCGATCAAGTAGGGGGGTGGCCAGGATCTCCGATCCGCACCGCCCGCGTCGCCAAGATCCTCCTCCACCGACCGGCCGGTCGACTTGTCGGAGGGCCACTACCCGAGGGTGATGTTGTCGATGAGGCGTGTCCGACCCACGTGGGCAGCGAGGCTGAGCAGGGCCCCCGTCCGAGCGCGGTCGAGCTCTTTGAGGGTGTCGGGGTCGGCCAGGCTGACGTACTCGAGCGAGATCAGATCCTGCTCCTGCACAGCTTGCCGGACGGCCGCGCGAAGTAGGTCCGCCCGAGGCTCTCCGGATTCCCAGAGGCTCGCGGCGTGCATCAGAGCGGTATGGAGCGCAGTCGCCTGGGCTCGCTCGCGTGGGTCCAGGTGGCGGTTCCTCGAGCTCAGCGCGAGTCCATCGGGGGCACGCACGGTCGGAACGAGGACGTGCCGCACAGCCATGCCGAGATCGCGTGTGATTCCGCGTATGATGACATTCTGCTGGGCATCCTTCGCGCCCCACACCGCCACGTCCGGGCGCAGCACGGTGAGAATCTTGGTCACCACGGTCGCCACGCCCCGGAAGTGCCCTGGCCGATGTGCTCCCTCGAGGACGGTCGCCACGGATCCCGGGTCCACCTCCGTGGATGCGCCGGCGGGGTACATATCATGCACTTCGGGCGCGAACACGACATCCACACCGTGGGTCTCGAAGATCGCCAGGTCCCTGGCGCGGTCCGCCGGATAGCGCTCGAGATCGGACGGGTCGTCGAACTGCGTGGGGTTGAGAAAGATCGAGGCCACGAGGGAGGTGCCCTCCTGCCGCGCGCGGCGGAGCAGGGCCTCGTGCCCGGCGTGCATCCCCCCGAGAGTGGCCATCATGGCTACGGGCCCGGGTAGAGCCCTCCTGGCCACGTGCATGTCCGCTACGGTCGTAATGACCCTCATTCGGGCGGCGTGAGCGTCTTCGAGCCCAGGTCCAGGGACTGCTTGATGTGGGTGGTTTGATCCTCTGAAGGAAAGCGGCGCTGACGAACATCGTCTGCCCACTGACGCAGCGCGTCCAGCACGGTCTCGCCCACCTCGGCGTACTTGGCCGCATGGCGGGGCGTGAAGTCGACCGAGAGGCCGAGAAGGTCGTGCCAGACCTGGACCTGACCGTCACAGGCTCCACCGGCGCCAATGCCGATCGTCGGGATGGTGAGCTGGTCCGAGACCTCCTGGGCGAGCTCCACCGGGATGAGCTCGAGGACGAGTGCGACGGCGCCGGCACGCTCCAGCTCGAGCGCCGAGTCCACGAGGGCGCGGGCCGCTCCTGACGTCTTGCCCTGCACACCGTATCCTCCGAGCTGATGAACCGATTGAGGCGTGAGCCCGAGGTGCCCCATCACCGCTACGCCGGCTGCCGCCAAAGCCCGGACCGTTTCCACGGTCGCGATGCCCCCTTCCAGCTTCACCGCCTGGGCCCCACCCTCCTTGAGCAGGCGGCCGGCGTTTCGAAGGGCATCGGATACGCTCGCCTGGTAGCTCATGAAGGGCATATCCGCGACGACGAAGGCCCGCTCGGCTCCGCGTACCACAGCTGCCGTATGTCGCACCATGTCGTCGACGGTGACAGGGAGCGTGTCGTCGAAGCCCAGCATGGTCTGGGCCATGCTGTCGCCCACCAAGATCATCGGAATCCCGGCGCGATCGGCGAGCAGCGCGGACGTGTAGTCGTAGGCCGTGACCATGGCGATGGGCTCTCCGGAGCCGAGCATCCCGTGAAGGTCACGGAGCGTAGTTCTCTGCGGGGACAAGCTGGTTTCCCTCTGGAGTGGGGCCCTCGACGGGCCAGTCGGGCGCGGCGTACGGCTACCCTTTCGAATACGTGGTCAGGGCTCCCTCCAGGAGCTCTCGAAGCTCGCGCATGCGATCCTCTGGAATGTTGCCTCGCTCCGCGGCGATAGGAAGCTGCGCCATGGCCAGGGAGGCGTACGCCCTCAGAGTGTCGGGTTCACAGCCTGAGAGCGCTTCGAGGTGCGCCCGCACGGGACCTTGATCGCCCCGAACGTAGGGCCCCGTCATGGCAGCGGGAATACCGAGGTCGCGCACGTGATGGGCAGTGCCGAGAAGGAGCGGAGCGAGCGCCGCGACTGCGTCGTGCCGGTTCTGGCCGAACGAGCCCCATAGATCGGCAGCGAGCCCGATCAGGGCCGAGACCATAGGCCCCGCCATGACCGCGCTGGCGTGGTACAGTGGCCGACACTCGTCGTCCAGCGTGACCGACCACCCCCCCAGACCTGATGCGGTTTCCCGCAGCCAGCGGAGCAGGGTGGCCTCCTCCGATTCTACGCCGAATGTCACGCCGGTGAACCGCGCTGCGCCTCGGTCGTCGGGGAATGTCTGGAGCGGGTGGAACCCACCGGTTGAGGCACCCGCCCTCCGAGCGGGAGCCAGGACCGAGACCGAGGTGGCACCTGAGCAGTGCAGAACCCATTGGCTCTCGCGGAATGTCAGCTCCGTTGCACGTTGAGCCAGAAGATCATCGATCGAGGTGATGAAGACGACGTTGGCGGCGGTCACGACGGCCTGTGGGTCGGTGGTGCCGACGACATCGTCCCCCAGGCGCCGAGCCAGCGCGTCGGCCTGCCCCGGGTCTCGCCGACTCAGGGCTACCACTCTGTGGCCCATCTGGTGGAGCGCTTCGGCGAGGCTTCCGCCCAGGCGGCCGGCGTCGACGAACCCGAGGGTGAGATCGGTGTCGGGCCGATTTCCTCGTGGGCTCAACGCCCGCCTCGATAGAACACGAGGCCTCCGCCGATCCCGCCGAGAACGAGGTCGTCGAACCCGTCGCCGTCCAGATCTCCGATCGTGGGGGTGGCGAGGCCTTCCACGGGCACGGGGAGCCTGCCATCCGCCACGAAGTCGGACATCGTTCGGGTCCCGACGTTGCGGTACACCTGGACCCCGTCCTCCTCCGAGCCTACCAACAGGTCTGGGAGGCCGTCACCGTCGAGATCGTGGAGGAGCGGCGCGCTCCTGCGGCCAACCTCGATGTCGGCGAAGGTCTCAGTCACGAGCTCGAAGCGAGGCTCAAGTGTTGTGCCGACATTCTCGAAGTGGTTGACGGTGCCGGAGCTCTCCCCGACCAGCAGGTCCAGATCACCGTCTCCGTCCAGGTCGCCCAGCGCGGGCGTGGTGTTCCTGCCCCGGGGAATCTGGGCCACGACGGAATCCACCACCGCGAATCCGCCACTTCCGTCTCCGCGCAGGAGGCGGACCTCGTCCGACCACGTTCCCAGGACCATGTCAGGAATGCCGTCGCCGTCCAGGTCGCCGAACGCCGGCGCCGGATGGAAGCCACCACCTACGTCCAGGGTGCCGGCGTGCCGGAAGCTGGGGCTCCCGGCGGAGCCCACGTTCTCGAATACGGTAAGGCTGCCGTTCTGCGTATCGTCCTGGTCGATCTTGTTGCCCACTAGGAGGTCCAGATCCCCGTCCGCATCCAGATCGAAGAGCACCGGCATGCTCTCGCTACCTACGTCGATCATCGACACGAGTCGTGAGGTGACGTGGTCGAAGGTGCCGTCGGCGCGCTGACGCAGGTGATGGAGGTTGTCGATGCTGGTGGAGTTCGGGTTGAACGCACCTCCGAGGACTCCCACGACCAGGTCCGGGAGCCCGTCGCCGTCCACGTCTCCCACCGTAGGGGCGTTGTACCCACTGGTGAGGAGAGGGGCGCCCAGCGGGAAGGGCTGCGGGGCTCCCCGATACGACGGAGACTGGCAGGTGCCGGAATTCTCGAGGAGGAGCACGCCGGCCTCGAAGAAGTCGCCCCAGAAGAGGTCCTCGTCGCCATCACCGTCGATGTCTCCGAACGCCATGGTGTTGGCGCCGTGGAGGCTGCCGAACTGCGCCACGATCTCGATGTCCTCGAAGCGGTCCGTAACCAGCTCGAATCGCGGGAGGCCCTGTGCGTCGACGCCGGCTTCCTGGTAGCGCGTGATGGTTCCGGTGAGACGCCCGATCATGAGATCCATGCGCCCGTTGCAGTCCACGTCGATGGCGTTCGGGATGTTCTGCCGGTCAGAGAAGATGGGCTGTCCCGAGGTGTCGCGGAGCGTGTCTGGGGCCGCCTCGAAGCGCGCGGCGGTGGCCGTGCCCACGTTCCGGTGATACCGGACGTAGCTGTACGGGAGCTCGGTCAGCAGATCGGGGGCGTCGTCCCCGTCCCAGTCGACGAAGCGGAACCACTCGCCGACGTCGATGTCTCCGTAGTGGTCAGTGCGCCATTGGAAGGTGGGCGACCCGCCTGCCACATGTTCGAAAAACTGGACCCTTCCCGACTCTTCCTGGATGAACAGGTCCAGGTCCCCGTCGCCGTCGATATCCACGAGTTGGGGGCGGGGGAGGTTGTATCCGCCCAGGAACGCATGCTCGTAGGGTCGGCCGTCTTCCCCTACGACCGGGAATGGGGCGACATCGGGTGTGTACGACTCCGTCGTGCCGGTGGCACCACCCGGGGCTCCGGGACCCGGGCCGGAAGCACACCCACCGGCCACCACGAGCGACGAGAGGAGCATCGCCGCGAACGGCGACACTCCTCCCGACATGCTGCGGTGCCCCCTGCGCAGGGACTCGGTCACGCCGGCCTCGTCAGGAGACCGAGCGCGGCCGGTACCGCACCACGAACAGTCCTTCGCGCTGGCTCGTCACCACGACAACGCCGCTCTCGAAGTACGGGTAGTTGGACCAGGAGCCGTCCATCTGGGGCTGATCGCCACCATACGGCACCGTGTCGAAGTGTCCAACCGGCTGCGGGTTCGCCGGATCCGACACGTCGAGGACGCGAAGCCCGCTTGTGTAGTTCGACTGGTACATCGTGTTCCCGAGCACGTACAGGTTGTGATCGACGGCCCGGGTCTCGTGGAAGTACTCGTTGGCCAAGATGGGGTCGTCGAGGTCGGAGATGTCCCAGACCAACGTGCGGGTGTTGGACACGCCACCACCGGTCTCGTCGAGCTCGTCGTTCATGAAGAACCACGCGTGGTCCTCCGAGACCCAGCCCTGGTGCGAGTACGCCACGTTTGGATACGTAGCAGTGGAGAGGGGCACGGGATTCGCCTTGTCACTGACGTCAGCGATGGAGAGCGCAGTCTCGTTCGAGCCGAAGCAGATCTCCTTGCCCTGGTGCTCCTCGTCCGGGCCCCGGTACACGATGCATTGCGCGTCGTGCGAGTATCCGGTGCGCTGCCGGCCGGTGGACGTGTCCTGGAAGCAGCCCGCGAACTGGGGATTGTCCGGCTGACGTATGTCGATCATGTGGAGCCCGCCGCCGCACGTCTCGCCGCCGGCGCTGGCGCCGACGGCGTAGGCGAAGCCCGTCTCCTCGTTGATCACGATGTTGTGCGCGCTGTTGATGCGGTCGTACAGTGCGTCGGGCTCGAAGGTGGGTGGGTTCGACCCGTCCAGGCCCCGGAGGCGGGTCAGGTCGAAAACCTGCATGCCGTGCGGTCCCGCGCCGTCGGAGACGACGTACATGTGGTCCTCGTACACCTTCATGTCCCGCCACACGGCCCCGTTGGCCTCAGGCGTCTTCGGGAGTCTGCCCAGGTAGACCGGATTGCCGGGGTTCGTGATATCCACGAACACGGTCTGGTTCGTCATGCCCACCAGAGCGATCTCTCGACCCGTCTCGGAATCCGCCCAGCCCCAGACGTCGTTCGCAATGACGCCGCGACCGGCGCCCATGTCGCCCAGCGGTAGAAAGGACATCAGGTCCACCGACGAGCATTCGAAGCCGGCGGCGTCGCCGTCCTCGGAGCACTGGACTTCGTCACCCATCACGGCATCCATGCCAATGACGTCTCCGGTGACGCGACTGGCCGTCTCCCAGCTCCCTCCGGAGCGTTCCATGACGTAAGCCGCTCCGGCCTGGTAGTCCTCACCCAGGGCGGCGGCCACGGCGATCCCTCCCGCCTGATCCACCGTGGCGGAGAAGAAGGACTGTGTGGTCAGCCCGTCCGGACTCAGGCGGCGCGCCTCGGTCCAGTCGCCGCCATCGGCTCCGCGCTCGAACGCGTAGACCCGGCCAGCGCCGCTGGACGCGCCCGGCGCTCCGATGAGGGCAGTGACACCGTCGAAGCTGAGGGAGGAGCCGAATTGTCCACCGGGCTCCATTTGGAATGGTGAGAGCATGGCCACCAGCTGCCAGGCGCCGTCGGTGAGCGTATAGGAGAACACCATGCCCATCCCCTGCAGGAAGCCGGGGGCAGACACGAGCGCTATGTCACCCTGAAGCGCGAGGTCGCTTCCCATGGCGGTCCGAGGCTGGAGCCCCGGGGCCTGAAGAAGGCCGCGCGACTGCCATGCGTCACTGGCCGCATCATATTGGAAGGCGTAGACGGCACCCTGCTGGTTCGCCCGCTGGGGTGCGCCGACCAGAGCCCAATCGCCGTAGAGGGCGATGTTGCTCCCGAAACGGTCCTCCGCCTGAAGGTCGCCAGGAGCGAGCTTGGAGTGCTGGACCCATCCGTCCCCGTCGCGGCGGAAGGCGTAGACTGCTCCACGCCCGCCATTCTGCCCGATGGTGCCGATCATGGCCCAATCGTCCTGCACCGCGAGGCCGCTGCCCAAGCTGTCGGCCGGAGATCGGTCGTCTGTCACCAGCTTGGCCGCTTCGACCCAATCGTCGCCGTCCTTGCGGAAATGGTAGACGGCTCCGGTGCCGCCGTCGCTCCGGGTAGCCGAGACGTAAAGCTCGTCGCCGTGGAAATACGACCGGATACCGAACCGGTCGCCCGGGGTGCCATCCGAAGCTTCGAGCCTCTGCGCCTGTGTCCAGTCACCCGAGCCGTCGGGCCGGAACACGTAGAGGAGACCCGGCCGGATCTCGTGAGTGGGCTCGCCGACGAATACCTCGCCTTCGCCCGCGGTGACCGAGTTCCCGAACGACTGTGCGTTCAGCGGCGCCGCCAGAGTGATCGCGGCTAGCGCGAGCCAAACACAACGTCCCATCCCCATCATCGATGACCTCTCGTATCGTCTTGAACAACTCCGCCCTCGGCGCTCGTCGCCGGGGTCAGATCCCATGTCGTACAACGTCGACCCCCCCGAAACCGCAGGGGCCCCAGCATCTACCGAGTTGAGCCCTTATAGGTCCGCACTTCCGTACACTCTCGAGGACGGCGGACGAGGGCGCCGTCTTCGTCCAGACGGCCTAGCGTCCCGACCGCGAAGAGGTTCTGGACACGAAGAGGTCCTCGAAGGCCTCCAGGAATGCGTCCATCTCCGCCTCCGTGCCCACCGACACCCGGAGGTGCTCCAGCATGGGCGGGAACGGCCGGCCCACCAGGATGTCCCGCTCACGGAACGCTCGGGACACCTCCTGAACCGGCCGGCGCATGTTCACCATGAAGAAGTTGGTGTCCGAGGGTATGACCTCGTATCCGAATTCCTCCAGTTGGGCGGTCGTGCGCTTCCGGAGTCTGAGGGTCGTCTCCCTCACCCACTGCTCGGACTCGGTGTCCACCAGCGCCGCCGCACCACCCCACTTCACCAGGGCGTTGGTGCTTCCCGTGCTGAACGCCGACATACGGCGGATCATGTCCGGCGGCGCGATAGCATACCCGAGTCGCATGGCCGCCATGCCGTAGATCTTGGAGAAGGTGCGCGCCACGATGACCGGGCGGCCCTCCAGCACGTACGGAATGGACGTGGCGTAGCGGTCATCCTCGACGAAGTGATGGTATGCCTCGTCGATGAGCACCGGCATGTCCTCGGGGATCCCGTCCAGCAACGCCCGCACCTCGTCGGCGCTCACCGGGAGCCCCGTGGGGTTGTTGGGGTTGCAGAGATAGATGAAGCCCACGTCCCGGGCATTCCGGTTCGTGGCGTCGATCATGCGGCCGATGTTCTGGGTATAGTCGGGCTCGAGAGGGAGAAGCAGCGACTCCGCGTCGATGCCGCTCGCGTGGGAGTACACCGAGCCGTACGACGGCTCTACCCCCACGACCATCTTCGAGTGGTCGAGATAAGTGAGCCCCACGACTTCGAGGATCTCTCCGGAGCCGGCGCCAAGGAGTACGTTCTCGCGCCCCACACCGTGGTGGTCGGCGATCGCCTGTCTGATTCCGCCGTCGGGATATCCATACCGCATGGAGTACTTGAACGCGTAGTTCATGGCCTCCATGACCTTCTCCGAGGGCCCATAGGGGTTCTCGTTGAAGTTGATCTTCACGAGGGAATCGTACTCGTCCCGCTCCTGTGCCAGGGCGGAACGAAGGGGTGCCGCTCCCGGCCGCCGGCTGGCCGTCGGTTGCGACACCAGGCTCCCGGGCGAGAGACCGAGGGCGCCGAGGGCGGCGGCCGCGCCTCCGACGAAGTGACGCCTCGATACCTTCCGGTTCTCCTCCATACTTCCTCCTGACCTGTGCCGATCCTGCGATGCGTGCCTCCCAGTCCGCGACCGGACGGGCGCGGGGACAGTGTCGAGTACCTTCGGTCTCCGCGCAACGTGCGGCGCGAGGCGAGCGAGTTGGGCACTCCGGCGGGAGACGAGCGCCGAAGGCAGGCCCCGGGTTGCTGCGACCGGGCCGGGGGCCTAGCCTCGCGGTGGAGTCGGGTGTCCCGAAAGACAGGAGCTGCTCATGCGTCGTACCCATCTTCTCACGACCCTCGTGGGTCTCATCGCCGTGGCTTGCGCGCCGGCGGAGTCACCGCCGGACCTGCTCATCGAGAACGTCACCGTGGTGGACGCGGTCCAAGGGGCGGTCCCCGGACGGACGGTGGTGGTAGACGACGGGCGCATCGTCCGGGTGGAGGAGGCTGGAGCGACGCAGGACGCTGCCCAGGTGGTGGACGGGACGGACCGGTTCCTCATTCCGGGCCTCTGGGACTTCCACATCCACCTTGCCTACGACGCGTCCTTCACCGACGCCATGCCTGCACTCTTCCTTCAGCACGGGGTCACCAGCGTGCGAGACACGGGTGGGCCCCTGGAGGCTGTGACGCCCGTCGTCGAAGCGATGCGGTCGGGCTCCGCTCCCGCCCCGAGGGTCTTCTTCGCAGGCCCGCTTCTGGACGGCGCGGCGGTGGTGTACGACGGGATCAACAACCCCCTCTTGGGGATTGCGAACCCGGATCCAGAGACCGCCCGTGCCAACGTGAGGCGGCTGGCCGACGCCGGAGTGGACTTCATCAAGATCTACGAACTGGTGTCCCCCGAGGTCTTCGACGCTTTGGTGGAGGAGGCGGGCGTGCTGGGGCTTCCCATAGACGGCCACGTTCCCCTGTCACTTCCCGCGCGGGAGGTAGGCCCGCAGGTGAACTCGCTGGAGCACCTGAGGAATCTGGAAATGGACTGCGCCGCCGATGCCGAGGCCATGCTAACGGAGCGCCGATCGATCCTGGAGGCGCACGACGACCCCGCTGGGGCGGCGCTCCGAAGCCGATTGCACGCCATGCACCGGATACCCTCCATCGAGAGCCAGGACGACGAGCGATGCACTGAATTGGCCGAAGCGCTACGGGAGACCATCCAGGTCCCCACGCTGCGTCTCAACAGCATGGGCATCGTCTCGCCGTTCGAGCGTGAGGGATGGCCGGAGGCCTTGGATCGGCTCCCTGCGGAAGCCGCCGAGCCCTGGCGTCAGGCGGCGGCTGACGCGCCCGACGGTCCGATCCGCGACGCGACGCACGGCCGTTGGAGCCTCGAGATGACCGGGATGCTACACGAGGCAGGCGTTCCGTTCGGCGCGGGCACCGATACTCCTATCGGGTATGCCATTCCGGGGTACAGCCTACACAGCGAGCTGGAGATGCTCGTACGGGCGGGACTCGATCCGGCCGAGGCCCTTCGGGCCGCCACGGTGACTCCCGCCCGGTTCTTCGGGTTGGAGCAGGAGATGGGAACCGTGGAGGCCGGTCGAGTGGCCGATCTGGTGCTCCTCGGCGGGAACCCGTTGGACGATATCAGCAACACGCGCTCAGTGGAGGCAGTGGTGTTGGACGGCGTGCTCTTGGACCGCGCCGGACTCGACGCGCTGGGACCCTAGGCGGCTCCCAGGGGGGCGCACCGGACTCGACGCTGGGACCGGTGCGCCTTCCTTCCGGGCGCTCCTTACCGCGGAAGGTCGCTCGCACCCATCAGGTAGGCGTCCACGGCGCGGGCACATTGGCGTCCCTCGCGAATGGCCCACACGACGAGGGACTGTCCCCGACGCATGTCGCCGGCTGTGAAAACCTTGTCCAGCGACGTCCGGTACTCCCGGGTGTCTGCAGCCACGTTCCCCCTTCGATCGTATTCGACACCCAGAGCGTCCAGCATCCCTTCGTGAACCGGGTGCACGAAGCCCATGGCCAGGAGCACGAGGTCGGCGTCGATCTCGAACTCGGTTCCTTCGATGCGCTGCATCTTGGGCGTGAGCCTCACGGCGTGGAGCGTCGTGACACGGCCGTCCTCACCGGAAAAACGCTCCGTGGCGACACTCCAATCCCGATCTCCGCCTTCCTCCTGCGAGGAGGACGTCCGAAGCCTCAGGGGCCATTCCGGCCACGTCGTGCCCTTGTCCTCCTTCTGCGGGGGCTTGGGCATGATCTCGAGCTGGGTCACCGACTTGGCCCCCTGGCGCCACGAGGTGCCGATGCAGTCGGAGCCGGTATCGCCGCCGCCGATGACCACCACGTGCTTGTCCGTGGCCAGGATGTCCTCGGCGTCGACCGACTCCCCGCCTACGCGCCGGTTCTGCTGGGTGAGGAAGTCCATAGCGAAGTGGACGCCGTCGAGGTCTCGCCCGGGGACCTCCAGGTCCCTCGGGTGCTCCGAGCCACCCGCCAGCGCCACCGCGTCGAACTCGGTCATCAGCGTCTTCACAGCCATGTCCCTGCCGATCTCCACGCCTGTGGTGAAGACCACCCCCTCGGCCTCCATCTGCTCAGCGCGGCGCTCGATGTGGTGCTTCTCCATCTTGAAGTCGGGAATGCCGTAGCGGAGCAGGCCACCCACCTGCGCGTTCTTCTCGAAAACCGTGACGTCGTGACCAGCTCTGGCGAGCTGCTGAGCGCACGCCAGGCCCGCGGGGCCCGAGCCCACCACGGCGACCGTGCGCCCGGTACGTCTTTCGGCGATCTGCGGACGTACCCATCCCTCGTCCCAAGCCCGATCGATGATGGCGCACTCGATGGATTTGATGGTCACCGGGTCGTCCACGATGTTCAGCGTGCACGACGCCTCGCACGGAGCCGGACAGATCCGTCCTGTGAACTCGGGGAAGTTGTTGGTGGAGTGCAGGACCTCGATGGCCTCCCGCCAGCGGTCCCGATAGACCAGGTCGTTCCAGTCCGGGATGATGTTGTTCACAGGGCATCCCTCATGGCAGAACGGGATGCCGCAGTCCATGCACCGTGCGCCCTGTAAGGCGATTTCCTCGACCGGAAGCGGTTCGACGAACTCCTTGAAGTGGCGGACGCGCTCCTCGACCGGCCGATACGGTGGCCGCTTGCCGGCGATCTCGAGGAATCCCGTGACCTTACCCATTGTGCATACTCTCCACGGCGGGGTTGCGCGCGCGCTTGATTCTGATCTCCGCATCCCTTTTGGCCCGAGTCTCACCGGCCATCTGCGTGAGCGCCCGGCGGTAGTCGGTGGGCATGACTTTCACAAAGTTGGGCAACACCTCATCCCATCGGTCCAGGATGTCTTTGGCGCGTGCGCTTCCGGTGAAGCGAGCATGACGGGCCACGAGTCGATAGAGCCGTGACACGTCCTGCCCGAGCATGTTCCGCGAAACTTCAGAGAGGTTCGCGCTCTCCCGGGCGTCGGCTGTGCGGGCTTCGTCCGAGCGGGTGTCTTCCAAGCGCTCCAACTCCACCATCTCGGGATTCACCCTGAGACCGAAATCACCCTCCTCGTCAAGCACGTACGCGATGCCGCCCGACATACCCGCGGCGAAATTCCGCCCGGTGGATCCGAGCACCACCACTACACCGCCGGTCATGTACTCGCAGCCGTGGTCACCCACCCCTTCCACCACGGCCCAGCCGCCGGAGTTGCGTACGGCGAAGCGCTCCGCGGCGATGCCTCGGAAGTAAGCTTCACCGGAGATGGCGCCATACAGCACGACGTTCCCGACGATCATGCTCTCTTCGGGCACGATGCGGCCCTCCGATGCCGGGTAGACCATGATTCTGCCGCCGGACAGACCCTTGCCGACGTAATCGTTCGCGTCGCCTTCCAGCTCGAGCGTGACACCGTGCGCGAGCCAGGCGCCGAAGCTCTGGCCGGCGTTGCCCTTGAGCTTCACATGGATGGTGTGGTCGGGCAGCCCGGCGTGACCGTAGCGGCGCGCGACCCGTCCCGAGAGCATGGCACCCGTGGTCCGGTCAGTGTTTCGGATCTCGTGCTCGAGGAGCACCGCCTTGCCATGCTCAAGAGCCGGCGCTGCCTCCGCGATGAGCGTGCGGTCCAGCACGCGGTGAACGTCGTGCGCTTGCTCCTCGGCATGGTGGATGGCGACCCCGTCCTCGACCTCGGGTCGCGCCAGCAGCCTGGTCAGGTCGATGCCGTGAGCCTTGTAGTGCTCCACGGTACGGCGGGTGTCTAGTCGATCGGAACGTCCGACCATCTCCTCGAACGTGCGAAAGCCGAGCTCCGCCATGAGCTCTCGCACCTCTTCCGCAAGGAAGAAGAAGAAGTTGATGACGTGCTCCGGCAGGCCGGTGAACCGCTTTCTGAGGTCGGCATTCTGCGTGGCGATGCCGACCGGACAGGTGTTCAGATGGCACTTGCGCATCATGATGCACCCGGCGGCGATGAGCGGGGCTGTCGAGAAGCCGAACTCGTCGGCGCCGAGCAGGGCGCCGATAACCACGTCGCGCCCCGTACGGAGTCCGCCGTCCACCTGGACAGCGATCCGGCCCCGCAGCCGGTTCATGACCAGGGTCTGCTGGGTCTCCGCGAGGCCGATCTCCCATGGCGATCCGGCGTGGTAGATCGATGTCCGGGGGCTCGCCCCAGTGCCGCCGTCGTGCCCGGCGATCGTGACACGGTCCGAGTGCGCCTTGGAGACCCCGGCCGCGACGGTGCCCACCCCGATCTCGGAGACCAGCTTCACGCTGACGAGCGCTTCGGGGTTCACGTTCTTCAGGTCGAAGATGAGCTGCGCCAGGTCTTCGATGGAATAGATGTCGTGGTGCGGGGGAGGTGAGATGAGCGGCACGCCTGGGGTCGAGTGGCGCACCTTCGCGATGGTCTCGTCCACCTTGAAGCCCGGCAGCTGCCCGCCTTCTCCGGGCTTGGCACCCTGGGCGATCTTGATCTGCATGACATCGGCGTTCATCAGGTACTCGGTCGTGACCCCGAAGCGTCCGGATGCGACCTGCTTGATGGCCGAGTTCATCGAGTCCCCGGACTCCAACGGCGCGAACCGGTCCGGCTCCTCTCCGCCCTCGCCACTGTTCGACTTCCCGCCCATGCGGTTCATGGCGATCGCCAGGGTAGTGTGCGCCTCCCTGGAAATGGAGCCGAACGACATCGCTCCGGTGGAGAACCGCTTCACGATCTCCTCGGCGGATTCCACTTCCTCGAGCGGAACAGGTTCGTCGGCGACACGCAGCTCGAAGAGCCCGCGCGGCGTCATGAGCCGCTCGGACTGGTCGTTGATGATGCGGGCGTAGTCGCGGTAGCGATCCAGCGCGTTCCCCCGCACCGCGTGCTGGAGGGAGGCGATGGACTCGGGGTTCCAGTAATGGCGCTCTCCCCGAATTCGGAACTGGTGCTCGCCTCCTGGATCGAGGGCGTGCTCCAGGACCGGCGAGGCCCCGAAGGCTTCTCGGTGACGGCGGCAGGTCTCTTCCGCCACCTCGGTCAAGCCGATGCCCTCGATGGCTGTTGGCGTCCCGAAGAAGAACCTGTCCACGAACTCCTTCCGTAGCCCGAGCGCGTCGAAGATCTGAGCGCCGCAATACGACTGGAAGGTGGAAATGCCCATCTTGGACATCACCTTGAGCAGACCCTTTCCCGCTGCCTTCACGTAGTTTTCATGCGCCGTCTCGACGTCCACGTGGTCGGGCAGCTCACCGTGCTCGACCATGTCCGTGAGGGTTTCGAAAACCAGGTAGGGATTGATCCCTTCGGCGCCGTAGCCACCCAGAACGGCCAGGTGATGCACCTCGTGCGCTTCGCCCGTTTCCACCACCAGCCCCACGAGGGTGCGCAGCCCCTGCCGGATGAGGTGGTGGTGGACCGCGCCCGTGGCCAGGACCGAGGGGATGGCCACGCGGTCGGGCGAGAGTCTGCGGTCGGAAAGGACGATGATGTTGTCGCCATCGGATACGGCCTGCTCGGCGCGCTCGCAGAGCGCGTCGAGCGCGGTCTCCATGCCCTCGGGGCCGTCCTCGACCGGGTAGGTGGTGTCCAACGTCACCGCCTTGAACCGTCCGCCGGCGAACTTGGCGATACACCGGATCTTGTCGAGGTCGGTGTTGGCCAGGATGGGCTGGTCGGACTCGAGACGCATGTGGGACTCGACGTCGTCCAGCTCCAGAAGGTTCGGCCGTGGCCCGATCATCGAGACCAGGCTCATGACCATCGACTCCCGGATCGAATCGATGGGCGGATTGGTCACCTGCGCGAATCGTTGACGGAAGTAGCTGAAGAGCAGCTTCGGGCGATCGGACATCGCGGCGATGGGCGTGTCGTTGCCCATGGATCCCGTGGCCTCATATCCCTCTGAGGCCATGGGTGCCAGCAGCAGCTTCAGAGCCTCCTGGGTGTAGCCGAATGCTTGCTGTCGGTCCAGGAGTGGCGCCTGCACCGGTGGATGCTCGGGTGCGCATCCCGGAAGGTTCTCCACGAAGAGCTGTGTACGATCCAGGATCTCCTGATAGGGATGCTCCGAGGCCAACTCCTCCTTGATCTCCTCGTCGTCGATGATTCGCCCTTGCTCCGTGTCGATGAGGAGCATGCGGCCCGGCTGGAGACGCCACTTCTTGACGATCTTTTCCTCGGGGATGGGCAGGACGCCCGTCTCCGACGCGAGGATCACCAAGCCATCCTCCGTCACGACGTAGCGCGACGGGCGGAGGCCGTTTCGGTCCAGCGTGGCTCCGACCTGGCGACCGTCGGTGAAGGCGATGGAAGCCGGACCGTCCCAGGGCTCCATGAGAGCGGCGTGGTATTCGTAGAACGCACGCCGCTTCGGGTCCATGAGCTTGTTGTGCTCCCACGCTTCCGGGATCAGCATCATCATGGCCTGGGCCAGCGAATAGCCACCGCGGACCAGGAGCTCCAGGGCGTTGTCCAGGCTGGCCGAGTCCGACTGGCCCTCGGGGACAAGCGGCCAAAGCTTCTCGAGGTCGGCGCCCAGCACCGTGGAGCGCATGGCTGCACGCCGGGCGTTCATCCAGTTGAGGTTCCCCCGGAGCGTGTTGATCTCGCCGTTGTGGCAGATCATGCGGAACGGTTGAGCCAGGCTCCAGCTGGGGAACGTGTTGGTGGAGAACCGCTGATGGACCAGGGCCAGAGCCGTGGTGAGCCTTGGATCGCCGAGGTCCTCGTAGTACGGACCCACGTCTTCGGCCAGAAGCATGCCCTTGTAGCCGAGCACCCGGGTGGACAGGGTGCAGACGTAGAAATCGCATGCCGCCTCGGCCTCGATGTTGGCGGCCTCGAGCTCCGCGCTTCGCCGGATCACGAAGAGCTTCCGATCGAAGGCGTCCTGGTCTCCTTCGAATCCTGCGCCCCGTCCCACGAAGAGCTGCCGGATGACCGGCTCCGTGGCTCTCACGGTGTCGCTGAGCACCTCGGGGTTCAACGGAACCTCGCGCCACCCGAGGACCTCCTGCCCCTCGGCGGCCACCCGCTGCTCGAGAATCTCCTCGCACCGGCGGCGTAAGGACGCGTCACGGGGGAGGAACACGTTCGCGGCGGCGTAGCTCCCGAACGCGGGGAGCTCGATGCCGGCTTCGGGTGCCACCTGGGCCAGGAGGTCGTGGGGGGTTTGGATGAGGATGCCCGCCCCGTCGCCCATGGTCGGGTCGGCACCCACTGCGCCGCGGTGGTCGAGGTTCAGCAGGATCTGGAGGGCCTGGTCCACGATCTCGTGGCTCTTGGCGCCGTGCATGTTCGCGACGAAGCCTATGCCACAGGCGTCGTGCTCCTGCGCCGGGTCGTAAAGACCTGCCGCCGGGGGAAAGTATTGGCTTCTGTGGGACCGCTGGATAGCCCCCAGATACGGACGCACAGACGCGCCCCGCCTGCCTTCGTCACGCATGCGAGTAACTCCAAAACCAACTGGGAAACGCCGCGGCAGGACTGCCTGACGTTCTTTCGGCGGGGACAGTGAGATTAGGGCCGGCGGGCTCCCCTGGCAAGGGAAGGACGGCGCCGCGGCGTTGCGGGCCTTCTCACAAAAAGCTTCTCACCATGGGTTTACGAGATACCCCTCGTTCTGGAGCACGACGAAGGCCGTCATGGCCGAGAGTGCGAGCTCGACCCCATCGGCGAGCTCGGATGCGTTGTATCCGCGCGAGGCGGCGCTCTGACCGCACACGACGACCCTTACTCCGGCGTCGAGCAGCTCCCGTAGCAGGGTTCCGTTCGGGTTGGTGGATCCAGCCCTGGCGTGGTAGGCCTCGTCGCTGAGGACATCCATCACGGCCGTGCCGTGAACCACCACCGCGGCGCCCAGCTGAGCTTCAGGGACGCCGGCGCGGCCATGCATGTTTAGAAAGCGCGCCACGGTATTCAGCGACGTGCTCACGCCGTCGGTCCCTCCCGTCTGGGCGATGTCGAAGGCCACTCGATAGTCTAGGTCCAAGGGCGTATCGAAATCTGGCGAGACGGGAAAAACCGGCCCGTGGGAGGCGATGACCGGACCGGGGGTCGGCGCGGCCTGAGCCTTGGCCTGGTGTGGAGCGGTAATGGCCAGGGCGATCAAGGGGGCGGCGATGTGCAGGCGTGTGCGCATGAGAGTCCCTCGCGAGTTCAGTGGATGTGGTCTGGGTCGTGGTGTGTGTGGTCGTGGCGTCCCTGGTGGAACACCACGTGAAGCAACGTTCCCGCCACGAAGGCTTCGAAAAGATGGAGGCCCGTGGCATCAGCGGGCAGAGCGATCCGCGAGGCGAGGAGGCCGCCCGCGAGCGTGGCGAGCACGAGAGAGCCCACCGCTGCCGAGGCCATGGGAATGCCATGCCGGGGGCGTACCAGCCACCACAGGATCAGTCCGACGGGGATACGATGGAGGATGACCGCCGCGGCGAAGGCTGGCTCGATGGGGCCGCCGACTGGCGCCAGCGCCGCGCCCTCGAGCGCTTCGTGGACGACGAGCCCGAGCAGCGTGACGACAATGGCAAGATCGTCGGTGTGCCGGGCCAGCGACCTTGAGGCGAGCTCGAAGGTGGTCGGCAAGAACGCTCCGGCGGCGACGAAGAGAAGCAGGGAGGGGGCTCGCTCCTCGATGACCTCTGGCAGCACCTGGATGGCCACGAGTACAGGAACGGCGACGTACACGAAGCCGTCCACGAGGCGGACCGCGCGATTCCGCCCGTGGAGGGTCCGGTATAGGAGCGCGCCGAGGACGGGCGCGACCAGTGCAGCCAGGAAGTAGCTCAAGAAGAGGCCGGTGGGGGAATGAGAGGGCTTTCGACGTGTTGCGCGCCACGATGTTCGCCCTGAGGCGGGGCCACGGCAAGCGTGCCCGCTCGCGGTTCCGTCTTGACAGCCTCCGAGTTGGCACGCACGTTTTAGGTATGCCTAAAACAAGGGTTGGAATCCGTACATGACGGACCCGGTTCTCGCGCTCCTCCTCTTCGGTGTTCTCCTCGGCGTCACGGCCGTGCTGGCTTGGCCCGAGAAGGGGGTCGTCGCCCGCTTGGCCCGGCTCGCTCGCTCGAGCGAGCGCGTGCTCTTGGAGGACGCGCTGAAGCACGTGTATACGTGTGAGAGCGTGGGTCGGGCTTGCTCGCTCGAGAGCGTGGCCGGCCAGCTCGGGATCTCCACAGGGAAGGCGGCCGCCCTCCTGGAGAACCTCACCGAGATGGAGCTGGTGCGCTCGGCGCTCGAGGGGCTGGTGCTCACAGAACAGGGTCGGACCTCGGCCCTGCAACTCGTACGGAGCCACCGGCTCTGGGAGGCATATCTCGCAGATCGCACCAGCGTCCCTCCCAGCGAGTGGCACGCCGAAGCGGAGCGGGTGGAGCATACCCTCTCTCCGGAGGAGACGGATCGGCTGGCTGCGCGGCTCGGCCATCCGCGCTGGGATCCACACGGGGACCCGATCCCTACGGCGTCTGGGGATGTTCCATCGGTGGCAGCCGACACCCTTGCCTCGGCTGAGCCGGGAACGGCGGTGGAGATCGTGCACCTCGAGGACGAGCCCCGGGAGATCTACCAGGCCCTCCTGGAGGGCGGGTTGACTTTGGGGGCACGCCTGGAGGTGGTGGATCGGTCGCCCAGCGCGGTGCGCATACGTATGGACGGGCGTGCCTGGACGCTTCCGGCGCTCACGGCGAGGAACGTGACCATCCGGTCGCTGGGATCCGGAGTCGACGTGAACCGGCCTGTTCGTACGGTGCGGGACCTGAAGCCCGGCGAGACAGGCGTGGTGGCCGAGCTGTCTCCAGCGTGCCGCGGCACACAGAGGAGACGCCTCCTCGACCTCGGGGTCGTGCGGGGGGCGGAGGTTACTGCCGAGCTACCTAGCGCGTTCGGTGATCCCGTTGCTTACCGGATCAGGGACGCGCTCGTTGCCCTCCGCGCCGAGCAGGCCGGATGGATCCGTATCGAGCAGGCGGAAGCGACGGACATGGAGGACGTGGCGTGAGCACCACCGCCGAGCACCACCGTAGGCGGAGCCTCGTTCGGCTGGGACTCAGTCCGGACCGATGGGACTACCTGGTCGCGCTTGCCGGGAACCCCAACGTGGGCAAGAGCACGGTGTTCAACCAACTCACCGGCCTCCGGCAGCACACGGGGAACTGGCCAGGGAAGACCGTGGTGCGCGCCGAGGGAGCGTTCGCCCACGAGGGCAGCCGGGTGAAGGTGGTGGATCTGCCCGGCACCTACTCGTTGCAGGCTGGGAGCGTCGACGAGGAGGTCGCCCGTGACTTCATCCTGTTCGGTCGTCCAGACGTGACGGTGGTGGTCGTGGACGCAACGCGGCTGGAGCGGAACCTCAACCTGGTCATCCAGATTCTGGAGATCACGGACCGGGTCGTCGTCTTTCTCAATCTCATGGACGAGGCGCGCCGCCACGGCATCGGCGTGGATGTGTCGAAGTTCGAGGCCGAGCTCGGGGTGCCGGTGGTCGCGGGCATCGCCCGCGAAGGGGTCGGTGTGGACGAGCTCCTGGACGCGGCGCACGCGGTGGCCACGGGCCGCCGCCGGAGCCGGCCCTTCCGCCTCGGTAGCCAGGGTTCGTCGGTCGAGGGAGCCGTGGCCGAGCTCAGCCAGGTTCTTGAAGAGGCCTACCCCGGTCTTCCGAACACCCGGTGGGTTTCGCTCCGGCTGCTCAACGCGGACGAGGCGGTGCGCGAGGCTGTCCACTCTGGAGAGCTGGGCGAGGTGGGTCCCGGCGGGGACGGGCAGATCAGAACCGCGCCGCCGGAGCTTCAGCGGAACCGAATTCTCGAGACAGCCAGCCGCCTCCGTTGGGAGCTTCCCGCGGACTTTCACGACCGCGTGACGGAGCGGGCCTACCGGGCCGCCGAGGAGATCACGAGCCGGGTTCGTCTCGGAGGACTCAAGAAGGCCGGGTTCGCCTTCGACCGTAAGCTCGATCGGCTGCTCACCAGCCGGTTGTGGGGATTCCCTCTTATGCTGGGAATCCTGGCCGTCGTCTTCTGGCTGACCATCGCGGGAGCCAACGTGCCTTCGGCCATGCTTGCCTCGCTGCTCCTGGACACGGTGCACCCTTGGCTGAAGGGGTTGGCGTCCGCCGCCGGGCTTCCGTGGTGGCTGGACGGCTTCATCATCGACGGTGTGTATCTGTCCACCGCCTGGGTCGTCAGCGTCATGCTGCCGCCCATGGCGATCTTCTTCCCCCTCTTCACCTTGCTGGAGGACTTCGGTTACCTGCCGAGAGTCGCGTTCAATCTCGATGCCCTCTTTCGGAGGGCCGGGGCACACGGGAAGCAGGCGCTCACCATGTGCATGGGCTTCGGCTGCAACGCGGCGGGGGTCGTTTCTACGCGGGTCATCGACAGCCCTCGAGAGCGGCTCATTGCGATCATCACCAACAATTTCTCGCTCTGCAACGGCCGTTGGCCCACTCAGATTCTCATTGCCACGATCTTCATCGGGGCGCTGGCGCCGGGGGTCCTGGGCGGCGTAGTGAGTGCCGCCGCAGTCGTGGGCATCGCCCTGTTCGGCATCGTCATGATGTTCGTGTCATCTTGGCTGCTGTCCCGGACGGTGCTCCGGGGCGAGGCTTCGAGCTTCAGCCTCGAGCTACCTCCGTATCGTCCGCCGCGCATCCTGCAGACGCTGTACACGTCGATCATCGACCGGACGCTCATCGTGCTGTGGCGGGCAGTCCTCTTCGCTGTGCCCGCAGGAGCGGTGATATGGCTCATCTCGAACATCCCGGTGGGTGAGGCGAGCCTGGCAGCGCACGTGGTGGACGCCCTGGATCCGTTCGGGATGCTCATCGGGCTGAACGGCGTCATCATGCTGGCGTACGTGGTGGCCATTCCGGCCAACGAGATCGTCATCCCCACGGTCTTGATGCTCACCGTTCTCACCGGGGGCATGGACGGTGGCGCTGGGGCGGGTGTGATGTTCGAGCTGGAGTCTGTGGACGAGACCGGCGAGCTCCTCCGGTCAGCGGGGTGGACGCTCCTCACTGCGGTGAACCTCATGCTGTTCAGCCTGCTCCATAATCCGTGCTCGACGACCATCTACACCATCTACAAGGAGACACGGAGCGCCAGGTGGACCACGGTGGCGACGCTCATGCCCGTGGCCATGGGGCTCGTCGTGTGCTTCCTGGTGGCTCAGCTCTGGCGGATCCTCGCAAGTTGAGCCTTGCAGCAAGGCTCTCCCGTCGGCTGGCGTGACGGAGCGTTCCTGAACAGCTTCCGACGTCACTCGCGCGCTACCGTAGAAGGGGATCTTCATGCTCGATTTCGACGCCCTGCTCATGAATGCGTCCACGGTCATCGCCTCCTGGGCGCCTCGGGTGTTCGGGGCTATGGCCGTCGTGGTGATCGGCCTACTCGTGGCCCGTTGGGTGAAGAGGCTGACCCAACGAGGACTAGAGCGGGGCGGCGTGGACGAGATGCTGATCCCCTTCCTTTCGGGGCTGGCGCACGCGCTCCTCGCGGTGGTGGTCGTCATGGCGGCGGTGAATACACTCGGCGTCCCGACCACCTCGTTCGTGGCCATCCTGGGTGCGGCCGGCTTGGCCGTTGCGCTCGCGTTCCAGGATACGTTAGGGAACTTCTCGGCAGGCGTCATGCTGCTGACGTTCAGGCCCTTCGACCTCGCGGACTTCGTTACCATCGGCGGAGAATCGGGCACCGTGATGTCCCTCGGGATCTTCTCCACCGTCTTGGCAACGCCGGACAACGTGGAGATCCGCATCCCGAATTCGCGGGTGTTCGGGCAGACCATACGGAATTTCTCCGCCAATGAGACCCGCAGAATCGACTTGGTCATGGGGGTGGGGTACGACGATGACCTGGGCTTGGCCATTCGTACCTGCATCGACGTCGTGTCGGCGGACCCGAGGGTGCTCGAGGATCCCGAGCTCGTGGTTGCGGTACACGAGTTGGCGGACTCCTCGGTAAATCTCGTGGTGCGTCCTTGGGTGGCGTCCTCGGATTACTGGACGACGCGCTGGGACCTCACGAGGGCGCTCAAGGAGAACCTGGAGGCCGCGGGTTGTTCCATTCCGTTCCCACAACGCGACGTACACCTACATCAGACGAGTTGAGCTTCAAGATGCGTATGTTTTCTGTTGGACCTCTCCTGTGTGCGGCCTTGGTGGTGACTCTGGCCGCGACGCCCCGGAACGTGGATGCGCAGAGCATTGGCGTGGCGCCCCGGGCGGGCACCTTGGGGCTGGGGGCGGACCTGGGATTGGAGCTGGGCGGGCGCCTGGTCATGCGAGGTGGCGTGGGCGTGATGCCCTTCGAGTTCTCGGGGACGTTCGACGACATCGAGATGACGCTCGAGCTGCCGAAGACGTGGTACAACGTCGGGCTGGATCTGTACCTGACCAGCGTCATGCGGCTCGGGGGAGGCGTCATCTTCAAGTCGGAGGGCCCGAAGCTCTCGGCGAACCCGACGGCGCCGCTGGAAATCGGGAATCAGCTTTACACGCCCGACGAGATCGGCACGCTCACGGGCACGCTCGATTCGGGTGGGCAGGCGCCCTATGTGCTCGTGGGATTTGGTAAGCACACCCGAGGCGTCGGGCTTACGCTCGATCTCGGCGTAGCCTTCCAGAAGGAGACCCGCGTGACCCTCGACGCTTCCGGAGGGATTCTTTCGGACGACCCGACGTTCCGGCAGGAGCTGGAGACCGAGGCTCGAAACTTCGAGGACGATCTCCCGACCTACATTGATCTTTGGCCCATCCTCAGCTTGGGTGTCCGAATCGGCCTCGGAGGCTGAGGGGCAGAACCATGTGCGAGGGCGCGCGGGACCTGCGGGTCGAAGTCGGGGATCGTGGCGAGGTGTCGGCGCTCCTCAGCGAGGCGCGCGGAACGCCTCGCGCGGCGTTCGTGTTCGGGCACGGGGCGGGGGCCGGGATGCGGCATCCGTTCATGGAATCGGTGGTCGAGCGGTTGGCGTCGCTGGGGATCACCACCTTGCGGTATCAGTTCCCATACATGGAGGCAGGTCGAAAGGCTCCGGATCGCCCTCCCGTGCTGGTCGCTACCGTGAGGGCGGCCGTGCGAGAGGCAGCGGCGCGGTTCGCGGACGTCCCGTTGGTGGCCGGCGGGAAGTCCATGGGCGGGCGGATGACCTCCACGGCGGCTGCCGAAGAGCCTCTCCCCCACGTCAGGGGGCTGGCCTTCTTCGGTTTCCCGCTGCATGCGGCGGGGCGAGATTCGGACGAGCGGGGCGCCCACCTGGCGGATGTCGGCCTTCCGATGCTCTTCCTCCAAGGGACGCGGGATCGCCTCGCCAACCTGGGACTGTTGGAGCCCCTGCTGGCTGCCGTCCGTCCGAAGCCTACGCTTCATGTGCTCGACGGCGCGGACCACGGGTTCCACGTATTGAAGCGCTCTGGGCGGACCGACGACGAGGTGCTGGACGAGGCATGCGAGACGTTCGCCGCGTGGGCAGGGAGCCTGTCGTGATGCGGCGGGCGAGGGCGGTGTTTTGGGTCATCGCCGTGTTGATCCCGGGTTGTGCGTTGCCCGTACAGGCCCAGGCGCCGGCCTCACGCCTTGATCGAGTGATCCACGGCCTCTCGTACCGGGCTCTGCCCGGGACCCCAGCGGGCGTCGTGGAAGGAGTGGGGGAGGGAGTCGTGCTTTCGCCACACGACCCCAGCGTACGCTATCGCGTGGACGACCGGGTCCACCGCTCCATCGATGGGGGAGGCACTTGGAATGCAGCGAGCCCCGTCCTCGGCTCGGGACAGCTCACGGTGATTGCGGAGAGCCCGGTCGAGCCGGGCCTTCTCTGGGCGGGGAGTGAAGACGGATCGCTCCATCTGACCCGCGACGGGGGCCTATCGTGGACCGACGTCGCCTTCGAGCTCCTCGATCCCCCTGCCGGTGGATCCGCAGACGGGGGTGACTGGCCTTCGACGGGCGTCGCGGTCGGTGCGCCGGTGCGCGAGGTGGTCCCGTCCGCGAACCGGGGCGGTACCGCCTACGTAAGACTGGGGGTCGCCGAAGGCATGGACCCGAGCCCGCTCCTGTTCCGAACCGACGATTACGGCGAGGAATGGATCTTATTGACCGGCCCCGGGACTGGGCTTCCGGAAGACGACCCGTTGACGGCGTTCGCGGAGGACCCTGAGGGATCCGATCTCCTCTTCGTGGGGACTCGGGCAGGCGTTCACGTCTCCTTCGACGACGGAGGCTCCTGGGACCTGTTCCGACTCGACATGCCTGAGGCGGCCATCGCCGACCTCCGCATCGTGCGGGGCCACCTTCTCGTGCAAACGCAGTCTTACGGCCGCTTCGTGCTGGACGAGATCGGACCGCTCCGGCAGGTGATGCGCGGATTGCTCACCGGCGAGCCGTATCTGTTCGAGCTCCCGCCGGTGACGGTGGCCGGAGAAGGGCGGAGCGAGTCGGTGGGTGCCGGGCGGGCTTCCGACACACCGTTCGCGGTGCCCCCCATCGCGTTCCTCGATTATCTCCTGCCGTCGTTCGTTCGGCGGGTCCAGATCGATGTGCTGGACGGGCAGGGCCGCTGGCTCACGACCGTGCGAGGCGAGGAGCGTCCTCCAGGCGGCCAGCGCCCGCAGGGTACGCGTGCCGGAGTCCACAGGGTGACCTGGGATCTGTCCTACGCCGGTGAGGATGGCCTCGTCCAGACGGTACCTCCGGGTAGCTACACAGTCCGGATGACCGTCGACGGACTCGTCCGTGAACGAATCCTGGAGGTCGTCGGCGGCTGACGCGGTATTCTCTCAGACGCCCGACCAGAGGCCTGGGGCCGTGGCGAGTTGACGGGCGACGGACTGCAGATCGGGCTCGACGAGATCCTCACCGAACGTTCCGAGCCAAGCGATCACCAGGTCCCGCCGTGGCGACACGTAGAGGAACTGTCCTCCCCATCCGCCCTTCCCGAAGTCACCGTCGGGAAACACCACGTCACACTGCCACGCGGCGTGCGTCGGCAGGCTGCCCGCGGACGCATAGGTCGTCTCGAAGGCCGGCGGGGGGAATAGCTCGGGCCGCGCGTCCTCGAGCAGCTTCTCGTGGAAGCGCTCCTGCTCGAGCACGAAAAGACCCAGGCGCCCGAGGTCGCGCAGGGTGCTCACCAGACCGCCATGGGCCGCGGCGGCTTCACCCTGCTCGTAGTCTCCAGAGACCATCGAAACTTCCCGCTCCGCGCCGACATGACGCCAGACCCTCTGGGAGAGGAGATCGGGATATCGCTGGCCGGTCACCGTCTCGGCAAGGCGCATGAGCAGGCTGGTGTTGGCCGACGCGTACTCGTAACGCGTCCCTTGGGGCTCACGTTGAGCCATGCCCGCCATATGCGCCGCGAAGGAGACGGTGGGGAGATCGGGCTGGAGGCCGACGGAGCGCTCCATCACCAGCATGCAGGATTCGATATCAGCGTATGCTGCGGCGTCTTCGGGACAGTCGATTCCCGAGGCCATGTCGAGCACGTTCCGGACGGTCACGCCAGCCCACCCGCTCGACGCGAGCTCCGGGAGGTAGCGCTCCACCGACTCAGTGGTGTCGATGAGGCCCTCGTCCTGAAGCATCGAGACGAGCAGTCCCGCCATCATCTTGCTGATGCTCCAGTAGAGATGCCGGTCCTCGGGACCCATCTGTACGTACCGCTCGTACACGATGTCGCCGCGGTGCATCACGATGAAGCCGTCCACCCGGTCGTCTGCGGTCACGTACTCATCCAGCGTGACGGCGCCTCGGTCGCGAGTTTCGACCATATAGCTCGCGACTTCCGCTCTCGTGGCGTCACGAACGGGGCGGACGGCCTCGCCCCCGTCCAGGGCGACCGTCCGGACAAGGCTCTCGACATTGAGGTGGCCGAAGCGCATGAGATCGCCACCGAACCAACCGCTCACGTAGTCCCATCGGGCGCGGAGGTCCTCCGCTTCCTGGGCGGTGAAGGGCCCGGCATATGCGATGGAGCCGGCTGCGCCCGGGGATCCGTTCGTGGCCGCCTGGGGCCGATCGCACGCCGCGGCGCCGAGGACCACCGCCAGGAGCACGGCGCCCACCGGTGCACCGAAGTGGTGGGAGGCCCTCATGGCTCGGTGCCCGTCCCGGGGTGTTCGGCCAGCCAACGCACCGCGTCTTCCCCCAACACCTGGTCTAGCTCCTCGACGAGCCTCTCGCCATCGGCTTCGTTGAACGGCATGGGAGGCTTGATCTTGAGCACGTTGTGATTCGGTCCGTCAGCGCTGAGGAGAACGCCTCGTTCGGCCATCCGGTCGATCACGTAGCGTGCCATCGCGGGGGCGGGGGTCTTCGCGGCTCGGTCAGTGACGAGCTCCACGCCGAGGAAGAGCCCCCGGCCGCGGATGTCGCCTACCACGTCGTGACGGGTGGAGAGCGAGGCCAGGGACCCTTTGAGGGTGCCTCCCAGAACGGCCGCTTTGTCCTGGAGCCGCTCTTCCGCCAGAACGTCCAGCACCGCGAGCCCGATGGCCGCGGAGACGGGATTCCCACCAAAGGTGCTGAAGAACTCCATGCCGTTGTCGAAGGACACCGCGATCTCGGGTGTGGTGACGACCGCGCCGATGGGATGGCCGTTTCCGATCGGCTTCCCGAGCGTCACGATGTCCGGCACCACGTCCTGCGCCGCGAAGGACCAGAAGTCACTTCCAATGCGGCCAAAACCGGTCTGGATCTCGTCGGCGATGCACACGGCTCCGGCCTGACGGGCGTGACGATATGCAGCCTCCAGGTACCCCGGTGGGGGCTCGATCTGCCCGGCGCAGGACGGGTAGGTCTCGGCGATGAAGGCGGCCGGCGTGATGGATGCGCCGCGGAGCTCCGCGAACGCGTCCCGGACATGGCCCGCATATCTCTGGGCTCGATCGGGGATTTCACGGCCGTAACGCCCTCGGTACTCGTCGGGGGTAGGAACGGCACGGACCCACGGTGGAGCGCCCATGCCGCCTTCACCCGCGAACTTGTAGTGGCTCACGTCGATGAGCGTCTGCGTGTGCCCGTGGTAGCCGCCCTCGAGAGCCACGACCCCCGACCCATTGGTGTGCGCCCTGGCCAGGCGCAGGGCCAGCTCGTTGGCCTCGCTGCCGGAGTTGACGAAGAAGCAGCAGGACAGGGGGTCGGGCAGCAGGTCGGCGAGTCGCTCGGCGTAGGTGACGACCGTCTCGTGGAGATACCGGGTATTCGTGTTGAGCACGGCCATCTGGCGCTGCCCCGCGCGAACCACTGCCGGGTGCTCGTGGCCGACGTGGGCCACGTTGTTCACGCAGTCGATGTAGGCCCGTCCCAACGGGTCGTACAGGCGCGATCCACGACCCCGCACGATGTGGATGGGAGATGCGTAGGAGAGGGACAGATTCGGAGGGAGCGCGTTGGACCGACGCTCCCGGAAGTCTTCCGGCTCCCGGTACGTCGCGTCTACCGGGAGGCGCAGGATCACGTTCGGATCCGGAGAGAACGAGGCCCAGACGCTTCGCTCCCGGGGAAGCGCGACGCCGGGGAAGTCCCCACCGTGGCCCAGGAAATGGGTGACGATCTGGAAGTGCAGGTGGGGTGGCCAGTCCCCGTTTTCCGGAGGGGCGCCGAGCCGCGCGAAGGTAGCCCCGGCCTCCAGGTCCTTCCCGAGCTCCAGGTCCTCGGTGGACTCCGCCGACAGGTGGCCGTACAGTGTCCAGAATCGCCCATGCGGGGACGAATGCTCGAGCACGACCGTGGGGCCATAATCGAGACGTGTCGCGTTGTTCTCGATGGCCCGTACCTTTCCGGCCAGAGGGGCCCGAACCTCTGACCCCGCGTCGGCGAACAGGTCGATCCCCAGATGGACCGTGCGTCGCTCCCTGGGATCCCCTCCGCGCCCGGCGAATTGGTCGGTGAGATAGAAGGGTCGAGGCTCCAGGTACCTGCCCACGCCGACGACTGCGCCGGCTCGGTCGATGATGCCCTGGATGCGGCGCTGGAAGGCGTCAGTGTCGTCGGTGTCGTGCCCGTCGACATCCGCGCTCTCCACGCTCAGGTCGAGAACCGCGATGTCCCCTTCGTCCTCGGGAAGGTCCATCACGGGTTCAGGCGCCTGATCCCGAAGCCATGCCATGAGATGTGGCGTCCGCACGTTCGCTGCATGCCCGCACGCGTCACGAAGGACCCCCCGCAGGAACTTGTCGGGGATCCCGTCGAGCTTCTCGAGAACGGCCCAGGCTGGAGTCTCGGAAACGAAGTGCGAATCGTCCACCGATTCGCCGTGGTTTCGCCTCCACGCTGCTACGCTCACGCTCTGCCCCAGGCGCGCACGGGCCAGGGTGAAGATCACGTCGATCTCCGACTCCAGGAGCGGGGTCGCGTCATTGAACCCACGCACGATGGCAGCCGCGGCGTTGATCGGATCGGGCACGCCCAGGACTGCGTACGCGATGGCGATGGCCAGATCGAAGACACGGGGTGCGGAGTGGGCGTCCCCGAAGTCGATGAAGCCCGTGACGTAGCGGCGGGTTCCGTCCGGCTCCGAGACGAGGACGTTGTGGTCGTTGATGTCTCCGTGGATGATCTGCGAGCCCAGCCCCAGAAAATCGTGACCGCGCTCGTCGAAAGCCCGGTGAGCGTTCTCGATGAGCTGACGCTGGTGGCCGCTGAACAGGTCCAGGCAGCGCTCCATCACGCTGCCGGCACTGCCCAGCGCCCAGTCGAAATCGAATCGAGCCGGTGGGTGGTCGGGGTAACCTCCCAGCGCGCTCACCAACTCCGCTACCCGCTTACCGAAGTCGTAAAGCAGCGCGTCGGATCGGGGCCGAGCGTTCGCGAGTAGCGTCCCCGGAAGGAAGTCGACGACACGGATACGGTGGGCGTTTCCACGCGCGTCCTCGAATTCCACCAGGTGCTCCCCAGACGTGGCGGGACGTACGCCCGGCACCAGCCCTTCCGTCTCGGAGGCCAGCTTCACGAGCATCTCCGTCTCGAACCGCAAGATGGGATCGGGCTCCTCGGGCGAGCTGATCTTCACCACGTACCGCGATCCGTCCTCAGCCCGGAGCAGGTAATTCTGATCCCGCTCGCCGGGCAGTGGCGACAGTGTACCGTCCAGGTCGAACAGCTCGCGCACAGCTGTGTGCGCCTCCTCTAGCTGGACCTCGGGCCTGCGCTGGATTCGGATCATGATGCTACGTCGTTTCGGGATCGCGTCGATTCGGAGCGGACAGATAATGTGTCGCCTTCGGGACTGACGGTCACGGGTGCGCCGGACTCAAGCACGAGCGGGCGTATTCGGATCGGCCGGCGCAATGGCACATGGCGGGGGCACATCACTGTCCAGGAGGTCGCTCCCTGGCTCGAAGGCGCGCTAATCGCGCACGAGCTTCCGGTACCGGAGGCGGTGCGGCTGGTCGGCCTCGTCACCGAGTCGGCGCTTGCGGTCCTCCTCGTACTCGTTGTAGTTGCCTTCGAACCAAACGACCTGGGAGCTCCCCTCGAAGGCGAGGATATGGGTCGCCACGCGATCCAAGAACCAACGGTCGTGCGAGATGACCAAGACAGAGCCCGCGAAGTCGAGAATGGCGTTCTCCAGGGCCCGAAGGGTGTCCACGTCCAGGTCGTTGGTCGGCTCGTCCAGCAGCATGACGTTTCCACCGGACTGGAGGAGCTTCGCCAGATGTAGCCGGTTTCGCTCACCCCCGGACAGCACGCCCACCTTCTTCTGCTGGTCGCTGCCGCGGAAGTTGAACCACGAGAGGTAGGCCCGCGGATTCACTTCCGCGCGTCCGAAGCGCAGCACGTCCTGCCCACCGCTGACTTCGTCGAAGACGGTCTTGTCGGGATCCAGCCGGGCACGTGACTGATCCACGTAGCTGAGCTTCACCGTCTGCCCCACCTCCAGGGACCCTCCGTCCGGCGTCTCGTCGCCCACGATCATACGGAAGAGGGTGGTCTTACCGGCGCCGTTGGCTCCGATGATGCCCACGATGGCACCGGGTGGCACGTCGAAAGACAGATCCTCGATAAGAAGCTTGTCTCCATACGCTTTCTGGAGATGGTCGGCACGGATCACGACGTCGCCGAGCCGGGGCCCCTTCGGAATGAGGATCTCCGCGGTCCGGACCTGCTGCCGCTCGTCCTTCGCGAGGAGTTCCTCGTAGGCGCTGATCCTCGCCTTCGCCTTGGCGTGCCGCGCCCGGGGTGACATGCGTACCCACTCCAACTCGCGATCGAGCGTGCGCTGTCGGGCCGACTCCTGCTTCTCCTCGATCCGGAGCCGCTCCCTCTTCTGTTCGAGCCAGGACGAGTAATTGCCCTTCCAGGGGATCCCCTGGCCGCGGTCCAACTCGAGGATCCACTCCGCCACGTTGTCCAGGAAGTACCGATCGTGGGTAATCGCAACGATGGTGCCCGGGAACGCCGCGAGGTGATGCTCGAGCCAGGATACCGACTCGGCATCCAGGTGGTTTGTGGGCTCGTCCAGGAGCAGCATGTCGGGTTGTTCCAGGAGCACACGGCATAGTGCCACTCGACGGCGCTCGCCTCCCGAAAGATTCGTGACATCGGCGTCTCCCGGGGGAAGGCGAAGCGCGTCCATGGCGATCTCGATCTTGCGGTCGAGATCCCAGGCGCCCGAGGCGTCGATGCGGTCCTGCAGCTTTGCCTGCTCCTCGATGAGCGCGTTCATTTCCTCGTCCGTGCTCACTTCACCGAAGGCCAGGTTGACCTCGTCGAACCGCTTGAGAAGGGCGCGGGTGTCGGCCACCGCCTCCTCCACGTTCCCACGGACGTCCAGGCTCTCGTCCAGCTCCGGCTCTTGTGCCAGGTAGCCGATACGGGTGCCCTTCGCAGCCCACGCTTCTCCTTGGATGTCCGCGTCCAACCCCGCCATGATTCGCAGGAGTGAGCTCTTTCCGGCCCCGTTGGGGCCGACCACGCCGATCTTGGCGCCGGGATAGAACGACAGGCTGATGTCCTTCAGGATCTCCCTCTTCGGAGGGACGATCTTGGAGACCCGGTGCATGTGGTAGATGAACTGCGGTCCAGACATGGCTCGTAGGCGGTTGGCGGGTGCGGCGTGGGCTCTCGGGGCCGCCGGGCTCTCGTGGCGGGATCCAGCTTCCGGAGTGGGGGGAATCTAATAGGTCGTCGGAGGAACACGGCATCCCGCGACCGGGTCCGGTCCCTGCGAGTGGCCGAACAAGCCGTGACGGCTCCGTGCGATCTGGCCTTCGCTCAGGACATTGGGTAGATATTCGTCCTGCCCCTGCCGTTCAACCCGCTGGGAGGAACCATGAGTGCCGGAAAGACGGTCCTCGTTGTCGACGACGAGCCATCCGTCCTGAGGGTTGCGAGCAAGGTTCTGCGAAGAGCCGGGTACGAGATCCTCGAAGCGCTCGGTGGCGAGGAGGCCCTGCGGATCGCGGACGAGTTCGACGGCACCATCGATCTCCTTCTCACGGACGTCGTCATGCCCGGGCTCGGTGGGCGGGAGCTCGGCGAGCGCATCCGCGAGCTCCATCCTCGCACGGCGCTCCTGTTCATGTCAGGATACACCCAGGACGAGGTCCTCCTACAGGGCGTGCGCGCGGACGATGTGAATCACATCTCCAAGCCGTTCACCGTGTCCGGGCTGCGGGACAAGGTCCGGGAGGTGCTCGAGGACGGGCGCGCGATGTGACCCGCCGGCCCTTGCCCCGAGCGTCAGGAACCACCTCCGCTGCGGGCCAGCGTCCGATAATATTCCTCCACGAGCGCCCTGTATCCTTCAGGCACGTCGTCGGACCCGGTGAGCGTAGCGCGCTGCGGCGCCTCGCCCTCCACTTCCCGCCTCAGCCCGAACTCCAGCCGTTTTAGGGCGTCGAGCGCTTCGGCCTGGAGCTGTGCTGCCTGAGCCGGATCGTCGAACGCTCCCTCCTGCGACAGGCGCTCCATGGCGTCCAATACCGCCTGGAGGTCCGCGTCCTGACGTCCGACGTCGCGGAGGCGGTCCCTCAGGTCACGAGCCTGCCCCGCCCGTTCCTGGATCTCGCTTCGGTACTGACGGAGCTCCTCGGCTGTGTATTCACGGGGTGCACCTCCCGTAGCCCCACTTCCGTCGGTCGATCCTCCGGAAGGCTGAAGTCCACGCCGGGATCCTTCACCTCCTCCTTGGGCGCCCCCTTCCTGGCCGCTCGAACCTTCTTGGGCGCCCTGACCTTCCTGCCCGGCTCCGCCTTCCTGTCCGGCCTGACCTTCCTGCCCGGATTGACCCTCCTGACCTTCCTGGCCGGGCTCACCCCGGTTGCCCTCAGATGGCGTCTCATTCAACCGACGCTGCATCGCCTCCATGCCCCTGACCAGGTCGCGGGTGTCGTCCAGTGCTTCGTTGAGCGGATTCCGCTCTTCCGCTCCCGACGCGTCCAAAGCCCCTTCGACCTGGTCGCGCAGGGCCTGTAGATCTCCCTCGATGCCCAACTCGAGGGTCAGCGCCGACTGAGGGTCCCACATCTCGATGGTCCCCCTCGAGTATTGGAGCTTCTCCTTCAAGCTGCTCTCGCGGATGTGATTCGCCCCTGCCTGGAGGCGACGTGCGGCCTCGGTGTTCTCTTCCTGGACCGAGCTCGCGGCCTGGTCGAGGTCCTGCTCGAGCTGTCGGACCGTCTCCGTCATCTGGTTCTTCCGTTCACGGAGCCGGTCGATGGCTTCCCGGCGTGCTGGCCCGGCTTCGGGGATGTTCCGGACCTCCTGCTGCACGTCCCGCTGCTGCCGCTGCAGCTCGTCGACCCTGCGGAGCGCTTCCTGGGCGTCCCGTCCGGCTCTTCCGGCACGCTGCTCTTCCAGCTGCCGTCGGGCATCTTCCAGGCGTCGAAGCGCTTCCGACGCGCCCGTCGAAGCAGAGTTGCCGCCCTCGGATGCGGAGCGGCGCATGGCCTCGGCCGCCTCCTGCATGGCACGGGCGGTCTCCTGGAGCTCGGCGTCCGCACGTTCCCGTGCCAGCCGCTGGAGCTGACGGGCTGCTTCCTCCGTCTCCTCGGCCAGGTTGCGCTGAGAGGCACCCGAGCCCGGACTGCCCTGGGCCCCGGCTTGGGCGCGCCGTCGCTGCCTTTCCGCCTCCTGCTCCTGCCTGCGAGCCAGCTCTTCAAGATGCTCCAGCACCTCGTCCACTTGCGCATCCGCCTGCTGCTGCTGGCCGCGGCGAACGGTCTCGTACTGATTCTCGAGCTTGTCGAGCTCGAGCTCGAACAGGTCCGCGAGGTCGTCGGCGTTCGGACTGCCGCCCCCCCCGCCACCGCCACCCATCTGCTGGTTTTGCTGGGTGACGTACCGCTCGTAGGTCTCCTCGGCCTGCTGCAGGAAGCGAAGGGCCTCCTGCTCCACGGGGATGGCGTCACGGAGCTCCTCTTCGCTGAGGAGCGCGTGCGCGCGGGTCATGGCCTCGGACGCCAGGGGCAGAACTTCCGAGACGTCTCGGAAGCCGGGGTCCGTCTCTACCAGCCCGCGGTTCCCCATGCGGTCGAGAAGGGTTTGTACCTGCTCTCGAAGCCGCTCCTGTGCGAGCGCTACACTGACCACGTTCTCGGAGAATTCCTCGTCCCCGTAGCTGTCCCGCTGCCGCACCAGGTTGAACGTCGCCGAGATGATCTGACGCTGCATCTCGGAGAGCGCGGTCTCGGCGCCCTGCTGCTCGCCTCCCATGCCGCCACCGCCGCCTTGCTGCTCGGCTTCTCGATACGCGCGCTCGAATGGGCGGACGTTCAGGAAGAACATGTCGCTGGCCACGACGGCCTCGGTTCCCATACGTCGGTTGTCTCGCACGAGCGCGTAGTAGGCGACCAGGTCCCCGGGCTCCAGCATCCACTCTTCCAGGTACATCGTGTGCCCGGCGGAGACCTCCGCAAGCGGCGGCCCACCGGTCTGGAAGACGGCGACCGTATCCTCGGGACCTCCGTTCACGGAGTAGACCAGCCGGACGTCCCCGACCCCGTAGTCGTCGATCGCCTCCATCTCCACGTAGACCTCCTCGATCGGGGAGGCCGGCATATCCCGTCCGGGCCGGGTGAACCGGATGGACGGCTCCAGATCCTCGAGGACGTCGATGGTGTACTCGGGCGAGGCGGGCACGAATGCTCCGTTCTCCCGTTGTAGCTCGATGGCATAGAGACCGGGCGCGTCCACCACGAAGGTCGTGCTGAGGGAGCCGTCGTCGTTCTTCACCAGCTCGGAGGCCGGCTCGCCGTCGAGAACCAGGCGTCCGCCGGGCGTCGGGATGGTTGGCATGATCCGCAACTCGACCTCGGTGCCCGCTAGAGCCGCTACGTCGCCGGCGCCTTCCACGATCCGGGGCTCCAGCCCGGTGTAGCTGGGGAAGCGGTAGGTCAGGTCCAGCTGCTCCACGTACGGCAGCTCAGCCACCTCGACGGTGAACGTGGGCGACCTCACCCCCGCGGCTTCCACGAAGTAGCGGGTCTCCGCATCCACGCCCAGGAGCATCACCTCGAACTCCGAGCTGTCTCCCGGGAGCATGCTCAGACGCTGGAAGTCCGGCTGATCTCCGGTGCTTGTGAAGATGGAGACTTCACCGGATTCGAAGCCGCGCAACGAGGCCGTCACCACGAGGTCCGAGCCGCGCGAGATCGCCGCATCGCCGGGCAACACGTCGATGGCGTAGGGGTTCACATCGGCGGCGTCGCGGGTGGGACTGAGCAGAGCGCCCATGCCGTGCCGAAGTGAGTTCGGGCCGAGCGTGAGGAGCACGAGTCCGGCGACGACCAGGGCCGTGAGGGCGCCGCCGAACCGGTACAGGGCCGACTGCTCGATGCGTCGCCCGTTCCCGACGGCTTCGGCTCGTGCCAGGGCGCCCTCCAACACGCGACCGGCAAGCGCGGGCGAGAACCCGGGGGTCCGGGAAGCCTCCAGGGCGCTCACGACGGCGTGCTCGAGCGAGGGCTCGTGCTCCTCCAGGTAGAGCGCGACCTGGCTGTCGGTGACGGGTCTCAGGAGTGGGCGGATCACCAGGAAGCACAATGTGGCCAGGAACGTGCTCCAGCCGATGACCCTCGCCCAGAGAAGGACCTCTGGTGCGAAACGCGCTCGCTCGAGCATGAAGGCGCCGGCCATGAACACCAAGAGGGACACGGCGGCCGTCCATGCCAGGCCCCGGAGCGCCAGTCGGAGCTTCCATCGGAGGCGCACACCGCTGACGAGGTCAGCCAGCTTCCGATTCGCCACGTTGCGCTCCGAGTCCGTCATCAATGCCTCTCTCGTCTGTCCCGCGTGGTGCAGGGCTTCCCCACCTTATGGGCTCGTGGCTCCGGGCGCCAAGCTCGTCCTTCGTGAAGCCCAGTTCGACAGCACGGTCTCCAGGATCAATAGTCCGAGCGCCGCCGCAAGGATCCAACGCCACAGCGACTGGCGGCGTTCCTGGTCTTCTCGCAGAAGCGCCTGGGCACCCTCGCGCTCGCTTCCCGCTTCCGTCGCCCGGGCAGAGCTCGCCTGTATCTGGAGGGCGACGTCTTCCGGCTCAATGGCCGTCAGGTCGGACTCTTCCACGTCCACGTTCACTGCGATGGTGAACGGACGATCCGGTACCGATCCCGGCGGGCGTATCGTGTAGAAGCCCTGCTGCTCGAGGGTCAGATAGCGAGTCGTGGCGGCCGCCGGCATACGGATGCCCGCTCCCGAGGGCGTGAGGGCCACTTGCTCCTCACCCTCGGCGAGCCCCGGGGCGGCGGAAGACACGAGTCCGGCCGCCTCCAGCGCTCGCTCGTCACCCAGGTCCACCACCTGTCCCACCGTGAAGCTCTGCTGTGCCTCCGTCCGCCCCGCCAGGTGCTCGGTGATCCGATGCAGGAACGGGAGGTAGACCGGCTGGAGCGCCAGGTCGTTCCAGTAGTCGTCGAGGGTCGAGGTCCACAGCAGCACGCGTCCGCGCCCGAGCGTCAGCTCGGCCAGGGCCACGGATCCGTCGTCGAAGCGCGCCAGGACCTCGGCAGAGTCGGACACGGTCACATCGCGGGCTCTGAAGAAGCGGGCGTTGCCGAAGTCCCCGCTTCGCGGGCCCGAGAACACCTCGAAGACCGGGTGGTCGTATGTGAGCTGTCCCAACCGAGCGCCTCGCCCCGCCTCGCGGTCGCGGGACGCACCTGGCGTCGCAGGAAGGAGATCCATGGCCGAGCCAGGCCACGCGGCGTTCTCACCCAAAGCGACCAGAACACCTCCGCCTTGCTCCACGAAGCTGCGGAGGCGTTCCGCGGCCGCGCCGTCCACGCGGATGTCGTTGAGGATCAGGACATCGGTGTTCTCCGTGTCCGCAGCTGCGAGGCCCGCGCCACGTCGCGCCGTCACCGCGAAGCGTCCGTCCTGGCTGATTCCGAGAGCCCGGCGCAGATACAGGTTGGGATCGTCACCCGTGCTCCGTCCCACCAAACGCACGGCGAGCGCCGATCCGGGCGAGACCACAAAGTGACGCTGATCGTCCGAGGGGACCGGATCGGTCGGGACGCTCACCGTTCCGCGGGTATGGGCCCGGGAGACGGTTACCGGTCGGAAGAGAGCCGTAGCGGCGCCGTCTCCAGCCAAGGAGACCGAGACCGTTTGAATGGGTTGACCGTCGATCTCCAGCGTCACGGGGACTTCTGCCGCGGCCGCCCCGCCACGGCGGGCCAATCGGACGGTGGGCGTCACTCGCTCCCGTCCGGCCTCCACAGAGCGCGGCAGCGCCACCCCGATCACCTGGACGTTCTCGGGCGAAGGATCGGCCACGAGAATGGGCTGGAACTCGGAGCCGGGAGGGAGTCCCGCGGCTTCCTCGCCGGCCCACCCGGTGCGCTGGAAGTCGCTCAACAGGTATACCACGCCGTTGGGCAGGCCCGACTCGTCCAGAATCGTCTGCGCTACCCTGAGCGCCGGGCCGAAGCGGGTGATGCCCGCTCCTGCCGCGACGGTGTCCATCACCGACGAAACCCGTCCCCTGTCCGTGGTGGAGCGCAACAACACGTTGGCGCTCTGGTCGAAGGTCACGAGGCTGACCCTGTCCAGGGGGCCCATGCCTCCGATGATGTCGGCCACTTCGGACCGCACGCGCTCGAGCCGGTCTCCGACTTCCATGCTGTAGGACCGGTCGACCAGAAGGACCATCTCTCGCGGCCCCGTAGCTGTGCCGGCCACCTGTTCGGAGCGATCGAGGAACGGGCGTGCGAAAGCGAAGACGATCAGCGCCAAAGCCAGTGCCCGGAGGAGGAGGAGGAACCAGTTCTGCACCCTTCTTCGCCGCTGCTCCTGGTAGGGGATTCTCTGCAGGAACATGAGCGACGGGAAGCGCACCACGTTGCGGCGCTGCCGTCGCGTGAGGTGCACGACGATCGGCACGGCGATGCCCGCCAGGCCCAGGAGGAACAGGGGGACGAGGAAGCTCATCTAGCCGACCTCAGCCGCTCGCGGGCCAGCAAGTAACGGAAGAGGCCCTCGTCCAGGGGCTTGGACGTGTCGAGAAGGACGTAGTCGATGCGGTTGTCGCTGAAGCGCTTTCCCACGGCTTCCAGATGCTCGTCCATCAGTTTCCTGTAGCCGGCCCGCATGCGCTCCGGGACCACGGGAATCTGCTCGCCGGTCTCCAGGTCCTCGAAGCCGGAAGCACCCTCGAAGGAAAAGCTCAGCTCCTTGGGGTCGAGGATGTGGAATACGATGACGTCGTGGCCTCTCGCTCTCAAAGGGCCCACCGCGCTGAGGATGTCCGCCGGATCCTCGTAGAGGTCCGATAAGAGCATGACGATGCCCTTCCGTCCCAGCAGCTCGGTGGCACGGAGCAGCGGCGGCCCCAGTCTGCCGGGGCGTCCGGCATCCACGCGGTCCAGCAGATGCAGCATGGTCTCCGGTGGGCGCATCGAGGGGGGGAGGTACTCGACGAGCTCGTGGTCGAAGGTGATCAATCCAACCCGGTCGCGCTGGCGGTTGGACATGTAGCCCAGGCAGGCGGACAGATACCTGCCGTAGTCCAGTTTGGACACCTCGTGGCTCGCGTAGCTCATCGACGAGGAGACGTCGAGGAGAATGGCCACGTTGGCGTTGGTCTCGGCCTCGAAGAGCTTGATGTAGTGCCGGTCCGTGCGTGCGAACAGACGCCAGTCGATTCGGCGGACGTCGTCCCCCGGCATGTACGCGCGATGCTCGGCGAAGTCGGTGCTGAAGCCCAGATAGGGTGAGCGGTGGAGCCCGGTCAGGAACCCATCGACCACCGTTCGAGCGAGCAGCTCCAGATTCCCGATGCGGCTCAGCACCGCGGGGTCGAGGAATCGAGCGCCTCCGGCGGCCGTGCGCGACCTTGCCACGGTCTCTCCCTACATTCCCGAGGACGGGACGGGCACCGCGTCCAGGAGCATGTCGATCAGCTCTCTCGAGGTCCGGCCCTCCGACTCGGCGTGGAAGTTGGTGAGCACCCGATGTCTGAGGACGGGATGAGCCAGGGCTCGGATGTCGTCGAAGGTCACGTGGTACCGGCCCTCGGTGAGAGCCCGGGCCTTGGCGCCCAGGACCAGGTACTGGGCAGCGCGCACCGACGCCCCGTAGGCGATCCACTTCTTCACGAAATCGGGACTGTCACCGTTGGGTGAGGGCCGGCTGGCGCGCACGAGGCTCACGGCGTACCGGAGCACGGAATCCGACACGGGCACCCGCCGCACGAGCTTCTGGAAGGCGATGAGGTCTGGGCCGGTGATGGCGTGCCCGAACTTCGGGTCGAGGATGCCGGTGGTGCTCCGAACCACCTCCAGCTCTTCCTCCTCCGAGAGGTGCTCGATGACGATCTCGAACATGAACCGGTCGAGCTGGGCTTCGGGGAGAGGATACGTCCCTTCGAGCTCGATGGGGTTCTGCGTTGCGAAAACGTAGAACGGCTCCTCCAGGGTGTAGGTGCGGCCCTGTACGGTCACGCGGTGCTCCTGCATCGCCTCCAGCAGCGCCGCCTGGGTCTTCGGAGGCGTCCGGTTGATCTCGTCGGCCAGCACGATGTTGCTGAACACCGGCCCGGGGGCGAAGACCATCTCTCGGCGTCCTGTCTCCGGGTCCTCCTGAATGATGTCCGTTCCAGTGATGTCCGAAGGCATGAGATCCGGCGTGAACTGGATTCGGGAGAACTTGAGGTCCAGTACCTGAGCCACCGTGTGGATGAGCAGCGTCTTGGCCAGCCCGGGCACGCCCATGAGCAGGCTGTTGCCACCCACGAAGAGGGTGAGCAGCACCTGCTCGATGACTTCTTCCTGGCCGATGATGAGCTTCCGCAGCTCGGTAATGACCTCCGATCGTCCGTTCTTGAGGCGGTCCGCCAGGGCGACGTCGTCCGCGTCTTCCAGCGTTAGCGTTCCGATGGCTTCGTCGGTCAAGGCTGTCTCCATTCGGGTAGGGCCCATGCGGGCCGTGGAATTCGCGTTGTCGCTCCGTCAGTGCACGTGCGCGTAGACGATGTAATTGACGCCCAGCTTGTACGCTTCGTTCGAAAGATCGATGGGGTAATAGCCCCGGTCGCTGAACTCCCAATACTCGGACAGATCGTTGTTGTAGTTCACGACGATCTGTATGCGACCGCTGGGGTCATTGTCTTCGTAAACGGCCAACCAGACCGGAGGCTCGTTGCCGTACGGCGGAATGACCTGTTCGGGGACGATGCGGAAGAACGAATCGAAGATCCGGTGGTCGTCCCTCAAAGGCATGAGGCGGCTCCCGGGCAGCATCCGATCGACCTGGTGGGCCAGATTGTCCAGAGCGAAGCGGCCGCGGAAGTCGTCGACGATGAGAAAACCCCCCTTTCGGAGGTAGGCGCCCAATGCGGCTGCCTCAGCTTCGGTGGGGTCCCATGCACCGACTTCCACGATATAGGCGACGGGATGTTGGAACAGCCGAGGATCGTCCGCCGCGAGCACGCTCATCCCTGAAAGGGAGGGCCCCACGAAGGTCGTCTCGTCGATGATCCTCAGAAAATTGCGCTCGGCCCTGGGATAGTCGTGGGCCCACATGGGCTCGCGACCCCGCCCGAAGCCACCGAACCCGCCACGACGTCGCGGGTCGTACCTCAGTCGCACGAACTGATATCGGCTGTCGTAGGGGGCGGTCAGGTCTTGCTGCGCGACAGGCTCGCTGGACACGGCACGCGAAGAGGAGGAAGCGGCTCCTCCCAAAGCGACGACGATCAGGGCCCAGCGCACGGGTGCGATCATCAGCGACCCCCGGCTCCCCGGATCTCGAGGAGCAGCTCCAGGGCCTCGTCGTAGTTGGGGGCGATGCTCAATGCTCGGATCACCGAGCGGCGCGCCGCATCGTCGTCTCCGGCGTCGTGCTCGGCGCGAGCGAGCAGAAAGTAAGCTTCGGCCTGATCCGTGGGCTCCAGCGCCACCACGGCACGCCGTTCGAGGACCTCCGCCGCGTGGTCGCCCAGGTCACGAAGGTAGTCCGCCAGATCCCGGTGGAGGACGATCTCGTAGGGCCAGATGAGCGCGGCCTCTTGGAGCGCCTTCACAGCCTCCACCGGACGGTCCAGCTCACGGAGTAGCTCCGCTCGTTGGATCCGGGTCGCGTAGCTCGCCTCGTCCAGAGCATCGTAGCGGTCCAGGTGCCGAACCGCCTGCTCGAGATCGCCACGGCGTTGGTTCAGGGCGGCGAGCTGCACATGCGGTGCGTCGGGCCCCACGTACTCCGGGAAGATCTCGAGGGCGGCCTCCAGGTGACGCTCCGCATCGTTCAGGCGGTCTGCCTCCAGCAATCGGGCACCGAGAACGATGCGGGCGGCGAAGTCGTCCGGGCGCGTGGCGGCGAACGTCTGGAGCTCGGTGAGCGACGCGTCGGGGGAGGGGCGGTTGCCGGGGCCGGGAAGACCGCGGAGCGCCCTCGCGAAGCGTTCGCGCAGGTGCTCCTCGAAGAGTGCGTCGAAGTCCTGCTCGGACACCCCAAGAACCGACTCGAGGAGCGGTCCGGGTGCCTCACCCAGGCGATGTCCGTCGAGCATGGCTCGAACGGCTTCGAAGCCCCAACGATCCTCGATGAGCTCGAAGACCAGCGATGCCTGGTAGTACGAGTGGACGACCTGCTCGGGGTACGTGGGTCTCATGAAGCCGTCGTCCAGCTCGCTCACCGGCTTCAGCCGACCGTCGCGGAGCGCGGCCAGGAAGGTCGGCGTGGGACGGTGTCCCCAGCCGGGGCGTGCCTTCCTCTGCTCGTGAACCGCCAAGCCCTCGGAGAACCATCTCGGGACCCGATGCTCTGTCATGTGGAGGTGGAAGGTGTGGGCCAGCTCATGCCAGAACACGGACGCCCAGTTGTATTCACCGAGGGTACGAGCGGAAGGGGCGTCCATGACCACCACCGGCCCGAAGCTCACTCCGAGGGCGCCGAGTCCGGCCTCACCAAGGGTACGCACGGAGAAGTCGGCGTGGCTCGGATAAAGCTCCACGCGGATGGGGCCTTCCGGACGCACCCCGTAGCGGGCGGCCAGGGCCTCGTACGCCTCCTCGGCGAGCGGCGCCAGATAGGTGGCGAGGAGGTCGGCCTCATCGCTCCGCATGAAGAGCCTGAAGCGAGGCGTCTCCACTACCTCGAAACGGTCGAAGGTGTCGAGAAGGTCCAGCGTGTTCTTGAACCAGGGATTGAACGGGTCGCCGTTGAACGCCCGTTCCAGGGCCTGCCTTCCGGAGGAGATGTCACCCAGCCGTAGGCGATTGAGCCCCAGGAGGCCCCACGCTCCCCACGATGCCGAGTCCAAGCCCACCGCCGCTTGGGCACGCTCGGCCGCCTGCTCGTAGCGGCGGGTCTGGACCGCGAGCTCGGCGAGGGTCGCGTCCATCTCGGCATAGTGGGGGTTCAGCTCCAGCACACGCCCACGCGTCTCGCGGAAGGCTGCGTCGTCCCCGCTGATGGCGTGGTGGGCGGCTAGCGCCGTGAGCGCCGTCAGTGAGGTGGGGTTCACGTTCAGCGCCCGGCGGATCTCGCGGAGGGCTTCGTCCCTGTCTCCCCGGCTCAGGAGCTGCCTGGCTCGGAGGGCACGCGCCCCCACGTGGTTGGGGTTTACGTCGAGAAGGCGTTCCAGGTACTCGGCGGACTCGGCGGAGCCGTCGAACTCCAGCGAGCGGGCCATCCCGAAGAGGGCTGCCGGATGGTGGGGATTTGCCGCCAGCACGGCTTCGTACTCGGTCTTGGCCTCCGGGCTCGAGTACTTGTCGAGGAAGAGATCGCCGGCCCGGACGCGAGCTTCGTAGTATCCCGGATCCCGGGTAGCGGCTTCGTCGAAGGCTCGGAGGGCGTCCTGGAAGAGATCGGGCTCCTCCCGTCCGAGAAACGCCACCGCCTCTCCCACGGCCACGAGCGCCGGGGCGCTGAGCCGGCCGCCGGACGAGTTGTAGATGTCGATGAACCTGTCGTATCGATGCGTGGCGCCCGTGATGTCTCCCCGGTGGAACGCCAGCCGGGCGAGCGCCGCCTCGGCGGGAAGGCTCCAGGGCCCACCGGCCGCGACCGTGGCTTCCAGAGCGGCTTCCGCCGCATCGCGAGCACCGGTGCGGAGAAGGGCATCCCCGAGGTGGTATCCTACGGCCCCACCGTCGGGAGCGTCCCGCCCGATCTCCACCGCTCGCTCGTACGCGCCGGTCGCCACGAGGGTCTCCATGAGCCCGATGCGTGCGGCCACGTCGGAACGATCGGCTCGCACGGCCCTGGTGAACCCGTCCACGGCGGCTTCGTAGTCCCCTGAGCGGAGGGCAGATGCCGGATCCGTTTGGGCCGCGGCCGGACCGCCCGGCGACAGCGCCGCGAGGGCGACGAGCAGTCCTCCCGCCCGCTTCAGCGGGTTGCAGCGCGGCCGCGGCGGGAAGCTCATCGGGCTCCGCCTCCCGCTTGCTCGATCTCGCGGTTCTTCAATGCGAGCTCCACGAGCAGCTCTTCCATGCGGGTGAGGTACAGGTCCTCATCCATGGAATTCGAGAGCACCCGGAGCTCTTCGATGCGACCCTGGATCGCCGCTCGTTCACGGTAAAGGCGAGCCAGCTCCGGGTCGTCGGTGTCCGGAAGATCCGTTGCGACCCGGCCGCCGAACGCGAACGCGCCGGCCAGGCGTCCGTCCGCGGTGTCGACGGCCGCCTCGTGGGTGCCGCTTCCGTCTCCGTCGTCGTCCAGGACGGCGTGCTCCGTCTGGATCTCGTTCTGGGACTCGTAGTGGCGGGCCACTTCGATCCGGGCGTACGTGAAGGCCTCGAGCAGGGAGGTCCGTCCGTCCCTGTCGATATCCGCGCCGTCCTCCGCCAGGGCCGCGACGAAGTGCTCCCCGAAGTGGGTCGCATTCAGCTCGCGGCCGCTCCGCGTGGCGGTGATGATGATCCGCTCTGGGCCGGCCAGGGGCTCCACGAAGGCTCCGCTGCCGCTCCCCGTATGCACCACGGCGACCGTCGACGAGCCGAACCCGGCCAGGGCTGTTCGAAGGTCCTCCGGGCCGACATCGGGCCCCGGAAGGTTGAAGGCGACTCCGCCCGGGCCTGACGTGCCGTGCCCGATGAGCACGACCAGCACACGATCTGAGGGGCCGGAGGCCTCCGCGAACCGGACGAGGGTTCCGACCATGTTGTCGCGGGTGGCTCGCTCGTCGATGGCCTCAGGATCGAGCTCCACCCGTTCCCCGAGGTAGACGACGTCGGACGGATCCAGGCCGTGACGGTCGGCGAGCGCGTCGTGCAACGCTCTTCCCTGATCGTGAAAGGCCTGGCGGAACTCCGCGGTCCCACCCAGGCCTACCACGATCAGCACCCGCGTCTGGGATTGGGCCTCGAGGGCGGTAGCGCTGGCCAGAACCAAGGCGAGGGTCACCGCCCACGGCACGTGGAAATGCGGGACACGGATGTGGAATCCGAGCATCAGGCCAGCCCTCGGATTCGGCGGAAGCCCCACTCGCTTCCCATGAGGAGGAGCATGAGGAGGAAGAGGATGGGCATGTCCCAGAGATCGCGATCCTCGACGAGCGTGACCCCCGCTCCGGTGACCGATATGTCTTCCGGTAGGGACGAGACGGTTTCCGGCGTGTAAGACTGCCCGCCGGTCTCAGCGGCCACACGCTGCAGGAACGCTGTCCTCCGCCCGGCCCCGAAGAACTCGTCGTCGCCCGGGCCTGCCCGGAAGTAGGTGCGAGAGGTGCCCAGCGTTGCCCCCTCGCGTCGGGCCACGATCTCCACCTCGTACTCGCCCTCCTCCGTGGGCCTCAACTCGCCGGCGTACGCACCGTCCCGTTCCACCGTCCAACCCAGGGGCAGCTCTTCGATGGCGCCTGTGGGTGTCGTCACCCGCGCAACGACCTCGGCATCGTTCACCTCGATGTACGTCGAGTCGGCGACGGTGGCGGTCAGACGGAGAGAGGTTCCGGGGTCCACGCGCTCCCGGGCGACGGCCGCGGTCACCGGGGTCGGAACCCCGTCCACCAGCCAACGAAGCATCTGTTGCCAGAAGGACTCGTGGCTTCGGTCCTCCAACGGCACGTCGGCGTGCATCTGCCAGAGCCAGGAGTCCTGGACGGTGAACGCCGCCGCCTTGCCGCTTCCGTACCGCTGGAAAGCCAGGACGACCTGATCGTCGGGCATGTCGGGGGAAGCACCGGTGAGGAGGGCTGTGGCACCGGGCTTGGTGTCAGACACCTCGTTCACGATGGTGAGCGGAGGCAGGGCGCTCCACCGATCCGACACCTCGTCCAGGGCGGCATCGAGCTGCACCGTCGGGTGGGAAAGCCCCGCAGGTGTGGGGGTCACGGTGACCTCCGTGAAGAACCCTTCGTCGCTGGCCGCAGGCGGCCCGAGAACCACGGGCATCACGTCCTCGACCGGCGTTCCGGCCCAACCCCCCTCCGCGAAGGCGCGGCGCCCGCCCAGGAACAGGAGGCCGCCGCCGCGCTCGGACACGAAGTCGGCGATCATGCTCAGCTGGTCATGGGTGAAGTGCGACGCCTCCACGCTCCCCAGGATAAGTCCCCGATACCGGTACAGCTCCTCACGGCTCGTGGGAAAGCCGAACTGGAGCTCCGTGCTGTCGGTAACGGAGAGCCGGAGGAATTTGCTCTCCGCCGTTCGCTGTAGAATGACGAGCTGGAGGTTCTCGTCCTCTTCCACGGCCCGGCGCGTGAACTTCACCTCGAAGCGCGGCTCTCCCTCGAAGTAGAGGATCTTCTCCCGCTGGCCCTGGACCTCCACGAGGACTTCGCGGGCGTTGTTGCGCTCGACGCGCTCTCCGGGTTGAGGGGGGATGCGGAATCGAACGCGGTGCGGACCTGGTTCCTCCAGCTGGAAAGCGACACGTGCCACAACGGGCTCGCCGTCGGGTCCGAGCTGGATCGTCTCCTCGGTGAGGATGCTCAGGTCGTCCTCGACGATGAGAGGGACGGACCCCTCCCCCATACCATGCTGGGTGACCATGACGTCCACCAACACGGTGCTCCCTTCCAGGATCTGTCTCGGAAGCTCTACGCGGCCGACCTCGATATCCGGTCGGATGACTTCTTCACCCAATCCTACGGTGAATACGGGCACGCCCGACGCCTGTAGCGGGACCAAGGCCTCAGCGATGGGCCGGTCACCCGTGTCCGCGCCGTCCGTGACCACCACGAGGCCCGAGAGGGGCACGCCGGAGAGCTCCTGTCGGGCGGCGTCCAGAGCGGTGGCCAGATCGGTTCTGGGGCCGGCGAATCCGAGCTCCGCGGGTGAGGCCACCCGGCGAGCCACGTCCGAGAACCGGAAATAGCGGAGCACGAAGCCCTCCGACAGCTGATCCGCGAGGGTGTTCTCACCGGGCACGAGCTGCGACGACACGAACGAGCTCCTGGGCGTTCCGTCTTCGTCGGCGAGGCCCATGCTGCGGGAATCGTCGATCAGCACACCGAGGAAGTTCTGCTGCGGCACCACCGTGGAGACCACGAGCGTGGGCTGCAGAAGAGCGAACACCACCAAGCCCAGCAGTCCCAGCCGGAGACCCGCCATGATGCCTCGATCGAGCGGGCTGCTCCGCCCCCGGGCCAAGGCGTAGGTGGCGATGGCCGCGATGGCCAACAAGCCTCCCACCATGACCAGAATCCTGACACCGGTGGACGCCGCGAAGGTGAAGTCACCCTGTTCGAAGACGAGGGGGCGGTACTTGAACAGGAACTCGAACAAGCTGCTCATCCCCGCGTCCCGCTGGTCCGGGCTCCGCTCTCCCGACCCGCGCTGGTGTGTCCCGGCGGGCCGCCGGTCACCTGGCCAGGTCGGGGGATACGCGTCATGAAGGGCGTCCGTAGAAGAAGATGGAGCGCGGGCTCTTCCTACGGCGGGTCGCGATGAAGGTTCCTGTGCGATCCGGTGCCGCGGGTGAGCGCGCAAAACCGATGGGCTTCGTCACTCGTAGGGGGACGTGAGGGCTGCGGCAAGAGCCCGAACGAATTGCTGACATTCCAGACCCTGAGGACAAGGACACCATGACCGTCGCATCGAGGAACGTGACCTTTCGCGACTTCGCCATCTTCCAGCTCAAGCTCTTGCTGGACGGCTTCAAGGACGTCGTCGTCTTCAACCTTTCCATCGGCGCCATGCTCCTCGACCTGCTCTCCGGCAGGGGGAAGCGGCCGCGGGTCTTCTATTCCGTGCTCCGGACCAGTGAGCGATTCGACGCGTGGCTGAACCTCCATGGCGTCGTGGAGCGGATGGATGCGGACGGCGGCGACGACGGTCTGTTCGGCGCCAGCGAGGCCGGCTCGGACAGCCTGGTCGGACGGCTCGAGCAGTGGGTGCGTGGTGGGGATGAGCCCCTCAGCCGACACGAGCCGAGCTGATCGGCTCCGGCCCGCCCCTCTACTCTTCGACCGTGACCTTTTCCATCACCACGTCTTCGCGAGGGCGATCCATGGGACCCGTGTCGACCGTGCCGATGTCTCTGACGACGTCCATCCCCTCCACAACCTTCCCGAAGATGGCGTGCTTCCCGTCGAGCCAAGGGGTGGCGGCGAGCGTCACGAAGAACTGCGAGCCACCCGTGTTCGGACCGGCATTCGCCATCGAGAAGATGCCTTCGACGTCGTGCTTCAGGCCCGGGGCGAACTCGTCGTCGATGGTGTAGCCCGGTCCGCCACGGCCCGTCCCCGTGGGGTCACCGCCCTGGATCATGAATCCGTCGATCACCCGGTGGAAGACGATCCCGTCGTAATAGCCGTCTCGGGCGAGCTTGAGGAAATTGCCGGCTGTCACCGGCGCCTCGTCTTCGAACATCTCGGCCCTGAAGGTGCCGTGCGTGGTTTCGAACGTGACGGTCGGGTTCGCCATTCCGTGGCTCCATGATTGGGTGTCAAAGCATGGCGAAACGGTAACCCCGGGCGCCCAGGGCGTCACCCCGCACCGGATTGCCTCACTTGGCCGGACCGGGTAGCATCGGCGCATGAGCGCTAACAAGTCCCTCCCGGTTCGCGGTGTCCTGGCCATCTTCCTTCTCTCGGCGGCGTGCGCTCCGGCGTTGAATCTGACGCCCAGCGATGCCGAGACCGTGCTGTCGCAACAAGCCCTCGATGCTCCCGACCCCGGACGGAGGGGTGCGTACGAGGTGAGGACCCTGTACTACGGGAGCGGGACGGACAAGAATCGACCCGAATACGGGGATTCGGTGTCCATCCGCACGTCATCGGTGGATGCGTCCAAGCTGCTCAGCCTGGGGGGCTCCGCCAGGGAGCGTGAAGCGTACTGGGGATTCGGGCCCGATTCCATGCCGCTCAACGCGCGGGTCTGGTATCCGGACGGTGCGGGCCCCTTCCCGCTTGTCCTCGTGGTGCACGGTAACCACGACATGCGCGACTTCTCGGATCCCGGGTATGACTACCTCGGTGAGCTCTTGGCGAGCCGGGGCTACATCCTGGCCAGCGTGGACGAGAACTTCCTCAACGGCGGCATTCGGCAGGAGAACGACGCCAGGGGTTGGTTCTTGCTGAAGCACCTCGAGCTCTTCGAGCGCTTCAATGAGGAGTCGGACAATCCCTTTCAGGGATTGGTGGACATGGAGCGCGTCGCCCTGATCGGGCACTCCCGGGGCGGAGAGGCGGTCGCGAACGCCGCGGCCTTCAATCGGCTCGAACGGTACCCTGACGATGCCACCATGGAGTTCGACTTCGGCTTCGATATCCGGGGGATCGTGTCCATCGCACCGGTGGACGGACAGTATCTGCCTACGGGGCGCAAGGTGGTGGCCGAGGACGTGAGCTACCTGACGTTTCACGGATCGCACGACGGGGACGTCACCAGCTTCCACGGACTCCGCATCTACGATCGCCTGCGCTTCACGGACCCCGGCCGGCTCAGCTTCAAGTCGGCCATTTACGTATATCGGGCGAACCACGGGCAGTGGAACTCGGTCTGGGGGCCGAACGACAACGGACCGCGTAGCGCTCGGATTCTCGATCTCCGAGGGTTGATCCCCACCGAGGACCAGCAGCGCTTCGCGGAGCTCTACGTGTCGGCTTTTCTCGAGGTCGTGCTGCGCGACGACCGTCGGTATCTCCCCATGTTCCGGGACCACCGCGTCATCGGACAGTGGCTGCCCGAGACGATGTACGTGACGCGGTTCGAGACCAGCGCGCTCAGGCCGCTGGTCACGTACGAGGAGGACATCGACGTTACGACCGGCACGGAAGCAGGCGTCCGGCTACGTGGCGAGGGACTGGCCGCCTGGAGAGAGGCGGATCTGCTCCTACGGTCCAGCAACCGCGACAACACTTCCGCTTCACAGGAAAACCAGGTGGCCTTCATCGGATGGAACCACGGCGAGGGGGCCGACGCGCCAGGGAGCTCACGGACCAGCGGTCGTTCGGGGTCGCCGGCCCGCTACGTGTTGGAGCTTCCCGGTGATCTGGCCACCCGCTGGGACGTGGGAGAGGATCACGTCGTCACCTTCCTCTTGGCTCCCACCCACGACATACCGGACCCTCCCGAGGCGAGCGGGGATGCTGGGGACGATCCCGAGGAAGGGACGGAGGACATCGAAGACGAGGAGCTCCCGCCTGTGGACCTCACCCTGGAGATCGTGGACGCGGCGGGCCTCACGGCCGGCGTGACGCTGAGCGACTACGGGGCCGTGCGCAGACCGCTCGAAACCTGGGTGATGCGGCGCCGGGACCAGGAACGGGACCGGTTCCAGGAGCACTGGGAGGTCATCCTCCAGACCTACTCGATCCCGCTCTCGGACTTCACGGCCATCCAGCCTGACTTGAATCTTTCCGGGCTCCGGGAGATCCGGTTCGTGTTCGACGGCTCCCCTGCCGGTGAGGTCGTTCTGGATCAGATCGGGTTGAGCCTGCTGGATCCCGCGTTCTTGTCCGCGCGGGTGGACGGGCCGTGAGCCGCCCCTAGCGCCATCCCAGGGAGAAGCGGTGGGTCCCCGACTCGGGTGCTCCGTCGTAAGGGTGAAACGCCCACTCCAGGACCAGGGCATCCCCCCAGTACGCGAAGCCCAGGGTGACCGGACTGGCATCGCTGCCCTCGGGCACCGACTGAACCCCCACGCGGCCGACGAAGGTGCGTCCGCGAATGGGCCAGTACCCGACCTCCACGCCTCCTCCGGCCACGACTTCGTCGTCGACCCCCGACAGGCGTCCGCTGACCCCCACGTCCACTGGCCCCAGCTCCCAACCGTAGGCTCCTACGCCCAGATCGACGTCGGCGATGCTGTGCCCCACGTCGGGGAAGGTGACACCCACCGTAACCGGCCCCACTTCTCGGGAAGCGCCCAGCAGGATCTCCAGATCGGTGCTGCGATCGCTGTCGATGCGCTCCTCCGAGAGCCGGAACGCCATCCCCCACTCCACATCCCCCGTTCCGAGGCCATGAGAGACGCCCAGCACCGCTGCGCGCTCCGAGACCGGCTCCGCACCCCCCGAGAAGAGGTCGTCGAGCGCACGACCCGAGAGAGATGCCGGATCGGAGTAGCCGTGCTGCATGGACTGGACCCCGACCGCGACTCCCAGCGCCCCGCCGAACCACGAGGTGACCGCCGCCGCCGAGGTCGACCCCGAAGCCGAGCCCCAGCGCTGGAGATCCAGCGTCATGCCCGACGCCTCCCGCAGGAGAGACGGGTGCTGGAAGACGGCGTCCGCCTGAGCCGCGCCCATGACGTACGCGCCCCCCAGTGCCATTGCTCTCGTGGACGTGGCGACGTCGTGCCCCAGGCCTATGGTGCCGGCCTGGCCGGCCAAAGGGGCAGCCGACAGGGCTAAGATGAAGGCAAGAGCTGGTGCGAACCGGCGCATGGAAACGGGGGGATGGAGGGTCGTCGTGGACCGCCCAACTTCGGGGGCCCAAGCGCTGTGCGCTACTGGGGCGGGATCAGCGGTCCACAACCGCGGATCGTTTGCACGTCGGACAGGTCACCCAGACCCGATCGCGCACGTAGGACACGTCGGAGCGCGGTGACACGCTGCGTTGGTCCAGCTCGACGGTGCACACGGGGCACCGAGGAGCTTCCCCGGCATCCAAGGCCTTCTTGAGCCTTCGACGTTGCTCGGGGGAGTATGCTGGGGGGCGGGTAGGTGGTCGTCCCATGGGCGAGCGGTGGGTCGGCTCGTGGGAGCCAGATTCAAGACGATGGCACTCGGGATGGCTCGCCGCGAGATACCGTTGCCTGGCGCACTGCCGAAATGTAAGGTTGCTCAATCGATGTCGACTTCAATGAAGGTGACGGATACGCGTGGCGAAAGACGCGATCGAGATCGAGGGCACCGTCACGGAGGTGTTGCCGAACGCGACCTTCCGGGTCACGCTCGAGAATGACCACGAAGTGCTGGCGTATCTTTCCGGTAAGATGCGCCAGAACTACATCCGGGTGCTCGAGGGCGACCGCGTGAAGGTCGAGATGTCGCCCTATGACCTTTCGAGGGGTCGCGTGACCTACAGATTCAAGTAGGCCCCCGGCAGCGTGCGCCTCACCCGTGTCTCCCAGATGCCTGAAACCCTACCGGCGCGAGGGTCGTAGGGACGAGCACGAAAAGCAATCGTCTCTCCGTCAGGAGCCTTCCATGAAGACGTTCGCCACATTCACCGTCGCCGGTGTTGCGGGCCTGTTTCTCCTCAAGCTGCTTGCAGCGGTTCTACTGCCCGCGCTCGGGATGGTCTTTGGCCTCGTGGCACTGACCATGAAGCTCGCCCTGATGGCTGCGATTGGGTACTTCGTGTATTCCATGGTCCGGAAGGGACGCTCCAAGGCTGCTGCCTGACCTGCGCCGTCCTCCCGGTGCGCGAGCGCCGGGGGGGATGCCGCGCTGCGCTGTCTTCACCCTGTGAGGCTCAGCGGCTCAGTCGTCGCGTCCCTTTCGAGGGGGCCCGCGCCGGCCGGCGGCGGGTGCTCCGCGTCTTGGCCGGTCGAAATCGGCGCGGACGGCTCTTCCCCGTATAGTGATGCCGTTCAGCGCCTTGATCACCTTCTGAGCCACCGCGGCGTGGACCTCGAGCAGAGTGTGGCTCTCACGAATGTCGATCTTGCCCACAGTCTCACCGGGGACTCCTGCCTCTCCCGTCACGGCGCCCAGCAGGTCGCCGGGGACCAAGCCGTCCCGGCTGCCGACACTCACGAACAGCTTGGCCCAGGATGGCGTGCTCGAAGGGGAAGCGGCCACATCCTCACGAACGGGTGGCGCTTTTGCCGGTGGTGCCTTCCGTCGCAATAGCGCAACCGCGGCCGCCGCGACTTCCGCCGGATCGTGCTTCTCCAGTACGGGTTCGAGCGCGACCAGATAAGCGCCGATATCCTCACTCTCCAGAGCTTCCTCGAGGGTCTCCTGCAGCTCCGCCAGCACGGAGGTCGAGCGCCGGGTCTGGCCGGGGAACGGAACCAGCCCGTATCCGGTGCGCCTGGCCACGTCCTTCAGATGTTCGACTTCCCGGCCGAGCGTAAGGACCACTCCGTCGGGTGAGATGCCGTGCCGCCGGTCCAGGGTGTCCTCGTCCGGGGGGACGTCCGCGCTTAGGACGACCACGCCCTCCGCGCCCTCCATCGCCGCACGAGCCTCAAGGGCATCCACGCCCAACCAGACCGGTGCGTCGAGCTCTCCGGGGGCGCCGGCCGGGAACCCACGGAGCGTCAGCCGGTCTCCGATATCGGCGGCTCGGTCCTCGCTACGGCAGAAGACGAGGACGTGACGCGCTCCGCTCTCGAAGAGCTCGGCGACCACCGGCGCGAGGGCGTCTTCAGACGGCTCGCGAACCACTCGGTAGCGCACGGAGCCGCGCCGGGGCGTGGCGGCGGCGTCGTGAGGCCGGGGCACGGTCAACGTGCGCTTGAGGTGGCGTTCCGCGAAGTCGGCCACGCCCGGGGTGAGGGGGAGCGCGCTGACCACGCGCTGGGCTCCGGATGGAAGGAACTGCAGGATCTCTTCCAGTGGGTCGAGCCCGCCCAGACGCTCGAGGTTCTGTGCCTGGTCGATAATCCACGCCTCGACCTGCTCCAGGGACACGGTTCCGCCGCGGACGGCCTGGATGAGGTCGGCCGGGGTGGCGACGAGGATGTGTGCCCGATCCGGAAACGCCCACGACGTCCCGAGCGCCGCGCTCGTGTGTCCGGTGTCTCTCGCGAGCCGTCCTATCGACTCGGCCAGACGGAGCGCGCTCTCCCGGTCTGCCGCCATCACGAGTACCCGGGCGCCCGCCTCCGCAGCGGTTACTCGCTCCAGGATGGGAACGGCCCACGCGACGAGGAGTCCGGCCCCGGGGCCGGCGGCCAGGACCAGGTTGTTGCCCTGTCTCAAGAGCGGGGTGGCCGACTCCTGCAGGGGCGTCGGTCTCTCGATGCCTTCGGCAGCAAGAGCTTCCACGAGCTCGGGCGCGATACCGAGTTCCTCAAACGAATCCAATGTCAATCATCCCTGCAGAAGAGCGAACGTACATGGGGACCCGGCGCCCCTCCGGAGAGGCAGCGCGGCAGGTCGCGGATCCCGAACGGGCTCGACTTCCGCCGTACGCTCGGGGTCGACGCCAGGGGCGCCGTTGCGGCTGGAAGGATCGTTCCTAGGTCGGTTCTCCGGAGCCACGTCCGCCCTTGTCGCCGGGCTCGTAGGGAAGCTGGTTGAGAAAGCGCTGAATCTCGTAGTCCAGCCGGGAAGTACGGAGTCGGTCGGTCGTGGCGACCACGTCGGTGTAAGGACCGTGACGGTGCACGGAGAGCGTCACTGTGCCTTCACCGCCGCTGTACGTCGCGCTGTGTCCGGACTCCTTCACCTTTGCGAGGCCCACCATCTCCGGCAACGCGGTGGCCGCGTGCTCGAGGACGTCGGAAGGTGACGATGCAGTCTTGCGCTGGTAACCGGCCATGATGCGGGGGGTACGAGGGTCGCTTGCGTCGACGGGTCTCACGAGGAGCTTAGCACGTCGCTGAGTAAGGTGCTCAGCGAAGCGCGGTTGTGGAAGCCCTCCAGTCGTCGGCCTCCCATCGCGACGGTGGGCACCACCCGGAGTCCGGCTTCAACGACCTGGCGCCTGCGCCGCTCGATGGCCTCGTCGTATCGATCCACGTCGAGGACCGCCTTGGTCTCCGTGCGATCGAGCCCGAGCTGTCCGGCCACCTCCACCAGCACATCGACCCTTCCGATGTCGTGGTGGTCAACGATGAACGCCGTCATGAGTCTCTTCCTCAACTCCGGGACCAGAGACTCGTGGCCTTCGTGGAGGTGCTCCATCAGCTCGTGGGCCTTCCGGGTCCATGGCACGAGGCGCGGGCGGCGCAGTACCGCGCCGAGGCTGTCTGCGATGCGTTCGGCGTCGTCCCAGCGCGGGCCCCAGATGGCGTCATCGGGGGCCCCCAGGGGATGGGGAGGAGGATTGATCTCCACGCCGACCCGGGCCACCTGGACGTCCAGTGCCTCCTCCACCGCGCTGACCTCGCCGTCCAGTAGATAGGAGACGGGATCCACGAAGTCGAAGTAGAAGACCGGAGCGGTAGGGGTGTCCTTGGGCATGACGAGGGAAAGGTCGTTGACCGCGCGGGAAGGGACCACCCCACGGTGCTTCCTCCGACCACCGGGGTCGCCCATATTCCACCCCGAGCCACCCCCAGCAAGGATTCCGTATGACCTTCAGCGAGAACATCGGCAAGCTCAAGCCCTCGGCGACCATGGCGGTCAGCGCGCTGGCCAAGCGCCTGGCGGCAGAGGGGAGGGACATCCTGAACCTGAGCGCGGGCGAGCCGGATTTCGACACGCCCGAGTTCATTTCCGAGGCGGCGATTCACGGCATCCGTGAAGGTGGGACCCGCTACACTCCGGCTCCTGGCATGCCGCAGCTCAGAAAGGCCGTGGCGGAGCACCTCTCCGGCCGGGCGGGTCGCGAACTGCCGTGGCAGGGCGTAGTGGCGAGCACGGGTGCGAAGCAGGCGCTGTTCAATGCGATCTTCTCACTCTTCGGGCCGGGAGACGAGGTCCTGGTGCTGGAGCCGTACTGGACCACCTACCCCGATCTGGTGACGCTCGCCAGGGCGGAGCCGGTGGCCGTGGCCGGATCGGAGGAGCGAGGCTACAAGGTCATCCCTGAGGATCTCGACGCCGCGGCGACGCACCGGACGAGGGGTTTGATCCTGAATTCGCCCTCCAATCCTTCCGGGGCCGTTTACGGAAAGGACGAGCTTGCTTCCGTGGCGCGTTGGGCGCGTGATCGAGGCATTTGGCTCATCAGCGATGAGATCTACCGCACCATCTACTACGGTCCCGATGGCGGGTGTGCTCCGGGGATTCTGGATCTGCCTATCGAAGACCTGGGCCGTTTCGTTCTCATCGACGGACTCTCGAAAAGCCATGCGATGACGGGATGGCGCTTCGGCTTCTCGTACTGCGAGCCCGATGTGGCCGCCAAGTTCACCGCGCTGCAGAGTCAGGTCACGTCCAACCCCTCGACGCCCACGCAGCTGGCCGCGTTGGAGGCCTACCGCAACGCCGAGGCTTCGGAAGCGGCCCTCCACGAGATGGGTACCGCCTTCCGCCGCCGCCGCGACCTCGTGCTGGGTAAGCTCCGGGAGCACTTCCCCGATATCCGACTCATCGAGCCGGAAGGTGCCTTCTACGTCTATTTCCGCGTTGACGGCTTCTTCGACAACGAGGTTACGACAGCCACCCAGTGGTGTTCGCGGCTCATCGAGGAAGCCGGAGTCGCGCTGGTTCCGGGCGCCGCGTTCGGTGAAGACCGATGGGCGCGGATGAGCTACGCCGCGGCCGATGAGGTGTTGGTCGACGCCATCGAGCGGGTGGCACGGATGGTGAGTGCTGGAGGGGGCTCCGACCGCTGAAGCGGGTAAGCGTCAGCCGTATCCCATGCCCTGGAGGGCGGCGCTCGCGGCCCTTCGGGCCCCGGCCTCGTACGAGGAGCCGAACAGGTTCACGTGCACGAGCAGGTAGTAGAGCTGGTAGAGGTCACGCTTGAAGGCCACGTACTCCGGGGACACGGGTCGGGCGGCGTTGTAGGCGTCGTAGAAAGTCTTGCCGAAGCCGCCGAACAGCTCCGACATGGCCAGGTCGACCTCCCCGTCGCCGATGTAGACCGCGGGATCCACGAGCACCGGACGCCCATCCGGGGTGCTGAACGCATTCCCGCTCCAGAGGTCGCCGTGGACGAGCTCGGGCCGCACGACGCCCGACAACGATTGGGCGGCGGCCTCGACAACCCGGTCGAATCGATCGTCTTCCAGCCGCCCGGCGCGACGGGCCTGGAACAGCTGCGGGCCCAGTCGCGCGTCTCGCCAAAATGCTCCCCAGTCCGGGTTGTCCGGATTCCGTTGCGGAAGGGATCCGATCCAGTTGTCCCGCTCCCACCCGAAGGACTCGGCATCGGCCGAGCCGTGGATCCGGGCCAGGGCCTCGCCCAGGGCGGTATCGGCCTGGCCCGGGCCTGCCTCGACGAACTCCATGAGGAGCCAGGCAGGCGAGCCGTCACTCCAGGCCAGGGGCTCGGGGACCAGGGTGGCACCCACCGCGCCCAGGGCGCGCAACCCGTCGGCCTCCGCATCGAACATTCCCGCTGGCGTGTCGGAGCTCCATTTCAGGAAGTAGGCATCCCCCGAATCCGTCTCCAGCCTCGATCCGTTGTGGATGCAACCGCCCCCGACCGGGCGGACGCGGGAGATCTCGCCGTTCCTGCCCAGGGTGGACAGGGCCTCGGTGACGCGGGTGGAGAGCCCGCGGGGGAGCCCGCCAGTCACGACCCCTTGGCCAGTATGTGGTCGAGCAGCGCCTCGCAGGACCGACGCACCATCTCGTAAACCGTCTCGAAGCCGCTGGCTCCGCCGTAGTACGGGTCCGGGACATCTCCCTCGCCGGCGGGGTCGAAGTCTCGAAGCAGGCGGAGCTCGGCGCCGTCTTCCACGCCGGCGCCGATGCGCTCCAGCTCCGCGAGGTTGTCGCGGTCCATGGCGATGATGTAGTCGAACTGCTCGAGGTCCGCTCGCACGGCCTGACGCGCTCGACTTTCGAGTGCTACGCCATGGCTCTCAGCCACCATGGTGGCTCTGGCGTCCGGTGGCTCGCCGACGTGCCAACCACCGGTCCCCGCGGAGTCGATCTCGAAGCGGTCCTGGAGGCCCCGCTCGGCGACGAGCTCCCTTAAGACACCCTCCGCCAGCGGTGACCGGCAGATGTTGCCGAGACACACGAAAAGGATCGAGATGCGGTCGGAACGTTCATGGTCTTTATCCATGGTCGAAGTTTCCAAACCGCCTACACCCTTGGCAAGGAAGCCCATTACCTTTGAGCGTGAAGCTCCTGGGGTAAGAAGCCTCGGGGTGCGGTAATTCCCCTGAAGTGCTCAGCAGGAAGATCTCCCTTGGAAGACCAGACTTTCGCCGAACTCGGCCTCTCTCCCGAACGTCTCGCCGCCGTCGAGGCTTTGGGGTGGACCAAGCCGACGCCGATTCAGCTCAAGGCCATTCCTCCCGGACTCGAGGGGCGGGACGTGGTGGGCATCGCCCAGACGGGAACCGGCAAGACGGCCGCGTTCATGATCCCCGGATTGGAGCGAGTCAACGCGGGAGGCGGCCTGCAGATTCTTGTGCTCTGTCCTACGCGGGAGCTCGCCCAGCAGGTCTCGGATGACACGGTGGGCCTTTCCAAGGGCACGAGCATCCGGAGCGAAGTGATCCATGGTGGCGTGGGCTACGGTCCTCAGATCACTGCCCTCGATCAAGGTTTCGAGGTCATCGCTGCCACCCCGGGACGCTTCATCGATCACATGGAGTCCGGGCGTGTCGATCTCTCGAACCTCGCCTACCTGGTGCTGGACGAAGCAGATCGGATGCTCGACATGGGCTTCCGGCCTCAGATCGAGCAGATCTTCCGCGGCATGAGGGGCAAGCGTCAGACCATGCTCTTCAGCGCCACGATGCCGCACGGTGTGCATGATCTTGCCCTGAGGTTGACCGAGGATGCCGAGTGGATCGAGGCGACTCCGGCGGGAACGACGGCCGAAGGCATCGATGAGCGGTTCTTCTCGGTGAAGCCCGATAAGAAGCCCGAGCTGCTGTTGAACTTGATGACAGAGCCGGGGTGGGATCAGGTGCTGATCTTCACACGAACGAAGGCCGGCGCGGACGTCCTCGAGCGGCGTCTGGAGCGCGAGGGGATCACCGTAGACGTCATGCACTCCAATCGGCAGATGAAGCACCGCACGAGGGCGTTGGATCGGTTCGCGACCGGAAAAGTCCGCGTGCTGGTCGCCACGGACGTTGCGCAGCGCGGGTTGGACGTGGAAGGAATCAGCCACGTCGTGAACTACGACGTGCCGCTGGACCCCGAGGACTACGTCCACCGCATCGGACGCACGGGCCGTGCCGGCGCCACGGGTACGGCCGTGACCTTCGTCACGGCCGGTGACCTCGGAGCCATGAAGAGCCTCGAGCATCGGCTGGGGCGGAGTGTCGACCGGGAGCATCTTCCCGAGTTCGACTACGCCGGGACGCCTCAGACGGAGGCCCGCTCGGCCGCGAAGCGCGGCCGGAAGAGCCGATCGCCCCATGGAATGGGGTCGAAGTCGGCGGACGACCTGAGCGCAGAGGAGCTGGAAGCGCTCCTGAATCCTGGATCTTGAACCTGCCAATCCGATGATCTTCAAGCGTTACGGGACCAGCTATCAGAGCGTCGAAGCGAACTTCGATTCGAAGGCACTGAACGAGGTCTCCTTCCGACGGGATCGAAAGGAGTCGTTTGCCGCCGATGAGTTGGACACACGCTACGAGGCTCAGGGCGTACACGAGCTCGTAGCCGAAGCCGAGGGGGACGTTCAGGATGCGACCGAGGCGCTGCTTCTGGAGCGCCTCGAAGCTCAGCTGCAGGAGATCGTGTCGGGGCTCGAGCCCGGATGGATCGCCGTCGTGGAGAACGAACAAGGCCACGATTATCCCAAGACTCGACAGAAGATCTCGAACGTGGTGGTGGAGGGTGAGAACCGACTGCGATTCCACTACACCGTCGCCCCGTCCCTCCGGGTGAGCGTCCACCGCCCTCGGAACTAGTCCGGACGGCCTGAAGAGGTCCGGGGCCAGCATTGGGCAGGCGCGGCACGTTGCCGCCCTTCTCGACGCTCGCGTCCGTGGGGGTTTCCCCCACAGGCGGATTGGAGCATTGCCCGACTGAACGTGTGAGCACTCCCCGCTAGCCTAAGTCAGCGTGGGGAGGCAAGGTCGCGCAGGACGATCGGAAGAGCGATCGAGGCCGTTCCTCCCTGGCTCCGCCGGGGGCTCTGGGCAGGAGTAACCGGTGGAGCCCGCGAAAAACGCGGACGTCCGTTGGCGGGAGGGTCACGGGCGTCACGCCAGGCCCGGTACGGACTTCGGTCCTGCCGGGCCGTTCGCGTTTCCGACCTCGTGCTTGCCTTGGAGCCCACCCGTCTTGCGTCGCAGGGCCGACTTCGCTCTGCTTTCCCCAGCGACGCCGCGACGGAACGCTACGTTCTGCGGCCGCCACGAACTACAGGAGCAGAGGAATGTCTTCCGTACGTCATGCCGACAACCTCCCCGCCGAGGAGGTAAAAGCCGGAACCGGGACCACCCGACAGGTGCTCATCGGACCGGACGAGGGACCGAACTTCGCCATGCGCCGCTTCATCATGGAGCCGGGCGGGGGAATGCCCATGCACACCAACGCCGTGGAGCACGAGCAGTACGTGCTGCGCGGGAGTGCCCGAGTCCAGATCGGGGACGACATCCACGACGTGAAGGCTGGAGATGTCGTCTATATCCCGAAGGGCGTGCCGCACAACTACAGTGCCGGTGACGACGGATTCGAGTTCCTGTGCGTCGTACCGAACGAGCCTGACAGCATCGAGCTGGTCGAGTGCTGACCGATTCCGGCCCGGGCCGGTGCCGTGACGGTCGCGGCGCCGGTCGCTCGGGTCACTCGAAGTAGCAGAAGTACTCCCCGCGGATTTCTCCCAACACCGCCCGGTGCGCCTCGATACCGAGCCATTTCAGGCTGCCGCGATCGCCCCCTTTCGGCTCGAATCGTCGGCTTGCCACGGGTTCGTCTCGCTCAGCCCCCGAGTAATGTCACGATGAGAGCGGTGGTCGCCGGGACTGTCAGGTTGTCATCGAGCGGCCAGGATCGACGCTCAAGCAGGGTCACTGGAGGCGCCACGATCACGGCGACCCACCAGCCGTGCCGCGGGGCGAGTACCGCCAGCGTAACCAACAGGAACAACGCACTGCCCTCCGCCGAGCCGCCCATGAAGGGATGGCGCCCCCACCGGCGCCCGAAGTAGCTGGCTGCCGGGTCCGACAGCGCCATGACCAAGATCCCGGATACGGCCGCTGGCACCGACGCGAAGCTCACGGCCAGCGTGATCCCCAGCATGTACCAGGTGGACGAGGCGATGCCATCGGCTTCCCGAGGTGACGCCAGTGATCGGAAGAAGCGGAAGAACAGGCGGTTGGCGACCTCGACGCGGAGCCGCACGAGGTCTGCGAGCAGGAGGGCCCCGGAGACGGTCCAGAGGGTCAATGAAACCAGCTCCGGAGCCAGGGGCCACCACGTGACCGCGCTCGCGATGAGAACCCCGTTGGTGGCGTGGAAGATGCGTCGCCAAGGTTGGGGGCCCCCGGTCCGTCGGACCAACACGTCCAGCTCCGGCTCGCTCTCCACCGGGTCCATCAGGTCTTCCTCCGCCACGCAGAGCCTCGCCGCCGGAAGGTTCACGAATACGCCGCTCCGCGGGGAATGCTACGCGCATCGCCGGGAGAGGCCAGGGGGCGTGGCCCGACGACCAGCCCGGACCCGGTGGCTGTAAGCTGGCCGACGACCTCTCGCTCGGCTAGCGTGTCCGTGTCCCGCGAGGCATCCGCATCCGTTTCCGTGGAGTGAAGATCCAAATGCCGTCGCATGAGCGCGCTTCCGGCCACCGCCCTCGGGCAGGAGCGGACGAGCGCAGTAGGCTCGCAGCGCCGAGGCGCCTCCTGGGACCGGTGTCGATGGTTCTGATCGTGGCCATCGCGTTGGCCGGCCCCAGAGCCAGGATGGGCACCCTGGCGGAGGTCCCACAGATCGGGGAAGATGTGGATGCGTACCTCTCCGCGGCCGAGGCCGGCGTGCCGAACATCCGTCCCGGCGCCGAGAAGGCTGTAGCGTGGATCGATCCGGTATCCCGAGCGCCCACGCCCTGGTCACTCGTCTATCTCCACGGCTTCTCCGCCGACCGACACGAAGTGGAGCCGCTGGTCTCAGATCTGGCCGGCGGGCTGGGTGCGAACGTGTTCTATGCGCGGCTCGCCGGCCATGGGCGAGACGAGGCGGCCATGGGGGAGGCCACGGTCGATGCCTGGCTCCGCGACGCCGCCGAGGCCTTGGAGGTAGGGCGCGCGATCGGAGACCGCGTGCTGGTGGTCGGCACCTCCACCGGAGCAACGCTGGCGCTTTGGGCGGCCAATCGGCCGGAGCTGAAGGAGGACCTCGGGGCACTGGTCCTGCTCTCACCGAACCTCAACCCGCGGGACAGGAGGGCGCGGCTACTCCTGTGGCCGTGGGGTGGCCTACTCGCTCGCCTGGTGGAGGGCCCGGAGCGCTGTTTCGAGACGTACAACGACGCCCACGCGCGGCATTGGACGGAGTGCTATCCGACGTCCGCTCTACTTCCGATGATGGCCCTCGCTGAGCACGTGCGCACTTCGCCGCTCGAAGAGATTCGGATGCCGACCCTCGTGGTCTATGTCCCGGACGACCAGGTGGTAGATCCGCGTCAGACGGAAGAGGCCTACCAGCGGTTGGGCTCCGACCTGAAAGCCCTCTTCCCGGTGGAAGCACCCGGTGATCCCGAGCGGCACGTTCCCGCGGGTGCCGCTCTCTCCCCTGAATCGACCGACGAGGTCCTCCGGCGGATCCAGGACTTCGTCGCCGGCCTGCCCGGATGAGCCAGGGGCCGGGTCCCGACCTCCGATCCGCGATCCACGGAGGAACCCATGAGGCTGGACCTCGAGCCTGGGAGCGCGGGAACACGAACCGTGACCGTGCTCGAGGGCGAGGCATGGTGACACAGATTCATGCCAGGAACCCCGGCGCGTTAGCCTCCTGGCGCCCGTGTGATGGACACTGGGCCGGCGTTGCCTCGCTGTCGCGCGGCCTGTAAGCTCGTGAGATGAGCGACCGCATCCTTGTCACTGGCGCCACGGGCATCATCGGCTCCGAGCTCGTTTCCCTGCTCGTGAGCGAAGGCGTCGACGTCAAAGCCGGGACCCGCAACCCGGACCGGGCTCGTGATCTCTTCGACGCGAGCGTGGAAGTCGTAGAGCTCGACTATCGTCAGCCCGCTACGTTCGACGCCGCTGTAGAGTGGGCCGATCGAGTGTTTCTGCAGCCGCCCCCGTTCGATCCCGACGCGTACGACACCCTTGCGCCTCTTCTCGACTGGACGGTGCAGGCCGGATCCGAGCACGTGGTGACCGTGTCGGCCATGGGCATGGAAGTGAGGAGCGACCTGCCCATTCGTCAGCTGGAGGAGCACGTGGCGTCGTTGGGCGTGGACTACACGTTCCTCCGGCCGAATCTCCTCATGCAGAACTTCCGGCGGGAGTTCCTCGCAGATCGCATCCGGCGGACAGGGGTCTTCAAGATGCCGGTAGGCGACGCCGCGGTGAGCATGGTCGACGGCCGCGATGTCGCTGCAGTGGCGGCTGCCGCTCTGACTGGTGATGCGCACCTGGGCCGTGCGTACACCCTCACGGGTCCCGAGGCCATCACCTATGCACGCGTAGCCGAGCTCATCGGGGGCGCGGCAAGCCGCCCGGTGCGTTTCGAGAGCTGTTCCGACGAGGAGATGCTCGGGTGGCTCACGGGATCGGGGTGGTCGCCGGAGATCGCCGGTGTGGTCATCGCGATGTACCAGTCGGTGCGCGCCGGGGTGCGGGCAGAGGTGTCCGGCGACGTCGAGCAGGTGCTGGGCCGCCCGGCCCGCTCCTTCCAGCAGTTCGCGACGGACTACGCGGGGGAGTGGCAGTAGGAGGGTCGTGCCGCGGGAGGCTGTCCCAGCTTGGAGTGGCCTTGGGGCTCACCGTCGTCGGCCGGGTCAGAATCCCGGTCCCAGGTACTCCACCAGAAGGACGTACAGCACGCCTGCGATGGCCACGACTGCGGCCATCTTGAGGAGCCGCTTGAGGAGCGCATACAGGAGCATGGCCAGCACCAGAAGGGCTGGCATCAGGACAATGGGGTTCGCCATCAGGAATTCGACGATGTCGTCCATCCGCGCTCCGGGGGGGTGAGGACGCTCCAGCGGTCGAATCGTTGGCGCAGAGGTCCCGCGCATCCGCTGCGGCGGAGCCTGGCCGTCGATCCACACCGCCAAAGTGACCTCGGATCGACTCGGGTGTCCAGGGTAGGCCTTTAGCCCGAGTCCCGTTGTCGGGTCTGCCGGATTGGCGTGCCCTGGGGCCACCGGGTACGTTCCCGGCGCTTCGCGGCTCGTCGGAGGACCGCGCCGGCCCGGGGGTTCGGGGCCACCGGACTTCGGGGCCACTCGTGGGAGAAGGACAGCACCGGGGAGGGACGCCTTGAGCACGACCCAACCGACGCCTGCAGGCCGGCCCGGCCCAGGCGCCTTCTTCGGCCATCCCCGCGGCCTGGCCACCCTCTTCTTCACCGAGATGTGGGAGCGCTTCTCCTACTATGGGATGCGGGCGCTCCTCACGCTCTTCATGACCACCGCGACCGTGGGCGTCAATCCGGGCCTCGGCTTCGATGTCGCGACCGCCGGTGCGATCTACGGCCTGTACACAAGCCTCGTGTACATTCTGGCGCTGCCTGGCGGATGGATCGCCGACAACCTCTGGGGACAGCGTAAGGCGATATGGGTGGGCGGTTGGGTCATCGCCGCCGGGCACTTCACCATGGCCGTTCCAGGCACGTTCCCGTTCTTCCTGGGACTCTTCTTCGTGATCTGCGGCACGGGTCTGCTGAAGCCCAACGTCAGCAGCGTGGTGGGGGAGCTCTATCCGGAGGGCGGCGCTCGCCGCGACGCGGGCTTCTCGATCTTTTACATGGGGATCAACCTGGGCGCCTTCCTCGGTCCCATCGTCACGGGGTATCTGGGAGAAGGATACCAGTGGCACTGGGGCTTTGGCGCAGCCGGCGTCGGGATGATCCTCGGACTGGTCCAGTACCGGATGGGGGCCGCGCACCTCGGAGACGCGGGCCTGCTCAAGTCGCCGGAGACGGAAGGCGTGCGCAGGCGGTTGGGCCGCCGCTTCTTCGGAGGATTCGCCGCCGTCTTGGTGACAACGGTCGCTTTTGGGGCTCTCGTGGCGTCGGGCACCGTAGCGCTGACGCTCACCCAGATCGCATCGGGCCTGGGGTACGGGGTCCTGCTGCTGGTGGCGCTTTACTTCGCCTACGTATGGATGTTCGGTGGCCATACGCCCGAAGAGAACAAGCGCATGGCGGTGATCTTCTGGCTCTTCCTGCTGGTGGCCGTCTTCTGGTCCGGTTTCGAGCAAGCGGGAACGTCGCTGAATCTGTTCGCCCGCGACCTCACCGACCGGACCATCCTGGGCCTGGAAGTCCCGGCGTCGACGCTCCAGTCGATCAACCCGCTCTTCATCATCATCCTGGCGCCCGCCATCGGCTCCTTGTGGGTGGCGTTGGAGCGGCGCAGCGCCGACCCGTCCATTCCCGCCAAGGCGGGCCTGGGCCTGGTGAGCCTCGCCGCGGGCTTCTTCGTGCTCTCCTGGGGAGCTGCGAACGCCACGCCGGACAGCCCGGTGTCTCCGGCCTGGCTGGTGGTGACCTACTTCTTCCACACCGTAGGCGAGCTCGCCATCTCACCCATCGGGCTGTCGGCCATCACCAAGCTCTCGCCGGCCCGGAGGATGGGGCAGATGATGGGGATCTGGTTCGTGGCTACCGCCCTGGGGAACCTGTTCGCGGGCCTCGTGGCCGGTCAGCTGGAGACGCTGGCGCCCTTCGCGCTGTTCCGCACGGTGGCGCTGATCACGGGCGCCGTGGGCGTCGTGGGGTTGCTGGCGAGCCCCTGGGTGAAGCGGCTCCAGGGTGGGCGGTTGTAGGGTGCGTGGGCACCACCGGACCATCGAGCAGGTCGGCTCGCCACCTCGCTGTGTGGGCACAGCTCGAGGAGCCGGTCAGCGGTCCTCGGGGATCACGTAGACCTGTCGAGCGAGCTCCGTTTCGATCGATCGAACTCGACCGGCCTCCCCAGGCAGGGTAATCCCGATGGCCTGGCCCTCGTCCACGCGATTCCGCACCTCGACCCGCACACCCGGGAGAAGTCCTTCGTCCGCCAGCGCTCTGAGCGTCTCTGCGTCCTCGTCTCGGACCGCTCGGATGCGAAGACGGTCGCCTGGGCGGGCGTCTGCGAGAGTGGCCGGGTCGGTGAACTCGATCTTGCCTCCACGGGTGGGGATGGGGGCACCATGGGGATCGTGGCTGGGAAATTCGAGCGCTGCCGCCATCTGGTCGATGAGGTGGTCCGAGGCCGCATGCTCCAACCGCTCGGCTTCGGCGTGGACGTCGTCCCACGAGAAGCCCAGCCGCTCGCAAAGATATGTTTCGAGGATGCGGTGCCGGCGGAGCACCCTCAGCGCCTCCAGGCTACCTCGGTCGGTGAGGCGCACGCCCCGGTAGGGGATGTGCTCGAGTAGCCCGCTCTCGGCCATGCGCTTGATCATGCCGGTGACGGAGGCGGGCTGGATGTCCAGCGCCGTGGCGATCGCCGTCGTCGATGCCGCGTCCCCCGACTCCGATAGGCCGTAGATGGCCTTGAGATAGTCTTCTTCCGACCTGGAAAGGGAGCGGCGGTTCATCCGTCGAAGGTAGGAGGGTCCATGGGACGCGTCGAGCCTGCGGCGGCTACCCTCTGAACTGGAGCCGATCATCATGTGCGAACATTGGGACGTGCCGAGGGGCTCCATTCTGTTCTCCGCGGGTAATGGAAGTACGATTGTCATCAACCGCACGTGATCCTCCTACGGGAACTCCATGAGATACGAGAAAGCCACTGAAGGCATCCGCGTGCAGGTCCGACCGCACTTCTCGCTCGCCGACTCCGACCCCTTGGACGGGACGTTCGTCTTCTCCTATCGCGTAAGCATGGAGAACGAGGGGGATACGCCTGCCAAGCTCCTGTTCCGGCACTGGCTGATCCACGACTCCGTGGGTGAAGACGCCGAGGTCGACGGTGAGGGCGTCGTGGGTGAACAGCCCTGCCTGAGCCCCGGCGACGCTCATGAATACCAGAGCTATTGCGTACTGCGGTCACCGGCGGGCTACATGGAGGGCTACTACACTTTCGCGCGCCCGACGGGGGAACAGTTCCGCGTAGATGTCCCCCGGTTCCATCTCAACGGCCCTCTGGTCGTTCCACCTCTCTTGCAGGACCTCGACGGGGACGACGAGAACGCGGCCCCCATCCACTGACCGATCGGGGACCGCTTCCTTACCGGGGTCCGCTCGTGCGCTGGACCTCGCCGCTACGTGGGACGATACGAACGCCGGCGTTGGAGGACGGCCGCCAAATTGTTATCCTTCACCGACTTCGGCTTGATCCGCGCGCCCGTCGCAGTGATCGGGCCTGCGACTCCTCATCAGCAGGGTAACCGGCATCGTGAGTGATTCCGTAGCCGTCGACGCGAAGCGCATTCTCCTACGGTACGGTGCGCCCATCGTGGTTCTGGACAAGATCTCCGAGGCGCATCGCATCGAGTTCGCTCGTGAGATTGCCAAGACCGAGCTTCCGGAGCGGGAGCTGCGCCTCCACGCTCTCTTGGTGGAACATGGATACCTGGATTCGAGCGTCCCTCCTCCGAAGGTGAAGAGGAAGCGGAAGTAGGGACCGTCGCAGGGCTCAGCGCGTCCCGATCTCCACGCGGCGCCGGGCATCCACCGGTGTCTGCAAGGGAACGCTCATCCCACCTTCGCCTGTCGCGACAACGTCCACCTCGGCCGGTTTGTCGTCGATCAAGATGCGCGTCACCTCCGACGCGTATACCACAGGCTCGAAGACCACCATGGGGGGGACCCGGCCGCTTCTGGGAGTAAGCTCGAAGCAGTGGTTGGACCCCTCTCGGACGTACTCGAGGTCAAGTGACGCGTCTCCGACGCGGATGCCGCGCACCCCGAACGACGTCAGGCGCGCGGGAACGCGCGGCGCCAGCAGGAGTCGCCCCACCGGGGCATCCGGGTGGATCCCGAGCCATCCGTGCACCAGGGCCGACAGGAGGATGCCCGTGATGGCGGGGGGGCGGCCAGGCTCGAGAGGCTCCCAAGCTCCCACTCCGCCGTCGGATCCCTCCAGGCCGGCCGCGACGAGCGTGCGCCAACGAGCCCACCCCTCGCGGTCTGCTGCGACAAGGCCTGTCCATGCCTCCAGAGGTGCCCTGGCCCGCTCGTCGGAGAGGGACGGCCAGGGGCGTCGACGGGCGGTGCTGTCCCGCTCCAGGAGGTATGTCAGGGCTTCAGCGAGATCGTCGTCTTCGGCTGGACCGGGTGCCGCCGAGCTTCCCGCCCCCCCGATGGTCGGCAGGCGGCGTCCGGAGGCGCCAGATCCGCCAGAGTCCGCGGAGCGGCGGAGCTCGGCCAGGAGTTGATCCGGGGCCGCGTAGCGCAGCGCGTTCGATGCGGTCCGAATGGCGAGACCCCTTAGTGCGGATGTAGAGTCGGCGGACGCCGGGAGGCCCTGGGCTTTCTGGACCCGGTCCAAGAGCTCGTTCTGGTGTCCGGTGGCCAGGGCCAATCGGCTTGCAAGCAGCATGGCCTCGTCGGACCGGCGGAGGCGGTCGAGGGTCTCGATGCATGCCTTGGCGCTCTCGGTGTCCCCGACTGCGCACGCCCCTAGCCCCGTCCACAGCCACGCCTTCGGCTCGGGGCCGGGTCGCTCGCTCGTCGCCAAACGGACACCGGCGGCCAGGCGGTGCTCCATCCAGTGCACTGCCTGATCCAAGCCGGCGGCTCCGGAGTGTAGAGTCAACAGTTCCCCCGTCAGGGGCGATCCGGCCCGCACGGTGTGTCCGGCCAGATGGCGAGCACCGGCCAGCGCAGTCCGCACGACCGTCGCGGACCCGAACGCCAGTACCAGTCCGCGCAGGCCGTCGTCCGTCCCTGCAGCGTTCTCCTCTCCGCTCCATTCCAGGCGAAGGCCTCCTTCCGGAGCAGGTCTCGCGGCCCAGCCGGCAGAGGAGGACATTGCGGCCACGACCAGGACCTCGTCCTTGTCATCGGCGGTCACCGTGACGGCGCTTCCTTCCGTCCGGTACCGGATCCGCGCAGCATCCGGGAACGCGACGAGAGCGGCTCGGGACGGCCGCGCGCCTCGATACGTGAGCGCCGCCATCGGCAAGCTCGGGGACACGAGGACGGATTCCTCGGCGGAGCCCGTCGTAGAAATCCGCTCCCTACGCAGGAGGCCCGGCGAGACCACCGCGTTGGCCACGGGACCAGCCTCCACCGTCAGCTCCGACACCACTCTCTGTCCGTCCATGCGGACCTCCCGCGCTCCTCCCCGGACGTTCCCCAGTAGGGTGGCGCGCGAGCCGTGGAGCCAGATGGGCCGAGGAGAGGCGGCCACGGGAATGGCGAGCTCCGGGTCTGTAGAGGGAATGACGGTCGCCTTGTCGTCCAGGTCGAACGACGGAAGCCCCGGGTCCTGGTGCGTCACCGTCTTCATGCGCCCCGGGCCAGCTGCAGTCCGCGAAGCCGGTTCAGCGCTGCCGCCAGGATGAGCGCCGGCACCACCTCGAAGAGCAGCTCAGTGGCCAGCGCCCCAGCCACCCGTCGACCATGGGCCGGTAGCCCGACTCGGAAGCGAGCTTCGAGGCCACCGCCCTCGTCCAGAATCAGGGCCGTCTGCGAAAGGACGGTCTGACCAGGGTGTTCCATTCGGACCTCACCGCTCCGCCCGCTACCGCGGCCAGGTATCGTGTGTGCCGCCTCCGCGAATCGAGCCGCCAGGCACGTAGCCGCGCCTCTCCTGCGTGCCTGAGTCCCGTACGCGGCCTCTGGAATCCCGACCGATGTCCGCCCCATCCGCACCCGAACGGCCGTCGGGGTCGCATAGGGATCGCTCTGGACGTCGTCCACGAGGAGCGTATACGTGGCGAAGCGCCATTCGCCGGCGATCTCGCGATACCATTTGTAGCCGCGCCCGTCGATGCGGGCGATTCGAGCACGGAGCGCGTCCTGTTCCCGGTCTGAATGGGTCACGAGAGCGTCAGCGACCTTGGAAGCGTGGCTCCTCCCCAGCGCGCTGGGCGCGGAGCCCCTCCTGCAGATCTTCGGAAGCCATGCACCCATCGATCGTATCTCGGGCAAAGGCCTCGTCGAGCGTGCCGTCGGCGATGTCACCCAGGATCCGCTTCATGCCCTGCACAGCCAGGGGAGCCATGCCGGCCAGGCGTTCCGCGAAGGCGGTCGCCTCCGACTCGAGACGATCCGGCTCGACCATGCGGTGGAGGAACCCGTTCCCCAACAGCTCCACCGCAGTCATCTCCTCGTTCGCCACGAGAATACGCTTGGCCGAATCCAATCCGAGCCGTGCGACGTAGCGGCGGAGCCCCCCCAGCGGGTAGCAGATGCCCAGGCGTGCCGCAGGGACCGAGAGACGTGTGGTGGTGACCCCGATGCGGAAGTCACAGCACAGCGCGATCTCGGCTCCTCCGCCGTACACACCTCCGTTGACGGCGCACACCGTGGGAACGCGCATGGAGGCCAGGTCGTCCGTCAGGGTCTCGAACACTGCTCCGCTCATGCGGCCGGTGTGGAGCTCCTTGAGAGAGGCTCCGGCGCAGAACGTGTCAGGACCGGCTCCCGTGATGATCAGCGCACGGAGGTCGTCCTCCGCCTCGACCGTGGCCAGACTCGACCGGAACAGCTCGATATCCTCGGCCTCGAGGGCGTTGTGACGGTCGGGGCGGTTCAGCGTGATTCGGGCGACGTGGCCGTCGACGGCCAGCACGATGGAGCGGTCGAGGGGCGTGGGAGAGATCATGGCCGGATCATAACACTTCGCCTCCACTGTCCGGACCTCTTAGACTACGGTCCTTCACAGTCAGGTGGCATCGGAATGGAGAGGGAGCGTGGGTCGAGTTCGTAGCTTCATGGAGCGGCATTACCGCCACTTCAACGCCCGGGAGATGGTGGATGCGGCGAAGGCGTACGAGAAGCACATCGCCGACGGGGGGAAGATGCTCGTGGCGATGGCGGGAGCCATGTCCACGGGCGAGTTCGGAATCATCCTGGCGCGGATGATCCGCGAGGGAAAGGTCCACGCGATCTCCTGCACCGGGGCCAACCTCGAGGAGGATCTCTTCAACCTGGTGGCGCACGACGAGTACGAGATCATTCCTTCGTGGCGGGAGCTCTCGGCGGAGGACGAGCAGGCCCTCTACGACCGGGGCATGAATCGGGTGACGGATACGTGTATCCCGGAGACCGTCATGCGGCATATCGAGGAGCGGCTGCTGCGGTGCTGGAGCAAGGCCGCAGAGTCTGGCGAGAGAAAGACGCCGGCCGAGTTCCTCTTCCAGGTGCTGGACGACCCGACGCTGGAGGAGCATTTCCAGATCGATCCCGCGGATTCCTGGCTCGTGGCGGCCAAGGAGATGGGGATTCCGGTCTTCGCGCCTGGGTGGGAAGACTCCACTACCGGAAACATCTTCGCCGCCAACGTCATGCAGGGGAAAGTGGCGCACCATCAGTGCGTGAAGTCCGGCACGGAGCAGTTTCAGCTGCTCGTCGAGTGGTATGAGCAGAGCCACGGTGCGGGAGAACACCCGTCAGTGGGCTTCTTCCAGATCGGAGGAGGCATCGCAGGAGATTTCGCCATCTGCTCCGTCCCCTGCATCATCCAGGATCTCCGGCGCGACGTGCCCTTCTGGGGGTATTTCTGCCAGATCACGGACGCCCAGGCGTCCTACGGCGGCTATTCCGGCGCACCGGCCAACGAGAAGATCACCTGGGGCAAGCTCGAGGCGAGCACGCCGCGGTTCAACATCAACTCCGATGCCGCCATCGTGGCGCCACTTGTGTGCGCCTGGGTACTCGGGGACTGAATCTCGGAGATGGTCGAGGACAGCCGCACGGCGGCCGTCAGCGTGTAAGGAGGAACCCCAGAAGGAGGAAGCCCATTGCCGCTCCGGCGCGCTTCCACGTCCAAGGATTCCCGCCAACGCCCCCCGGCTCGCGGGTCCACGCCATGACCGTGCCGCAGGTCGACTGCGAGTACTGCATGGGACTGGTGGCTCCACTGTAGACCTCGATCCCCTCGAGGTCGGAGACCTGGAGGATCTCGTCCAGTCGAACCGGGCTCCCCATGCGCACCCCGTCGAGGATGACATCCGGCACGCATCCGTTTCGCATCCGTAGGATGCCCCCCCTTCCCAGATAACCCGGTGTCACGGACACGCCCGGCAGGGTCCGCGCGAGGTCGGTGACCTGCATGGGTCGCCGAGCTTCGATCTCCGCGCGGTTCAGGGAGTGTCCGAAGCCGCGCCGCCGACGCTCGTAGAAGCCGTTCAGCTCGAGGGCGGAACGTCGACGGGTCACCACGACCAGCGGTTCCAGCTCTAGGGCGTCGGGACTCAACTCGATGTCCAGGTCCACGGAGCCATAGCCGGAAAGCGGAACCATGTGCGAGATGGACCGATAACCCAAAGCGCCTGCTCGGATCTGGTACAGCGACGGCAGGAGGCGGGGGCCCACGAAGATACCGGTGGAGTCGGACATCCCCTGCCAGGTCAGCGCACCTTCGGCCTCGAGGTCGTATACCTCGATCGAGGCGGAGGAAAGCGGGTGACGGGTAACCAGGTCAGAGACCTGCCCGCGGATCTGCACAGCCTCCTGCGCGGACGGGATGGAGTCTTGCGACTCTGTCTGCCCGTACGCCCCCGAAGGCCCGAAGAACACTGCCGCCAAGGCGACCGATAGGGTGCTTCCGTGCTTCATCTGATCTCCACCGGCCCGCGACGAGCGAGCCCCACACCTGACCTCATCCTCACGACGATGCGACGGAGTCTGAGCATACGGCTCACCAACGCGCAGCGCCATGGACCATCTCTCTACCCCTAAGTCGCCTCAAGTGTTCGTGAGGCTGGGACGGTGAAGCGCACGACAGGGGCCGTGCCCGTCGCTCGATCGTGGATGCACCCTGCTACGACCCGAGCAACGCCAGTGGGTCGGTGCCCGTTGACGCGATCGACTCCCAGGCGACGAGGGAACGGGATTCCGTTAAATTGAAGTGCTGTGCACCGGACGGCTGAGGGGCGTTCCCTCGGTTCCGCCGTCCGCCCGAGCACGAGCTGGACCCGTTCCGCGCCCACCGGCGCTCCCCGATATGGCAGCTATCCGCAACATCGCGATCATCGCGCACGTCGATCACGGCAAGACGACCCTCGTGGACCAGATGTTCCGCCAGGCCGGCGTGTTCCGCGAAAACCAGGCCGTGGAGGAGCGTGTCATGGACTCCAATCCCCTGGAGAAGGAGCGAGGGATCACCATTCTCGCCAAGAACACGGCGGTGGAGTGGAAGGGGACCAAGATCAACATCGTGGACACGCCCGGGCACGCCGACTTCGGCGGCGAGGTCGAGCGGATCCTCCGAATGGTGGACGGTGTGGTGCTCCTGGTGGACGCTGCCGAAGGGCCCATGCCCCAGACGCGCTTCGTGACGCGGAAGGCTTTGGAGCTCGGACTGCAGCCACTCGTGGTCATCAACAAGGTGGACCGGGGGGACGCGAGGGCTCATGAGGTGCACGACGAGGTCCTGGAGCTCTTCATGGACCTGGAGGCCACCGACGATCAGCTCGACGCTCCGTTCCTGTATGCCGTCGGGCGCGACGGATGGGCTGCGCCCGACCCGTCGGCGAAAGGCGGGGATCTGGGCCCCCTCTTCGATACCGTGTTGGAGCGCGTGCCCGCCCCGGACATGGACCCGGATGGCCCGTTCCAGATGCTCATCTCCACCCTGGACTTTTCTTCGTACGTAGGCCGGATCGCGATCGGGCGCGTGGAGCGCGGCACGGTCGCCGTGGGTGACCGGGTATCGCTGCTCGAGCTCGGCGAGCCCGGCATGGTAGAGGCGGGGGACGAATACCAGAACGCCAAGGTGACGCAGCTGTACACGTTCCGCGGCCTGGAACGCATCGACGTGGAGCGGGCCATTGCGGGCGACATCGTAGCGCTCGCGGGCATCGAGGACGTGGAAATCGGAAAGACCCTCACCGACCCCGAGCACAGGGAGCGTCTCCGCGGCATCGCGGTGGAGGAGCCCACCCTCTCCGTGGACTTCACTGTGAGCAATTCGCCCTTCGCCGGACAGTCCGGGAAGTTCGTGACCACTCGGCAGGTAAGGGACCGGCTCTACAAAGAGCTGGAGCGGAACGTGGCGTTGCGCGTGGAGGACACGGAGCAGCCTGACACGTTCACCGTGAGCGGCCGGGGAGAGCTGCACCTGACCATCCTGATGGAGACCATGCGTCGCGAGGGATACGAATTCCAGGTGTCCCGCCCCCGGGTCATCACCCGGCATGTGGGTGGCGAGATGCAGGAGCCCTATGAGGAGGCCGTCGTCGAGGTGCCGCAGGACCTGGTCGGTACCGTCATCGAGCGACTGGGAGGGCGAAAGGGGGAGATGACCGAGATGCGACCCATGGGCGACTCGGGCACCACGCGCCTCAGATTCAAGATTCCGGCGCGGGGCCTGTTCGGCTACCGATCCGAGTTCATGACCGACACCCGAGGCGAGGGCATCCTCCACCATCAGTTCGATTCCTGGGGCCCTTGGGCTGGAGACCTCCGGGGTCGCGGCCGTGGCGTGCTCGTCGCGGACCGGGCGGGGAAGGCCGTCGGCTTTGCCCTCTTCAACCTCCAGGAGCGTGCGACGCTGTTCGTCTCACCGGGCGAGGACTGCTACGGTGGGATGATCGTCGGTGAGAACGTCCGTCAGGACGACATGGAGGTGAACGTGAGCAAAGAGAAGAAGCTCACGAACATGCGCACGACCTCTTCGGACGAGAACATCAAGCTCGAGCCGCCAAGGAGAATCACCCTGGAGCTCGCCCTGGAGTTCATCGAGGACGATGAGCTGATCGAGGTCACACCGGACGCCATCCGGCTCCGGAAGCGGATCCTGGATGCGAACCAGCGGAAGAAGGCCGGCAAGAAGGCCCTTCAGACGGCCTGACGTTGGACGAGCGCGGGCCCGATCCGACCGTGGGTGACGAGGCGGCGATGGACCATCCGCCTGGCTCCGACGTGCCGCCGACCGAGAGCCAGCGCGCCGCGCGCCGCCTGGGCCTTTTCGCGCTCGCCTTCGGCTCGGGCTTCGCCGTATTGGCCATCGAGATCGCCGGCGCCCGTATGATCGCTCCGGTGTTCGGTCTCAGTGCCATTCCTTGGACGGCGGTCATCGGAGTCATCCTCGCCGCTCTTGCCGTGGGTAGCCATATCGGCGGCCGGTTGGCCGATCAGGGGAGGGTGCCGCTGCCCGCCATTCTACTGGCTGCGGGTGCCACCGGAGCGCTCCCGGTGATCGGGGCCGGCGTGCCTTGGGTGGCGCGCGACGTTCTCGGTTTCATTCCCGGAGCGGTCGCCAGTGCCCTCGTGCTCTTCGCCCCGTCCGTCCTTTGTCTGGGTGCGGTCGTGCCCTTCCTGGTGCAGGCCGACACGGAGAGCCTCGGCATGGTGGGGAGGAGAGCGGGCGACATGAGCGCAGCCGCGACCGCAGGACGCTGCCCGTGCTCATGGCTGCGACGGCGGGAGCGCTCTTCCTGATGGCTGCGCTCGCCGGCCGCCTGGTCGGGGGGCGTGTGCCCGACGGAACGCTCGTCGTCGCGGCGCTGGCCGTCGGCGGGCTCTCGGCGGCTGCGTTCGCGCCGGTTCGGGGACTCCTGCACGCGGAGCAGACGCTCTACTCCTCCGTCCTCGTCACCGAGCGGGAGTGGCGCGACGGACGGGTGGTTCGGGAGCTCTGGCAGAACGGTGGCTCGTCGTCGGCCGAGTACGTCGGCCGAGTACGTGGACGACGGATCACCGGCGCACGACTACGCCACGGTGAGCCTCGAGCTGCTTCGGTCGGGCCTGGAGGGTTCGGAATCGGCGCTGGTCCTGGGCGGCGCGGCGCTGACGCTGCCGGTGGCTTTCCTCCGCCAACATCCTGCAATCGCCGTAGACGTGGTGGAGATCGACGCCTCGGTGACCGAGCTTGCCCGACGGTACTTCGCCGTGGGCCAGTACCCGGCCGAGGCCGTGCGCACGTGTTCGACCACCTGTTGACCGTGCCATGGACCATGGTCACCCGTGAGGCGTTCCAGGCCATGGCTGCGCGGCTCACCCCACGCGGCGTGTTCGCGGCCAACGTCCTATCACCGTTGGAAGGCCCGGGGGCGGAGTTCCTGCATCGGCTTCAGGCCACGATGG
>JBDHIF010000058.1:0-8764 GCA_039587535.1 Gemmatimonadota bacterium
TCGTAACGGCGAACCTCTTCGTGAAGAGAGAGGTTTTCGAGGGTTTGGGCGGGTTCGACGAGCGCCTGCGTTCGGGCGGGGACAACGAGTTCGGCCAACGAGTCTCCGAGTCGGGTGACTTCCAGGTGCGTTTCCAAGAGTCCTTGGCCGTGCTACACCCTCCCCGCGGATATCACGGCCTAGTGAGCAAGGCCATACGAGTGGCCAACGGCAAGGCGGCGTTGAACCGTCTGCACCCCGACCGATACCACTACTCCCGCCCTCGCCTGGGCCGCCTTGTACTGAACGTCGTGGTGCCCCCCCGACCGAGTAAGGTGCGTCCCATGTTCGAGCCCAACCGGCACTTCGGGTTCCTCGCCTTCTACCTCTTCAGGTGGAGGTTCAGGGTGGAGGTCTCATTGAAGTTGTTGTGGCTCTACTATGTGCGGGGCCCCAAACTTGCAGAGCGATCCGGACGATGATGCGGATCTGCATCATCCACCCCGGATTCTGGACTTGAAGCAAAGGATGTGGCACGTGGACGCTACGAAAGCGCGAGTCGGCTGGGCAGGTGCTCTTCTGGTGGGCACCCTCCTGCTGGTCCTTGCCGCCTGTGAGGACAACGGCACCGGGGTGGTGGAAGACCTCGTCATCACGACCGCCACCACCGGAATCGACATCGACCCGGACGGCTACGTGGTCGCGGTGCAGGGCCTCGGAAGCCGCCCGATCGGAGCGAGCGGCACGGTGGCCTTCGAGAGCGTCCCGAGCGGTTCATACGTCGTGGGACTGACCGAGATCCCCGCGAACTGCACCCTCGCCGGGGAAAACCCCCGGACCGTGAGCACCGGCTCTGGCGACCCCCTGGCGGGGCGATTCGAGGTCACGTGTTTTCCCAACGAGGGGACCTTGGAGGTCACGACCACCACCGGGGGCGGAGGAATCGACCCCGACGGATACATGGTCGAGGTGGCCGGAACGCTGAGTAAGACGATCGGGCTGAACGACCTCGTGACGTTCAGTTCTGTCACCCTGGGTGAGGTCACGGTTGAGTTGAAGGACATCTCGGGGAACTGCGTTGTCGGAGACAACCCGCGAACCGTCACCGTAGCCTTAGGGGAAACGACCTCCACGACCTTCACGTTGGACTGCGACCCGAACGTGGGCATGGACGTGACCACGGTGACCAACGGCATCAGCCTGCCTTCTGCATTCACCGTCATGGTCGAAGGCGAGCCGAATCAGTCGATCGGGATCAACGGGGCCGTGTTGTTCCCGGAGTTGGCAGACGGTAGCTACGAGGTCAGGCTCTCCTTGCCCGGTCACTGCGACGTCGTGGAAGGACTCAACCCGAGAAGCGTGACGGTCTCGAACGGCATCGGCGACACAACGTTCGAGGTGACGTGCGGGTGGCTCGTGTTCAACTCCGACCGGACCGGCAACTTCGACGTCTTCATGATGCGGTACGATGGGTCCGGACAGAGAAACCTGACGAACGATCCGGACAACGACGAGCAGCAGCCAGTCGTGTCGGTGAACGGAACCGTCGCCTTCGCCCGCGAACCACTCTCTGGCGGGAGCGAGCACATCTGGGTCATGAACCAGAACGGGACGGGGCTCCAACAGCTGACCACAGGCAGCACGGTGTCCCGGGCCAAGGAGCCCCATTGGTCACCCGATGGCTCCGAGCTGGCGTTCACGGCCCGCATCACCGGAGACCAGTGGGACATCTGGGTCATGAACGCCAACGGCTCGAACAAGCGGAATCTGACCGACGACGCGGCCTTCGACGGACGCGCGGAGTGGTCGCCGGACGGGACGAAGCTGGCGTTCGACTCGGACGGCGACATCTATGTGATGAACGCCGACGGAAGCGGGATCGACTTCGTCACCGGAGGCGGGGGAAACCCGACCTGGTCGCCGGACGGGGAGCGTATTGCCTTTACGGGCAGCACGAATGGCGAGCTGGACGTCTGGGTCGTGGACGCCGACGGCTCGAACCGCACCAGGCTCGCCGGCTTCGCGAGCGCTGAAGACGGTGAGCCGGCTTGGTCTCCGGATGGAACGACCATCGCCTTCATGAGCTCGCGACCCGGAGGTCGGAACACCGAGAGAGAGATCTACCTGATGGATTCGGATGGCTCCAACCCCCGGGCCCTTACTGCGAACAACGATCAGGACATGTGGCCCAGCTGGGTGCCGATCCCCTGAGCCTCTACCGAGGCAGCCTCGGGACCCGCAGGAGCCCAAACACTAGTCGGAAGCGCGCATGGTAGGACTCGCCTCGTTGTACCTAGCCGGCCGACGGACTCCTCAGGGACGCCCTCGAGGATGAGATCGATCGCGGGCTAGGTGGCTCTGGCCGCAGCAGCCCTCTCGGTGGCTTCTCGGGACTCTGGGAGCATTGGGCCGTAGCTACCTCCCGGCCTGAGCTGGAACCCGCCAATGGTTCGTAGGCCAACGTTGTTGCGGTCTTGCCACGGAAGGGCAAGATTTGAAGTCCGACCGCTTCCGGAGCACCTTATATGAACTTCAGATTGGACGTTCGCGATCCGCGCGGAAGCGGTCGGCCCACGCCGTCCTCTGGACGGACGCCGGAGCCTTTGAGTCCCGCGCACTCGCCTCAGTCCGCTGCGCCCGCCTCGGGGGCAGGCACGGACCGGATGGAGGACGATCCGACCGTCAGGCCGGGCCGGCTCCAGCGGTGGGTCGATCGGTTGGGGGAGCGACAGACCCGAGCACTGAACTTGACTGTGGCGTTGGCCGGAATCGTGCTCACTGCCCCTATCATGTTGGTCATCGGTCTGCTCGTGAAGCTGTCCTCACCGGGGCCGGTACTCTTCACCCAGACGCGCGTGGGGGTCGATCAGCGCCTGGGTCGCGATCGACGACGGAATGGACGGGCCGGAGCGGCGGGTCGACGACGGCGGGACCGCGGCGGCCGGATCTTCACGATCTTCAAGTTCCGGACGATGACTGCCACCCGAACGAAGGATCCGCAGCAGATCTGGGCTCGGACCGACGACCCCAGGATCACGCGGCTCGGCGCAGTGCTACGGAAGTATCGGCTGGACGAGTTGCCTCAGCTGTTCAACGTCCTGAAGGGCGACATGAACGTCGTAGGTCCACGGCCGGAGCAGCCCGAGATCTTCGAGCAGCTGGCAGACCGGGTGGACGGCTACCGCCTCCGCCAACAGGTGCTTCCCGGGATCACCGGATGGGCCCAGGTGAACCACCGCTACGATCAGTGCCTTGCAGATGTTCACCGGAAGCTCGCCTTGGACTTGGAGTACATCGGGCGGCGTTCGCCGACCGAGGACGTCAAGATCATGGCGAGAACGATCCCCATCATGATCGGGAAGAAGGGCGCAGTCTGATGGCATTCTGCAAGATCGTATTGCGGCCTACGAGCTGACCTTTCCGCGTCACGTCCACACTCGGGCGGGCTCGCTCGACCGACTGCCCTCGCCGTCGCGACAGAGTCTGGTGGCCCGTGGGGCGGCGACAGTCCCGACCTTCAGCCGGAATCCTCACCCGGCATGGGACTTGCTCTGACAACCCCTTGACCGTGTCCGGCGCGCGCTGAGCGCACGGATCACACGCAGACGACACCGCAGGCCATTGGGGACTACCCCGGTAGGGGTCGAGTCCTGGGTCTGGCAAAACTGAGGATTGATAGCATGCGAAGGTTCACCCGTGCGACACTGACTACGTGGCTGCTAGCGTTCGGCGTTGTGGCCTGCGGCGACAGCGCGACCGAGCCCGAACCCGCCGAGCCCACCGCGCTCAGCATCGTGTCTGGGGATGCCCAGACATTGGACACGGGCGAAACGTCCGCAGCCCTGACGATCCGGGTCCTCGACCAAAACTCGGCCCCGATGTCCGGCGTGACGGTCACGTTCGAGGGCTCCGGCGTTGCGCACACGCTTTCCCAGCAGTCGGTAGCGACCGATGCCAGCGGGGAGGCAAGCGTGACGGTCACTGCCGGTTCGGCCGAGGGCGCGATCACGGTCGAGGCTTCGATCACGGGCCTCACCCCGGTGGTCTTCACGGCCACGGTCGATCAGGTCCTGGTTGCCACCACGATCTCGGTCGTGAGCGGTGACGCGCAGGATCTGGACTTCAACGAGGTGTCCGCAGCCCTGGTCGTCGAGGTGCTCGATCAGAACGACGATCCGATGGAGGGGCTCACGGTGACCTTCACCGGAAGCGGCGTGAGCCACAGCCTCTCGGCTGGCTCGGCCGTGACGGGCGCGAACGGTCAGGCTCAGGTCACGGTGACGGCAGGAATCGTGGATGGGGCGATCACCATCGAGGCGTCCACCGCGTCGCTGATCCCCGCGAGCTTCGGACTCACCGTCCTGGACGCGCCGTACAGCGTGACGGCTCCGGCCAACCTCCGTGGTATCACGTTCGACGGCACCTGGCTCTGGGGAGTCGGAGGACCTGACGTGAGTCCGATCATCTACCAGATCAGCGCCGTGGACGGCAGTGTCGAGAGCCAGTTCGCCGCCCCAGCGGCCGACCACCGTGGGCTGACCTTCGACGGCACCAACATCTGGTACTCTTCCGACGCGACCGAGAGGATCTACCGGATCCCTGCGAGCACCGGGGTGTCGGACTTCTCCTTCGCGAGCCCGGGAGCCGATCCACGTGGCCTGGCCTGGGATGGCGCGACCCTGTGGCACAATGACAGCGAGGGCGCAGGTGGTACGGTATACCAGCTCGACCCGAGCGACGGAAGCGTTCTCGATCAGTTCACCGCCCCGGTGACTGACCCACTGGGCCTGACCTGGGATGGCACGCACCTTTGGACGGCTCAGCTTGCGGGCGCGGTGGCGAACATGACGCTGGTGCGGTTCACCAGCGCGGGCGCCTTCGTCAGCGAACTCCCCAACCCCGGGACAACTCAGATCGGGCTGGCCTTCGATTCGGCCGGACCATGGCTGTGGTCCGCGGACCCGGACGAGGGCGTCATCCACCGGCTCAAGGTGACTCCCTGACCTTAGGTGGACGCTTGAAACAGCTGCCTTGAGAGGCAGGTGGAAGTGAAGCTGCTCCGCCGATCGGACCTTGTTGTCCGGTCGGCGGAGCGCTTTCCGGGGCTTGGTGGACGAGGAACCTCCTCGATCCTGATGAGAATGGAGCATTCGTGATCTCACTCCACCCACAAGGCCCGCATCCGGACGTGCCCGGTTCGGGAGCTGTACGCGGCCCGTACTGGGAGCTTCTGGTCATCGCGGCCCTGGCCTTGTCCGTCCGGCTGATCCACCTGGACGCGCTGTTCTTCACAGACGACTACTACCATCTCGTCGCCGCCGAGTCATGGCTCCGGGAAGGGACGTTGAGCATCGCGGGTGGAGCGCCTTACGAGCGGGCATCGCTCTTCACCTACATCGTCGCCGGGTTCATGTACGTGTTCGGGGAATCGAGTTATGTGGCTCGAGTCCCCGTTGCTCTCGCTGGAGCGGCCTGGGTCACGCTGCTGTTCGTATGGCTCCGGTCTCAGGCGGGCCGAACGGCGGCCTGGGTAGCGGCGCTGCTGTTCTGCATCGACCCCGACGTGATCTCCCTGTCCCGCGTCGTCCGCTTCTACACGCTCCACGGGCTGACATTCCTGGCCGTAGCGATCGGAGTCTATCACCTGACCACTCGAGGCAAGCTACGACCCACATCCATGGTGATCGGCTTGGCGGTGGTCGCCGGATTCGGCCTGTCCTATCACCTACAGGTAACCACGGTCGTGGGGGCGATGGCGCTTGCCGTCTGGTTGCTCGTCGATCTCACACCGAGGGTAGTCCGAGTTGTCAAACAGGGCTCGAAGGAGCATCTCACATGGATGCTCGGGATCGGAGTCAGCGCGCTCCTGCTGACCGCCGTAGCGATGATCCACTCCGGGCTAGCCGCCGAGTACATCCGGAGATTCCAGGGCGTCCCCATGTGGGCGGCCGACCGTCAGGACGCGGTGGGGTTCTACTTTCGTGACCTACGGCGCACCTATCCCTTGCTCGTGGCCCTCTCACCGGCTGCGGCCGTGGTAGCCGTCGCTCGCAACGGGCGGTTGGGAATCTTCTGTGTGACGCTCTTCTGCGTGCCTTTCCTCGTACACTCGCTCGCGGCGTTCAAGGCGGAACGATTCCTCGCGTACGCGATGCCCTTCTTCTTCGCGATCTGGGGAATGGCCATCGCCGCCGTTCTGCCGGCGCTCCAAAGGGCAGCGAAATTGACCGTGGCTCAGGTCCTGTCGATCCAGGCGCGGCCCCAGTGGCTCAGGCTCGGAGCCGGCATCCTCCTGGTCCTGATCGCAGTGGGGGTGGGACAGGCGACACCGGCCCTCCAGGAGGCCTACCACCTGGTACGACCCTGGCAGCCCCCGCCCCTCGATTGGCGCCCAAATTGGAGCGAAGCTCGGCCATTGCTGACAGGTCCAGCGGACTCGGCGGGCGTCCTGGTGGGTACCTTCGGACCCTCCATTCTATACAACCTGGGCCGTATCGACGTGGCTGTCGGTCGGAACCAGGTATCGGTCGACAATGGCGGAGAGTTCGGAGAGGCCCTGCAGTTGGGAGTTCCGGCAATCGCGGAGCCCGAGTCCATGGAGATCCTCATCCGCTGCAATCGCTCCGGACTCGTCGTGGTCGATTGGGACCGGTGGGGCTCGGCATGGGGGATGAATCCGGATCTGATCAGTGTCCTTGTGGAGCGGACCCAACCGATACCTTTACCGAGCGACTGGCGCATCCACGCCTACCGCTGGGACCATGAAGGGCCCTTCGAGCCCCAGGAGGATTGCCCTGACCTCCGCCTGGGTAGCCGGTGAGCGGATTGAGCGTTGTCTCGCAGGCCGGTATCAAAGGCTCCCAGTTCGTCTCTGCGCCGAACTTGGGTCCCGCTCGCTCGATCCCGCTTCGATGCGAGGCGCTTCGGCCTGAAGCTTGCGGGAGACCGATTCTGCCAAGAGCCCGGCGCTCCAGCGCGACTCTCTCTGGAGGTCTCGACCCTTGAAGCAGCGCATGACACTTTCGGTCGTCGTACCCCTGTACAACGAAGAGGGCAACGTGACTCCTCTCGTCGAAGACGTGCGGGCCGCGCTCGGGGATCGATACGATTGGGAGCTCCTCTTGGTGGATGATGGCAGCTCCGACGGGACGCTCCGGGAGGTAGCCACCGCAGCCGAGGCCGAGCACCGCATCCGGCCACTGGTGATGGGACGCCAGTTCGGCCAGACCGCCGCGATGCAGGCGGGACTGGAGCACGCGACGGGTGACGTGACGATCACGATGGACGGAGACCGCCAGAACGATCCCGCGGACATCCCCCGATTGGTGGAGAAGCTCTCGGAAGGCTATGACCTCGTCGCGGGATACCGGGAGCGCCGGAAGGATCGGCTCCTGACCCGGAAAGTCCCTTCCTGGATCGCGAACCGCATCATCCACTGGGTGAGCGGCGTGCCGATCCGCGACAACGGGTGCTCGTTGAAGGCTTACCGGAGGGAGCTCGTCGATAGCATTCACCTCTACTCCGACCTTCACCGCTTCATCCCTGCCCTTTCGGTGGCTACGGTCGGCGCCCGAGTCGCGGAGGTGCCGGTCCGCCACTACCCCCGGCGGGTTGGGACGAGCAAGTACGGCCTCTCCCGGACCGGGAAGGTGATGTCCGATCTTCTGGTGCTCACGATGATCCGTTGGTTCCGGGACCATCCGTTGACCCTGTTCGGCGCGGGGGGCGCCGTCGCGTTCGCGCTCGCCGTGGTCTTCGGGGTTGCCTCGGGCATCATGGCGATCGGGATGGGGCTCCCTTACGTCGTATTTGGTTCGGTTGCTGCACTTTTGGCCGCTTTGGGGGCCTTCCTCGTCATTCTGGGGCTCTTGGCGGAGGCAGCGGTGTTCCATGCGATGGCCCTCCGCGCACCAGCGAACCTCATTCTCAGCTCGCCAGGGCCACGAGTAACGGAAGGAGGTGGACCGTGACGTCGCCGCTCGGGGGATCGAGTCCCGACCTACGCGGCGCGGAATCGTCCGCTGCGCGTACCGACCTGGCGATCTCCGTCCTCGTGCCCGTAGCCGAGCGTCCGTCACCGCTGGACGAGTTCTACCACGAGTTCGCACCACCCCTCCGGCGCGCCGGAGTAGCCTTCGAATTCGTTTTCGTCGTGGAACCGGAGCACTGGCATCTCGTCGAACCCCTCGAGAAGCTTCGGGATGCAGGGGAGCCGATCCAGGTTCTACGCGTGGGCCGGGCGGCGGGTGATACCACGCTCCTGCGGACGGGCGCCGAACGGGCCTCCTACGACGTGTTCCTGACACTCCCTGCGTATCCTCGCATCGAAGCGGATGCGCTGATCGACGTGGCGGAGCCAGTGCTACGAGGCTCGTCCATGTCGGTGGCTCGACGCTGGCCCCGCCGAGACTCCTGGCTCAACCGACTACAGAACCGGATCTTCCATGTCCTCGCCTCTTCGGCGGCAGGTGGGCACTCCATCAACGACGTGGCTTGCGGGGTCCGTGCGATCCGACGCGACGTGTTCGAGTCGCTCCCGATGTACGGCGATTTCCACAGGTTCCTGCCGTTCTTCGCTCTGCGACAAGGTTACCGGGTCGATGAGGTGAAGGCCCCTCAGCACGTAGAAGACCGCCAACCCAGGATCTACCCCTACTCGGTCTACCTGCATCGTGTCCTCGACGTGTTCGGGCTCTACTTCCTCATGCGGTTTACCGAGAAGCCGCTGCGGTTCTTCGGTCTGGTCGGCGGCGGATCCTTTCTTTTGGGAAGCGCCATTGTCTTG
>JBDHIF010000155.1:0-2341 GCA_039587535.1 Gemmatimonadota bacterium
GTCGCGAGCGGACGGCCTGTTGGCTCTGCGGCTAGCCAACGCCGACCTCCTCCCCTACGACGTCACGCGGTACGCTACGGACACCCGGACTCACATCGAGACCCTCTTCGAGGTCGCCGAGGCCTGGAGCATGGACATCGACCTGGCCGAGCTCCAGGACGCTAGCCGAAGCCTGGACGAGGCCGCGGCGGAGCTTCACGAAGCACGAGCTCGTAGAGTCGGCCTCGGCCCCGTGCCTCCCGATGAAGCCGCCCAGATCAACCATGCCTTCATCGACCTGGAGAAAGCGTGGTTGGACGACAGGGGGCTCCAGGACCGGCCGTGGAGCCGGTCACTCTACGTCTCGCCGGATCCCTTCAGCGGGTATGCCTCGTGGATGCTGCCGGGCCTCCGCTACGAGATCGAGACCGAGGACCCGGCTGGTGTCGAGGAGTGGGAGGAACGATACGTGGACGCCATCGGGCGGCTGGCTGAGGGCATGCGGCGGGTTACCCGCCTTATCGAGGGCGGGTAACGCGGCGGCCAGGGTCGGCCGTAGTCCCCAAGACCTGTCGGATCTAGGCCGGGAGACCCATCCGCACCACCCGCTCCACCGCATCGACGAATCGGTCGAGCTCGGGGAGGGTCGTGTAGACACTGGGTGAGATCCGAACCCCCCGGAACTCGGGGTGGTTGATGGGCGTCGCGATGATCTTGTGTTCCGCCCAGAGGTGCTCCACCAACGAGTTGGGCTCGATTCCGTCGATCTCCACGGTTGCGATGCCGCACGCGAGCCCAGGCTCCAGGCTGGTGTGAAGGCGCACCCGGTCGTGTTCCAGGAGGGGGCGGGCCCAGTAGTCCCTCAGGTGGATGAGGCGGGCCTCCTTTCTGGCACCGCCGATGCCTTCGTGGAAGGTGAGCGCTTCGCCGATGGCGAGATAGTTGGCCGCGGGGTGGGTCCCGATCTCCTCGAACTTCCGAATGTCGTCGTCCATGGTGTCCGGAGCCGCCATGAGCGGCCACGTGTCGCGGATCTTTCCTCGGCGGACGTAGAGGAGCCCGGTGCCGTGCGGGGCGAACAACCACTTGTGAAGAGACGTCGAGTAGTTGTCCACCTCCAGCTCGTCGAGCCCGAAGTCGAAGTGCGCCAGGGCGTGGGCGCCATCGACGATGAGCAGAACGCCTCGGCTTCTCGCCAGAGCCCCCAGCTCTCTGATGGGAAGGATCTGACCCGTGAGGTTGATCATGTGACAGGCGAGGATCACGCGGGTGCGGGGCGTGATCGCAGCCTCGAACAACCGAACGACCTCCGCGGGGTCCTCGGCCGGCACGGGGATGCGGATCTGGCGGAGGACGATCCCTTCCCGCCGCTCACGCTGGCGGAACGTGGTGAGCATGCGTCCGTAGTCCTGGGTCGTGGTCAGGACCTCGTCCCCGGGCTCGAGATCGATGCCCATTTGCATGGTCTGTAGGCTTTCGGAAGCGTTCCGCGTGAACGCCACCTCTTCCGGGTCCACGCCCCACGCCCGAGCCATCCGCTGTCTGACTCCCTCCCGCTGGGGTTCCAGGACACGCCACATGGTCTGCGTGGGCGCCAGGTTGGAGAAGTCGAGGTGCCGCTTCATGGCCTCCTGCACCCAACCCGGCGACGGGCTCACCCCGCCGTTGTTGAGATTCAGCAGCGTGCGGTCCACGGTGAACGCCTGAGCAACCTCGAACCAGAAGTCCTCGTCGTCGGCGATCTCCGCCGGAGTGCCGGGGTGTGCCGCCAGGGTACGGGCGACGTCCGAAGCACTCCGTGAAAGGAACGCGGGTCTGAGGGGAACACCGCCGGCTGCCGCTGCGAGGGGAAGGGAAACGGCTCCGAGGAAGCTTCGACGGCTTTGCACGATGACCCTCCGGGCTGGGTGGGGCGGAGGCACTCCCTCGCCGTCGAGCGTGCGTCCAACCGGCCGGGTGCTCAGCCGCGTGGACCGAACGGCGCGGCCGCCTTGCCGGGCGGTCCGCCTCGGCGCACGTTGGCTCCTCTCGGACGAGTCACCGCCTCTTGGAGTCGTAGATGAAGGTCCTCGGTCTGCCGGTGTTGGCCACCCTCATGGCCGCCCTCCTCGTGCCGCAGGGGCTCACGTCGCAAGCCCCGCCGAGCACGGTATTCCTGGAAGCCCTCACCTGGGTCGAGATCCGCGACCGCATCGAAGACGGCGCGACAAACGTGATCATTGCCACGGCGGGCACTGAGCAGAAAGGACCGCACATGGTGATGGGCGAGCACAAGTACGTGCTCGAGTACACTACGGACAAGATTGCCCGGGCCCTCGGCAATACGCTCGTCTCTCCCATCATCACCTACGTGCCCGAGGGG
>JBDHIF010000059.1:0-8689 GCA_039587535.1 Gemmatimonadota bacterium
GTTGTGATCTCGGCACGCTGTGTGCTCCAAACCGAGGTCCACACGCAAGGCTTCGAGAACGCGAAGTCCCACCGAGGAGACGAACCATGAGACGCACGGTGTTCGCGGCGCTGGCCGCCCTGATGGGAGCCGCCGGCTGTACTGACAACGGAAGTGAGGTGCGTGACGCCCCCGCTGCCCCCCGTGCGTTGGAGGGCTCCTATTATGCCGGGGCCGTGACCCTGAGCTGGGAGCTGGGTTCCGGGTGGGACGGGGAGTCCTTCTTGGTCTACGGCCGCCGGGTGAGCGACGCGGACTACTTCTTCATCGCGGACGTGACGAGCTGCACCGCCGGGGTCTGCACGTACACCGACACCAACATCGAAGAAGACGTGACGTACGAATACTATGTCTCGGCTTATGATGCGGGTGCCGGCCTCGAGACACCCAGCGACTTCACCGTAGAGGTGTATTCGCCCGTCCGCACGCCGCCTCGGATCCCGAATCAAACCCGGGTCGTCGCCCTGGACGACGCCAACTTCATCGTGTGGGGCGTGCGCTCCCGCGAATCCGCGGACTTCTCGTTCTACCGGGTCTACTTCGCTTCTTCGGACGGGAACGACTACCTGCTGGGGGAAACCGACTCCGAGGGCTTCCTGGACCTGTTGGCCACGAACGGGCTCACCTACGAGTACTTCGTGACCGCCGTGGACGTGGACGGACACGAGAGCGCTGGGAGCACCATCGCCGAGGGAACGCCGAGGCCGGACTACGCCGGTGAGATCCTCTACGACTATTTCGACGATGCGTCCCTGTCCGGGTTCCGCTTCCAGGAGGACGAGGCCACGAGCCCCATCCTCTCGGGAGACGATCCTGACGCGCACTTCAGCGTGGAGCGGGACGTCGATGGTCTCTGGTGGTTGAGGCCCGGTCCCGCGGCAGGCTCGCAGGTGCATCCGACTGGCGTGTTCACCAGCGCGCTCAAGTGCGGCGTCGCGGCGGACGAGACCTGTCTGGACGCCACCATCGCACCCACCAGCGGCTACACCAGCGACCCGGTGGGAATCGACCCCGAGTTCACCTACTTCCTGCGCGTCCTCGGGGACGACGGTGAGGTTCACTTCGGAGCCATCCGCATCGTGATGCAGGGTGAAGATCAGAACGGAGGGGTGGTGATCTTCGACTGGGCCTATCAGCTTCAGGTCGGAAATCCGCAGTTGGCCCCGGCCGCGCCGTAAAAGGCTTCGCGGTCGACCGAGGGCCCGTAAGCGGGTTCCCGGTCCGAGGATTCGGCCCACCGGGAGATGCGCCCGGTGGGCCGACTTCATTCTGGGCTGCGAGCGGCGGGGCGCTGGCACTGCTTCGAGGGGTCGAGCGGGCATTACCTTCTGGGCCATGATTCCCGTCCTCGAAGCGGTTCCCAACATCTCCGAAGGCAAGGATCCCGAGAAGGTCCGGCGGTTGGTGGAGCTCGTGGAGGCCGTGGGTGTCGATGTGCTGGATTGGTCGTCGGACGCTGACCACCATCGGTCGGTTCTCACCTTCATCGGTGATCCCCCGGCGGTCGAGGAAGCCGCGTTCGCCGTTGCGCGATTCGCCGTCGAGCACATCGACCTCCGGCATCACCGCGGGATTCACCCGCGAGTCGGCGCTCTCGACGTTCTACCTTTCGTGCCGGTCCACGACCTGACGATGGCCGATGCGACCGAAGCCGCGCATCGCGTGGGGCGAAGGATAGCGGCGGAGCTGAATGTGCCGGTCCATTTCTACGCGCAGGCGTCTGATCCACCGGGACGTGGCCTGGCGGATCTCCGGCGCGGGGGCGTCGAGGCCCTTTGGAGCGGGTTTCCACCGGGCAGGCTCCCGGATCTCTGGCCGGGGGGCCGCGTCGTCCGAGGCGAAGAGCGCGGATTACCTCCAGCGAAGCTCACCCCCCATGCGACCGCCGGGGTCACGTGTGTAGGGGCGCGGTCGGTGCTCCTCGCCTGGAACGTCTACGTTTCCGGCCTCGGACTCGATGAAGCTCGGAGCCTGGCCGGCGCCATCCGCGAGCGTGGCGGTGGATTTCCTTCACTCCGAGCCTTGGGCCTGAAGCTCCCCAGGGCGGATCGGCTCCAGATCTCCATGAACCTCGAAGACCCGGTCGGTACCCCACCCGGCGACGTGCTCGAAGCAATCCGTCGGCGTGTCGAGGCACTCGGCGGGGCGGTGGAAGCGGTTGAAGTCATCGGCATGATGCCGGATACCCTTGTGCTCCCGCCGTGGGCGGGCAGATTAGTCGTTCCTGACCTGGGGTCCGCCCGGGTCCTATCCAACCGCGTCTCCGAGCACGTCGAGCGGCGGCGTGGCGGGAGCACGGAGACCTCGGACGGAACCGGATGAGCATCGAGTCCCTGAAGGCGACAGCCAGACGCCACGAACAGAACGAAGAGTGGCAAAAGGCCCTGGACCACTACGGGCAGGCTATCGCACAGCTGGATCAGGAAGACCAGCCGGACAGCGGGCTGCACAACCGTGTGGGCGATCTGTACGTGAAGGTCGGGAACTACGAGCAGGCGATCGAGCACTACGATCGTGCCATCGAGCTCTATCGGGACACGTATCTGCTCAATAACGCCATTGCCGTCTGCAAGAAGATCGTCCGCCACGTTCCCGGCCGGAACGAGGTATTTCGGACCATGGGCCAGATCCGGGCGGAGCAGGGGTTCACGTCGGACGCCAGAGAGAACTTCCTGCGTTATGCCGAGCTCATGCAGGAAGCTGGTGACCTCGACGAGTCTTTCCGGGCTCTGGTGGAGTTCGCGGACCTGGTGCGAGACGACGTGGATGTGCGCATCACCGTTGCCGACCAAATGCTTGCCAACGAGCGCGTTGCCGAGGGCGTCGATCAGCTCAAGATCGCCTACCAGATCTTCAAGCAGGCCGAGCGCGACGACCGGGCCTTCGGCCTCGAGGCCCGTCTGCTCGAACTCGACCCGGCCGTGGACTTCGAGCAGTTGGCTGCGGATGCCGAGGTGATGACGGTCGCCGCTGACGACGGCTTCGAGTACATGACTCCGTTCGGCGAAGACGAACAGGAAACCGACGGGGGAGCCGATGACGCGCCAGCACCCGTCGAGCACGTGTCCGAAGACGGTGCTCCGGACATCGAAGGCGTGGCGGAGGAGCCCCTCCGGGACGCAGATGCCCTCGAAGGTGCCCTGATCGAAGAGCCCGTGGGCGAAGCGGTATCGGATGCCTGGGAGGAGGCTGCGGCCAGCGGTGACGAATCGGCCGAGGACGGCCGCGAAATTTCGGTCGTGGAGGAAGTAGAGCAGGAGACGACCGACCGTCCGCTCATGGAGGATCCGGAAGGGAGTGCCGCCGAGCCCGCGCTCACGGAGGATGCTCGGGAGGATGTTGCCGAGTTCCCTGTCACGGAGGACGCAGAGTCGGAGACTCCGGAGCTTCCGCTCATGGAGGGCGCAGAAGACGAGGCCTCCGAGCTTCCGGTCATCGAGGACCGGGAGGAGGAAGCCGCAGAGCCCCCAGGCGTGGAGGACGTAGGGGGGGGCTTCGAGCTTCTGCTCACGGAGGACGGGGAGGGGGATGCTGTCGAGCTCCCGGTCATTGAGGACCTCGACGAGTCGAGGCCCGCCGAGCTCAATGGCCCGGGAGAGGAAGAGAAGACGGGGCTCCCGGTCATGGACCTGGAGCCAGGTGACGGGGATGACTCGGCTGCGCTGCGCGGGGCGATGGGCACCGAACCAGCCTACGAGGACGCCGGGCGTCTGGAAGCCGCTGCGGAGACCGCATCATCGGCTCCCGCCCCGACCGACGCCCCCTCGGACGAGTACGTCGATCTGAACTCCATGATCTTCGGGGACGAGGTGGAGGAGCCCAAGTCGACGAGGTTCCGAGTCCAGTACGAGGAGCCCAGCGGCGACGAGGTGGCGGACTTCCAGAAGATGCTTTCCCAATTCAAGGAGAAGGTCTCCGAGAACCTGGACGCCAGCGATGTGAGGGCCCACTACGATCTGGGGACTGCTTACAAGGAGATGGGCCTGCTGGATGAGGCCATCACGGAGTTCCAGTCGGCCCTTAGAGCGGCAGCGGACCACCTTCCCACCTACGAGCTGATGGGGCAGACCTTTCTCGAGATGGGCAAGAGCGAGGCCGCCGCAAAGTCGCTCGAACGCGCGCTCAGAATCCCCACGGGCGTCGAGGACGATCTCCTGGGGATCTACTACTACCTCGCCCGAGCATACGAGATGCTCGGCGAGAGGGAGTCCGCTGTGGAGTTCTACGATCGGGTGTTCTCTCTCGACATCAACTTCGCAGATGTCACGGAGCGCCTCCGTGCTCTCCGCTGACGCCTCGGCGCTCTTGAACCGGTCCGCGACGGGGGGGTCTGTTCAGCTCTCGGCGATCCAGGCACCTGTCCGAGATATGCTGGACAGTGTCGCCGGTGAGATCCGAAGGATCGTCGTGTCGGACTTCGAGATGATCGAGGACGTCAACGAGCACCTCCTCTTCATGCAAGGGAAGCTGTTCCGTCCGACCCTCCTCCTTCTTTCCGACGCAGTCGGTGGAGGCGAGGGTGAGGACGCGCTCACCTTGGCCGCGGTCGTGGAGTTGGTGCACCTGGCGACGCTGGTGCATGACGACTCCGTGGATCACTCGGTGCTCAGGCGGGGCCTCCCAACCGTGAACGCCCTCTGGACGCACCAGATTGCGGTGATCATGGGAGACTACCTCTACTCTCGAGGGGTCTCGGAGCTGGCCCGGGTGGGTAACCTGGAGGCCTTGGCCGTGCTTGCCAACGCGGCGAACGAGATGTCGGTCGGAGAGATGCGGCAACTGACCTCTTACGACGCCCTGGATTTCTCGGAGGCCGACTACTATCGGCTCATCGCGGCGAAGACTGCCTCGCTCATCTCCGCCGCCTGCGAGATGGGTGCGCTCTCCGGGGCTCCGGCTTATCGCGAGCCTCTTGCGCGGTACGGTCATGCCCTTGGCATGGCCTTCCAGATTGCCGACGACCTCCTCGACTACACCGGCTCGGCCGACGTTACCGGGAAACCCTCCGGGCACGACCTTCGGGAACGGAAAGTCACACTGCCTCTGGTGGGGGCGCTCCGCAGTACTTCTGATACCCAGGAACAGGAGATCCGGCGCTTCTTCACCCGCGTCGACCCGAGTGACGAAGAGATCGCCCGTATCGTGGAGATCGTCGTGGATCAGGGGGGGCTGGATTATGCTCAGGGGAAGGCGGCTGAGTACGCCGACCGGGCGCGTGAGGCCTTGGGTGGGTTGCCCGGCGGTGGGCCCGTAGATGCCCTGGAAGCGGCAGTATCATATGCCGTGGATCGGAGGAGGTAGAGATGATGTCCGGCGCCACCGAACACGGAACCCCTTCCCCGGGAATACGGTATGTTGGTTGACAACCGACGGCGCACGGCCGTTCGCGTCGCATGGACGCTGGTTCTCGGGTTCTTCCTCGGGGGACTGCTTTCGAAGCTCGCCGAGTTGTTGCCCGACAGTGTCGCGCGGGATTTCCTGCTTACGTCCGTGAACGCCTCGGTAGGCCCGCTTGCGGTGGACCTCGTGGCCGTCGCGATCGAACTTGGGCCGCTGGTTCTGACATTGAATTTCCTGACGTTGGTCGGTATCGCCATCGTCGCTTTGGTCGCGCGCTCGCTCATCTGAATCGATCGGTTCAGACGGCCCCGCGCCCACAACGAGGGGTCTCACGACCCCACGGAGGTTTCGACAATGGGTCTAGGTGGATTCGGAATGGGGGAGATGATCTTCATCTTCCTGATCGTGCTCCTTCTGTTCGGCGCCAAGCGTCTCCCGGAGATCGGGTCGTCGCTCGGGAAGGGCATCCGCGAGTTCAAGAGCTCGGTCAGCGACATCGAGAAGGAGCTCAAGGTCCCAGATCAGCGGCAGCAGATCAGTCAGCCGCGGGGTCAGCCCGCGACCCAGCCGGCCGCGGAGCAGGAGGAGCGGGTGGCGACGCCGGTGGACGACGACGACGACGGGGGGCCGCGTAGCCTCAGTGAGTCGTCTTCGACGGGCTCCTGACCCTAAGGACAACTTCCTATCGGGCAGCAGCCCACTCGAAAGCGGCAACAAAGAGAGCGGCCACCAGGGATGTCCCCGGTGGCCGCTCTGTCGTTTCTCGGCGAAGGTCCGGAGGAGCTAGAAGCCTATTGGAATTTGGACGGGTGCTTCCTCGTCTGGCGCCTGTAGGACTTCGGCGCGCCGATCGACGATTACGGCGGCCTCCCGCAAGGCGGTGATCCACTCGTCCAACCTCTGTTGCTGCATGGTGGCGATGACCTGCTCGCGCTGCAGCGCCACTTGAGTCCGCCATGTCGCCGAGTCCGCCGAGGTATGGGACACGACCTCGATCAGGAAGGCGTTGGCGGCGGTGGTGACGACGTCGCTCACATCGCCCACCGCGGTTCCGAAGGCGGCGCCGATCGCGGCATTCTGTCGACCGATGCCCGGCACGAAATCCAGACGGCTGAAGGGACCAGCCGTTCGAAGCTCCAGGCCCTGGTCCGCGGCCACATTGGCTAGCGACTCACCCCCACGCACCCGCTCGAGAACGCCCTCGGCGTCCTCCTCGGCCTGGGCGATCTTCTGATCCATGCGAAGCCGGGATTCGATCGAGGCGCGGACGTCCGTGAGGGGCAGCACGCCTGCTGGCTCGGACTCCACGAGCTCCAGAGCGTAGAACGCCTGGTTCGTCTCGTAGACGACGGACACGTCTCCTTCGACAGCTTCCTCGAAGGCCCAGTCCGCGCCTTCCGAGATCTGACCCGCCCCGGTTAGGAAGGGGAAGTCCTCGTTCATCTCGACCGTGGTGTAGGTCGCGCCGACCGCCGCCGCGGCCTCCTCCAAGGATCGCTCCTCGCTCATGTCTTCCAGGGAGTCTGCCAAGGTGAGAATGCGGATCTCGCTGTCGTCGGTGCGCTCGATGGGGATGAGGACGTGCCGCGCCTGGACGCTGTCCTGGCCCCAACGGTCCTGGACCTCGATGAGATGATATCCGAAGGGGGTCTGAACCGGTTCCGTGACCTGGCCCACCGGCGCCGTGAAGGCAGCGTCATTGAACGCGGGCGACATCTCGCCAGGAAGGAAGACGCCGAGGTCACCACCCAGCGCTGCCGTTCCCTGGTCGCCCGACTCGCGCCCCGCGACTGTGGCGAAGTCTGCGCCGCCAACGATCTCCGCACGCACCTCACGGGCGCGATCGAGGGAGGCGGCGGAGTCCGCGGCTGTGGGCGTCTTCGAGAGGACTGCAGCACGCAACGTGGCTCGAGCGGGTACTTCGAACTCGTCCTGGTTGTCCTCGTAGTAGTCCTCGATGGCCGCCTCCGGCACCGTGAAGTCGCTGTCGGGATAACGGGTGGCCGGGTCGAAGGGCACGAACCGGATCTCCACCTGCTCGGTGGCGTCGCGGTACCGCTGCCAGAGGTCCCCGTCGCTCACGAAGATCCCGGATGTGACCTGACGCAGGAGCTTCCCACGAGGGATCACGTCCCGGTAGAACGCCTCCAACACCAGGAGCTGCTCGGGGGGCAAGGTCGCCAAGAAGGACTGGTAGCTCTGGAGATCGAATTGGCCCTGGGCGTTGATGAACTGCGGGCGGAGATAGTCAGGGGGGCTGAACTGCGCCGCTTCGCTGATCTCCTGGTCCGATACCGAGATGCCCCGCTCTTCGAGCTCCTGCTGGACGAGGATCTGGGTCACGACTTCCTCGAAAGCAGCGTCCTCGATATCCCGATTCTGCTGGGAGGTGATCATCCCTTCCTGGGAGTCCTGGACCTGCTCGTAAAGCCTCCGGTAGGCCGCCATGTAGGCGTCGTACGAGACGGGGTCCCCGTTCACGCTACCGATCTCGCCTACGGAGCCGGAGCTCAGCCCGCTGGCGTCCATGCCCCACTCGAATACCATGAGCGCGACGAACGCGAGCGCGGTGACGAGCATGATCGGCTTCGTCGCTTCCCTCATTTGACGCATCATAAGACGGCGTCTCCTACGTCCCAGACCGGGTTGAAGATGCTGCGTGAAGAGAACGGGAAGGATAACTGGTCGTCGTGTCCGTCTCAACGGAACTACGAATGCGTGCGAGCATGTGTTCCTTCCGACCGCTCCTCACGGCGTTCTCGTTGACACCATTTCCCGCCAGTCCGTATCTTGGCTTCGCATGCGCGGGGCAAGCTCACGGCCCTGGCGCTTCCCCGTCCTGCGACCTGCCAGTTCCGGAGTCCTCGTGCTCGAGCCCCTGGAAGTAGAGATCCGGACGCTTCACGCCATCCTCGGGTCGGAGCGGGACCCCGATGGGCGGGCTTTCGCTCCTCTGGCCGATGCGTATCGTCGCGCGGGGCAGCCCCGGAAGGCCTTTGCGCTCCTTACGGATGGGCTCTCGCGGCTTCCCGATTTCGCGTCCGGCCACGTTGTGGCGGCATGTCTGTACGCGGAGCAGGGCTTGTGGGAAGAAGGAGCTTTGGCGGCGCGCCGCGCCCTAGAGCTGGACTCCGAGAACGTCAGAGCGCTCGCGGTCCTGGTCCGGGTGCTAGATGCCACCGGGCAGACCGAGGAAGCAGCTGAGGCGTTCGCCACGCTGGAGGCGCTGGAGCCCGAGATTCTCGATGAGGAGGCGCTTCGGCGACCGGAGGCGGTGCTCGACGTCGGTGCCCTGGCACCGGAAGAAGAG
>JBDHIF010000156.1:0-2063 GCA_039587535.1 Gemmatimonadota bacterium
TGCCCGGGCTTCAGGTCTATGGACCGAAGTCGCAGGACGAACGATCCGCGGTCCTCTCGTTCACGCTTGGCGACGCTCATCCCCACGACATCTCCACCATTCTCGATTCCGAGGGCATCGCGGTTCGGGCTGGCCATCACTGTGCTCAGCTGGTCATGAACCACTACGGCATCTCTGCCACCGCACGGGCGTCGTTCTACCTGTACAACACCCAAGCCGAGGTCGACCGCCTCGTGGACGGCCTGGAATCCGTCAGAGCCATCTTCGGATGATGGCGGGCGGAGGTTAGCGTGCCCGTCCGGATTCCTTACATTTGACCGCCATGGAAACGCCGCCCCTGAATTCAGGCGGAGCTACCGGACAGGACCGTCGAGGTCCACATGCGGAATCCCGTTTGTGGCGACGAGATCCGGCTTCAGATGCGCATCGAGGGCGACCAGATCGCGGACGTGAAGTTCCTGGGCCAGGGGTGCTCCATATCCCAGGCGGCGGTGAGCATGATGACGTCCCTGCTCAAGGGTCGTTCAGTGGATGAGGCGGACACCCTGGCAGGGCGTTTCACGGAAATGATGCACGGCGACGCGGAGGCTGCGAGAGACCGCAGCATGGGCGACCTGCGCGCACTGGCCGGCGTGAGCAAGTTCCCTGTTCGCATCAAGTGTGCGCTGCTCGGGTTCGACGCCTTGCAGGAGGCCCTCAAGAAGACCTCGGAAGGAGCGGAATCCTGACCCCGTCCACCGTTCACTCGGCCCACCTACCGGATACGCCCGCCGGACCGATAACGGTTTGGGTCTCGGACGCAGGTCTGCGGCGGGTGGAGTTCGGTCCCCTGCCGAAGGGTGCGCACACCGACAAGCCAAACGACTGGCCGCCAATGCTGAGGAAGGCCGTGGGGCAGCTCGAGGAGTACTTCGAGAGGAAGCGCACCACCTTCGATCTCGTGCTCGATCTCGAGGCGGCCACGGATTTTCAGCGAGGCGTCTACGCCGAGCTGAGCAAAGTCACCCACGGTCACGTGGTCACCTACGGTGATCTCGCCGAATCGGTGGGCCGACCGGAGCTGGCCCGGGCCGTGGGTCAGGCGGTAGGCGCCAACCCCATTCCCATCGTCATCCCCTGCCATCGGGTCGTAGCTGCCGATTCCCGGCTGGGCGGATTCAGTGGAGGGCTCCCCGCGAAGGTCGCACTGCTGGCGGTCGAGAACGTAGAAGTAGAGGGCGCGACGGAGTCTAGCCGTGTTCATCCCGACGTGCTCCGTCTGGATCTCTGAACTACGAACTCATGCCCCACGGGGGTGTACGATGCCCGAACATCGTTTCCCCGCCGCTCACAATCTCCACCCACCCATGGCAATGCCGCACTTCATCCCGATCCGCTACCTCCTCGTCGCACCAATCCTGGCCGTCCTTTCATGTGCTGGGGATGAGACGACCCCGGAGGCAGCTCCCGGAGTGCTTCCCCCGGACACCCAATACACGCCCATCACGAGAGAACCCCTCACGGAGTCGGATCTCCAGGGCCTGGCGATGATCGACTTGTCGGTGGAGGTCCCATGGACCACCAACCGCGTCAGGCGTGGCCCGGTTGAGCACGCTGCTCGAGCCTCGCTGCGGGCTGCGGAAGTCTCGGCCCACGAAGGCTTCGACCGTGTTCTGTTCCGCTTCACGGACAGCACCCCGTTTCCGGGGTATGAAATCAGCTTCGCGGACTCGGACGTTTCGGTCCCCTGTGGGGACGACGGCGCACCGTACGAGCTTACCGGGGAGCGCGCTGTGGTGATCCGCTTCACGCCAGCTCGGGCGAGCGAGGGGGATGAAACTTTCGTCCCTGCCGGAATACGACCAGTCTCCGAGACGCGCTTCCAGGAGGCAGGCCTCGTGTGCGAGGACGAACGGACCGTCGTCTGGGTAGCGACTCTCGCCGCGGGCGATCAGGTACGGGGGCTGGAGCTCCGCAGTCCGAACCGCCTCGCGGTGGACATCCGGTAGGGAGTACCGATGGCGACTTGCCGACCCAGTAGCTCACCGCTTACCTGAACCGCCTCGGAGACATGGCCTCCCAAG
>JBDHIF010000060.1:0-21777 GCA_039587535.1 Gemmatimonadota bacterium
GGTGACGGGGGAGGGGCCGCTTTGTGTGTTGGGGGTGGCCGACGTCACGGTGCTGTGACGGGGCGGACAGAGGCTTCAGGTGATCGGGAGTCGTCAGCCTAGGCATGGAGGAGCCAAGATGTCCGAAGTCGCCGTACGCCCCACAATCCGTCTACTTGCATACCCATATGATCGCCTAGACTCCGTCGGACCTGGTCGGCGCGGCCTCAAGGTGGCAGCTCGTGAACCCGGCACGGCAGTTGTGTGGTCCATGGGTGCTGCAGCAGGGTCCCCAGCGTGCGACCTCTTAGCACACCGTCCCGGCGGACTTCCACTGATCATCATCTTACCGCCCACTCCTCGGCTCGCGGACAACGCTAGGCTGGTTAACACAATCCAGCAATTGAGGCCCCAGGCGATTCTTCCTCACCATCTATCTCCTCGGGCTCCGGAGTTGGCGCATCTGCTGAGGCGACCACCTGCAGATCTTCCTGCGGCCGTTACTGACTATCTAGCCTGGCGCGGCATCGCCGTTGACCAAACGACGATAAGGATGGTCCGCCGGATCGTCGAGCTTTCCACGGAGCTTCGCTCTGTTAGTGCACTCGCCCGAGGCATGTATATGTCCCGCCGCGCCCTGGGCCGACGCTTCGCAGCGCTGGCGTTGCCTGTGCCATCCCACTGGCTCCAGATGGCACGACTTATCCGGGTGGCGATACGATTGCAGAATACAGGTGAGAGTGTCTTCACGGTCGCGTGTGGGTTGGGTTACCCAGATGGATTCTCCGCGAGCAATCAAATGAACCGTCTATTCGGCATCCGCCCTCGGCAAGCGCGCGAACGGCTGGGCTGGGAGTGGGTGCTTGAGGCGTGGCTCCGCCGTGAGGCCGAGAATGGGGCGCTAGCACCGGGCGTTACCGACAGATTAACGAGATCCAGCGAAGGGATCCCCGTCGAGCCGAGCTCGATGCGCGTTGGTCCACGCGCTCTGCGTCGACGACAGCCGGTCGATTGAATGCCACTCGAGGCCTGTAGGCACAGTATCTCCTCAACCTAGACAACACGTAACATGAGGAATGCTCAGCGTGACCTAACGTTGGTCAACGGCGGCCGGGTCGACCTCTGCCTCCTGGGTGGCCCAACCATCTCCGTTGACGGAGTTCCGACGGAGCTCACACCCCTGCAACAGGCGCTTCTGACACTTGTGTTCGGCCATGGAACGGCTGGTGTATCACGGGCTCGGGTTGGTTGGCTACTGTGGGAGGAGGACGACACCCCTCGGTTGAGGCAACGGATCCGTCAGCTACTGCATCGCTCTCGCGAGCGCGTAGGCCAAGGTGTCATCGTTCGAAACGGTGATCGACTACGCCCGGGATCAGTGGGTATCCGATCCGACCTCGATTATCTCGAGGGCTTACTCCGCGGCGGCCGGCTCGCAGAGGCCGCCGGATTGGTGTCCAAGGGCCTGTCAACCAAGATAGCCGGCCCGCACAGCCGTGAATTCGATGACTGGCGAATCGGGAAGGAGGTATGGCTGGTAGGCAGGGTCAAACAAGCTGCTGCAAGGCGGTGGGACGAGACGTCCGAAGCGGGCCTCTGGGGCGAGGCAAGGGATGCGGCCGAAGCATTGTACATCCTCTCCCCGGACGACCTTTCGGCTGTTACCCGTGTCGTTGAGGCTCGCGCGCGGACCGGGAGTGTCGCATCGGCTGAAGCAATCTTCGAGCATTTGCACATCAAGGAGCCGGCTGAGCGGAAGCTTTCGGACCTCAGGGCCCTAATCGATAGGGCGTCCAACCTGCGCTTGAATCCCAAGGAGACGTTGGGGGCCACAGAAACTAAAGCATCGGTGGTGGGACGAGAGGAGGAGATCGCGAGCGTCGTGTCAGCACTGAGCGACGTGAGCGACGGGTGGTTTCGGTTCGTCTTGATCTCCGGCGAAGGAGGCATTGGAAAGACGAGGGTTTTGGAGGAGGTTGAGAGGGAAGCCGTTCTCTCTGGGTTTCGCTGCCTGTACGCGCGCCCGACTGAGGCCGAACAGAGGATTCCGCTGAACCCCTTGGCGGACGCCCTCGCCGGGGCGGATCTCGCACGACACCTGCGTGCCCTGGGCACACCCTGGAGATCGGTAATTGCCTCACTCCTGCCAGTGGATGACGCCGAGCCAATCGCGGAAGTCCCCCCGATCCGAGAAGCAAGGCTGTCCCGACGCTTGATGGATGCCCTCTTTCTGCTTCTTGAGCGCATCGGATGCGATGAACCTACGATTCTTCTCCTCGACGACCTCCACTGGGCTGACACCACGACCATCACCGCGCTCCAGTTCATACAGCGCCGGTGGACGCGAGGCAGTCTGGGTGTTATCGCAGCCGTCAGGCCCGAGTGCATTGATCAGTCAAGTCCGGCGACAGATTACATCAACAGTCAACATGACCTCCCCGTCACAAGAATCTCCCTGAGTGAACTATCGAACGAGGACGCGCGACGTCTTGTAGACGAAGTGCTGGGCCCCGGAGTCGATGGTCACATCCGTGAGCGCATCTGTGAGCTCGGAAACGGTCACCCCCTCTACGTGACCGAACTCTGCCGCGACTATCTAGCGGGGCGACTACAGATCTCAGACGCAGTTCTGGGTCAGGTCACTGTCCCAGTTTCATTGCAAGAGATCTTCCGACGGAGGCTGACACTCCTCTCGTCGACATCTATAAAGGTTGCGGGGCTTCTTGCGGTTAGGGGACGGCCCATGCGTCTCACGGAGATCGCCGACCTCACCGGGCTTCCCCTGACGAAGTGTGCCGACTGTGCGGAGGAACTGGACGCGATCCGTCTTGTCGACCTCTCAGATGATCGCCTGAAGGTTTCACATGAGCTATTCCGAAGCGCGCTCTACCAACACCTGAGCGACGCTCGAAGAGCTGTTCTCCACCGTTCGGTAGCCGAGTACCTTGCCAGCACCGGACATGATGTGACCGAAGCTGAGCTGGCCATCCACTATGACAGAGCCGGAGAAGCCGAAAGGGCCGTCGGGCATGGGTGGGCAGCTGCTGAGCGAGCTGTCGCGAGTGGGGCAGTCGCCGAGGCCGCGTATTTCTACGACCTCGTGATGCGAAACGAAAGAGACCCCGCCGAGCAAGCCGTGGCTACCTCGCGGCTTGCCCGTGCACTCCACCTCGGAAGATCAATTGAGCGAGCCAATCCCGTTCTCAGCTTGGCCGCGAGTCGTCTGCGCCAGACCGGTGACTTCAACGAGGCGCTCCGAATGGACATCCGTCAGGTGGACGGTCTCGCCGAGGCCGACTCGGCTCCTATCCCTAGACTTCTCCGACGCCTCGCGCTCATCAAGAGAGAATCTCGCCGGTTGGCGGATTGGGAGGCCCTTGCGCTGGCCCTAGACGCGGAACTTCGTCTTCGTCACACGATGGGTGACCTAGCATCGATCTCACCGATCTTCGAATCGATGCGAGAAGTGGTTCGTCGCGGCACTCGGGCCGCGCGTGCTCTATCGCACGCTGGCCTCGCCGTCCAGATACTCTTCGGCAACGACCCCCCGGCTGCCCTGTCCCACGGTAGATGGGCCGTCCGGGAGTGCGACCCCGCCAGCGAACATCGGCTTCGAGTGCTTCTCAGGCTCCTGCTGGTCCTTCAGTACGGAGGCAGATTCTATGGCAGCGAGGCCGGCCAAATCGTTGATGAGGCTCGCGCGCTCGCTAAAACCAGTGGGGACCTGCTCCTGCGATTCAGCCTGGAAAGTAACATCGCAGTCGCGCACCTCGATTCTGGAAACCTAGACGCGGCAGAGGTGGCAATGGAACGATCCACAGCGATGTTGGGAAGTGCTGAACTCGACATGAATCGCTTCAATCAAGCGATCAACGAGGGAGAACTCGCGCTCGCTAGGGGGGATTTCGAACGCGCTCGGCGATCCTTCGAAACGGCAAGGGGTCTTGCTGGGCCCAAGACGCCTGCCTACTCCGAGAGTGTAGTGATCGCGGGGCTCGGTCTATGTAGTCTAGAGACAGGGGACCTTCGCAAGGCTCGGGCGCTGGAGGATAGCCTTCCAGGTGACCCGAACTGGTGGTACTTCGATCCCACGCTGCTAATCATGTTCCGGAGCCGGATGCATGCCTACCGTGGAGAGCGAAACAGAGCTACAGCCCTACTTACGGAAGTGGCCACAGCCCTTGAGGACCGGCTCGTGCTGGCGTGGCTGAAGCTCAACCTGTTTCACGCGCAGTTGGAGCGGCGTACCGACACCAATAAGGCCATCGAACTTGCGTCTCGCGGGCTCGTAGTGTCAGAGCAACTCGGGCTGGAGGACCGCGTACGGCAGTTCTCGAACCTGCTCAGGGGACTTAGGAGCGCGAAGTCCTAGTTCCGGACACGCGCGGGCCTAGCCGCGGAGGTTTGGGCGAGGGGAGCGGCCAAGCCAACCGAAGTGGGAGCCGATCGACTTCCTAGGCTTACCTCACCTCCTAACCGATTCTCCCGCATCATATTGGCGTATTCCTCGAGCACGGTCGTGCTTTCGAGGACCTCCACGATGCCTTCGTCGAACTGACGGCCTGCATGTTCGTTCAGTTGCTCCCGCACCACACTCAACGGGAGCGCCCGGCGGTAAGGACGATCTGAGAACATCGCGTCAACAGCATCGCAGACGATAATGATCTTAGCTCCTATCGGGATCTCCGAACCAGCAAGGCCATCAGGATACCCACACCCGTCCTCGCGTTCATGGTGGTGCCGAACCGACAAGACAACACTCTCGGGTACGGATGAGAGATCTCGGAGAAGTTGTTCACCTCGAGTGACATGTGACTGGATCATGGCCCGCTCCTCGGCGGTCAACGAATCGGGCTTCGCGAGAATCTCCGAGTAGGAGGCATCGATCTTGCCGATGTCGTGCAGGAGGGCTGCTGTCTGCACGTGTTCAGCGACTCTCTGCGGAAGACCCATCTCATCAGCAATGTGACGGGCCAGTAACGAGACACGCTGCGAGTGGCCAGACGTGTATGGGTCCCGCGTTTCGATCGCCTTCACGAGGGCGGTCAGAAGATCTTCGTTCGCGTCTCGAAGCTTGGCAGTCGTCAGGTATGAGTAGCGAATGAAAAGCATCGGAAGGAGAACCACAAGGATCCCTGCGATCCCGAACTGCACGTAAAGGAACGCGACTGCCAGCGCAATCGGACTAATGAGGATGTCATTGACGCTTCCGCCTGAGTTCCGGAGTACGAGTCCCCACACCTTTCTGAAGGCAAGGCCCTGGCTGAAGGCGATCGCGAGGGCCACAGCTGCATGGTTAAGCGCCAGAAAGAGAAGACCGAAGGTCACGAACGGCCAAAGCTGACCCGTCACGCTCTGTGTATCTGCCCACTCTAGGCCCCGGAGTGCTGTCCCTCCGAGAAGGGTGAAGCCCCAACCAGCTATCGTCGCTGCTAGGACCGCCTGCGCAACGTTGAACGTCGCCTTGAGCCAGCCCTTTCTCCGAATAACGAATTCGGCAAAACAAAGCGTCAGCAGAATGAGCACAATCCCAGCTTCGGGACCGAAGAGCTGGACGGCAGCCAGTAACGGCAAGAAGGTGATCGACGAGCGACCACCTGATCCACCGACGCTGAGAGAGATGGCGACTGACTCAGACGTCAACCCGATCAGAACAAGAGTCGCCAACCCGAGAATACTCGTCCCGGGAAGGTCAATTATCGTACGCCAATCGGTACCAATCAGGCAGGTCAGGGCAAGTGCCCAAACCACTCCGACATAGATGCGAACCTGCCGATCTTGCATCGCCAAGGAAGTATGAGACCCCCTCGGACCGCCTACCAAGTGACTAGGCCGCGGTCAAAGACCGCGAATACCGCGTCTACGGCGCCCATCAGTAGAGACACGAACATATGCGCTCACCTCCTTTATGGTGGTGTCGGTCTCCGAAGTAACCGCTGTGGAGTACCGCATGCGCTTCGCTCTACCGCTCGCCTTCGCTCTTAGGCAGACCGAGGGGGCTCTTTCTTCTCCGTCGTTGAAGTCACGATCTGGGGCAGCTCGGGCCCCGTTCTATAGCTGTCCACGGACCCAGCGGTCCGTGGCTTGTAGCGTGGCCATGATCGCGGCGCGATCGGGTGAGCCGGTCACCGGAGTCGCGCCGGACAAGGTCTGGATGTGACGACCGCTGATGGCGTGCACCGCCACCAGCACGTAGCTGTGGTCGAACGCGTCGACGAGCCTCGCCCCGTCCAGCGCCAGGGTGACGCTCCGGCGTTCGTCCTCGATGTGCGCTTGCGCGGCGAGCTCCAGAGCCTGGAGGGTCGCAGCGCTCACGGCCTCGAGCTTCGCCTTCGGGACGTCCAGCCCGACGGCCTCGCCCGTGAAGAGCTCCTCGCCCCACTCCACGTCCACCCTGTGCCGGATGTGCCCGGCACGCTCGGACTCGATCCGATGGCCCACGAACAGGAGCCGGCCGTCCCTCGGCCGGGCCTCGGGGGCCCTCATGATCTGAAGCGGCTCCTCGACGACCGGTGCCGCAACGGCCGGAGGACGGCGGTCTGTCTGGGCCACCGAGATCTTCCGGTGATCCACGGAGAGATCGAAGTAGGACAGCAGCGCCGACTCCACGTTGCGCACGGTCTGCTTCGGCTTGATGTCGTCCGTAGTCAGTAGATGAATCTCGTCGATGGCACCGCCCGGTCTGGCGACTACGCGTGCGGATAGGACGCCGTTCAACGACATGAGCAGTCGCTCGGCATCCTCGATGCTCCATCGGCCTCGCTCTTCGGGACGAACGGTCAAGGAGACTCCAAACGGATCCACTCCGAGCATGCATCAGGCCCAGGTGGATTGCGGGGGGAAGGGCAACCGAATACTTCAAATGTTTACGTAGTACCAGGAACAGATACTTCTGGGCTCCTGGGAAGTCAAGAATCACATATGTAAAGGAGATACCCGATCTCGGGACCCGCGAAGACCCTCCTTTGGGAGACAGTTGTTTTTCACGAAAAGTGACCCCTCCGACTACGGGATGTGGTGCACCTGCGGCGGGCAGTCCCGAACCCCGTGCACGGAGCATCCTCTATTTGTCTGCAAGCACCATGCCCATGTCCCGCCACAAAGGTCATCCTCAGGTCATCCCCCATCGACGGCCACAATCCTCGCTCGATCCTCGGAGATGATGCCATGAAGACGCTTCCAGACGCCCTGATCTCCTCGCATGGAGGGCTGCTGGAAGAGCGCCGAAGGCCGGACTTCCGTGAGGTATTCGGCATCCTCTCCCGGCAATCGGATGCCGTCTCGACGGCCGTGACGCACGTAAGGCTGACCACGGTGGACCTGACTGCCGAGGAGCTGGCCCCCATCGGCTCGTTCAGGGTCTTGGTGGCCGAGCTCAGCGCGCTTCGGCTGGACTCAGAAGCCCGGGCCATGCGTTCGGATCCGCGGCGGGCGAAGAACGTGAATCTGCTCCTGGACATGATGGAGGCCGATCGGCTGGAGGTTCGCTCCGCGCCGTTGGGTGGGTGGTCCCCAGACTACACCGTCTTTTCCCGCCACGGACTCGCGAGGAGTGTGCTCACGGGCTTTCACTGGTTCGAGCGACCCTATCCCCACCGGGGTCCCGCCCTCGCGTCACTCCACTCCGGAGAGGCTGCGCGCGTGGCCCTTCAGCGGTTCGACGAGCTGTGGGACGACGCGCACGACGTCGGCCCCGCTCTCTGGAGCATTCTGGCCCGGGCGGTGGACCGTGCCGCAGCTGGAAGGGAGGGCACCCTCTGAACCTCCCGGCCGGTGTCGTTGACACCCCCACCGCACGGTTCTTTATTTCGGGTCTCGTGGAAATTTGGTCCACGACAGATCCGGCGTAGCTCAGTTGGTAGAGCAGCTGACTGTTAATCAGCGGGTCACAGGTTCGAGTCCTGTCGCCGGAGTTTCGACCTTTGAGAGCCCCCTTCGGAGATGAATCCGGAGGGGGTTCTTCGCGTCCGGGGCCCCTTGGGTTCCAGGGAGGCGAAATACGGCGGCCCGCTGTATGTTCGCCGACATGTCAGACCCCACCTCCCGCCTGAACGCGGCCCTCGAGGGCCGCTACCGCATCGAGCGCCAGCTCGGTGAAGGCGGGATGGCGACCGTCTACCTGGCCGATGACCTCAAGCACGAGCGCAAGGTCGCGCTCGGTCGTCGGGGCCGAGCGGTTCCTGGCCGAGATCAAGACCACGGCGAACCTGCAGCATCCGCACATCCTGCCTCTGTTCGACTCGGGTGAGGCGGATGGTTTTCTCTTCTATGTGATGCCCTACGTGGAGGGAGAGTCGCTGCGGGAGAAGCTCGACCGCGAGAAGCAGCTCGGCGTGGGCGACGCGCTCGCGCTCGCCGCGAAGCTCTGCGACGCGCTGGACTACGCGCACTCCGAGGGCGTGATCCACAGAGACATCAAGCCGGCCAACATCCTGCTCAGCAAGCGTGGCGAGCCCGTCGTCGCCGACTTCGGCATCGCGCTCGCCGTCGCCCAGGCCGGGGGCGGCCGCATCACCGAGACCGGGCTCAGCCTCGGGACCCCGCACTACATGAGCCCCGAGCAGGCGACGGGCGACTCGGAGGTCGATCCGCGCTCGGACGTCTACGCGCTGGGCTGCGTGCTGTACGAGATGCTGGCCGGTGAGCCGCCGTTCTCAGCGTCGACCACGCCAGCGATCCTGGCGAAGATCCTCACGATGGATGCGCCCTCGATCACGATGGTGCGGAGGACTGTACCGACCAACGTGAGCGCGGCAGTCGCAAAAGCGCTGGAGAAGCTGCCCGCCGACCGGTTCGTAACCGTCTCAGACTTTGGGGCCGCGCTCGCCGATCCGGGCTTCACGTATGAGGCGCGCACTCGGATGTCGGGGGCCACGATCGCCTCGACGGCGACAGAGCGCGCAACGCAGGGGCCGTCGCGGCGCTCACTCGTGATCGCCACCTCTGTCGCGATCCTGGCTTCGGCGCTCGCCGTGTGGGGATGGCTGGCGCCTGCGCCGCTCCCCGAGCCGGGAATTCCGCTGCGTACTGCGTTGACCGGGCTCGACTTCTCCGACGCGCTGGTATCGCCCCAGGGCGACCGCTTCGTGGCCCGCATGGCTTCGAGTGGCGGGCTCTACACCCGGACGGCAGGCGCCGTAGATTGGCAGCCGATTCCCAATACGGTGCCGGCGAGCAATGCGACGTTTTCACCCGACGGTGCGTGGATCGCCTTCAACCGTGGAGGAGACATCTGGAAGGTCCAGGTGCTCGGTGGAGCGCCCCTGCACCTTGCCAGCGGGCTGCAGCCACACTGGGGCGACGATGACGTCATCGTCTACCAGCGGCGTAACGCGCTCTACCGCATCGGGGCTTCGGGTGGGGAGCCTGAGCTTCTCCTGGAGACCGACTCAATCTTGCCTCAGAGGCCCCAGCTCCTGCCGGGTGGGCGCGCCGTGATCTTCCACACCGACACAGGCGGGGACCCTCTCGAATCCCGGGTGCTCATCTTGGAGATCGAAACCGGCGAGGTGCGCGAGCTGGTGGCGTCGGGCACCTCTCCGAGATACGTCCCGACTGGGCATATCGTGTACGCGCACGGAACGTTCGTGCTCATGGGCGTACCCTTCGATCTGGAGTCGCTTGAGGTGACGGGTCCATCGGTCCCGCTCATAGCCGGAGTCCACGTAAGCCAAGGTGGTGATGTCGTCTTCGGGCTGTCGTCGGGCGGCACGATGGTATACGGCGCCGCTGACGGCGGAACCACCGCGGCCGCGTCGCTCTACTGGGTCGACCTGGACGGGACGAGAACGCCGATCTCCACCGAGGTGCGCGTCGCGTCCCATCCGCGGATCTCACCCGACGGGCGGTCCATCGCATACTCCGCGACGGACGGTCAGATCTGGATTCACGACGTCGCGTCCGCGACGGACCGGCAGTTCACGTTCGAGGGGACGAACGACTATCCGATCTGGTCCAACGACGGGCGCACGATTTACTTCCTCGGCCGACGTGCGGAGTCGAGCGGGTGGGTGGGCTTTCGCAGGTCAGCCGACGGGACCGCCGCCCCGGAGCCTCTGTGGGCGACCGAGGAGAGCGCGACGCTCACGTCGATCTCGCCGGACGGTCGCTGGCTCGTGCTGAGCGCAGGCTCAGGTCAATCCGACGGACGGACGAACAACGACAGCGACCTCTGGCTCTTCGACCTCCAGGCCGACTCGGCGGACGCGCTGAGGCCCTACCTCGAGACCAGTCCGAAGGGGCCGTGTCCCCCGACGGAAAATGGATCGCCTACTGGCAAGGCGGAGACCCGGGCAACAACGAGGTCTTTGTACGTGGCTTCCCGGAGCCGACGGGCGTCTGGCGGGTCTCCGGGGAAGAGAATCGATCGTCGGAACCGACATGGTCCCCCGACGGCGGCGCCTTGTATTACGTGGCGGGGGGAGGGCTGGTGCGCGTCGATGTGCAGACAGACAGCGCATTCGTCGTGGGGCCCCGCACCGCTTCGTGGTCGCTGAAGGGGTGGGAGGGTCGTTCAGGGGCGACGTGTGGGTCGTCACGAATTGGCACACTGAGCTGAGGGCGCGGATGGGGGGCAACCGGTAGGAAGTCGAGCGGAGTATTTCGAGCGCCTCGCTTGCTCGCCTTCCAAGCGGGTAGGATGTTGGCGGGCATGAGTAACGACGCGATGCTCCGCCTGAACGCGGCCCTCGAAGGCCGCTACCGCGTCGAGCGCCAGCTCGGCGAGGGCGGCATGGCCACCGTCTACCTGGCCGACGACCTCAAGCACGAGCGCAAGGTCGCCCTCAAGGTGCTCAAGCCAGAGCTGGCGGCCGTCGTCGGTGCCGAGCGCTTCCTGGCCGAGATCAAGACGACGGCGAACCTGCAACATCCGCACATCCTGCCGCTCTTCGACTCTGGGGAGGCGGACGGATTCCTGTTCTATGTGATGCCATACGTGGCGGGGGAGTCGCTTCGTGACCGCCTGGACCGGGAACACCAGCTCTCAGTGGACGAGGCGGTGCGGATCGCACAGAACATCGCCGAAGCTCTCGACTACGCGCACCGCCAGGGCGTGATTCACCGCGACATCAAGCCTGCGAACGTCCTGATGCTCGACGGCAAGCCGGTGGTGAGCGACTTCGGGATCGCGCTGGCCGTGGGCGCGGCGGGTGGGGGGCGGCTTACCGAGACGGGGCTGAGCCTGGGCACTCCATTCTACATGAGCCCGGAACAGGCCACCGGCGACCAGGTGGTCGGTCCGGCGACGGACACGTATGCCCTGGGCTGCGTGCTCTACGAGATGCTCATCGGCGATCCGCCGTACGTGGGGAGCACGGCGCAGGCGGTCCTCGGGAAGATCATCCAGGGGACTCCGGTTTCCGCGACCGAATCGAGGCGCACGGTACCGCCCCACGTGGACGCGGCGATCCGCAGGGCGCTCGAGAAGATCCCAGCCGACCGCTTCACAGGACCGAAAGAGTTCGCGCAGGCTCTGTCCGATCCGGCCTTCCGACACGGCGTGGGCGCCGGAGTGGGCGGCGGGACTACCGGGCCCTGGAATCCCCTGGCGGTCGCCATGACGTTGACGACCGTGCTGTTGGCGGCGTGGATTGCGCTAGCGCCGGAAGCGCCGCGGCCTGTCGCGCGGTTCCCGTCCCCGTTCGTCGAAGGACAGGAGCCCATGGGCGCGGCGATGGAGTTCACCGCGGACGGCTCGGCCCTGGTCTACACCGGCCTGGGCCCCGGCGGGGACGGGACGCAGCTCTGGATCCGCCGCTGGGACGGTCTCGAGGCGAGCCCGATTCCGGGGACGGAAGGCGCCCGAGCCGCGTCGTTGGCGGGGCTGAGCCTCTCCCCGGACGGCCGGGAGGTCGCGTTCGTCCCCGGAGAGGGCGTACCCCTGCGCGTCGTCCCGCTCGCTGGCGGACCGAGCCGGACACTCGTGGAATCGGCCTGGGCGGTCGGTGGTTGGTCGGAGGACGGATGGATCTACTTCCAGGATGCCGGGACCGGCATACAGCGTGTGCGTGAGACGGGTGGAGAGGCCGAGATCCTCACCGAACGGGACGAAGGAGAGGCCTTCCACACGCTTCCGCAGCTCCTTCTCGGGGGCCGGGGACTGGTCTTTCAGGTCTTTCGGAACCAATCGGGAGCCGATTCCGAGATCTGGGCCCTCGACCTCGAATCGCGCGAACGCACGCTGCTCATTCGGGGGAGCAACCCGCGATACGTGCCGACGGGCCACCTTCTGTTCGGAGCCGAAGGCGGCCGCCTCATGGCGGCGCGCTTCGATGTCCGAGCGCTGTCGCTGACCGGACCCGCGGTGCCGGTGGCCGAGGGACTCACGACCGACCCCCTTCGTGGGAACGTCACGTACGTGACCGGACCTACCGGGGGACTCGTCTACCTGTCTGGAGAAGCTCGGGACCAGAGGGCGGGCCACGAGTTGATCGTGGTCGACCTGGACGGGAGCGTAGAGACGCTGCCCCTCTCCCCGCGGCCGATGGGCGGGGTGGGCTGGTCTCCGGACGGAGAGAATGTGGTCTACTGGGGCTCCGGACCCGGAAGCCAGATCTTCATCTACAACGCCACGCTCAACGCCACTCCCCGCCAGATCACGTTCGAGGGCTCCAACTTCGAAGCGGTCTTTTCGCCCGACGGCTCGAGGCTCATCTTCGGCTCGATCAGGGAAGGTCTAACGGACGGCCCCGACTTGTTCGTCAAGAACCTGAATGACGATACGCCGCCGAGGATGGTGTTCACCGCTCCCAGCGGGCAATTCGCGAGCCATTGGTTTTCGGATTCCGTCCTTGTGTTCACCGAGAACGCGCGTGCAGGTGCTCCCGGAGACCTTTGGATCCTGGACCTGTCGGATCCCGAGACGCCGCGTGCGGAGCCCTACCTTACTTCCGAGGCCAATCTCAGCGATATGGTTGTGTCCCCCGATGGGGCGCTCGCCGCGTACGCCTCGAGCGAGACCGGGCAGGAAGAGATCTACCTCCGGAGCTTTCCCGAGCCGGGAGAGCGGACAGTAGTCTCCCAGGGCGGAGGCATCGAGCCCTTCTGGTCGCCGGACGGTGCCACGCTTTACTTCTCGCGGCCCGGCCAATTCTTGGCGGCGCGCCTCCAGAGGAATCCCGTGCCCACGGTTCTGTCGATCGACACGCTCTTCCCGACGGAGCTTGGGGCGGCCCCGACGGCGGGCGCCGCGCTCCATCCGGACGGTGATCGTTGGGTGCTGAGGAGGCAGGGCGGCATGGGACAGTTGGCGCAGACGGTGCAGGCACAGCCCATCCTGGTGGAGAACTTCTTCGAGGAGCTCAAGCGTCTGGTGCCGAACTGATGTTCGATCCGATCGCCCGCCTGAACTCCGCCCTCGAGGGCCGCTACCGCATCGAGCGCCAGCTCGGCGAGGGCGGGATGGCCACGGTCTACCTGGCCGACGACCTCAAGCACGAGCGCAAAGTCGCGCTCAAGGTCTTGAAGCCCGAGCTGGCCGCGGTCGTGGGGGCCGAGCGGTTCCTCGCCGAGATCAAGACGACGGCAAACCTCCAGCATCCGCACATCCTTCCGCTCTTCGACTCCGGCGAGGCCGACTCCTTCCTGTTCTACGTCATGCCATACGTGGAGGGGGAAAGCCTCCGGGAGCGTCTAAACCGTGAACACCAGCTTCCGGTGGACGAGGCGGTCGCGCTGGCGAAGAAGGTGGCCGGCGCGCTGCAGGCGGCGCACGAGCGGGGCGTGATCCACCGGGACATCAAGCCGGCGAACATCCTGCTGTCGAAGGGCGAGCCGCTCGTCTCCGACTTCGGGATCGCGCTTGCGGTGGGCGCGGCAGGTGGTGGACGCCTGACCGAGACGGGCCTGAGCCTGGGTACACCGCACTATATGAGTCCGGAGCAGGCCACGGGCGACGTATATGTCGGTCCGGCGACGGACATCTACGCCCTAGGCTGCGTCCTCTACGAGATTCTGGTGGGCGAGCCGCCGTACACGGGCAGCACGCCGCAGGCGATCCTGGGGAAGATCATCACCGAGCTTCCGGCGCAGGTCACGAAGCAACGTAAGTCGGTGCCCGCGAACGTGGAGGCGGTCATCGCCAGGGCGCTGGAGAAGGTGCCTGCGGACCGGTTCAGGGGGGCTTCGGCGCTGGCGCGATCGCTCGAGGATCCCGGCTTCAGACACGGCAGCGAGATCACCCTCGGCTCACCTGGCGGTCGCGGACAATGGACCCCGCTTGCGATCGCTTCCACTGCTTTGGCGCTCCTGTTCGGCGCAGTTACGGGCTGGTTCCTCCTGCGCACTGAGGCGACTGCTCCCCTTGCGCGATTCACGGTATCACCGGGCGAAGGTCAGGACTTCCTTCTGGGCAGCGGTGGAGTGGACGTCGCCATCTCCCCGGATGGAACGCGCATGGTGCTCAGAGGCATGACCGCGGGCGCGAGCATCCTCCTGCAGCGCTCAATCGCGGACCTGGAGCCGGTTCCGGTTCCAGGCACGGAGAACCACAACCAACCGGCCTTCTCACCGGACGGCGTGTCGCTAGCCTTCGGCACCTCTCCCGGGATCATCAAGACGGTGGCCCTGGCGGGCGGGCCGGTAACCACGGTCGTTCCCGGCGGAGCAACCCTCGGAGGCATCGATTGGGGTCCCGACGACATGATCTACTACTCGGCGTTGGGCGGTGGAATCCATCGTGTGTCCGCGGCTGGGGGCACAACGGAAACGGTCACGACCGACCCAGCCCACCGGTGGCCCGACGTGCTGCCGGATGGGCGGGGGGTCCTGGTCACGATCCTTTCGGGTGACGTGGAGGAAAGGCAGATCGCTGTCGTCGGTCCGGACGGTGGAGAGGCTCGCGTGCTGTTCCGCGGCCATATGGCGAGGTATGCGACCTCGGGGCACATCGCCTACACGACGGCGGACGGAACGCTGATGGCCGTGCCGTTCGATTTGCGTCGCTTGGAGGTTACGGGAGCACCTCTTGCGATCGTAGAGGGTGTTCAGGTCGGAGGGAACTCCGCGTCCCAGTTCGCGCTATCCGAGACAGGGACGCTGCTGTACACGACCGCCGGGACCATAGGGCAGAGCGAGCTCGTTTGGGTCACGCGCTCTGGCGAGGCGACGCCCGCCGACGCGGGCGAGACCATTCGATGGCCCGTGTTCGGTCAGAACAACGGGCTACGCCTGTCTCCCGACGGAGATCGGGTGGCGTTCACGAACGAATCGGGTGGCGATGTGGACATCTGGACCAAGGCCCTGCCGGACGGACCGATGTCTCGGCTCACTTTCGATGATGCGCTCGATCAGCTTCCCGTTTGGACGCCGGACGGACGCGGCGTCACGTTCGCGTCCCAGCGCGAGGCGGAGCCTGAACTCGAGGCACTCCCGGGCAGCCTCTATAGGCTTTGGACGACGCGCGCGAACGGTACGGGCGAGCCTGAGCTCGTTTACGGAACCGTGGATGTCCCTATAGGTGAGGGCGTCTGGAGCCCGGACGCGACGACTCTGGTCCTACGGAAGAACATCTCGGGGGGAGCAGCCACCTTCGATCTCCTCGCGCTACGCACTGACGAAGAGGACGCGACCCCGCTGGTCGCGAACGAGCAATTCAGCGAGCTCCACGCCGCCGTCTCGCGAGATGGGCGTTGGGTTGCGTACACCTCGGACGAGGCCGGTGTGAACCAAGTCTTCGTGCGCCCCTTCCCCGACGCGAGCAACGGGCGATGGCAGGTGTCGACGGAGGGCGGCTATCAGCCCGTTTGGGCGCACAACGGTCGAGAGCTGTTCTTCGTGAGCGCGGTCGTACGATATCGCTCCGGATGACCGTCGATTCATGATGGTCCGGGACGTGGGTACCGGAAGCCAGCCAGCCACAAGGGTGATCCTCGTCCAGAGCTTCTTCGAGGAAGTTAAGCGACTGGTGCCGAATTGATGTCGGACGCGATCCCCCGTCTGAACGCGGCCCTGGAAGGCCGCTACCGTATCGAGCGCCAGCTCGGCGAGGGTGGGATGGCGACCGTCTACCTCGCCGACGACCTGAAGCACGAGCGGAAAGTGGCGCTCAAGGTCCTGAAGCCCGAGCTGGCCGCGGTCGTGGGAGCCGACCGCTTCCTCGCCGAGATCAAGACGACGGCGAACCTCCAGCACCCGCACATCCTCCCCCTGCACGATTCGGGCGAGGCGGACTCGTTCCTCTTCTATGTCATGCCGTACGTCGAAGGGGAAAGTCTGAGAGAGCGGCTGGACCGTGAGCACCAGCTCCCCGTCGACGAGGCGGTCCAGATCGCGAAGAACGTCGCCGAGGCACTCGACTACGCCCACAAGCGGGGCGTGATCCACCGGGACATCAAGCCGGCAAACATCCTGCTCCAGAGCGGCAAGCCGGTGATCAGCGACTTCGGCATCGCGTTGGCCGTGGGCGCAGCCGGTGGCGGCAGGCTGACCGAGACCGGCCTGAGTCTGGGCACGCCGCACTACATGAGCCCTGAACAGGCGACGGGCGATCTACACGTCGGCCCCGCGACGGACGTGTACGCGCTCGGCTGCGTGCTCTACGAGATGCTCGTGGGCGAGCCGCCGTACACCGGCGGCACGCCGCAGGCGATCCTCGGGAGGATCATCACGGAGCCCCCGCCGCGGGTTGTCAAGCAGCGGAAATCGGTGCCGGACAATGTCGAGGCGGTGATCGCCAACGCCCTGGAGAAGGTGCCTGCCGATCGGTTCCGCACCGCTGCGGACTTTGCGCGGGCGCTCGACGATGCCGGGTTCCGACACGGGCGGGGGGCTACGGCCGGCGTGCCGGGCCGGGGCTCCTGGAATGCACTGACGATCACCTTCGCCGGCATGGCCGCCGTTCTGGCGCTGACCCTAGGCATGACTTTGACGCGTGTACCGGCGGCGTCCGTATCCGCGTCCACAGAGCGTTTCTCGTTGGAGATCGAGCCCAACACCTCCCTGGAGATGCTGCCGGACGGATCGGGTGTCGCGTACGTCTCGGAGGGCCAAGTCATGCTCCGGCGATGGGATTCGCTCGATCCTATGCCGATATCCGGCGCAGACGGGGCGCGTGTAGGAGTCATCCTCGCGGTATCCCCGACCGGGTCCGAGATCGCGTACATCGACCGCGACGAACAACTGAAGGTGATCCCGATACAGGGAGGGGTCTCGCGGACCCTGGCATCGCCTGCCTTCTGTTGCGTGACCTGGCCATCGGACGGCCACATCTACTATTCGCCGCCAGTAGAGCGAAATATCCGGCGCGTGCCGGCGGTGGGAGGGCTGTCGGAGGATGTGACGCAACGGGCAGCCGGTGAGGCCAATCAGGGGTTCATGCAGCTGCTTCCGGACGGGGAATGGGGACTCATCTCCACTACCGTACCTCCCTACCAGATCGAGTCGGTTCGGCTGTCGACGGGCGAGCGAACATTGGTAACCGAAGGTACCCGCCCTTTCCTCACCGCCACCGGACATCTCGTTTGGGTTTCCAGCCAAGGGCAGCTCGTGGGCGCGGCGTTCGACGTCGATCAGAGGGTCCTGACCGGCCCAACGGTGCCACTTATCGAGAGAATCGCTAGTCGGGGGCTTATACCGAGGGTCAGCCTATCACGCACAGGCGTACTTGTGTACACCGAAGGTGGGGGCCGCGCCGAGCAGCGCCTCGTCGTCATGGATCTCGACGGCGACGAGGATCTGTTGGCCCTGGGAGCGAGACCGATCATCGACGTGAGCTGGCTACCTGACGGCGAGTCGGTCATCTACTCGAGTGACGGACAGATCTTCGTGTACGATGTCCTCCTGAACACAACGCCCAGGCAAGTGACGTTCGAGGGGGTGAATAGAGGGCCAGTGGTTGCTCCTGATGGCTCGAGCGTGGTCTTTACGTCAACACGGGCCGGTCGCAATAGCCCGGACCTGTGGCTCAAGAATCTGGGCGACGATTCGCCTCCGACTCCCCTGCTTCCCGATGTCGACACGGAGACGGCTGAAACTGTGACCGACTGGCCCTCAGATTCACTGATCGCCATGGAGATGGCAGGCGATCTTTGGACCGTTGATCTCTCCGAGCCGGACCGTCCACGGGTTGGCCTGTACCTCTCGTCGGAGGCCCGTCTGAGCAACCTGGTGATTTCCCCTGACGGGACCATGGCGGCATACATATCCGACGAGACGGGGCGGGCCGAGATCTACGTCCGGAGCTTCCCCGACCCAGGCGCGGCCACCAGGGTCTCGGGGGAGGGGGGAGACCTGCCCTTCTGGTCGCCTGACGGAGACGTCCTCTACTACCGCAACTCGGAAGGCGGCGCGATGAGCGCCGCCCGTATCCAGAACGGTCCGATACTCGTGGTAGGGTCTGTTGAGGAGGTCCTGGCCTCTACACCTGTCAACAGACCCGACAACGAGTATCGGACATTTTCTCCCCTTCACCCGAACGGTGACCGTCTGATCTTGGCGCGCGATGTAGACGCCTCCTCTGGTGATACATCCGCAGAAATTCGTGTGATCCTCGTCCAGAATTTCTTCGAGGAGCTGAAGAGGCGGGTGCCGAACTGAAGTCGCCTGCCACTTGTTGCACGTTTGTTGCCCGACCTGCCCACACAGGGCTCAACACCACCCACGTCGCGATCCGGAAAAGACTCGCAAGTCGTTGCCCCACAAGACGGCACCCGCCTGGGACCCACATGACGCAACAGCCGAAAAGGGACTGTTAATCAGCGGGTCACAGGTTCGAGTCCTGTCGCCGGAGTTTCGACCTTTGAGAGCCCCCTTCGGAGATGATTCCGGAGGGGGTTCCTCGCGTCCGGGGTCCCTTCTGTTCCAGAGAGGCGAAGTCCGGCGGCACGCTGTATGTTCGCCGACATGTCAGACCCCACCTCCCGCCTGAACGCGGCCCTGGAAGGCCGCTACCGCATCGATCGCGAGATCGGTGAGGGCGGGATGGCTACGGTTTACCTGGCCGAGGACCTCAAGCACGAGCGCAAGGTCGCCCTCAAGGTCCTGAAGCCCGAGTTGGCCGCCGTCGTCGGAGCCGAGCGCTTTCTGGCCGAGATCAAGACGACCGCGAACCTCCAGCATCGCACATCCTGCCGCTGCACGATTCGGGCGAGGCCGACGGGTTCCTGTTCTACGTCATGCCGTACGTGGCGGGCGAGTCCTTGCGCGAGCGGCTGGACCGGGAGCATCAGCTTCCTGTGGACGAGGCGGTGCGGGTGGCTCAGAACGTGGCCGAGGCCCTCGACTACGCGCACCGCCAAGGCGTGATCCATCGGGACATCAAGCCTGCGAACGTTTTGATGCTCGATGGTAAACCGGTGGTAAGCGACTTCGGGATCGCGCTCGCGGTGGGGGCAGCGGGCGGAGGCCGCCTGACCGAGACCGGTCTGAGCCTCGGTACGCCGCACTACATGAGCCCGGAGCAGGCTACGGGCGACCTGCACGTGGGGCCTGCGGCCGACGTCTACGCATTGGGCTGCGTGCTCTACGAGATGCTCGTGGGGGACCCGCCCCACGTCGCCAGCACGCCCCAAGCGATCTTGGGCAAGATCATCACCGAGCCACCGCCCGCGGTCACGAAGGCTCGCAAGACGGTGCCGACGAACGTCGAGGCGGCGATCGCGAGGGCGCTCGAAAAGGTGCCGGCCGATCGGTTCCGGAGCGCGGCCGACCTGGGGAACGCCCTGGATGATGAGAAATTCCGCCACGGAGAACACGGAGGCGCGAAACGAGCGGGAAAGATTGGCCATTGGCACGGACCCATGCTTGCGATGACCACGGCCGCGACGCTGGCGACCGTTGTCGCGACCTGGGCCGTATTGCGGTTGGCGTCCGCTCACGACGACGACTTTGCGATCCGGACCGAGATAACCCTCGACCACGTGGCCGGCATCGGGGTCCCGGTCCGCATCTCTCCAGACGGCCGCTGGGTCGTGACCCGGCGGGCAGTCGAGGGTCCGGACTCGGTGCACCTCCATATCCGCTCGATCGACGACGCCGAATGGCGACTGCTGCCCAACACGGAGGGGGGTGCCGATCCGTCCTTTTCTCCGAGCGGTGACTGGCTGGCATTCGAAGCCGGCGACAACATCCTTAAGACGCCGACTACGGGTGGGCCGTCCATCTTGGTCGCCGCGGACGGACACTCTCCTCACTGGGGTAAGACGGACGAGATCGTCTTCAGACGGCGGCAAGCGATATATCGCGTGGGTCCGTCCGGAGGCGAGCCTCGACTCCTCTTGGAGGAGGGCATGGGCGCGCGCCCTCCCCATCTCCTTCCCAACGGCAAGGGGGTGGTGTTCAGCACGGGCACCGGAGGCGATCCGCTGAACGCAAGGGTCCTACTGCTCGAGATCGAGACTGGTGAGGTACGAGAGCTCCTTTCCTCAGGAAACGACCCCCGGTACCTCCCCACCGGCCACCTGATCTACGGCCACGGAAGCGGGGCGCTCATGGGTATCGAGTTCGACCTCCGTACGCTGCAAACCAGGGGCGAGCCCGTCATGCTAGTTCCGGGCCTGTACGTTCCACCCCTGGGCGGGTCGCACTTCACCGTTTCTGACAACGGAATCTTGCTTTATAGGGCGCGCACGGGCGGCGCGTCGAATCTACTCTCGTGGGTCGACTTGGGGGGGGTCCATACGGCGATCCCGATCGGCGGGAACGATGTGCACACTCCCCGCGTGTCACCGGACGGCAATCGCGTGGCGTACCGATCGGGTAATCACCTCTTCATATGGGACGAGGCGGCGGGTACGAATCGGCAACTCACGTTCGAAGGCACCAACGTATCACCGGTCTGGTCTCCGGACGGTAGTTACATCTACTTCCTTTCCGAACGTCCGGGCACCGACGGGTTCGACGGATTCCGGAGGGCCGTCGACGGCAGCTCGGGGACCGAGCAGCTCTGGACGGCCGAGGGCGAAGCGGCGATCACGTCAGCGTCTCCGGACGGTCGTTGGCTCGTCGTCGGGGACGGCACAGTTGCCATGCGCGGTGACCTTTCACTAGCTGTGCTGGATACCGACAGCGTTTCGCTTCGCGAGTACCTTCGCTCCGACCTGGGCGAGAACGAGGGGGTCGTCTCTCCGGACGGCCGGTGGCTCGCCTACTGGGGCGAGACCGGCCCAAATGAAAGCGGAATCTTCGTCCGCGGCTTTCCGGAGCCGATCGGGTTGTGGCGCGTCTCCGCTTCGGGCCATGATCCGGTCTGGGCACCGGACGGCAGCGCGATCTACTACTTGACGGGCTTCCCGGGGGGCGGCGACCTGCACCGAGTGGAGGTCTCGACCGAAGGTTCGTTCTCGCCCGGCCGGTCCGTGAGACTGTTCGATTCACCTTTCGGCCACGAGAGCGCGCGTGACCGTGGGTACGATGTTCATCCGGACGGTGACCGCTTCGTGATGGCCGGCCGAGCCGGTGGCATGGGCGCGATGTTCCTGGTCGCCAATTGGTTCACGGAGCTAGAGGAACGAATGAGAAACTGATCGTGCCAGTCCCCGCAATCGACCTGATCTCACATGACCAAGACGTGCTAACCCGAGCCAAATTGCCGGCATGCCCCACCCGATCGTCCGCCCGAAGCAAGCCCGCCCAGCGCGATAGATGACAGCTACCGCAGTGGATCGCCTGAACGCGGCCCTCGAGGGCCGCTACCGCATCGAGCGTCAGCTCGGCGAGGGCGGCATGGCCACCGTCTACCTGGCCGGCGACCTCAAGCACGAGCGCAAGGTCGCCCTCAAGGTCCTGAAGCCCGAGTTGGCCGCCGTCGTCGGAGCCGAGCGCTTTCTGGCCGAGATCAAGACGACCGCGAACCTCCAGCAT
>JBDHIF010000061.1:0-7691 GCA_039587535.1 Gemmatimonadota bacterium
CACCGGGACGCCCCCCGGCGGCCGCCACGTCCTCCACCATGCGGACCGGCGTGTCGTGGGCCAGGTAATGGTGTCCGTCCACGAGCACCACCTCCCCCGGCTCGACGAAGTCCTGCTCGGGCCCATCGCGGAGCAGCTCCACGTGTGTATCGTTCTCCCGGCCCACGTTCACGTATCGCCACTTCGCCAGGGCGACGTCGCCACTGTCGTCGTACACGAAGAGCATGGTCCTACGCGTCCCTTCCCCGCGCTCCAGTATGGCTTCCCGGGGGACCATGACCCGATCCGGCAGCGCCTCCGCGTCCAGAGAGACTTCGGCGTACATCCCCGGCTTGATGCGTCCGTCCGGGTTCGGAAGCATCACCGTGACGCGCCCCGTCCGGGTCTCCGGATCCACCACCGGGTTGATGGTCTCGATGCGCCCGGTGAACACCTCTCCGGCATACGCGGCGAAGGTCACCTGTGCGTTCCGGCCCGCCGATAGGAAGGCCAGCTCTGCCTCCAGGACCTGCACCTCCACCTTGATGGGGTCCAGATCCACCACCGTCACCAGCTCGGTACCGGGCGTGACATACTGGCCCGGCACCACCCTCACGTCGGCGGCCCGTCCTTCGAACGGTGCCGTCACGCGGGTCCGTTCCAGCTCCAGCTGCGCCCGTCGCAGCTCCACCTGCCGCTGATCCAAGGAGGAGCGAGACCGGGCCACCCGCCTCCGCTCCTCTCGGACGGCCGGATCTTCGATCTCGTCGTCGAAGAGGATCATCTGCTGGAAGTCGGCTTCGGCCGTGAGGAGGTCAGCGCGCGCCTGATCCACCGCCAGGGCGTACTCGGTGGAGTCGATGACGGCGAGGAACGAGCCCCGGGAGAGCTCCTGGTTCTCACGCGCCGGCACCGCCTCCACCCATCCCTCCACCTGAGCCGTGACCGTGGTCCGCCGGAAGGCCTCGGCCTGTCCGGCAGCCGTCACGCGGATCCACAGGGTGTCGCGAACCGCTTCCGCCCCCAGCACGGGCTGAGGAACGTCGGTGGAGAACTGGGATGCACCCGTCACCAACCCGACCGCGGCCGCCGCCTCGTCGGCCTCACCGTCGGCCCCACCCTGGTTCCCCACCTCGTCCGCGCCCCCGTCCCTCAACCTCCACATCACACCCGCACCCAGTGTGACCAGAATCAGAGCCACGGTCACCAGGCTCAGGGTCCGTCTCGAAAAGCTCATCACTGCCTCGGCTCTGGAGCGGTCATGGTACTCCACCCACCTCGACGATCTAAGGAAGCCCCGAGTCGGGGCTCCCCCGTATGACGCGCGACACGCGTCAAAGCGTTGTGCACCCCGATGGCGCGGGCCATGGCCCGGTGGGACGCGAAGGCCAGTACGGCGATAGTATGGCTGCGGCGAATGAGACGCACGCGCGCCGGCGGGCTGCGGACGTCAGCGTGTCTCGAGGCGGATCCGCACCACCCGCTGGACATCCAGATCGTCCCGCACGACGCCGTGGAGGATGTGGTCGCCCAGGCTCATGAGGGTAAAGCCATCGGGAAGCCGAACGGTACCCAGCCACCGGCCAGCGCCATCGAACACGTCCCAGTCCGGTGCCCCCAGATCCATGGGATCCAGCGGGCCTTCCCCTTCCGGGTCCGAAGGCACGCGCACCCGTTGCACCCACACGGCGCCGCCCGGAGCCACGTGCACGGCCGCCAGGGCCGGGAAGGTCTCCGCGATGCGCATCCGCGCGGTCATGGTCTGCGCGGCGGCCGGCGACACGCCCTGGTCGAGGAGCATGTTTCCCACCGCCTCGGTGAGGGCGCGCCGGTCTCCCGGAGTCACAGGACGCCGTCGGGCATCCCGCCGAATGATGGCGGCCAGCGACCCGTCCCGCGTGTGCCTCCGCACCTCGTACACACCGTTCATGGCCCAAGCCAGGGTCCCGTCCGGCGAGACGTCCCAAAGCGGCTCCGGCTGAAACAGGCTGATGGACGGCAGCCCGTCCGCCCCCACCGTCACGCTGCCCCCGGCAGGGAGGAGGACTAAGGTGTCCGCCTCGGCGCCGTCCGGGCCGTAGCGAACCACCGCATCCCATCGGACACCGTCATCCGTGGCCGCGACGGAACGCAGCTGGGCCACCAGCCCGCCACCGTCGAGACGGTCCCAACGGACGGGGACACCCCGCTCGAGGCGGAGGGCCCAGGAGCGCGCGGCGCCGTCCGCCCCGAAGGACGTGACGCGGGCGTTCCCGCCATCCGGGACCACCGCCGAGCCGTCGACTCGGGCGAGGACCGCCATGGCGCCCGGCCCGAGCTCGCCGGGCCCCGACCCGGGCCTCCCGAACGAGGTGACGTGCCGGCCGGTCGCGTCGAAGACGCGGACCTGCCCGGCCTGCTGGTCCAGCACGTAGATCCGTCCCGACCCGTCCACGTCCAGAGCGGCCACGTGGCCGAACACGTCCGGTCCGTCCCCGTCGGCGGATCCGATGACGAGCTCCACGAGCACCGAGGGCGGACCCCCCTCGGGCCACCCGACGGCCACTCCGTTCTCCACGATCCGCACGCCGGCAGAGTCCCTTCCGGCATCATGATCGGCACCAGGGGCGTCGGACATCCCGTCGCATCCGGTCACCACCCACGCCAGGGCCACGACGCCCGCGCGGACCCATCCTCCCACCCCACCGTAGCCCTGGCTCATGGCGTGGTCCGCCCCCCCCGATCTGCCTCATCGGGCCCGTCCCCCGGGCGGTCCACCAGAGCCCGGTAGAAGTCGCGCTCGGCCTGGAGCGCCTCCACACGCCGCTCCAACGTCACCTGCCGCTCCAGCGCCACCGTCGAGCGCTCCCTACCCCGGCGCACCGGTGCCCCCCTCCTTCCGCGGGTCGCCCCACCTCCATGCAGGCCCAGCAACGTCGGAAGATGGGGCGCCAAAGCTTCCAACAGGACGCCGCCGCTTACGAGGGTGCAGATGAGTGCTGTAATGACCACTGCTTCCATTGTCGTCCACCCCGTGATGTGTAAAGTTACCTTTACGTCCACCTCAAGTGTAAAGCGTGCTTTACATCCCCACAAGGGAGCGCATCATGCCAGCCAGCCAGCAGCGGGCCCGGAGAGACCGTAGGCGTCTCCTGATCGCGGCCGCCATCTACGTCCCGGCACTCTTGGCCGCCGACGCGTACGCCGACACGTCGGGTGCCGGTATCCTGGCGTTCATGCCGGCCCTGGGGGCGGGCCTGGCGATGATGCTCTTTGCCGTGGCCGCCGTCCGCCACGGAGACGAGCTCCAGCGCCTGGTCCACCTGGAGGCCCTCGCCTTCGCCTTCGTCGGCCTGGCGGTGGTGTGCCTCGTCCTCGCGATCCTGCCGACGCCCGCCGGCGGCGAGCTTCCGGAGGGCATCCGTTGGATCCACCTCTGGATCCTGCTCAGCACGCTCTGGTGTGTGGGCCTGGGCGCGGCACACTGGCGCCACCGATGAAGAACCGCCTCAGGGAGCTGCGCGAAGCGTGCGGTTGGACCCAGTCGGAGCTGGCCGAGCTCCTGGACGTGTCTCGGCAGACCGTACACTCCATCGAGAAGGGCAAGTACGCGCCGAGCCTCCCCCTGGCCTTCAAGATCAGCAGGATCTTCGAGCGGGCCATCGAGGACGTGTTCTCCGACGAGGACGCCTGACCGGCTCCGACCCGAGGACCCGGCACACCATCCTGGCCCAGGAGTACGAGCCCCCATGACCCATCACCCGATCGCCGGGACCCAGGTCCCGGACGTTAGCCCCGACCCCCCGGGCATTCCGTGGCGCATGGTCTTGCGCCTCCTCGCGCGCCTCCCCCAAGGCACCTTGAGTCGGGGCCTCGGGGCGCTCGCAGACACACCGATTCCCGGACCCATGCGGACCGCGGTGCTCGGTGCCTTCGCACGTGCCGTGGGCATCGACGTCTCCGAGGCCGAGCTCCCCCTGGCGGAGTATCCGTCGGTGAACGCCTTCTTCGTGCGCAGATTGCGGCCGGGAGCGCGGAGCTGGCCGGCGGAGCCCGGCTTGACGAGCCCGGTCGATGGCATCGTGGGCCAAGTAGGCACCGTCGAGCGCGGCCGGCTTATCCAGGCGAAGGGACTGGACTACGCCGCCGCCGACCTGCTGGGCTCGGTGGAGGAAGCCGAGCGCTTCGAAGGCGGCCACTTCGTGACCATCTACCTATCGCCCAGGCACTACCACCGGATCCACGCTCCTGTACAGGGCACCATTCCGTCCGCCAGGTACGTCCCCGGCGCCCTATTTCCGGTGAACGACCCCGCGGTACGCCACGTCCGCGACCTGTTCGCTCGCAACGAGCGACTCCTGGCCCCTATCGACGGCGACTTGGGCAGGGTGACGATCGTGGCCGTGGGGGCGTACAACGTCGGTCGGATCTCCGCGGCGTTCGATCCGACCTGGAGCGGAGAGGGAGTCGGCTCCCCTCCGTGGGTCACCAATCGGAAGGACCGTCCACCGCTCGATCGCAGCTACCGTCCTCCGAAGACGATCGGACGCGGGGACGAGCTCATGGCATTCCATTTGGGCAGCACGGTCGTGCTCCTCACGGAAGCGGGCCGCATACAGCTCGACGAGCTGTGCACGCTGGGGCAAGAGGTTCGCGTCGGGAGCATCCTCGCCCGCCCAGCTTGAGCGCACCGTGGCGAATCTCGTGCCCAAGGCACAAGCTGGCCCCTGAACGTCTCTAGACCCTCGCCGGAGCCCCCGCATGCGCCACATCCCCGCCACCAGCCGCCCTGCAACGACCGCCGATCCCGAGACGTTCGTCCACCACGCCACGACCCAAGCCTTGCTGGGGCGAGACGACGGACTCCCGCTCCGGGTGTACCAGGTGTCCTTCGAAGCTGGCGCCCGGATGAACTGGCACCGTCATGACGGTCCTCAGCTCCTGCTCGGGCTTTCGGGGCGGTGCGTCGTGGAAAACCGTGCCGGAAACCGCGTCGAGATCGAGGAGGGCGATCTGGTCGTCGTGGAGGCCGGTGAAGAGCACTGGCACGGCGCCCCGAGTGACCACCTGGGCACGCACCTGGCCATCAACCTCGGCCAGCGGACCGAATGGCTGGAGCGGCCCCCGTCATCGTGAAGTGGCTTCCCGTCGGGGATGGCCGGGCGCGGTGGGCCTCAGGAGGTCCCGAACGCCTCGTAGTACAGGAGCGTCGCAATCGTCTTCCCGTCCCGTATCTCCCCACTCCGCACGAGCGCCATGACCTCGGAGCGCGTGAGGAGCTCGACCTCGATCTGCTCGGTAGCCTCGAGCTGTTGGCCTACCTCCGACAGGCCGGTAGCGACGAACGCATGCATCCGCTCGTCGCAGATGCCCGGGGACGTGTAGAAGGTCGTGAGCGCCTCGATCTGGGAAGCACGGTAGCCGGTCTCCTCCACGAGCTCTCGGGCGGCCGTTTTCGCAGGGTCTTCGTCCGGCTCGAGGGTGCCCGCGCACAGCTCCCAAAGCGTCTCGCCCACGGCGAACCGCCGGTTTCGGATCATGACGATCCGCCCATCGTCACGGATGGGCAGTACGACCACGGCCCCCGGATGGATCACGACTTCGCGCGTGGCCGTGCCCCCGTCCCGGGTCAGCACCCGGCGCCGCTCCACGCTGAATTTCACGCCCTGGAAGATCTTCTCGACGGCCGGATCGGGAGGCAGGGCAGCTTGGTCACTCATGGAGGCACCTCTTGCACCTGGGGCCGCTGGACCGCCAGGTGGTTCGCATGGGGGTTGCAGCCGCGTCTCCCATCGGGTCCGTCGCCGTCGCAGCTGCCTGGTGGAGGGCCATTCTCGTCCGCCGGGTCCCGGGTGTCAAAGCCACTGCGCCTTGACCTCCACCCCCTTCCACTCCTCCTTCCTCCGCTCCTACCCGCGCCGACTACGCGGCGACGGTTTCGCGATCCCGGACCAGGGCCGGAAGCCACCACGTGAGCATCCTTCTCTCCACTGTAGCGCCGGTCTTCGGCATCATGGCCATCGGGTATGCTGCCGCGCGCTTCCGTGTCTTGGACGAAGCCAGCGTGCGCGGGCTTGTTCTCTTCGTGTTCAACTTCGCCATCCCGATCCTGCTATTCGGCAGCCTGGTGGAGTTGGAGCTTCCGGCGGACGTGGAATGGGGCTTCTTGGTGGCATTCTATGTCGGAAGCGGGGCGGCCTACGCCATGGGTATGGTTTCGGGTAAGCTATTCTTCAGACGGCATTTAGCGGACCAGGCCATCTTCGGCATGTCAGCCGCGTTCGCGAATCTGGTGCTGCTGGGTGTCCCGGTCATTCTCACGGCGTTCGGCCCCGAGGCGGCACTTCCCATGTTCCTGATCATCGGGTTCCACTCGATGACCTTCATGCCCATTACCGTGGCCCTAATCCACGCTGGGCGGGGCGATGGAGCCTCCTGGAGGGAGCAGCTCCGCGGTGTGATCTCGGCGGTTATGCGAAACCCCATCGTGCTCGGGCTCTTGGCCGGCTTCACGGTGAACATCTCCGGGATCGTGCTGCCGGGTGGCGTCGACCAAATCGTCGAGCTCATGGGGAACGCGGCCGTCCCTACGGCACTCTTCGCCATGGGAGCGTCCCTGGTGGCGACACCAGCCGCGGGAGACCGGGCTCCGGCCCTCCTGCTCACCGGGTTGAAGCTCGTCGTGCACCCGCTTCTGGTGTGGGTCGTAGCGGTTCCGATCCTGGGCCTCGATGGGCTATGGGTCTCGGTAGCGGTCATGCTGGCGGCCATGCCGACGGCGGTGAACACCTATCTCTTCGCCGAGCGATACGGCGCCGCTCCGCGGGTGGCGGCGCGCACGGTGCTCCTTTCGTCAGTGTTTGCGGTGCTGACGGTGTCTGCGCTTATCGTGCTCTTGCAGGGCTGAGGTCGGCAACGAGCCCGTGGGTGACTGCCGGGAGGGCTCGGTCACGTCGGACCCGAGCCGCTCGTTGGATGGGCAACGCATGTGCTCAGCCACGGAGGCGCAGAATGCAGCTGGCTCACCTCACTCGGTCCCTCATGCTCGCCCTGGCGGTCGCCGCCGCCTGTTCGGACGGCCAGTCCCCCCAGGCCCCCATCTTACTCAGCGACCTGGACGGCGGCCCCCTCTTCCTCGTCCAGAGCGAGCCCGCAACAGCGGTGATGGAGGCACTGTTCGACGGCCCCGTCCTCCTGGACGCCGCCGGCTGCCTCCGCCTGGATCTCGGGAGCTCGGAGAGCGCCACCGTGGTGTGGCCCTTCGGTGCCACGCTGGAAGCCCTCGACGGCACGTACCGGGTGCGGGACGGGGACGGTCGCGCGGTGGGGACGGTCGGCGAGCGGTTCCGCCTCGGAGGGGGCTTCGTCTCCGACCTCCACGACGGTATACCGTTGAACCAAGACGCCCGGGCCCGCGCGCATGCGCGGTGCCCGGGCATCTATTGGATCGTGGGTGAGATCCCGTGAGATACGCCGTGGGAGAAGCCTGCTACCGCCCTCCCCTCCCCCTGGGCTCCGCAGTCAGCTGACGGTACTGCTCGAGGCCAGCCAGCACTTTGAACTCCACCACCATCTGCCCGATCTCGGGCGTGGCCAGAGATGGATCACCCGTGACCCCGGCGTCGGGATCACCCCCACCCGGCATGCGGAGGTCGTTCCGCACGCCGTCCGGGAATACGTACATCACCGCCGAAGTGTCGGTGATGCCGGCATGGCTGCCGATCTGCTCCATC
>JBDHIF010000062.1:0-7592 GCA_039587535.1 Gemmatimonadota bacterium
GATCGTGAGGTCGACGACGAAGCGTGAGAATGTACCGTCCAGGTGATGGTTCTTTCCGTGAATGTCGCTCGCGATGGCCCCGCCCACGGTAACGAAGCGCGTGCCGGGCACGACCGGGAGGAAGAAGCCCCGCGGCACGACCGCGTCGAGGACGTCGCCCAGGGCGACTCCGGCCTCACACTCCAAGACCCCCTCCTCCTCGTCGAGGGACAGAAGACGGTCGAGCCGAAGCATCGAGATCACGGCCGCATCGCCGTTCAGTGCCGCGTCGCCGTAGCTCCGGCCAAGGCCTCTGGGCAGGAAGGAGCTTTCGGCTGCGCCGGTGACGATCTCGGCCAGCTCGGCCCGGGCCTCCGGCCGATACATCCTGCAGGTCTCCACCGGAAACCGGCCCCAGCCCGTGAGGGGCTCGCTGCGGAAGGGGGGGTGGGACTTTAGTATTGGATCGAACCCCTCGATAATGTTGGAGTCGGGACTCCGGGCGCCGCCGGAAGCCGGCATGCGCCCACTAGACTCGCCAGGGAGCCCGGACGGTTGACCCCCCCGAAACTGACGCTCGTCCTGCCAGCCCACAACGAGGCCGCGGTCATCGGCGGCTCCGTGCGGAGAGTCGACGACTACCTCGGGGCGTTGAACATCCCCTATCGCATCGTCGTGGGTGACTCCGCCTCCACCGATGGCACCGGTGACGTGGTTCTCGGTCTCGGCCTTCCGTCTGTTCAAGTGATCCAAAGCTCCGTTTCTGGCAAAGGCGCCATGCTCACGCGCTGCTTCCAGGCCTCCCGAGGGGAGTACCTCGGCTTCATCGACGCCGACCTCGAGATCGACGTTTCCTACGTCGGCCCGATGCTCGAAGTCCTGGAGTCCGGGTACGACGCCGTCATCGCCTCCAAGGCCCTCGACCCGTCTCTCAACCGCGGCCGTCCCCTCTCACGGCGCCTGAACACGGCCGTGTACAACGGTACCGTGCGCCGCCTGTTCGGCACGCCGTTCCGGGACCACCAGGCAGGGCTGAAGCTGTTCCGTGGCGACGTCCTCCTGCCCGCACTCTCGCGCGTCGAGTCCGGTGCCTGGCTCTGGGACACGGAGCTCCTCGTGACGCTGCAACGGGACGAGTGTCGGATCCAGGAGTTCCCCATCGAGACCACGCCCCGGGACGACTCCCGCTTCGTGGCCACCGGCAGCTCGCTGAGTCTGGTCAGGGAGCTGCTGGATCTGTACCTCCGTACGCGACGGGGATGAGCCGGGACCGGGTAGGGGTTCTGCTTCCGGTCATCACGGCAGGCTTGATCCTCGCCGTCCTCGATCCTCGGCTCCTCCTCTCCCCCACCACCCCCGCAGGCGGAGATCTGGGACTGCACGTCTTTCCCTTCTCGTCGGCCGTGGACGGCCTGTTCTCCAGAGGTCGCCTCACCGGATGGAACGACGGATGGTTCGGTGGATTCCCGATGTTCTACTTCTACTTTCCCCTGCCGGCGGTGCTGGTCGCCCTGTTCGCGCCGGTCTTCGGCTTTCCCGTGGCGCTCAAGCTCGTGGCGTCGCTCGGACTGCTGGCCCTCCCACTGTGCGGCTTCGCGTTGGCCCGCGCGCTCGGCTTCGGCCGTCTCGAGTCCGGCGTCGCAGGCGCCGTGGGCGGCGGGTTCGTCTTCATGGAGAGCTTCTGGCATCTCGGCGGCAACGTCTATTCCACCATGACCGGCGAGTTCGCGTTCTCCATTTCGTTCGCGCTGTCCGTTGCCTTCCTCGCTCTGGTCACCCGGGCCATGGCCGGGTCGCGTGGCGGCGGATCGTTGATGGCAGTGGTGCTGGCCGCCACGGCCTTGAGCCATGTACTGACGACGCTGGCAGTCGTGCTCGCGTCGATTCCGGGCGCGCTGTTTCGAATGTCTCGCCACGCTGTGCTGACGTCGTGGTCGCTGGGGTTCGCGCTGGCGGGCGTGTGGGCCCTGCCCTTCCTGGCCCGGGCGAGCGAGATGGGACACCTGCCCTGGATCCCGGAGACCTCGCCGTTCCTGCTGGCCCCCGCCGAGCTCTGGTTCGTGCTGCCGGGCGCCGTCCTGGGACTGCGCGTGCTCCGGTCGTCGGGCTCCAGGGCGTTGCCGCTTTTGACGCTCATGGGCGTAAGCGCGGTGTTGCTCCTCGTGCCCTCCGGTCTGGAGATGCGCGACCGCCTGCTGCCCTTCTGGTACTTCGGAATCCATCTCCTGGCCGGGCTCGCCGTGGGCCACGGCGTGAAGACATATCTGGAGGACCGCTCCGGGAAGGCACTCGCCACGGCAGTGGGTGTCGGGGTCCTTCTGGTGGCGCTGTTCGTCCTGCGAGACGTCTCGACGGTCAGGCGCTTCGCCGCGTCGAGCCTCCGGGGATTCGAGGCCCAGGAAGCCTGGCCCATGCACGAGCGCCTCATCGAGGCGGTTACGGATCTTCCGCCTGGGCGGGTTCTGTGGCAGAGCGACAGCACGCTCTCGGCGCTCGGCAGCGTCAACGCCCCGGCGCTGCTGCCGTACTGGTCGTCCGACCATCCCACGCTTCACGGCCTCCTCGTGGAGTCCAGCCGATCGGCCCCCTTCACCCTTACCGTCCTGGGAGAGGTCTCGCCGGCTCCGGCCAAGCCGTCTTTCCGTGGGTGGCCGGAGGAGGCGAGGTACGACCTGGAGGCCGGCGTGGCCCACATGGCGTACATGGGGGTTCGGTACTACGTGACCTTCACGGATCAGGCCGCGGCCGCCGCCCAGGTGCGGCCCAACCTTCGCCTCGTCGAGTCGGACGAGGGATTCGCCGTGTGGGAGGTGGCTGCTCAGCCGCTGATCACGCCGGCTCGGAGCGTCCCGACGGTCCAGACCGGCCGGGACTTCGACCAGGCCGCCCGGTCGTGGTTCCATCGCACCGAGCGTTTGACCGAGTGGCTCGTCGAGTCGGGGCCGTCGGACTGGCCGCGTGGGTCGGGCGACCCCACCGATTGGGCCCCGCCCCCCGCGGTGGCGCAGCAGGGCGAGGTCACGGCCATCGCGGACGACGGCGACCGGATCGAGTTCCGTACGAGCGCCGTCGGCGTCCCCCACCTCGTGCGCGTCTCCTTCTTCCCGAATTGGCGGGCTCGGGGTGCCGACGGTCCCTACCGGGCCGCCCCGTCCTTCATGGTAGTCGTGCCGACCCAGGAAACCGTTGTGCTCAGCTTCGAGGACACGTGGGTGGAGTGGACCGGTCGGATTCTGACCGGCGCCGCGCTCGCCTGGCTCCTCATCCAGGCAGCGGGTCGGTTGCGGGCCAGGACGACGGCGCGGGAGGAGCGTGGAAGCCCCTGATCCGTCGCCGCGTCGGGGGCTCTCGTGGTGGGCGCGGCGACGAGGGCTCCCGGAATCCACCTGCGGGCTTTGTCGTCAGTGCGCCGTGGTGTCCAGGTACCTCTGCTCGCTCCAGTTGGGATTCGGGATGAGCGACGTCAGGGCCTGGCACATTCCCAACGCGTAACTCTCCATCTGCCAGGCGTGCAGATCGGACGTGCGCACCGTCCCCGCGACTGCGTTCACGAGGGGCCCCGCCAGCGCTTTCCCCACGAAACGCCCCACGTACGCGCGGGTGGGTCCGTTGCGGCCCTGCAAGGACCCTCGGAACTGGGCGTCACGGTAGAGGCGGTCGCAGGTCTTCAGCACCGCGGCCATGGCTAGCGGCGGCAACTTGCGGTACTGCCAAAAGACCTCTTCGAGCGCCACCTCGAAGTCGTTGTGACCCCGTTCCACGACCTCCTGCGCGGCCGATTCCACCGCGGAGTCGGCAGGCCAGGGCTGGGACTCGCCCGTGGCGAGCCACTTGAGGTTGACGCCGAAGACACGGCCTACCTGCACCAGGTAGTCGACGGGGGGATCCCGGTCCGAGTGGTAGTTACGCACTGCCTCGTAGCTGATCTCGTAGTCTCCGCCCTCGGTCAAGCGACGCCAGAAGTCCCGCAGCGTCTTGCACTGCACCGCTTGGCGGACGTACTCGAGCCTACGGGCGAATCCGTTGCGGGAATTGGACTTGAGAGAGCTTCGTACGGCCTGGGTGTACAAATGTGCCTCCCGTACCGCGTTTGTGGGCCCCAGGGAAGGGTGAATCTCCCACGGGAAACATCCGTTTGCAAGTAGACCCACGGTAATACGGTCCCTGGGGGGACGCAAGAACCGTGTATCGCGGCCGGGGCGGGAACGAGTGACCCCACCCCACCCGAATCAGCGGCCTCGGCGCGACGCAGGGAGACCGTCGGGCCACGTTGACAGATCGACCCTCAGGGTCGACAACTTGGCCTGCATCGCATCGAGTCCCACCGCCGAGACGGCATGGGCTCGCGTAGCGTCGGCGGAAATCTCGAGGGCCACGGCGCTCGCGAACACGGAGGGGCGCAGGTGCTCATGGACATGGGTCGACACCGCGAGGGCGCTCACACCGGCGACAGGCCGTGCGTCGCTTCAGTGAACGCCCTCGTCCGCCAGATCCGTCGATGAGCCTCGCCCACCTGTTGTTCGTTGCCTCCATATTCCTGAGCGCCTTCCTGCTGTTCCTGGTTCAGCCCCTGGCAACCCGATTGCTGTTGCCGGCATACGGCGGCAGCCCAGCGGTTTGGAACACTGCACTGGTCTTCTTCCAGACGACGTTGTTGGCCGGGTACCTGTATGCCCACTTCCTGAGCCGCCGGGTGTCGCCCCGGGGGCAGGTGATCGCTCACGGGCTGGTGCTGGTTCTGCCTCTGCTGTTGCTCCCTCCCAGTGTGCCGGCCGAGCTCGGCGCCACGGTGGCTTCGGCGGGGTGGCCCGCCGCATCTCTGCTGACCACCCTCGCCGTGCTCGTCGGCGTGCCGTTCTTTGCCCTCTCCACCAACGCCTCGCTGATCCAGTACTGGTGGTCCAGATCAGGATTCCCCGGCAGCCATGACCCCTACTGGCTCTACGGCGCTTCGAACCTCGGCTCGCTGCTGGCCCTCCTGTCCTATCCGTTCGTCCTGGAGCCGGCCTTGGGCGTGACGCGGCAAAGCGTTGCGTGGGCGGTGGGCTACGGCGTCTTCGCCGTGCTCACGTTCAGCGCTGCGCTTCGGGCCTCCCGGGCTACCCGCCGAGGGGCTGAGAGCGCGGCAGTCCGGGGAGACGCGCAGACCGATCTCGACGCCGCCGCCCGTGCGGGGCCGGTGACCACGCACCGAAAGCTCCTCTGGGTGGCCCGGTCGGCGGTGGGGTCGAGTCTGCTGCTGGCCGTCACGATGCAGATCACCACGGACCTGGCTCCGGCTCCGCTCCTCTGGGTGATCCCGCTGGCCCTGTACCTGACCACCTTCATCCTGGCTTTCAGCTTCACCGATCGCCTGCCCCGCCGACCCCTCGCCGGCGCTACGGTGGTGGCGGTCTCGGCGTCCGTTGGACTTCTTCTGGTACGCGGCCAATACCCATTCGAGGTCATGCTGGCACTGGCGCTCGCGACCTTGTTCTTCGGTGCGCTGCTCTGCCACCGCGACCTGGCCGCGGACCGTCCGTCGACGGACGAGCTGACGGGCTTCTACCTGTGGATCTCGTTCGGTGGCGCGCTGGGGGGCGCGCTCAACGCACTGCTGGCGCCCGTGCTGTTCGACTCGGTCGCCGAGCTTCCCCTCACGCTCATGGCGCTGAGCGTGTTGTTTTACTTCGCCCCTGCCGCCGGTACGCTTCTCACCCCCTATCGGCCGTCGTGGCGGGTGGGCACCCTATCGGCCATCGCCCTGATGACGCCCATGTTCGTGGCCCTTCGGAACGCGGAGATCGCCACCGCCGCTGTTGTGCTGGTGCTGGGTCTCGGGGTCGTCTGGGGCGTGGCCACGGCTCGGTACGTGGGCCTCGTGGCCGTTTCGGTGTGGCTGCTGTGCGCCCTCTTGCTGGCCGGGTTCACCGACGCCGATTCCATGGTCGCCCGGGAGCGGAGCTTCTTCGGCGTCGTGCGGATCCTCGACTTCCCGGATGCCGTCGAGATGATCCACGGTACTACGGTCCACGGTCGCCAATTCCACGACCCGGAGTTGAGCCGGCTCCCCATCACCTACTACTATCCCGATGGTCCCCTGGGCTCGTTGGTCGCGCAGGCACCGGAGGGGGCACGCATCGGCGTGATCGGCCTCGGGACCGGCGCCCTGGCCGCGGCGGCCAGCCGAGGACAGGAGGTCGTGTTCTACGAGATCGATCCCGTGGTCGTCCGGCTCGCCCAGCAGCACTTCACCTACCTGGACGACTCGGCCGGCGAGGTTCGCCTGGTTCTGGGCGACGGGCGACTGGCTCTGGAGAAGGAACCCGACGCCAGCTTCGACGTCTTCATCGTGGACGCCTTCAGCAGCGACTTCGTTCCCACCCATTTGCTGACGGAGGAAGCGCTTCAGCTCTACCTGGACAAGGTGCGCCCGGGTGGCATCGTGGGCCTCCACATCTCCAACCGGCACGCGGACCTCCGCCGCGTGGTGCGTGGATTCGGAGAGACGACCGGCACGAGCGTGCTATTCTCCGAGTACTCCCCGACGGCCGAAGCTCGCGAGCGGGGCGCGGTGCGCACGCTGGCAGCGGCGCTGCCCACCGACACGGCGACGCTGGAACGGCTCGCGGGGTCTCCTCTGTGGACCCGCTTCGCCGCCGACGTACCCGCTGTCCACTGGACCGACGACCACGCCGACCTGCTGAGCGTTTTGCGCTAGGGGCGGGCCGGGGTCGGCCCCCTGGGCTGCGCTCGGCTCTCTGTAGTGTCTTGCTGACGGGCGGGCGCCGCTACATAATGCGGGCGAGCGTAAGGCATTGGCATTGATAAGGAGTGCGCATGACGGACGCCGGAAAGCGGGTCCGGGTGATCCTTCGCTGGGTCCAGGTCAAGGACACCCTCGATCCCTTCTTCAAGAACAAAGGGCAGTTCCGCTTCTGGTCCAAGGTTACCAGCGGGGGCCAGACGCAGGAGTTGAAGTTCCCCGAGAAGGGCCATTACTCCATCTCGGATCATCCCCGGTTCAGCAAGATCGACAAGCTGGACAAGGTGCTGTGGGACGGCGAGGTCGGCGACACCATGAGAGTCGAGGTGTTCGGAGAAGAGGTGGACCGCTGGAGCAAGAACGACCCCCTCGACAACTACAGCCGGTTCTTCGACGGGCCCGTCGAGAGTTGGGTCGGCCGTCATCAGCCCGGAGACGAAGGGTCAGCGGATCCGGAGAACATGAAGCTCTGGCGTCTCGGCTACGACGTCGAGATGGCCTGAGGGTCCGGGGGCTCGCGGCTCGCCGCCGGACCCTCACCCAGGCCGCCGTATGCGAAACCGCCCCGGTCGACTCGGTCGACCGGGGCGGTTTCTGATCGGAGGGAGCCATCCCTTCCGCGGAGGTCGCCCTCCGTAGTCGTTACTCCACCAGCCGCAGGACCATGGTCAGCTCGCCCTGCGTGGGTCCGAGCCCCTGGGCGCCGGCCGGTCCCATGTAGCGGGCGATCACGGAGCCCGAGCCCTGCTGCAGATCCTCGATGAACATCGTCACGATGTTGTTGAACCGGATCGGAAACGCGGCGCCTTGTAGGTCCTGGTTGGGCGCCGCCACCGCCACGTTCACGACCCGGGGGCTTTCCAGCCCC
>JBDHIF010000157.1:0-2980 GCA_039587535.1 Gemmatimonadota bacterium
GCGAACTCCTCCTCGACCCGGGCGAACAGGGCCCGGGTGTCCTCGGGCTCGTAGCCGTTGAGCTCGGGCGAGATGCCGAAGGTGATGATGTTGTCCCGCTGCATGCCCAGGTCCACCCGCGTCACGTTCAGTAGACTCCGCACGAACAGGCCGGCGGCCACGAGAAGGGCCATGGACAATGCGATCTGGGCGGTGACCAGCGCGCTCCGGAACCGGGCCGCGGACCTGGCGCCCGAGGGCTGGCCGGTGTTGGCCTTCAGCATGGACACGAGGTCCGTGCGCGTGCTGTGGAGCGCGGGGTAGAAGCCAAACAGGAAGCCCGTGCCCACCGCCACCAGCCCGGTGAACATCACGACCCCCGGGTTCAGCCGGAGCGCCAGGTCCTCGCTGGCGTCGGGCGGCAGCAGCGCGCCGATGGCGTTGAGCGTCCAGCCGGCCACCACCAGGCTGGCCACGCCCCCCAGGACGGCCAGCAGGAGGGACTCGGTGATGAGCTGACCCGCCAGGTGACGGCGGCTGGCCCCGAGGGAGCCGCGGATGGCCATCTCGTGGCCCCGGTTCGCGCCGCGCGCCAGCAGCAGGTTGGCGATGTTGGCACAGGCGATGATCAGCACCAGGCCCGTAATGGCGAAGAGCAGCTTGAGAGGCGTGGATACCTCGCTATGGAGAGTGCTCTGCCCACGGTATCCCGGCGTGAGCACGAGCTCCTTGGCCAGATGATGCCCGCATACGCGGTGTTGATGGCCGTGCTCGCCTGCTCGATGTCCGTGCTCGGCGCGAGCCGCCCGAACAGGTAGGCCCAGTACACGCGCCGGTTCTCGAAGCGGTCCCACCCACGAAGCATCTCCGAGCGCATGGTGATGGGCACGAATACGTCCGGGTCGCTGCCGAGCACCGTGCCCATGAACCCGCGGGGCGCCACGCCGACCACGGTCATGGGGTGCCCGTTGACCACGAGGGTCTTGTTCAGGATCGAGGGATCGGACCCGAGGCTCTCCTGCCAGTAGTCGTGGGACAGCACCGCCACGAAGTGTCCGCCGAACTCCCGGTCGTCGTCCGGGCCGATGAGGCGGCCCAGGACGGGCTGTACGCCCAGCACACCGAAGTAGGAGCCCGACACCATCATGCCCTCGCCGCTGAGGGTCACCCCGTCCTGCGCCAGGTTGGCGCCGAAGGACACGTGGGCCGCGATGCCGCTGAAGCCGGGGCTGGATGCCTCCAGATCCTTGAACATGAGGTAGCTGAAGACCTCGTCGCAGCCGCCGGCTTGGCCGCAGGACTGGGATCCGGGCTTGGGGCCGGGGTTGGCCAGGTTGACCAGTCGGTCGGGGTCCTGGACGGGAAGCGAGCGGAGGAGCATCTGGTCGAACAGGGAGAAGATGGCGGCGTTCGCCCCGATCCCCAGGGCCAGCGACAGGACCGCTACGGCCGTTACGAACGGCGTTTTCGTGAGTGTGCGCATCGCCAGCTTGATGCCGAACATCCATCCTCCCGGTGTAGACCCGGACCACCCGTCGGCGGCTCGTCGTGATTGCGCTGCGCCCAGAACCGTGCTTTGCCCTGGCACGACTCCCGCGAAGAGCCGTGCTCCCGTTCCCGGCGACTTCGGTTAGACACTACGAGCGGGCAGAGGGTTGGGTTGCGGAGGCGTGAGTGTCGAGCGACACGATCGACCCCACCCACACGAACAAGAACGCGGGGTGGTTGTCAGCGGGCCCCAGGCCGCGGCGGTGGTGGGTCGAGCGGATCGCGGAGCGGGTCCGACTCGAGCCGCTCGATTCCGAAGAGCTCGATCCGCTGCTCCTTGCCCTTGAGTCGATGCGTACCGACCTCCTCGACGGAGTAGTCCAGGGCTTGGCCGTCGAGTAGCCGAGTGACGGCGCCAGACACCAGCAGGCGTCGCTGGACCTGGTGGCAGAATCCGCAGATTCTCGCCGTCGTGTTCATGGGATCGCCGTGATAGGCGATCTCCTTTCGGATCTTCCCGACTTCGGTGACGACGACGCGGCCAGCGTGAAGCCCAGCCTTGAACTCCGGGAATACGCCAAACCGCTCGACGTACCGGTCCCGAACCTGTCGCAGGCGCTCGTCAGCGAGGAAGAAGAACCGGACACAGTTCCCGTTACGGGTCCCGTGGCGGACAGACCATGCAAGTACGACCTCGTCACCCACGTACTGCACGATCTCGCCCTTCGTCTCGATCACGCTATCGCCAGGAACATGAGGATCCGGTCCTCGGTCCGGGGCTTGTGATACCGACCGGAGATGTACTTGAGAAGCACGCCCCGGCCCAACAGGGCGTTGACCTGCCAGAAGAAACTGATCAAGAAGCTGCCGGGGACGGCGACCAACAGGCCGGTCGTGCTGTGCCGACGATTGAAGTCGTCGAAGAACGCTTGAGCGGCAGCGGGGTCACTGCGAACCTGGACGAACGTCCAGTCGCCCAGATACAGCACCAACCCGAGCACACCCATGCCCACCAGCAGCCAAATGACGGAATACGAGACTGTTCGGATGAACAGGGTGCTGATGAAGGACAGGTTCCTGAAGATTCGTTCGAAAACGAACTTCTCCGAGCACCCGATCAGCAACCCGATTCCCGCTCCTTCGATCAACGACAGGGGCATGCTCCGCGGCGCGTCGAGCAGGGGCAGGAGTACCCCGAACAGGAACACGCCGGCAAGCGTGAAGTTGACCACGGATACGAAGTCCGCCCGAAGTCCCGGCCTCAGTCTGCTGGACGTCAGCAACGCGATCCGTGGATTCTCGGCCGCTCAGGCATTGTCGGGTCAGGCATGGATTGGTCCGTCCAGCGTTTGGGGTCCCGTCTTGCGCCTGCGGAAGACCAACCTGCGACGTAGTACCAGGCACGGCCAGACCGGGCGGCGAGGCGGACGGAGCCACTCCCCGACTTGCCAAGGGAAGTCACGCGCTACATGGCTAGTGGCCCGCAGACGGCGCCGTAGTAGCCCCGCCCTGG
>JBDHIF010000063.1:0-14179 GCA_039587535.1 Gemmatimonadota bacterium
ACCCCGTCTCATTCGAATAGCGCACCCCAGGCCAAAGTCGACCCATGCAGCGACGACCCTCGGTTCCCGACAGCGGCGCGTCGGCGCCCTCCGGACCCGACCTCGAGCTCGTCGCGGTCGATCCTGAAGTTCGGAGCTCCATCGAGGTGCTGGTGGTCGATGACGAACACTCGCTCCGCGAGAGTTGCGCATCGCTGCTGAGAAGGGAGGGCTTCACCGTCACGGTGAACGGCCGGGGCGACGATGCGCTCCGGCTGGTGAAGAACCGACGCTTCGATATCGCGCTCATTGACCTCTATATGACTCAGGTCTCCGGGCTCGAGCTCCTCGAAGCCACGCTCGAGGCAAATCCGGACACCATCGTCATCGTCATGACAGGTAACCCTTCGGTCGAGTCGAGCGTCGCCGCGCTCCGCAGCGGAGCCTGGGACTACCTGCCGAAGCCCTTCTCGGCGACCCACTTCGAGATACTCGTCGGTAGAGCGGCCCACGCGGTCGTGATCGCCCGAGAGAGCCGCAAGCAGGAGGAGCGCCCGACCGAGGCGGTCGCCGGGCCTGCCGACAGCCATAGCGATCAGGTCCAGCTCTACGGCCAGAGCGAGGCGCTCAAGAAGGTCATCGCCCTGGCCGACAAGGTCGCGCGCACCGACGCCTCGGTGTTCATCACAGGCGAGAGCGGGACGGGCAAAGAGGTGATCGCACAGTACATCCACCTCCACAGCCGACGCCGGAGCCGCGAGATGGTCCCGGTCAACTGTGCGGCGATCCCCGAGGATCTGCTCGAGTCCGAGATGTTCGGTCACGTGGAAGGCGCGTTCACGGGTGCGGTGCGCTCGAAAGAGGGACTCCTCGAGGTCGCCAACGGTGGCACCCTCTTCCTCGACGAGCTCACGGAGCTCCCGCTCCCGACGCAGGCGAAGCTCCTCCGGGTACTCCAGGACGGGGTGGTGCGCCGGGTCGGATCGATCAAGACCGACGCTGTGGTGAACGTGCGGTTCATCGCCGCCACCAACCGCGATCCCATGCGGGCCATCGAGGACGGATACCTCCGCAAGGACCTCCACTACAGGCTCCGAGTGGTACCGATCCACATTCCACCGCTTCGCGAGCGCCCCGAGGACATCCCGGTGCTCGCGACCCAGTTTCTCGAGGAGTTCTGGGACCAACACAGAGATGGTGGCACGCCGCCCCGATTCTCGGACGACGCGATGAACGCGCTTCGCCGGGCGCCTTGGAAGGGGAACGTCCGCGAGCTTCGTAACGTCATCGAGCACCTGGTGGTCATGGCCGAGCCCGACGGCGAGGTCGGGGCGGAAGACCTCGTGTTCATCGACGACGATCCCCCCGCAGACGGCAACGGGGGCGTGCGCTTCGCGCAGTCGCTCATGAGCCTGGACTATCACTCCGCGCGGGAGCAAGTGCTCGCTGAGTTCGAAGTCGACTACCTGACCGCTGTCGTGCGAACGGCCGGAGGCAATATCTCCGACGCGGCCCGAATGGCCGGGGTGGACCGCACTACGCTCTATCGATTGATGGAGAAGCACGGCATGGAAAGGGATAGCTTGCTGCGCGCCATCCACGACGGATCGCGCGGCTCCGGCTGATGTCGCCAGAGAGACCCCACGCCGCGGAAACGGGGCACGACCCCGAAGCCGCTGTGCTCGAAACCGCGGCTCACAGGGTCGCCGCTCGTCTGCACGAGCACTTCCCCGAGTGCCCTCCCAGCGAGTACGAGAAGCTGCGCCGCGGTCTCGCGGCCATGACCGTGACGCTCCGGCGCCTCGTGGCGGGAACGTCCGGGGCGTCCTTGCCCGCGCTCACGCAGGAGGACGGAGCCCTCCTCGCCCGCATGGAGCACGAGTTGCTCTGGATGCCCAAGGCCAACGCCGATGCGGGTTTGGTCCTCAAGGCGTTACGCGCGTGCGCCGCCTACCGGATTGCGTCTGCGAAGGACGGGGGCCCGAACGTGGCGGAAGCGCCAGACCTCCAAAGTCGCATGCTCGGAGCGAACGCCTTCGAGCTGCTCGTCGAGGTCGCACACGATTTCCGCTCTCCGCTCACCTCAATCCTCTTCTTGTCGGAAACGCTGCGGGACGGGCACAGCGGAGAGGTCAACGCGCTGCAGCGCAGCCAGCTCGGGCTCATGTACAGTGCCGCGTTCGGGCTCGCCAGCGTCGCATCGGACGTTGTGGACCTGGCCCGGCGTGGGCTGGACCTGGTCGACGAGGAGCCTTCTCCGTACGCGTTCGTGGAGGTGTTCCAGACCGTGGAACGCATGATCCGTCCCATGGTGGAGGAGAAGAACCTCGAATTCCGTATCGAGATTCCGGCTCATGGCCAGTCTGAAGGGCATGCGCATGCACTCACCCGGGTGCTGCTCAACCTCACGACCAACGCCGTGAAGTTCACCAACGAGGGCTTTGTCGAGATCGGTGTGAAGCAGCTCTCCCACGGCCGGCTCGAGTACTACGTGCAGGACACCGGACGCGGCATACCCGAGGATCGCAGAGAGGAGCTCTTCCAGCCGTTCAAGACGCGGCGCGGTGGGCAGGCCGGCGAGTTCTTCTCCGGCAGCGGTGTCGGGCTGTCGATCGCGCGACGCCTCGTCGAGGGCATGGGAGCCGAGCTCGACTTCACGAGCTCGGACCGCGCCGGAACACGGTTCTACTTCGTGCTGCCCGCACCCTCCAGGCGCTGAGTCGCCTCCGGCGGACCCGCCGACATGATCGCGCGGGGACCACCGCCCCATTTACCTTGTTGCAGCACCTCCACATCCGTAGCCGAGGGCTGCACAAAGTTCGTGGAAAACTCACCCAGAGTACCCCCCACGATATAGAGTCAACTCACTCCTGCCCAAGGTTTTAGGTCGGGTCGACCCTCGTCGTCCTCAATGTGGAACACGCCTTGCAATGGAGGCCTGCACGCAGCACCGAATCGCATACGACGAAGCGAGCCATCGCGTGATCAGGCCCACACCACGACATCACTGGGGAACGCAGCACCGGAGCAGGGCGCCGTCTGGCGCCTTCCCGGGCTGGCTGCGGACGGGGCCCTTTCGTCGCAGGGCGTGGACCGACCGTCCCCCCCGGAACCCCGGATACGGCGAGCGCATCCGACGCTACATCATGCCCCGATCATGCTCGCCGTCGCGTTCCTGATCAAGCTGACGTCACCCGGGCCTGTGATCTACAAGCAGCACCGCGTCGGGCTGGACCGGCGTGGAAATCGTGGCCCCGGGTCGGACAACTACCGACGGAGTGTGGACCGCGGCGGAAGACTCTTCACGATCTACAAGTTCCGCACGATGCGGGACGACCCGAAGGCCGGGCAGCAGTGGGCATCCAAGAACGATCCTCGGGTCACACGCCTCGGGGCGTTCCTCCGGGCAACCCGCATCGACGAGCTCCCTCAGTTCTTCAATGTTCTCATGGGCGACATGAACATCGTCGGCCCCCGGCCCGAACAGCCTGAGATCTTCCGCGAGCTCCGTGACGAGATCCACAAGTACCAGGACCGGCAGCGCGTCCTCCCGGGGATTACCGGTCTGGCTCAGGTCACACTCGGCTACGACACCAGCGTCGACGACGTCAAAAAGAAGGTCGAGAAGGACCTCGAGTACATCGAGCGGCGCTCACCGGCCAAGGATCTCATGATCATGCTGAAGACGGTGCCGGTGATGGTATTTCGGAAGGTCTGGAAGTAGGGCGAGACCTACGACGACTTCGGTTGGCGCTGGTACCAGCTCACGAACCGCCGCAACCCGTCCCTGAAGTCGACTCGCGGATCATATCCGAAAAGGGACCGGGCTTTCGTCACGTCGGCGTATGTCCGATCGACGTCGCCAGGCTGCATCGGAAGCCGTTGGATGTCTGGGACGATTCCCATCTCCTCTCCGAGCATGTTGATCATCTCGGACAGGCGGATCGTTTGGCTCTCTCCCAGGTTCACGATCTCGTGGGAACCGGGATTGGTCTCGGCCCAACCCAGAGACTTCACCACCCCGTCGACGATGTCGTCGATGTACGTGTAATCGCGAGACGTGGACCCATCGCCGAACATCGGGATCGATTGTCCCTCGTCCAGCAGGCGCGCGAACTTGTGGATGGCGAGGTCGGGGCGCTGCCTCGGTCCGTAGGCGGTGAAGAAGCGAAGGCACATGGTTGCGATGCCATCAAGATGGGTGCTGGCGTGGCACAGTAGCTCCCCGGCCTTCTTGGTCGCAGCGTACGGTGAGATCGGATGGTCGACACGATCGGTCTCGGCGAAGGGCACCTTGTCGTTGTTCCCGTAAACCGAGCTCGACGAGGCGAACACGAAGGCGCCGAGGGCCCGGTCCCGTGCGAATCCGAGAAGGCGCGTGGTGCCCATCAAGTTGACGTCCGAGTAAAGCACCGGCTGCTCGATCGACGGGCGGACGCCGGCCCGAGCAGCCAGATGGACCACAGCCGTCACCTCCGGGAGCCCGTTCAGAGTTTCCTCGTCCCGGATGTCACCTTCGACCAGCTGAAAGCCCTCGTGGTCGAGGGCAGGCCGCAGATTTCGCTCCTTCGTCTCCCGGTCGTAGTAGCTGTCGAAGTTGTCCAGGCCCACCACTTCGGCACCCTGTGCGAGCAGGGCTTCCGACAGGTGAGACCCGATGAATCCGGCGGCGCCGGTGACGAGAACGGACATGGGAATCCCGCATGGGTTCGAGTTGATTCGTTACGACCGAATATCGGCCGGCGGCGGCCCGGGGCTCAAGGCCGCGAACCTGGGCCTTTGGCGACCGCTCCGCAACGCCGGCCACTAACCGATGAAAGGCACCGGGCATCACGGCCGTCCTGCCCTGCCCCGCAGGCGATCTCCAACGCCCCGGAACAGCCGAACGTCCTTCTCGTCCCAAGCACCGGCCACGGTGAGCGCCGCCGCCACGGTGAGCGCCGCCACGTACGTGACCGCGCCGGTCAGGGCAGCCAGCACCGGAAGACCTTGCAGGGCCCACATGATTCCCGTGGCGGGCACGATCGCAAGAACGGGGGCACGCAGGAGCGAGCGCACGCCCACGCGGTACCCCGCACGCGCCAGCCCAGCCCCCATGCCCACGGCCAGGGCCACCTCGGTCATCAGGGTGGCACCGGCGGCGCCGACGTGCCCATAGCTCGGGACCAGAAGTGTGTTGAGCACCACGTTGATCACCAATCCCAGAGCAAAGACCTTCAGGGACATGCCCCGGAGATCCACGTTGTCCAGCACCTCCGTGGTGTTGCTCCGCACGAAGACGAACGGGATGGAGAGGGCCAGGAGCACGAGCGCGGGCACCGCCGGAGCGTACTCTCCGCCGTAGACCAGGGCCACGAAAGGACCCGCGAGGACCGCCAGCACAGCACCCAGGAAGAGCCCCAGGATGATCAGGTACTTGAGCCCCCGATGGTATAGGCGGCGAACCGTCTCCAGGTCTCCCCGCCCGAAGTTGGCCGAAATGGTGGGCCCGAGGCTCCCGTTCACGGTATGAGGCAGCATGACGGCTCCGTCCATCACGGTGTAGACCGAGCCGTACCAGCCCACTTCCCGCGCGCCGCGGAGCGCCCCCAGGAACAGCAGATCCACGCGGAAGGTCAGATGACCGACCCCCTGGCGTAGGGCCACGGGGGTTCCGCCCACCGCGAGTCGCCGGATGGCGGCCAAGTCGAACCGCACGCGCACCGGCGCGATACGCCTCTGAAACAGCACGATCGTGACCAGCGCGCCGGCCAACCGGCCAGCCGCGAACGCCGCCGCCAAGGACACCGGATCGGGCCGGATCAGAAGGACGAGCATGGCCGCGGCTACGACAGCGCCGCGCTCGACGAACGACGTGAGCGCTTCCAGTGGATAGGCGTCGTGGACGCGGAACACGAACCGGAAGCAGTTACCGACGGACCGAGCCAACTGATCCACGCCGAGGAAGAGTGCCACGTGCACGACCGTGGTATCGCCTCCGATGAGCTGGGCGACCCATGCCAGCAAAGGGAAGTACAACGCAGCCGTTGGCAGCGTGAAGCCCAGGTAGGTGGCCACGATCTCTCCGGTCCGCTCAGGATCGCGGGCCGCCATGATGGCCGAATAGCGGGCCACACCCCAGGCTGGAAGCATGAAGAGCACGCTGGCGATGGCCAACCCCAGCATGAACTGCCCGAAAGCGGCGTCCCCGAGCGCCCGAGCCGCGAAGACGTACACAACGAAGAGCAGGGCCACGCTGAGCTGGCCGATCGTGACGAAGACCGATTTGCGGAAGAAACCTTCCAGCCCGGGTTCGTGCAGTGCCTTGTCTTTGGAAGGGGTCAAGCCGGCCCCGCCGTGCTGAGTCCAAGAAGGTGCTCTCCGGCACGCGCCTGCGCGCCCTCAATACTGTGACCGCAGGACGAGCGTGGGAAGCTTGCTCGGTCGGCCCCACGTCGTCATCATCCGGCCATGAGCACAAAGCCCCCTGTTATCGCCCTGGCGCTGGACGCCGCCGAAGGATCCCTCGTGAACCGCCTGGTGGCCGAGGGCCGCATGCCCCACCTGGCTGCGCTCCGGGAGCACGGCGTGTACGGGGACGTGCACAACCGGCCGGACGGGTTCCTGAGTATGGTGTGGCCCACGTTCATCACCGGGCAGACTCTCGGAGCTCACGGCTGGTACTTCAACAAACTCTGGAGCGCGGACGACCAGTGTCTGCGCTACGTGGACCCCTCCTGGCTGCCGATTCGTCCCTTCTGGCAGGATCTGGGCCCCGATGTGCGCGCGGCGCTGCTCGACGTTCCGTTCGCGCCTCCTCCCGAAGAGGACTTCAACGGAGTCTTCCTGAACGGCTGGCAGGCCCACGACGACTTCGGGGAGTACAGCGTCCCGGCCGACCTGCTCCCGGGCCTACGGACACGCCACGGCCGGCCCGCCATGAAGCCCGAGGTCTTCGGACCACAGGATACGGCTACCCTGGAGCGCCAACGGCACGAAGCGATCGCGTCTCTGAAGCAGTTCAGCGAAGTAGTCCTGGACGTTCTCGACAGGGAGCGGTGGGACCTCTTGCTCGCGGTCTTCGGCGGCGCGCACCGCGGGGGCCACTACCTGTGGTCTCTGGACGAAGCCGACGTGAGCGCAGCGGGCCCGGACGCGAGGAGGCGACTGGAGGCCACCCGCGAAGAGCTCTACGTGACCGCCGATCGCGCCTTGGGAGAGGTCGTCGCCGCGCTACCGGCCGAAGCACGACTGATGGTGTTCTCACTCCATGGGATGGGACGGAACCGGGGATGGGCCGAGCACTTCGGCGCCGTGGTGAACCATTTACATGCCCGGGGCCGGCCCAAAGCCGCACCCAAGCAGGGGCTGGTGTATCGGATCAAGAAGGCCTTGCCATGGGAATGGGTGCGCCAGGTGACCACGCGCCTACCCAGCCAGATCAACCACCGGCTCGTGCCACTGTGGTCTCGGCACATGCTGGACTGGTCGAAGACCAAGTACTTCGGACTTCCTGTCGACCTCAACGGCTACTTGAGGGTGAACCTGCGCGGCCGGGACGCCGAGGGCATCGTCGAGCCCGGAGCGGAGTACGAGGCGCTCCTGGAGGAGCTCACGGCCGACTTCCTGGCGCTCCGTGATCTTCGGGATGATACGCGCATCGTGTCGGCGGTAGACCGTGTCGACGACCTCGTTGGGCGCGATGCGCCGCGGCGCCGGCATCTGCCCGACCTGGTCGTGCGATGGACGGACACCTACGCGCACGGGTCCCCGGGCATCCGTACGCCCTACGGCGAGCTACGCTTGGACCCCTCGAAGCCGCTACCCTCCGGCCGTTCGGGGAACCACACGCGACACGGCTGGTTCGTAGCCACAGGACCCGGTATAGGGCGGGGCAGGTTGACCGAGCCGGTGGACTCGGTCCACTTGCCGGCCACGCTCATGGAATGGGCGGGAGCGCGCAGGCCTGAGCGCTTGGAGGGAATGCCGTTGCAGGAGCTCACAGGCGGCGACAAGGGAGACGCGCTCCCCGCCTGAGGCACCGATCTACCATTGGTTGGCGCTCGGGCGCGCCTTTCCCATGCCGCCGCCTCCGGGCGGCGGGGCCCCCACCAACTGGTGGTAGATGTCGACCAGACGAGCGGCCTGCCGGTCCCACGTGTACTCCTGCTCTAGAAGCGTCCTGGCTGCTCGCCCCAGCGCTTGCCGTTGCTCCGGTCGGTCCAGCAGCTCGAGCACGGCGTCGCCGAGTGCCTCTCCCGAGACCTCGGGGACAGCGACGGCCCCGTGGCCGTGTCGGCACGGTTGGACAGAGTGCTCGAAGCCCACGAGGGCCGTGGCGGCGGCCATGTAATTGAGATTCTTCTGCGGAACCCCGTCACAGCGCGGGCGTGGGTTCAACGCTACATGGGCCTGCGATAGCTCGTGATGCAGGACGGAGAGCGGGGCCGGCGACACCTCGATCCGCTCACGGATCCCCAGTCGCCCGGCCAAGGCCTCGAAGGGCGTGAAGTCCGAGTCCGTCAGGATGCGCAGCTGCGCGGCTTGCCGCCGATCGAGCACCCGGCGAAAAGCCATCAGCAGATGATCGATCCCCTGATATGGCGCCAGGTTGCCGGCGTACACCAGCACACCTGCACCAGCTTCCGGCCCCTCTCGGGGAGGCGCCGAAGGAAATCGTGAGAGATCCACACCATTCCCGACCACCTCGATACGTTCTGGCTCCACCGCGCCGGTCGACAGGAGGTGGGCGCGCAGCCGCTCGGAAACGGCCACCACGAAGCGCGCCTTTGGGGGGAGCCAACCATCGATCCTCCGGCCGAGCCCGCTCACGAGTCCGGCTGGGAGCCAACGCCCATAGCTCGGCAGCTCCGTTTCCAGCACGGTGTGGGCGTCGTAGACCACCGGGGCGGCCAACCCGCGGACCGAGGCAGCCACCAAGAGCCCTTCGTAGTGGTGCGCATGCACGACGTCGAACGCGCGATCACCCACGACTTGTCGAAAGCGCAGTGCTAGAAGCGGATCCAACACGGCCAGCTTCCCCACCGAAGGCCCCGGACGGTCGAGCCGCGTTCCCGGGATCCGTCGGGTTCTATGCACGTGCACGCCCTCCACGGGACTTCCATCCCCTCCACCATACGTGACCAGGTGCACCTCGTGTCCCAGCCGGGCGAGCGCCTCGGCGAAGCGCGTCACCCGGACAGGTGATCCACGGGGAGCAGGGACGGAGCAAGCCGCCACCACGCAGATCCGGAGCGGCCGGGTCAGGAGCCCGTCTCCTTGCGGCCGAATCGTCGCGCCAGAGCCCAGTTGAGCGAGGCGGCCAGGTCCAGCGTCGTCTGAAGGAGCCGCACCGGAGCACGGCGCGCGAGTGCCGGATTGAAGGGGTGAGGCCCTGCCGACAGCACCACTACGTCCCCTCGCTCCCGGGTCGCTTGGAAGGCGCGGCGGCGAGCACGGAGATCGGCCGACCGGCGGAACAGCTCTCGAGCTGCCCTCCACCAGTGGCGGCCCCACCCCAACGCCACGCAGCCGACCAGCTGGTAGAGCTCGAAAAGCGCTAGATAGGGCGCCATCAGCATCAACGTCCGCCGCTCATAGAGCTTGAGAACCACCTGCCACCGATTGAGGATGGTGTTGCGCACCCGTTCGGGCGTGTGACGCCCTGTGGCCCGGATCGACAGACCGGGCGTGCCGTCGCCGTGCTGGCACACCGCCTCGGGCACAGCCAGGAGGTCCAGGCCCCGCATGCGGGCGCGCAATCCCAGCTCGTGGTCCTCGAAATAGATGCGCAACCGCTCGTCGAAGAGATCCTCGAGACCCCACCGTGCCCGGTCCAGCAGAAAACAGCACGTGATTAGAGTGCCGATGACGGCCACTTCACGGTCCAGAGCGCTGCTCGCCGACGCTCCGGCCGTTCGAAGCGTCATCAGCCCCGACACGTGGGCATCCGCACCCTCGTATTCAATCCGGTCCGGGTCCTCCCGCGAAACCACGCGAGGAACGGCGATCACGGCGTTGGCGTGAGTATCCAGGGCCTCGGAGAGCGTGGAGGCCACGTCGGCACTCAGCAGCACGTCGTTGTCCACGAAGAGCACGCGAGACGCCCGCGTTGTCTCCAGCCCCGCGTTGCGGGCCGCCCCCGGACCACGGTTCTCGGGCAACCGCACAATTCGAGCTTGTGGCAGCAGCTGTTCCATGACCGCCACGCTGTCGTCCGTGGATGCGTCGTCAACGAGCACGACGTCGCCGAACTCGTGGCGCAGGTCGGCAACCCGTGCCAGCGAATCACGGAGGTGACGGCCACCATTGTAGTTGATGACGCAGAGGGCCGGACGGGACAAGACTGCGGCGATCTCCAGTGCCGGGGACGCTCGCTACTGAGGATTTCGATCCCATCTGGGATGCGCTACGATAGCCGGCGGCCTCCTGGCTGTCACGGGTTGCCGGCCCCGAACCTCGTCCCCCCGACGATGATCTGCGCGCATGTTCCTGAACGCCAACGATCTGCCCGAGCACGAACCCTTGACGTGCGACGTGTGCGTGGTAGGCGCCGGCCCCGCCGGGATCTCCGTCGCGCTCGAGCTTGCTGGGAGCGGGGCACGGGTCTGCGTCCTCGAAGCGGGAGCTGATAGGTACGACGCGAGCGCTCAGGCCCACTACGGGGGTGAGGTGGAGGGCGACAGCTACCCCCTTCTGCGAGACACCCGCTTTTCCGCCTTCGGAGGATCCACCCAACTCTGGGCCGGGTGGTGCCGCCCCTTGGACCCTATCGACTTCGAGGTGCGGAGCTGGGTGCCCGAGAGCGGCTGGCCATTCGAAGGCAGCGAGCTCCTACCACACCTGGCGCGCGCCCACGAGCTGTGCGGGCTGGCGGAGTCCGAATACGACCCGGCCTACTGGCAACAGCGCCTCCCGCACGGCCCCCTGCCGGTATCGGACCCGGACCTCACTACACGGATGTTCCACGTAAGCCCATTAAGGTTCGGCACTGCTTATCGGGCCAGACTCACGTCGCTTTCCGACGTGGAAGTGGTACTCAAGGCCCCGGTGCTCCGCTTTCACCTGGCGGATACCAGCCAGCGGGTGTCCGCCGTGACCCTAGCCGCCCCCGATGGGCGCCTCCGGCGAGTGGAGGCCGGCCGCTTCGTCCTCGCGACCGGCGGCGTGGAGAACGCCCGTCTCCTCCTGCTTTCCGGCGATACGCCAGAGCGGAGCCTGGGCAACGAGCACGGCCTGGTCGGACGTTACTTCACCGAGCACGCCTTCGTGAACCCCGGCACCTTCATACCGTCCGATCCAGAGCAGGCCATGGGGTTCTACTTCCCGACGCCCGTGCCCGGCGGCATGCCCGGCGCAGCCGTGCGCGGGACCTTCACGCTGCGTCGCGAAGTCCTGGAGCGGGAACGGCTTCTGAACGCCGCCCTGTTCTTCCGGCCGTCGTACGAGGCCAGTGCTGCTTTCTCCACGGCCGAGGTACGCGAGCTTCTCGAGATCTGGGAGAAGATCCGCGGGCGCGGAGTGCCCGGTGGGTCGTTCCGGAAGGCGATGCGGGCCGCTCGGGCACCCGGCGCTCTGGCGACGGCGGTTTGGCGCAAGATCCGCCCGACGACCAGTGAGGACGCGAAGTGGCCGCTCCGATCCTTCTTCGAGAGCGCGCCGTTGCGCGACAACGTGATTCGCCTCGCGCGGGAGCGAGACAGCCTGGGGAGGCCGCGCGTCCACGTCACGTGGCGCATCGGCGAGGAGGACCTCAGAGGTGTGCGCCACACCTTCCACGTTTTGGACCGGGGCCTCCGCGCGGCTGGGCTCGGACACCTGGAGCTGGCCTTCCCCGACGACCCCGACTCATGGCGAGCGGCGTGCGAGGGGGGCAAGCACCACATGGGGACCACGCGCATGCATGCCAGTCCGGCGCACGGCGTCGTAGACGGAGATGGCCTGGTGCATGGAGTCGACAACCTGTGGATCGCAGGCAGTTCCGTATTCCCCACGGTCGGCTACGCGAACCCGACCCTCACCATCGTGGCGCTGTCCGTCCGATTGGGCAGGCATCTACGACGAGAAGTGATGGCGGATGGAGGCCGGTAGCACCGCCGAGCCGCTCTACCACTTGTCGTGGCCCGACTTACCCGGGTAGCCCCCCGTGGCACGTGCAGGAAGTGATCACCGTCCAAGGGGCCCCGGGATCTCCCTTGTTACAGCTGAACTGGCCCACTAGCATGCGCATGGAGCCCTGCGCAAGGCATAGGTCTTGCGACGCAGGCCTGTGAGGAGCGTCGGTAGTGTTGCACACCGACGACCACCTGCGGATTTGCTCCGTTTCCAGCCGCCGTTCGCCGTTCGCGCCAGTGAGGCCCCCATTGAATCTTCAGAAGTCGAAGCGGTGCCAGAATAAGGTGATCAGGCCCATGCGGAGAATAAGGTGATCAGGCCCATGCGGCGCACGACGTCTTCAGGCGGGTGGGCCGTTCTGCTGCTCCTCCTCACCTTCCCTGCGCTGGGTGCACAGGAGCTCCCCCTCAAGCGGGACCTTCCCCCTGGTCCTTGCGAGGCCAGGCTCCCGATGGGTATAGCCGCCGCTACGCCCTCCGAATCGGATCAACAGGAGGCGGTACGACTGTCGTCCGAGGCGAACCAGGCGGCGATCCTGGGGGACCGGGATGGTGCCATCGTCCTACTTCAGGAGGCGGCCGAGCTGGACCCGAGCTCATCTGTGGTCGCATACCGGCTCGGACGCACCCTCGAGGATGCGGGCGAGTCCGAGGCAGCCATTCTCGCGTTCTGCCGCTATCTGGTCCTCGAGCCCGACGCTCCCGACGCCGCCGAGACGAGACTCCGGACCGAACGGCTCGCCGATCCTCAGGGGACGGGCCTGTCCCCTGCGGCTCGATCCGCGTTCGAGCAGGGCGTCGCGGCCTTCGACCAGGGCGCATACGCTGACGCGGCCCAGCACTTCTCCAGAGCCATTCTGGAAAGTCCGGACTGGGAAGACGCCTACTACAACCGGGGCGTGTCCTACGTGCGCGCGGGCCGCGCCAGTGCCGCCGCCGCTTCAGGTAAACCTGCGCCAGATCGCCCCCGCGCCGCAGTACAGTCCTGGCATCGCCTTGACCACGGGACTTCTCATTCCGGGCATGGGCCAGTTCTACTCTGGCCGGCCTGGTTGGGGATTCCTCGTCCTCTCGACGGCAGGTGCGGCCGCCAGTGTGGCTTTCCTCCATAAGAAGGTTCAGGTGGACTGCCTCCAGCTACCGACGAACGGCGTCTGCCCCCCCGATCAGATTCTGGGCGAAAGGGTCGAGCGCCCCCTCCTCGTTCCGGGCCTGGCAGCGGCCGTCGCGATCACCGTGGTGGGAGCCATCGCCGCGTTCCGGGGAGCCAGGGGGTCCAACCCGCCGCTTTCTTCGGGGGCGGGTGATCTACGGCTGGACCTGCCCGGTATCGTAGCCGGGACCATGAGCCCGGCCCTGAAGCTGGAACCGGTGTCATGGGGTGAGGGAGGCGGAGCCCGGCTACTCCTCGAGGTCCGGTTCTGATGCAGCTTCATCGTCGGCACTTCGGCATCGGCCCTTCCCTGGCCCTGGGTGCACTCCTTGCTCTGGCCAGTTGCGAGGAGGTGTCGGTGAACGTGATCGACGCCGCCTCGGTGGAGATCTCCCCCGAGACCGTAACCGTCTTCGAGGGACGCGAAAAGGAGGTCACGGCCATCGTCAAGTCGGCGGCGGGCGATGTGCTCACCGGGCGGAGCGTCGAATGGACGATCGACGATCCCGAGGTGGCGACGGTGTCGGGAGCGGGTGTCGTCCGGGGGGAGAAGACGGGTACCACGACCGTCCGGGTGCGGGCCGAGGAGCTTGAGGCAGATGCGCTGGTCACCGTTCTGCCGCCCCCTGAGATTGGCCTATCCCGGTCGGATGTCGACTTGAGCGCTTTCGCAGGTGAAGCAGACCCGCCGGACGAGGAAGTCGAGGTCGTCAACCTGGGCGGAGGTACGCTCTCAGATCTGTCGATCTCGGTAGAGACGGAGGACGACGAGCCTGGTTGGCTCTCAGCCTCCCTCGCAAGCTCCGTGGCGCCGACGACCCTCACCATTTCGGCCTCCATAGCCAACCGGCCGGTGGGCGTCTACGAGGGGACCGTCCTGGTCAGCTCCCCGGAGTCCATCAACAGCCCCCAGCAGGTGCAGGTGACGCTGCAGGTGAAGGAACCGCTGCCGGTC
>JBDHIF010000158.1:0-4278 GCA_039587535.1 Gemmatimonadota bacterium
CTCCACGTCGGGATCCGCCCGGCCGCAGTACACGCACTGGTACCTGTCTCTCTGGAAGACGCGGATCCGTTCCACGGCGCTCCTACCGGCGAAGGAGGGCCGTAGGGAACGCCACGGGGCTCTCGTTGCCATCCCGCCCCACGGCGGCCACACCGAACACGTAGTTGTCGATCACCACGTTCTCGAGGGTGTACTCTGTCACGTCACCCACCCAGCGTGACCACTGCCACTGGGGCTCGGTCGTAAGCCGCCAGTAGACCTTGTACCCCGCGAGGTTCGGGTCAGAGACCGCATCCCACGCCAGCGTGGTGCTGGGACGCACGGCACCCCCGATTCGCACGTTGGAGGGAATGGGCGGAGCCCAGGCCATGGCCGCCAGGACGGTGGCATTGAGGCTCGTCATCTTGGCGGCGAAGTCGAAGTCCACCCCTTCGACCACGTCACCGTACTCACGGCCGTCCTCCACCCGGATGTCCTGGTGCTGCCGGTCGTAATGCTCGTGAGCCTCCATGATGCGCACGCCGGGGAAGCCCGCGTCGTTGAAGGGCCTGTGGTGCCCACCCCGCCCAAACCGGTCCAGCCGGTAGACCATCATGGCGTCGAGGTTGGGAAAATACTCGTCCGCGATGCGGTCCACGTACCGTGCGATCTGCCGGGAGGGGCCGTCTACCTCGCCCCCGTAGACCCGGTAGCTCCATCCTTCGGGGCCGTAGCCCTCGACGGGCGTAGGCTCGCTGAAGACCCGGAAGATCGTGTTGTCCACGACGCCGTCGATCCCGGCAATGTTGCCGATCATGTCGTTGTTCAGGACGGCCGCGATATCCCAGCCCTGCTCCACCGCGTCGGCGGCCAGGTACTGCCCACCCCACAGCCCCTGCTCCTCACCGGACAGGCCTACGAACGCGACACTGGAGGGGAAGCGATATTGGCTGAGCACGCGAGCCGCTTCGATGACGCCGGCCATGCCCGAGGCGTTGTCGTTGGCGCCCGGGGCGTCCGTGACGCCGTCGGACCCGTTGGAGGCTCGAGAGTCGATGTCTCCGGACATGATGACATAACGGTTCGGATGCTCGGTCCCACGGAGTGATCCGTCCCTCCGCCTCCATGAAGGTCCGATGATAGGACACCTCGAGGCAGCCGCCGCACGCCGCGCTGATCTCATCAAGCTCCGCCTTCACCCACCGGCGTGCCGCCCCAATCCCGCGGGTGGTAGAGACCGTGTCGGACAGCGTGTTCCTGGTCCCGAAGCCGGCCAGCATCCGAATATCCGACTCGACGCGCGCTGGGGACGCCGCCACCGCGATGTCGTAGAGGCGCGGATCCAACGCCGGCGGCGGGGAGGCGGCCTGAGCGTCGACTGCCGTGGGGGCGAGGGCCGCCGCCAACAGGAAGCCGGGAATCCAAGTGCGTCGATCCACGTCCTGTGCTCCTTTCTCGGGGGGAGGCGCCTTGAGCGCCCCGGTGCGTACGAAACGGGTCAAGCTTAAGACCGGGCCGAATCACCCCCTATGGACAGCCGTCCTGCCGCCCGTCCCGGTGGCGTCGCCCGGGGGCTCTGAGGCGCTCAGCCTTAGAGAGAATCGGCAGCCTACTCGGCCCGCAACGCCGCACGCGGATCGACTCGCGTCGCCTCTCGGGCAGGCGCAGCCGCGGCGAGCAGGGCCACCAAGGCGAAGCCCAGGGCCACCATCCCATAGGTCCCGGGGTCGATGCCCCGGACGCCGAAGAGCATCCCCCTCAGGAGGGACGAGAGCGCGGCTGCAGTCACCAGCCCAACGACGAGCCCGCCGAGAACCGGGCGCAGGGCGCCGACGATGACCATCCGCCGCACGTCCGCCCGCTCCGCACCGAGCGCCAGTCGGAGCCCGATCTCCCGCGTCCGTCTCCTGACCGAGTACGCCACGACGCCGTAGATCCCCACGGCCGCGAGCACCGCTGCACCCGCCGCGAACAGGGACATGAGCAGGGCGAAGAACCGAGGCTGACCGACCGCTTCGGAAAAGGCCGAGCGTGCCGTGTACAAAGACCGAATGGGCTGTCGTGCGTCCATCTCCGTGAGGACGGCAGTGAACGGCTGGGCCAGCGCGAGAGGTTCTCCATCGGTACGGACAATGAAGGAGAAGACTCTTCGGGCGTTGATCCGGTCGTCCACGTAGATCATCGGGGGAGGCTCGGCCGAGGGGTCGGCATGCAGGACGTCGCCCACCACCGCCCGCACCGGAATGGTCTGGCCCGCCACGACCAGCGACCGACCGATGGCGCCTTCCACGGACCCAAAGGCGGCCCTGGCCAGGCGTTCGTTCACGATCAACGACATTTCCCGGTCCGATCCCGGGCGTGATCCGGCGAGCAGAGGGATCCGCATGACATCGAAGAATTCCCGATGGACATGCATGGCCTGCGCGGTTCTTGCCTCCCCGGGGGGCGGCTCAGGCTCTCCGGGAAGCCGCCAAGGCCACGCTTCACCCAGCCCTCGTGTGGGAAATTCCTTCACCGTCGTGGCACCGAGAACCCCGGGAATGGCCTCGATCTCCTCGAGGAAGCGATCCCGGAAATCCATGTATCCGTCGGCTTCGTCGTAGCCGTGAACCACCAGGTCTGCGACGAGCAGGCCCTCCGCGTCGAAGCCCGGGTCAACCGAGCGGAGCTCCACGAAGCTCCGCATGAGCAGGCCACCTCCGACCAGGAGGACGACCGCGAGGCCGGCCTCCGCGAAGACGAGCCCGTCGAGAAGGCGGCGCGCCTCACCCCGCTCACCCGTGCCCCGAGCGCCGGCCGCCTCGGTGCCGGTGGATCCGCGCCCGGCACGGAGCGAGGGAAGGAGGCCGACGATCAGGCCGGTCCCGATGGCGACGGCGACAGAAACCAGAAGCACGGGTCCATCTACCGCCACGTCGTGACTCCGGGGGATCAGGACCCCCGCCCGAGCCACAAGGACCGGCACGGCTGCGACCGCAACGGCCACCCCAGCGGCTCCGCCCATGAGTCCCCCCATGAGTCCCATGACGAGGCTCTCAGCCAGCACCTGTCGCACCAGACGCGACCGGCCTGCGCCCAGGGACGCTCGCACCTCGAACTCCTTCCGCCGAGCCGATCCTCGCGCCAGGAGCAGATTCGCCACATTCGTGCAGGCGATGAGAAGGGTCAGAGCCACCGCCGCCATGACGATGAGCAGGGGCGTTCGCACGTCCCCTACAACGGCCGTCCGAATCGGCACCAAAGCCACCCCGGTGATGCCGCCGTTGGTCTCCGGAAGATCCTCCGCCACGGATCGCGCCACACCCTCCAACTCCTGGGTCGCGGCGACGCGGTCCGCTGCCGCATCTCCCGTACGAGCGGCCAGGCGTGCGACGCCGTCGAAGACGCGGACCTGCCGCAGCTCCCACGGGACGGAGGACTGTTCCACATTCGCCAGGAACGTCCATGCCTCCGTGCCGGGGTCGGGGAAGGCGAAACCTGGCGGCATGACGCCCGCGATGCGATACGCCCCCGCCTGGGCGTCGAGGATGTCCCCCACCACCGTCGGGTCTCCACCGAACCGGCGCTGCCAGTACGCGTGAGATAGGACCACGACACGTGGATCGGCGTCCTCGGCTTCCGCCGGGAGGATACCGCCGAGAGCAGGCGCGGTCCCGAGGCTCTCGAAGAAGCCGGATGTCACCCACGCCGTCTGGATCTCTTCGGGAGCACCGGAAGACGTGGGAACGACCAGCCCCGACATACGAGCGGTGTACACACCCATGGCGGCCACCGATTCGGACCGATCACGCCAGTCCTCGAGGTCGGGAACGGACCAGGCTTGTCGCCCGCCGTCGGCGTCCCCGGGGGCGGTGGCCCAGATCCGAACCACGCGATCCTCGTCGGGATACGGAAGTGGCCGGACCAGCACGCCGTGCACCACCGAGTAGACCGCCGTGGTCCCGCCCACGCCCAGAGCCAGGGTTACCATGGCGGCGAGCCAGAGCCCGGGGTTCCTCCGCGCCTGCCTTCCGGCCAGCCGTACATCCCTCACCGCTTCCTCCAGCCACATCCGCATCGTCGTCATCATCCGTCCTCCCCCTCGTGACTCGCGCTCCGCCCGCCTCACCGTCCGTGCGGCGTCTCCGAACTCGGTGTGAGCCCTGCGCCTCGCCTCGGACTCGGTCATCCCCTCCGTCAGGAGCTCGTCCACCCGGGACTCGATGTGGAAGCGGATCTCCTCCTCGGTCTCGCCGCGAGCTCCTCCGAGGTCGGGCGGGGTGGTCCGTCGAAAGCCGTCGGGAAGCTTCACGCTTCCTC
>JBDHIF010000159.1:0-2682 GCA_039587535.1 Gemmatimonadota bacterium
CTTCCGCCGGAAATCCTTCAACGTGGACGCCCAACGGTCCATCTCGTTGGGGAGCCCGAACGACAGGCGGTTCCACTCGAGCATGGGCGGGAAGTGACGGCCCACCAGGAGCCCGGCCTCACGCATCCGCTGCTGGTACTCGGAGAGGTCCCCGTGGATGCGGTGCATGAGGAAGTTGGCCTCGGTGTGGAGGTGCTCGAGCCCGAGCTCGTCCAGCGTGTCGTGCACGATGGCCTTGGACTCGCTGTTCACAGCCACGCTACGCTCGATGAGGCCGTCGTCCTCCAGAGAGGCGAGACCCGCGGCGGCGGCGAGCTCGTTCGGGCTGTTCTGCGCTACGAACCGCGACAAGTAACGTGCCGTGTCCGGGTGTGAGATGCTGTAACCGAGGCGCATCCCGGCCATGGCAAAGATCTTCGAGAAGGTGCGCACCACCACCACGTTGCGCTTCTCGTTCACCCACTTCACCGCCGACTCAAAGCTCGGATCGCCCACGTACTCGAAGTAGGCTTCGTCCATGATGAACGTCGTCGTCTCCGAAGCCTCGGCGATCCATTCGTCGATGGCCGCAGTCGACGTCAACGTTCCCGTGGGGTTGTTGGGATTGCAGAAGTAGACCACGCAGGCCTGGCCCGTAGCCTCTTCGCGCATCCTCGCGACGTCGTGCTCGTGGTGCCCGGTGAGCGGCACCATGACGACCTCGTAGCCCTCGGTCTGCTGATAGTCGTTGATGTCCTCGAAAGTGGGCTCCGCGAGGACCAGCCGCTTGCCGGGCCCACGGTAAGCCTGAGCGGACACCTGGAGCAGCTCCGAGGAGCCATTGCTCAGCACCAGGTTCTCGGTCTGGCATCCGGCGTACTCGGCGAGACGCTCCATGAGCTGGCGTCGATGAGACCCCGGATACCGGTTGGCGATGTCCAGGGCGTCGGTGACGGCTTGGCGCGCAGCCGGAGAGAGCCCGATGGCGTTCTCATTGGAGCTCAGCCGGATCGTCCCGTCTTGCAGGGTCTTGCCGGTGGCCCAGCCGGGGACCCGGCTGAACAGGGAATGTGCGGTGCCACCGGCACCTGTGAGCCCGGCGAGGCCGGCGGCCATGCCGGCGGTGACGAAACCACGGCGATCCATGGAATCCTCCTGATGAGACGAGATGGGAAAGAGGGAATCTGTGTGTCCGGATGCTGGATCGAAAGGGGGCGCGCCAGCTAGGATGACGAGCGATCCAACCCGACCGGGAGCTCCCACCGAAACGTCAAGGGCCGGCGCTCCCGTCGGGGAGGCCGGCCCTTGGCTCGAGGACCCGCGTCATCGTCAGGCGATAACGGCGTCGACGTTCTCCTCGCCTTCGGACCGAGCGATGACCGCAGTGCCCACCGAGTCGCTGAAGATGTTCACCGCGGTGCGGTACATGTCCAGCGGCCGGTCGATGGCCAGCATCGAGCCCACGATGACGTTCACGTCGGGGCCCCTCAGCCCGATGGCTTCGAGGACGATGAAGATCACCACCAGGCCAGCCGACGGCACGGCGGCCGCGCCGATGGAGGCCAGGAGCGCCGTGAGCACGACGATGGCCTGCTGCATCACCGTCAGGTCGAAGCCCAGCACCTGGGCGATGAAGAGGGCGCCCACGCACTCGAAGATGGCCACGTGACTCGGTTGGACACACCGACCTTCGTTTCCACCGCGTTCATCGTCACAGGCAGCGTGGCCCCGGACGAGCTTGTGGAGAACGCCACCAACAGCGGCTCACGCATGTTGGCGAAGTGGATCTTCGGTGAGATCCGGCCCAGGAAGATCAGGAGCAGCGGCAACGTCACGAACAGGTGGACCGTGAGCCCGGAGAAGATTGTGAGCGCGTAGAGCGCCAAGGGTCGAAAACCGTCGAAGCCGGTCGTGGCCACCATGCGCGCGATGAGGGCGAACACCCCGATGGGGAGGAACTTGATGATGCCCGAAGTCAGGCGCATCATGGCCTCGAAGAGCGCGTCGAAGAGCTCGGTGATGACCCGCTGGGGCTTTTCCGGCAACGTGGTCACGGTCGCACCGAAGACGATGCTGAAGAAGATCAGCGCCAGCATGTCCGCGGTGGCGGCGGCCTGTATGACGTTCTCGGGGACGATGTCCATGAGGAGCTGCGCCGGTGACGCCGGAGTCTCCAGATCTGGAAGCTGCTGTGCCGTCGTTTCGGTCATCTCGGCGCCTACGCCGGGCTGGATGACATTCACGAACAGCAGCCCTATGGACACCGCCAAGAGGCTCGAGAGGACGTAGTAGCCCATCGTCTTCCCGAAGAGCCGTCCGAGGGCCTTTCCTCCGCCCACGGAAGCAACACCGGAGATGATCGACGTCAGCACCAGCGGCACGATGATCATCCGCAGGAGCTTCATGAAGAGGTCGCCGAGCCACCCCACTTTGTCGGCCAGGGGCATACCGAAGATCAGCCCGGAGATTCCACCGAGCAGCATGGCGATGGCCACCTGCCAGTGGAGCCGCATGTACCAAGGTGCGTCCGGATTGTGTTCCATCTCGACCTCTGGGGGGTTGTGGTGGAGGGAGTTGGATAAGGGACATGGGACTCTCGGTCCCGTTCGTCAATGCCTGGGGCTGTTCCCGGCCGCGCCGAGGTCGTTCAGCGGAGGATCTCCACGCTCTGGATCACGTCGCCGGCGCGGACCCGATCGACGT
>JBDHIF010000026.1:0-32806 GCA_039587535.1 Gemmatimonadota bacterium
GTACTCGGCACCCAGCGCCGGGTCCGCCGTGTTCCGGAGTCCTGCAAGTGCGATGGCCACGTCGTTCGCGCCGGATTGGTATGACCCGTTGGTGTCCTCGGTCCCGGCGGCGATGGCTCCCGTGCTCGCCACGACGTCGGCGGACAGGGCGATGCTCGAGGCGTTGATCCCAGCGGGGGCGAAGAAGTCGACGCCAGTGTTTCCGTCGGGATTGCGCCCGGTCTGGTGCAGCGCGTTCACCTCGGAAACCAGAGCTTCGGCCAGGGCGTCCAGACGGCCCCTGTACCCGGGGATGTCCGTGTTCAGCACCTGAAGCATGCCGCCCACGCTCCCGCCCAGGTCGGTCAGCGTACCCGTCTGCGTCGTCACTGCCACGCCCAGCGCACCGCCGTTGTTCCGGATCTCCAGCGGGTAGGACTCGGCCCCGTCGACGAGGCTGACCCCCGCGCTCAGGACGCCCACCGCGCCGAACTCCCGCTGCGTAACCGTGATGGGGATCAGCGTCGCCAGCTCGTCCAGCCGTCGGCCCCGCTCGTTGCGCAGGTCCCCGGCGGTCGTGCCACCGGACTCCGCGGCCACGATGCGCTCGTTGAGCGTGGCGATGTCCTGGCCGAGCTCGTTCACCCGCTCGACCGCGGCCATCAGCCGGGCCTCGGTGGTCTGACGGACGCTGTCGAGCTCCGCCGCCATGCCGTTGAAGTGCTCGGCGAGCTGGCGTCCGGACTCCCGTACCATGTTTCGGGCCGCGCCGTCCGTCGGGTTGGTGGCCAGCTCGGAGAACGCCAGGAAGAACGTGTCCATCTTGGCGCCCAGCCCCCCCTCGGTGGGCTCTGCGAAGATCCCCTCGATCCGTCCCAGCAAGCCGCTCCGCATGCCGTCCCGGGACGAGTAGCCGAGCTCCCGGCGATAGGTTCCGTCCGCGTAGTGGTCCCGGATCTGAGCGATGTCGACGACGCCGGCACCGGTGCCGAACACGCCGTTCGGCATCTTCACCGCCGGCAACTCGGCGATCACGGGGACCTGGCGTGCGTAGCCTTCGGTACCGGCGTTCGCGATGTTGTGGGCCGTCGCGTTCATGGCCTGTTGCTGCGTTCGCAGCGCCGAGCTCGCGATGGACAGAATGCTGCCGAGAGAAGGCATCTCAGACCTGCCTGTTCAATAGGAGACCGGTGCCCGCCTGCGCGTTCTGGCTCGCGTCGGGCGAGTACGCACTCGCTTCGCCAGCCGCACCGTACAGGGCGCGTACGTACGTCTCACCGGTCCTGATGGCGCTCTGTAGCACGCGCCGGTTGATGTCCAGCTCCGCAGCCAACCGTCGGGCAGCGGCCTCCAGCTCCGAGCGGGCCCGGCGAATCTCGTCGTCCATCAGGGGCCCGAGCGCCCGCTCCAGGTCGTCCAGGCTGACGTCCGCCACCCCGCCCAGCAGCTGCATGAGCGAGCGTCGGCGACGGCGGGCCTCGGCAATGGTCAGGAGGATCCGCTGGGCGGCGTAGACACTCTCGTCCACTGCCTCCAGATCATCCCTCGCCACGCCGTTCCGCTGATCGCTGAGGACGTCGCGCAGCCTGTCCAGGAGGCGGGCCTCGGAGAGCAGCGCGTCCAGAAGTCGCCCCTTCTCCTTCCCCGGACCCCGGGAGTCCCCTACGCCGGGAGCCAGCCGGTCTTCCTCGCCGTTCACGACGCACCCTCCTCCGTCCCGGAATCGGCTCCCGGCCCACCCGGGAGCGCGTCACTCGCCGCCGGACCGTCGCCCGAACCCACCGGCTGCAGCTGTCTGTACAGGGCTTCCGCCAGACCCCGTTCGAGTCGGGCCGCCGCTTCGTCGGCCAGGTGCTGGTCCAGCAGCGAGGTGAACATCTCCTCACCGCCGCCCCCGCTCAGCAGCCCGGTATCGGGAACGGTGTCCCGCATCGCCTTGAACAGCTCCTGGTAGAACGAGCTCTCGAGGAGCGACGCCGCCGCCTTCAGGCGAGCTTCGTCGCCCTGGATCCGGCCGTCCCTCAGCGCCTCGAAGATCCCCTCGGGACCGCCAGGCCCTGCACCGCTGATCGGGTCGCTCATCGAATCGTGACCTCCGCAGAGATCGCTCCCACCTCTTTCAGGGATTCGAACACCGCCGCGATCGCCCGGGGCGGCGCCGCCACGGCGTGCAAAGCCGCGGCCACCTCCTGTACGCTCGTGCCCTCGGGCACCCTCAGGTCGCCGACGGCGCCCGGGGCACCGGGGGCGCCGCCGATGGCCAGGGTCATGCTCCCGTGGCTGACGACGGCCTCGCCCACCTGGATGCCCCCTCCGGCCACGACGGTGCCGTCACGCCCGTCGATGACCACGCGCGCCTCCCGCTGCCGGATCACCGGCAGATCTCCGATCTGCGACAGGGTGATGGCCAGGTCGGCGGCGTCGCCCTGAAGCGCCAGGGTGACCGCCCCCGGGTCCTCCACCGCGGCCGAGCCGGCACCCAGCGCACCGTTGATCGCCTGAGCGATCCGCGCTGCCGTGCCCAGGTCGGGGCGCCGCAGGTACAACACCGAGGTGCTCGCGAAGTCCGGGGAGCCCAGGGCCTGCTCGAGGAGCCCGCCTTCCGGGATCCGGGCCGTGGTTTCCACCTGGTAACCCGACGAGGCGAACTCCGTCGCCTCGCTGACCAGCAGCGCTCCTTGTGCACTCCCCACGGGCTCTCCTCCCGGATCTGCGACCAGAGGTGTCAGCCAGAGCACGCCGCCTCGCAGGGAGACGGCGTCACCGACCGAGGACACGTGAATCGGCATCCGACCTCCGGGCCTCAGGTACGGCGACACCTCTGCCGTCACCAGCACGGCGGCCACGTTCCGGGTCCGGAGGATGTTCTCGGGCACCTCGACGCCGAAGCGACGAAGCACATTCGCGATCGAGCGAACCGTATGGCCCGAGCTGAACCCTCCGATGACCCGGTCGCCCGTGCCGTCCAGACCCGTGACAAGGCCGTAGCCCATGAGCCGAACCGGGATGTCCTGTTCCGCCACCGTCAGGTCGCGGATTCTCGATTGCTGACCGTCCACAGCGCCGGGGACCAGGGCCACCAGGGCCGCCGTGACCAGAAGCATCGGCAGGGTCGTTGGACCACTTGAGAAGGTCCCGGACCACCGAAGTCGGGTGAAATCGCGCACGTTGTCCGTCCTCACCAGATGAACTCGAAGATCTTGCCCAGGATGCCGGCGGGCGCGTTCTGCAGCTCGCCATTCGATTCGTAGAGCACCTCGGCGTTGGCCACGCGCCAGGACTCCACGGTGTTCAGGACCGATACGTCCTCGGCCCGGATCCACCCCCGCAGGGTGATGGCCTGCTCATGATCGTCGATCTGCAGTCTCTTCACTCCTTCGATCTGCGCCACGCCTCCGGGACCGATCTCCAGAACGCGGGCGGTGATCTCGGCCGTGAACCGCTCTCTCCGTGCGGCCTCGCCGCGGGTACGCTCGGACGCGTCGTTGAGCAAGGACACCCTGCCGCGTGTGAGAGAGCCCGCCAGCCCCAGGGAAAAGTCGAGATCACGGTCCCGGTCCTTGTCCCTCAGCTCCGCCAGGTCGGCCGTGGCGAGGGTGTGCTCGTCGATCAGGATCGTGATGACGTCGCCTACGAGGAGCGGCTTGCTGTCCGCGGTCCAGGAGCGTCGCACCCGGCGGGTGGTCGCCGCGGGTGCGGGCGGGCTCACCACCTGTTGGGGAAGGGCCGCCGGCGCAGCGACCGCGCTGTCCGGCGCCTGGGCTCGAGCCTCGGCGGGCGCCAGCAGACCGGCTAGAAGGAGCGCCGACCACATCCAATTCGAGTTCTTCATGGCTACTCTCGCGTGCCGGGCTCGAGCAGGACGCGGCCGGGTGCCTGAACGACCCCCCGGAACCGTCGTCCGTCCTCGGTCCGGACGTAAACGTCTCGACCTACGGCGGCCGTCCCCAGGGCCCTGCCCTGCAGAACGACCTCCACGGCGCCCCGGCGCCATAGCGCTTCGACGGGCCGGCCGGACTCCACGGCCGGGGCCGGAGCCACGGCGGGCGATCGGAGCACGTCTCCCTCCGCGATGACGCGGTGCGTCACCCATCCCGGAGCCGCCTCGGCTTCGGGCGCTGCATCCAGTGGGCCCCACTCGGTGACCGCGTCGTACGTGACATCGTCCGCCGAGAGGACCGACCCCCGCTCGAGTGCCCGCGCCGCCACGGGTCGGGAACGGATCACGCCGGCCCGCACGCGGACCCGGACGACCTCGCCGGATCGGGTCGCGAACGACGCGACCCAGTAGCCTCCCGTGCCGGAGCCCAGGAGCTCGACGGCGGCAGCCGTCTCGTCCTGCCGGGCACCGTTCGACGAGCCCCAGTCGAGCACGACGCGATCGGCGGGCGTATCCCACCGCGCGGCCACGCTGTCCCGGACCGCCGAGCCGACGGACCCCTGGCCCCCCACCGACGCCGGAGCAGCCGAGTGCGGGGCCTGGGACGCCAGGTCGACCACGCCCGTCGGTCCGGGCGTCTGGAGCCCGTATGCGGCCGTCAGAGCCACTGCGGTCAGCACCACGAAGGCCATGGATCCCGGCCGTTCTAACGGATGAGGTTGGTGGCGGTCTGGGACATCTCCTCGGAGGTCTGCACGGCCTTCGAGTTGATCTCGTAGGCCCGCATGGCCGTGATCATCTCCACCATCTCCTGGACGATCTCGACATTGCTGCCTTCGAGGTGTCCCTGGAGGACCTTCCCGAAGCCGTCCTCCTGCGGAAAGCCCAGCGTCGGCGAGCCGGACGCAGAGGTCTGCAGGAACAGGTTCTCTCCGACGGCCCGCAGGCCGGGTGCGTTGGTGAAGCGAGCCATCTCGATGCGTCCGATCTCGATGGAGTCGCCCGATCCGGCGACGACCACGCTCACCACGCCGGTCTTGGAGATGCCGAGCTCCATGGCGTCGTCCGGAATCGCGATGCCGGGGGCCACGGTGTATCCGCCGTGGGTCACGAGGACACTCTGGTCGGACACTCGGATGCTGCCGTCCCGGGTGTAGGCCAGCGTGCCGTCGGGCAACTCGACCTGGAAGTAGCCCGGGCCCTCGATGGCCAGATCGAGAGGCCGGCCCGTCGGCTCCAGCGGTCCCTGGTTGCCGATCCGCTCGACACCGGCCAGACGCACGCCCCGGCCCACCTGCACGGCCTCGAGCGTATTGGCGTCCGGGTTCTGCACGGACTGGGTCGTCTGCTCCGCCTGGTAGAGGAGGTCCTCGAAGTGGGCCCGGCTACGCTTGAAGCCGGTCGTGTTCACGTTCGCCAGGTTGTTGGCGATGACCTCCACCCGGGTTTGCTGCGCCATCATCCCGGTGGCTGCGGTCTTGAGTGAGGGGTCGGACATCGTCGGTCGCTCCCGTCTATCGGTTTCGTGATCGCCTGCCGCCTCCGGAGCGCTCTGCTCCCCTGCGGCATTCCGGTACGCCCGCGGCCGGTTAGCCGAGGCGACCCAGATCGTTGGCGATGGTATCCATCACGTCGTCCGCGGCCTGCACGGACCGCTGAACGGCCTGGTAGGAGCGCTGGATCTCGATCATGTCCACCAGCGCTCCCACTGCGTTCACGTTGCTTTCCTCCAGGTGTCCCTGTCGGACCTTCACGTCACCGTCCCGGAGGAGCACGCGCTCCTCGGCCGGCACGTAGTAGAGACTTCCTTCTCGCTCGAGCACGGCGTCGTCAGGAGCCCGCTCGAGCCGCAGCACGGCGACCACGGCGTTGTCGACCATGACCTCGCCCTGCTGCGTCACCTCCACCTGTCCGGGAGGCAGAACCACCGAACGCCTGCCCCGGTCGAGGACCTCGTTGCCGGCCCCGTCCATGAGCGTGCCGGTGTCGTCCACCGAGAACGCGCCGGCCCGCGTGAGCCGGTCGCCGCCAGGGGTCCGAACCACGAAGAAGCCATCGCCTTCGATGGCCAGGTCGAGGGGGCGACCCGTGGGCGCGACGGTCCCCGCCTTGAAGTCGGTGCGGCTTCGCGCCTCGGGACCGGTGGCCTGGTCGGCCAGCAGTCGCGCGAAAACCCGCTCGCCCTTGAAGCCGGTGGTGGACACGTTGGCCAGGTTGTGGCTCATCACCTCCTGGCGTCGCTCCCAATAGCGGAGCGCCCGGACGGCGCTGTCGATTCCATCGGGTTTCACGTGAGTCCCTCCTCTCGACCGGGTGCCGGCTGGCCCGGTGGCGCGTATGTGACCCGGCCGTCCCGAAAGGCACGGCCGGATTCCCCCCCACTCCGTCCGGGGTCGGAGAGGAGCAGGGGGACAGGACCTTCGCCGGAGGGCGGCTGCCCCGCCGGAGCTCCAGCCAGCCCGTTCCGGGCCGCCGGCGACAGGATGAACGTGACGGCGTCCTGGGCCATGCCGGTCTTGCGGGCGATTTCGCACAGTGGCACGCCGGTGGCGGCCAAGTGCCGCACCGCCCACAGGGCGGAGCCCGTGCCGGGATCGCTGGCCGTCACGGCACGATGGCGGGCTCGGCGGCGGCGCCCCGACAGGGCCACGGCGAAGGCGGCCAACCAGAGCGCGAGGCCGCCGAAGCCCAGACGAGCCTCGGTCGGGATCTCGTCGATGCGGGTGAGAACCCGCGGGACGCCTCGTACGGCCGACCCCGACCAGTGACCGAGGCGCCGCCCAAGGGGAGCCCACCACCCCCGCACCGCCTCGAGGCCGCCGGTGAGAGCTTCGAACCGGTGGGCCGCGCCCTCATTCGTCGTCTCATCCGCAACTGACGCCGCCGCACGTGAGGGCGTCGTGGCATCGGTGGCGCTGCCCGCCGGACCGGTGGCAGCCGAACCGCCAAGGTCCCCTTCCAGGATGGCCGTTGCGATGGAGTCGGCCAGGAGGCCGGCGCGGGTCAGGTCCGGATCCGTCTCACCGCCGGCCTGGGCCAGTCCGGGGAGCGCGTCGGCCAGGCGCTGCCAAGACGCAGCGTCGTGGGGCTCACCCAGCGCTTCCCGAATCCGGTGCGCCACGAGCTCGCTGGGCGTCCGATCGATCAGTGGCTCGACGGCAGGCTGCCCGGCCGGAGCGATGGAGTCCGCCGACGCATCCGCGATGACGGTCGAGTCGGGTGCTTCCTGACCGGTCGCCGAGTCTGCCGCCGCTTCGGGGGCGGCGGTCTGCAGGACGGCGACGAGGGTCAGCGCGATGAGGGAGCTCATGATCAGCCGGCCGCAGTCTCCCGCAGATGACCCATGCGGGAACGGAGGTTCTTGAGGGCCTTGGAGCGGATCTGCGAGATGCGGGACTCGGTTACGCCCAGCACCGTGGCGATCTCATGGAGCTTGAGCTCCTCGAAGTAGTAGAGCGAGAGCACGATGCGCTCCTGCTCCTTCAGCTCGAGGATCTCGTCCCTGAGAATCCCCACCTCCTCGTCGAAGGTCAGGGAATGCTCGATCTCCTCGCTGTCCTGATCGGTGATGATCTGCTCGGGCGTGGTGCTCCTGGGTGCCGAAGGGTCCACCGGGCGGTCCAGCGAGATGTGGACGGCGCGCTCCGTGTCCCTCTTCCACCTCCAGAGCTTCTCGACCTCGATCCCCAGGTGATCGGCCAGCTCCTCGTCGCTGGGGGTCCGGTCGAGGGTGGCCATCAGATGCTCGCGGGCGTGAGACAGCTCCCGCTGCTTCCGCCGAATCGAGCGGGGCGCATGGTCGCGCCGCCGGAAGTCGTCGAGGATGGCGCCCCGGATGCGTGGGGCCGCGAACGTGCTGAAGGCCAATCCCCTGGACGGATCGAAGTTCTCGATGGCCTTGATGAGGCCGATGGTCCCGGCGCTTACCAGCTCGTCGAACTCGGCGTCCAGGCGACTCGTCTTCATGAGCTGCCGGGCGACGTGATGTACGAGTCGGAGATGCCGGTCCAGTAGCGCCTCGCGGGCCGTCTGGTCGCCGTTCTCCTGGTACGCTTCCCAGAGTTCAGTCGGTTCCATGTTTCCATCCTGCGCCTTGTGGCAGCGTTCAAGCTGACCTTCAGGCTCTTCTCCCAGGCATGTGCCGTACCAGACGGGCGGCGTCGGCCAACGAGTGGTTGCATATCTCCTAAATACTTGTGGTATCTGCTCTTACATGTATTCACCGATTCGAGTGACTCTCCGTTGGTCACGCGTCTGAAGGGGGCTTGCGGCAGGATCTTCCGGGTCTGACCCGGAGGGTATTGCCGGGGGAAGCACGTTCCGGGAGGGGGCACGGTGTGGGGAAGCTCGGCTGGGGCGCATCGGCCCTCTCGCTAGCGACCGGACCTCTGCATCACCACGCTAGAGAAGAGCGATCGCCGTCGCGCGGGAGTGACGTGACAGTAGACGGGGGGTCCAGTGAGCCACGACCTCTTGGGCCGCCGAGCCGGGCCCCGCCAGCGGGAGAGGCACACCGGCGTCGAGATTGGCCCGCAGCGTCGGATCCTCGGGTACCGACCCCGCGAATCCCACAGGGGAGCTGAGGAATGTCTCGGCGGCCGTGTGCACCACGTGGAAGACGTCGTCCGCCCGGCGGGCCGAAGCGCCGTTCACGATCACCTCTACGGGCATGTCGGGGTAGCGCGCCTTCGCCACTTTGAACAGCGCGTAGCCGGCCGCGAGCGAAATACGGTCCGGGGCCGTGACCGCCAGGAGCCGCTCTGCCCCGGTCCGGCACGCCGCCATGACGGACTCCAGACGAGACCCTCCGTCAACGACGATCAGATCGAACCGGGAGTAGAGGCTCGACACGCGCGCCAGGAGCGCTCTGCGTTCGGCAACTGCCGCGGCCAGGGTCCCTGCGTCTCCGGCGCCGCCTCCGGGAAGGAGTTTCAGCCCGGGCGCCACGTCCAGGACGAGGTCCTCGGGCGAACGAGCGCCGCCTCGAAGCGAGCCGATTCCTGGGCCGGGATCCGTGATTCCCAGAAGAAGGTGCTGGCTGCCCACGTTCTCGTCGGCGTCCACAAGCAGCACGTCGAGTCCGCGCTCGGCCCCGGCCAACGCGACGAGCGCCGCCACCGTGGACGTGCCCACTCCCCCCTTGCCGGCGCCGAAGACCACGACGCCGGGGTGGGGGTCTGGGCCGACGCCCCGACCGTTTCGAGCGACGAACGCCCTCAGGGAGTCTACCGACGTGCTCATCCGGCAGCCTCGAGGGGAGCCGCGGACGCGGCGGACGGCGCCAGCCCCAGCGCGCCCAGGATTCTCGGCTCGGCAGGCAGCAGATCGGCGGGGATCTCCTGGCCATCGGCGACCCACCGCGCGGGCAGGCCCACGCTCTGGGCCAGCTCGGCCAGCCCCTCGTCGCCACCGGCCTCGTCCAGCTTGCTGAAGAGGACGTGCGTGGTCCCGCAGTCGGCGAGGCCGCTCTTCACCCGCACGGCGACGTCGAGGCGCAGACCTGCCGGCAGCACCAGGTGTACCTCGTCGGGCTGCATCGCTTCGAGGATCTGGCGCCACTCCGCGCCGGACTGATCCGTCCGGGGGCTCCGGCCGGGCGTGTCCACCACGATGACGTCCCGATCCCGGAGGCGCTGGAGCGCCGCTGGGAGCTCTTGGCTATGGTACAGGACCTCCATGGGCAGACCGGCGATCTCGGCGTAGGTCTGCAGCTCCTCCACCGCCCCGGGACGGAAGGTGTCCAGGGTCACGAGGCCCACCTTCCGCTGTCCCAGGGCTTTGGGGTGGAGGGCCATCTTCATGGCGGCGGTGGTCTTTCCGGCGCCCGTGGGACCCACCAGGGCGATCACGTACGGACCCACCCTGCGCAGGCCCCGCGAACGCCGCTCCGTGGCTACTCGGCTACCATCCAGACGTTGGCGAAACGACTCCACGGCCTCACCGCTGGCCGCCACGACCTCCACCAGCTCGCGACCACCGACCCTACGGGTTCGGGTGCGAATGATCATCGCGTCCTCGCCCAGGACCTCTCGGACCTGCTGTGCCACCTTGCGGGGCTCCGATCCACGAAACGTCTCAAGCTGCATCGTCCATCTCCCAGGTTGCTACGCTCCGCAGACTCACCTGGGACGGAAGCTCCGCCAGGGAAACCACGGGCACGTTGGGCAGTACGGGTTCGATCAATCGGCGTACGCCGACGCGAAGCCCCGGTGGGGTCACCACGGGCAGCGGCCGCCCGTCGTCGGCGTGGGTGCGTGCGAGCCTGTCCAGGTCGCCCAGCAGTCCCGTGAGGGTGTCGGGGTTCATCATGCTCTGGGCCGCGCTGCCGCCGCGCGGGCTGAACAGGCCCATGAGCGACGCCTCGAGGCGTGGTCCGATGGTGATGGCGCGGACGGCACCCTGGTCGTCCACGAAGACCTCGCCGATGACGTTCGCCAGGGCCCGACGCACGTGCTCGGTGAGCGCCTCGGGATCCTTGGTCTGGTCCGAGACGTCGGCCAGCACCTCGAGGATCGTCACGAGGTTCCTGATCGGGATCCGCTCCTTGAGCAGTCGCTGGAGTACCCGGTGGAGGACGCCCAACGGGATCCGCGTCGGGACCACTTCCTCGACCAGCGCCGGGTGTGTCTCCTTGAGCGTGTCCACCATTTCCTGTACGTCCTGACGACCCAGCAGATCGGCGGCGCTGGCCTTGAGGCTCTCCATCAAATGCGTGGCCACCACAGTGGATGGCTCCACGACGACGTAGCCGTTCGTCTCGGCCTCGACGCGCCGGGTGCCGGTGATCCACCTGGCGGGCATGCCGAAGGACGGATCCTCGGTGTCGACCCCTTCGACCTGGGCCACGACGCCGCCGGTGTCCAACGCCATGAGCATCCGGGGCATGACCTCGCCCCGCGCCACCTCGCTGCCTCGCACCTTCACCACGTACTCGTTGGCCTGTAGCCTCACGTCGTCCCGGATGCGGATGGGCGGCACCAGGATCCCGAGATCCAGAGCGGCCTGCTTCCGCAGCAGCTTGATACGCTCCAGGAGGTCGCCGCCCTGCCCATCGTCCACCAGCGGAATGAGCGCGTAGCCGATCTCGAGCTCCACCGGATCGATCTGGAGAAGGTCGTGGACCGGGCTGTGGCTCTCGGCCGGCAGCTCCTGCACCTCGGCGGGAGCGGTGGGCGAGGGGGCCACCGGATCGGAGGACTCCGAGCCTGCCACCATCTGGGCGGTTACGGCGGCTCCAACCGCGAGGGCCAGGAACGGAATCGTGGGCAGGCCCGGCACCAGGGCCAGCACGCCGAGGAAGCCGGTGGCGATCCACCAGGGCCGCGGAGTACGGCTGATCTGTCGCATGACGGCTTCGGCGACACGGTCGCCCCCCGATGACGACGTGACCATGATGCCCGCCGCCGTCGAGATGACCAGGGCCGGGATCTGGCTCACGAGCCCGTCACCCACCGTCAGCAGCGTGTAGTCCGAGAGGGCGCGGCTCACCGGAAGTCCGCGTTGGACCACGCCCACGAACAGTCCACCCAGGATGTTGATGGCCGTGATCAGCAGGCCCGCGATGGCGTCGCCACGGACGAACTTCGCGGCACCGTCCATCGCGCCGTAGAAATCCGCCTCCTGGGACACCTCCTCGCGACGCCGCTTCGCTTCGGCGTCGTCGATCAGACCGGCGCTCAGGTCGCCGTCGATGCTCATCTGACGCCCCGGCATGGCATCGAGCGTGAACCGAGCCGCCACCTCCGCCACCCGCCCCGCGCCCTTGGTGATGACGATGAAGTTGATGCCCACCAGGATCAGGAAGATCACGACGCCAACGGCGTAGTTGCCCCCGATCACGAACTCGCCGAACGATTCGATGACTCGGCCCGCGTCACCCTTCCCGAGGATCAAGCGGGTGGAGCTGACGTTGAGGGCGAGCCGGTAGAGCGTCAGCAGGAGCAGTAGCGACGGGAAGCTCGAGAACTGGAGCGGCCTGTCCGTGTAGAGCGCGACCAACAGGACGATGAGCGACGAGGCGATGCTCAGGGCCAGGAAGAGGTCCAGCAGCACGGCGGGCAGGGGCATGACCAGGAGCCCCACCACGAACACGATGCCGATGACGGCGATCATCTCGCCGTTCTTCCTCAGGTCCCCGGAGAGGTCGCCGAGCATGGTCTGCCCTGCCGAGGGGGTCGCGGTCGAGACGCTCATGCCACGCCGCTCCCCGCCCACGCCGCGCGCTTGTCACGTTGGCGGATCACGAACGCGAGCACCTCTGCCACCGCCACATAGAGCTCCACCGGGATCGGGAAGCCCACCCGGCCCGCGGCGAAAAGCGCTCGGGCCAGGGGCTTGTTCTCCACCACCGGCACGCCGGCGTCCATGGCCAGCTTCTTGATCCGCTTGGCCACCTTCCGGGCCCCCATGGCCAGCACGACCGGGGCCGACGCCTTCTCGGGATCGTATTTGAGCGCCACGGCGATGTGGGTGGGGTTGGTGACCACCACGTCCGCCTCGCTCACCGAGAGCATCATGCGGCGGCGAGCCATCTGCCGGGCCATGGTGCGACGGCGCACCTTCACGATCTGGTCGCCCTCCGTCTCCTTCTGCTCCCGCTTGATCTCCTCGCGACTCATCTTGAGCTGCCGCTCATGCTGCCAGAGCTGGAAGGCGTAGTCTCCCAGCGCCAGGAAGAGGTAGGCGCCCCCGACGGACGCCAACAGCCGGACCGCCGACGATCGGATCACGACCAGGAGCGCGAAGGGCCCCTGTTGGCCGAGGGCGGGGATCTGGTCCAGCGCCCGAGAGAGGGCGAAGTAGGCCGCACCGGACACGATCGTGAGCTTGAGCAGGGATTTGGCCAGCTCCGCCACGGCGCGCACGCCCCAGATGCGTTTGATGTTCTGGATCGGATCCAGCTTGGACCACTGAGGCTTGAGCGGCTCTACCGTCAGCACGCCACGGGCCTGTATGGCACCCACCAGGAGTGCGACGCCTGCCATGCCCAGGAGAAACGGAGCCATGGCCCCCATGACGTGGAGGCCCCATCCCCGGAGCCAGCCAGCGAGGCCCTGCACGCCGGTCGGCATGGCCGACGCCTGAAGGGTCACGAGCCCGAAGAGCTCGGCCATGGACCGGGACAGGGAGGTGCCGCCGACGTGAAGCAAGGCCGCAGCGGACAGAAGGAGAAAGGCCGTCGTCACCTCCTGGCTTCGAGGCACCTGACCTTTGTTCCTCGCGTCCTGACGCCGCTTGGGCGTCGGCGCCTGGGTCCTTTCCTGCAGGCTCTCCTCAGCCATCTAGGGTGCCCCAGGGGCCAGGGCCAGCCGCTCGAGGACTCCGGACACGAGGTCCAGGTAGGCGTCGGGCCAGCCGGTGAAGAAGGTGGCGACCATGGAAAGCGTCGCGGCCAGGACGAAGAGCCCGATGGCGATGAACACGGGAAAGGCGACCATCAGCACGTTCAGCTGCGGGACGGTCTTCGCGATCACGCCCAGCGCGGCGTTCGCGATCATCATCGCGGCGACCACAGGGGCAGCGAAGCGGAGACCGAGCACGAAGAGGTGTCCGCCGAGTCCAGCCGCCGCCCTGAAGCCGCCCTCGAAGTCCAGCAGTCCCCCAAGTGGCATGAGCTCGAGGGACCTGCTCAAGGCACCGAGGATGATGAGGTGTCCGTCCACCGCCAGGATCAACGCCAGAACCAGGAGGCCCATGAGCTGGCCGATGACGGGCATCTGCGTGTTGCTCAAGGGATCCAGGACATTGCCCCCGGACAGGCCCATCTGTACGGCGAGCATGTCGCCTGCGGACTCCGCGGCGCCCACGAACACGGCGGCGCCGAGCCCCAGCACCACGCCGACCAGGCCCTCGGCGAGGATGGACAGCGCGTCCACCCGGGGCGCGACGGCGGACGAAAGAGCCGCGGGCACCAGGGCGGCTGTCAGGACGACCAGCGTCGCGGTGCGAACCCGCACGGGCAGAAGCCGTGCGCTGAACATGGGGGCCGTGACGAGGACGCCCGTGAGGCGCAGGCTCAGCAGAGCCGTACCGTGGGTCAGGTCGGGTCCCCACACCATGTCAGCCCACCAGCGAAGGCAGGGACCGGAACAGCTCGGTCGTGTACCGCATCATGTGCTGGAGCATCCACGCCAGCAGCAGGAGCATGGTGGCCCCCACGGCGAACAGCTTGGGCACGAAGGTCAGGGTCTGCTCCTGGATCGACGTCACCGCCTGGAGAATGCTCACCAGGAGGCCCACCAGGAGCGCCACCCCCAGCAGCGGACCAGCCACCAGAAGGGAGAGCCACGCCGCGTCGCGGGCCATGTCCAGCACGAGGGCCATGGGCATGTCAGAAGCTCCTCACCAGGCTGGACACCACCAAGGACCAGCCATCGACCAGGACGAACAGCAGCAGCTTGAAAGGCAACGACACCATGACCGGGGGCAGCATGAACATGCCCATGCTCATGAGGATCGACGCCACGACGATGTCGATGACGATGAACGGCAGAAACAGGGCGAATCCCATCTTGAACGCGTTGGTGAGCTCGCTGGTCACGAAGGCTGACGTCACCACGACCAGGGGGATGTCGTCCACCGTTTCGGGCTCTGTTCCGCTCATGTCGACGAAGCTGGCGAGGTCGGCCTCCCGGGCTCCCTCCAGCATGAAGTTCCGGAACGGCACGGAGGCCGTCGACAGCATCTGAGCCTCGTCGATGGCGCCATCCATCCACGGGGTCAGCGCGGTGCGGTTCACCTCGGCCAGCGTGGGCGACATGACGAAGCCCGTGAGGAGGAGCGCCATGGCCGCCAGGAGGTGCGCTGGTGGCGCTGTCTGGGTGCCGATGGCCTGCTTCAGCAGATGCAGCACGACCAGGATCCGCGTGAAGCTGGTCATGAGCAGGAGCAGGGTCGGCAGAAGCGTCAGGAAGCCCAGGAAGATCACGGTGCCCACGGGCCCCACGAGGCGAAGGCCACCCTCCTCGTCGGTCCCGCCGCCGCCGACGCCCATCGAGCGAAGCGCCTCGGCCAGGAGATCCTCTACCGGCCTGCCCGCGCCGTTGGCCGGGGAGCCGGTGGGGGCGCCGGCCTGGTTGGTACCGGCCTGGCTCTGCCACGAGGCGGCCGTCGAGGCGACCGACGTCACCGGGGTGGCGCCGGCCAGGCTCGGGGCGGTGGCGGAGGCCAGCACCACCACGAGGCCGAACCCGGTGGTCTTCATCGCTCCCTTGAACCGGCGGGCGAGCCAGGGGATCGCCCTGGACGCCCCGCCGGTCGCGGCAGCGCTGGCGACGAGCCCGTTTGGTTCCGGCACCGGGTGCCCGCTCGCGGCCTGTCGGCTCCGGGCACCGCTGAGCAGTGCACCAAAGGTGGCGGCGGGCGCCGGGGCGGGTCGATCCCTGCCCGCTGCGTCGGCGGACACGGCGGCACCGTCCTCCTCCATCAACATGCGCACCCCCCCCTCACCCCACGACACCAGCGCGGTGCGGTCTCCGAACCGGACGGCGGCCAGCCCCTGTTTGGGGGCCAGGCCGACGCGCGCCAGCACCTCCAGGCGCGGCGAGCGGTCGGAGAGCGTACCCGGCGCAAAGCCCCGGACGACGCGGACCAGAAGAGCGATCAGGGCCAGCACGAACGCGAGCGCCGCGCCGACCCCCAACAGCGACGGTGCCGTCAAGCGGCCTCCTCGGCGGGACTCACGGGGGGGGCGATGATGCGCGTGATTCGCACACCGAACTGTTCGCCTACCACGACGACTTCGCCTTCCGCGAAGCGTCGGTCTCCGACGAACACGTCCACCGGCTCACCGGCCAGGCGATCCAACTGGATCACGCTTCCCCGGCCGAGGCCGAGAAGCTCCTGGACCGACATGCGGGTCCGGCCCAGCTCGATGGCCACGGGCAGCGTGAGGTCGTAGAGCAGGGCGAGCGACGCCGCTTCGCCGGGTATGTTGCCGACCCCCGCGAACTCGTCGAACTCCGGCGCCGGTTGGCCGAGCTGATCCCCGATCTGCTCTTCGGCGCTAGGCACCGCGTCGAGCCCGGGGCTCCCCACCGCACCGGCTTCGGGCCCGGAGGCGGTCAGCTGATCGGCGTCGTCCACGGGGGCGTCGGAATGGCCCGGCTCCTGCTCGGGAGCCCCGCCCTGCGTGTCATCAGTGGTCACGGTCAAATCCTCTCACGTTCTGGGTCGATGATGTCGTCCGGCTCCGGCTTCAGCAGTTCGTTGACGCGGACCGCCAGGCGCTTGCCGGATCGGCCCGGCTGGGCCGTGAACCGACGCTGACCGGACACGTAGACGTGGAGCTCGGTGTCCAGAGACAGGCCGGTGGTGAGGAGCCCGCCGACCTCGAGATCCCTGAGCTCCTTGATGGAGAGAGCGATCTCCGGCAGCCGGGCGCCGAGGACCAGCTTGGCGGCCCGCACGGAGTCCTCGAGATGGCCACGCTCCGCCCGTCGTTCCTCGGGCGTGCCCTGGGCTACCTGATGCCGACGGTTCGAGGTGCCCGTGAAGAACTTCTCGAGCGCCGCGAAGGGCAGGCAGAGGAGAATCGTGGATGCCAACTCCCCCATCTTCACTTCGAGGTACGCCAAGAGCACAGGATCCTCGCGGTTCGCCGCCTGCAGCATCTCCGGGATGGACTCGAAGCCCGCCACGGTCATCTCGAGGCTGACGTAGTCTCTCCACACGTCCGAGAGTCGGTGGGCCACCCGCTCGGCCACGATCTGCACGAGCTCCCGCTCGATGGCCGTCAGGGACCGGTCGGGGATCACGGGCTTGCCGACGCCTCCCAGAAGCCGGTCGACGCAGTAGTAGGCGAACTCGTGACCGAACTCGATCAGACCCTGCTGACCCGAGCCCGACACGTCGACGATGTAGGAAGCGCAGGGAGAGGGCAGAGACGTGATGAGCTCGCCGAACGTGAGCTGCTCGACCCGATCGAGGCGAAGCTCGATCTGATCTTGCACCCGCCCCGTGAGCCAGCTCTCCAGACCCTTGGCGAGCAGCTCGTACATGGCCTGGAGCGATCGCTTCCGGTCCTTCGAGATCCTCTCGGGCCGGCGGAAGTCGTACCGGTGCACGCCGACCTGCACCACGGGCGTCGGCTCCAGCTGCTCCTGCTCCTCGAGGTCTTCACGGACCTCGGGAGCCTCGATCTCGCTCTCCGGCAGATTCTCGTCGCTCACGGCTCGCCTACTGGATGACGTATTGGGGAAGGAAGACGCGGCGGATCTCTCCCTCGCCGACGATGGCCTCGACGGCACCGAGCAGCTCGGTCGCGAGGGCCTCGCGGAGGTTGATGTCCACCAGCTCGTCCACGGTCTTGCTGCCGAGGGTCCGGAGAAGGGCGTCCCGCAGCTCGACGTCCCGGGATGCCAGCTCCTCCGTCACCGACTCGCTCGCGGGCTCGAGCGCCACGCTGGCCAACAGGAAGCGAGTGCCGCCGGATCCCGCCGGATTCACCACCAGGTTGTCGATCAGGTGGAGCTGCTCACCGTCGGCCGCCGCTTCGCCCTCCTCGCCGTGTCCGCCACCTCCGTGGTCGTCCTCCTCCGAGTCCGAGTCCGGGAGAGGTGCGGAGGCGGCGAGCTTGATTCCGATCATGGGTCCGAGGAACATGACGCCCAGCGCCCCGCCCCCACCCAGACCGATCAGGGCGGCGAGGAGAGGCACGACGATGCCCTTCTTCGGCTTCTTTTCGTCGCCCTGGTCGGCGGCCTCGGCCGCCACGTCCTCGGTAGACTCGTCCATGCGGTTCTTTTCCTCTCGCTGTTCTCACCTTCGAACGCCTGCTGGTCGCCGGCGCCTCGATGCCGCCATCCGGGCGTAGACTCGCCTGAGTCCATGGAGGGTGCCGCCTGGGGCAAGGGCACGTGCCGTACCAGCGCCGTCGCCCGGAGCGGCGACCGTGACACAACTATCTAAAATGCTGTCAATTAATGACTTGAGAACGCTTACCAAGCATCGGTCCGTCCTGGACCACGGCCGGTTGGGAAGGCGGGCCGGCATGCTTTTCCGGGCTGGAAGAAGCCCGACCCGGTCACTTCTGCCGGTTCGTGCGGGGAGAGGAGGCTGGGGGGTCCTGCCGGAGCCGGGTCTCGACGCCTGGTTCGCTCACGAGCGATGACGCAGCCCGCACACAGGGAGCTTCCCCTGCGGCGGGCTACGTCATCTCAGGTGGCCCTTGGGGGGCTACCGCTTCAGGTTGACCAGCTCCTGGAGCATCTCGTCCGAGGTCGTGATCACCCGTGCGTTGGACTGAAAGCCACGCTGGGCGGTGATCATGCTCGTGAACTCCTGCGCCAGGTCCACGTTGGACATCTCGAGGGCCCCGGCGGTGATACCGGATTGGCTGCCCTCACCGACGAAACCCAGGACGGCCGAGCCGGAGTTGGCCGACACCGTGTACATGTTGTCTCCCACGCGGATCAGGCCGGCCGGGTTGTTGAAGTCCGCCAGGACGACCTGCGCCAGCGTCAGGGTGACCCCGTTGGTGAAGGCCCCCGTGATCGTGCCGGTCTGGTCCACGCTGAACCGCTCGAGATCGCCCATGGTGTAGCCGTCCTGCTCCTTGATCACGGCCGTGCTGGGCGAGGCGAACTGGCTGAGACCGTCGATCCCGCCGTCGGTCCCCCAGTCGATGTTGACGATCACGTTGGCCGCACCGCTGGCCGGCGTGTACTCGAACGGCGTTGCCGGCGGTGTGACGATACGTCCCTGGTCGTCGAAGGTCAGCGTGCCCGCGTCGCCGGACACGACGGTGCCGTCGGCCATCGTGATGGCGTAGTCCCAATCTGTCGTCGACACCTTCGTGAAGGCGATGGTCATCTCGTCGGTGGATCCCATGGCGTCGAACACCGTGATGGTGGTCTCCCGCGTGTCGTCGATCGCTGCGTCCGCGTCCAGGTTGCCCGCCAACGCGATGTTCTCGGTGGCGTTGGCAGCCGCCTTCTGACCGAAGGGCAGCTGGATGTCCTGGATCGTGTCGGTCAGCACACCGTCCACCGCCAGTCGCCCCTGCACGATGTACCCGTTCGTCGACGCCACCAGCCGGCCGTTGGCGTCGAGCTGGAAGTTGCCCGAGCGGGTGTAGGACTTGCCGACCCCGTCGGACACCACGAAGAAAGAGTCGCCAGAGATGGCCAGGTCCGTGTTCACGCCGGTGGACTCCAGATTGCCCTGCGTGAAGAGCAGGTCGATGGAGCCGAGGTTCATGCCCAGACCCACCTGGATCGGGTTCACCCCGCCGCTCACGTTGCTCGCGCTTCCGGGAGGACGGCTCGCGCCCTGTACGAGCTGCGCGAACGCTTCCTCGAAGGTCACGCGGCTGGCCTTGAAGCCCACCGTGTTCACGTTGGCGATGTTGTTGCCGATCACGTCCATTTTGACCTGGTGGTTCCGGAGACCGGAAACACCGGCGAAGAGGGATCGCATCATGGTCTTGTTCTCCTTACCTGGGAATCAGTCCCCGCCGACGATCTCGAGGATGTCGGGGAGTGGAATCTCGAGGCCCTCGGCCGTGGTCAGAACCGGACCGAAGGGGCCACCGAATCGAACGCCGTCGATGGTTGCAGTGGTTAGCGTCTGAACCTCGACGGGCTCCCCGTCCAGACTCACGTCCACCTCGTACCTGTACAGACCGGGCTCCAGGCCGTCCGCGGCCTCGCCCAGCTCGATCGTATTGCGGCCGCCCGGGATGGCACCCAGCTCACGGACTCCCACCTCACGGCCGTCAGGAGTGTATATGCGGAGCACGGCGCCGCCGCCGCTCGGACCCACGCCGAACGTTACCGTGGTCTTCTTCGGGTCTTCGCCCACGCTCACGGTGTCGCCGAGGGCGTGAACCTTCTGCCCGATGGCGCTCAGTGCGCTCGTGGCCCGGACCTCGTCCGCCAGACCCGCGTTGGCTGCCGCCATGGCCTCCACGCTCTCGCTGATGTTCATCATCTGCTCGAGCGAGGAGAACTGGGCCAGCTGTGAGGCGAACTCCTCGGGGTTCGCCGGGTTCATCGGATCCTGGTGTCTCAGCTGCGCGACCAGGAGCTGGAGGAACTCCTCCTTGCCCAGCTCTCCGCCCGGGTTGACGGGCGCTTCTCGGGGAACGGCCCCGGGGGCCACTCCGGTCAGATCATCGATCACGGTTTCCCTCCCGTTCAGGGTCCTGCGAGGGCCGGTCGAAAGACTCGTCCCAGCCTCGGCTCCTATCGTCGCCGTCACCGGCAGACCGTTCGCGGCGAGCCCCGGTGTCCATGCCCGTCGACTCTCCCGCCGCCATCGTGCGCGTGGGGTCCGGCCCGCCTTTGAGCGCCGCCGGATCCGCGGCCTCCACGACCGGCCGCAGGGTGCGCACACCCAGCGTGGCCGGCTCGAGCCCTCTGGCTTCCAGGGCGCGATGCAGCTCTCCGATGCGGGCTTCGAGGCGGCGGGCCAAGAGCGGATCGTCCATGTCGATCATGGCCTCGACGCTGGAGCCCCGGAGGGCCATGCGGATGCGCGCGCCAAGTCCCTCCCGCTCGTCCAGATCCAGACGCAGCTCGCTCGGTCCGCTCGGTCCTGCCGCGTCCCTGAGCTGCTGGATCCGCTCCACCCTCTCCGCCGCCTCGGTACCGGCACCGGTCAGCGCCGTCAGCTCACGAGCGAAGCGGTCGGCGCCGCGTGTCCACGACCCGGTGTCCCCCGCCAGCTCGCCCAGCTGAGCCGCCGAATCCGCGGAGCGTCGCTCCGCCCCCTGGAGGCCCGCCTCCCCGGCGTCCCGGTGTCGCGAAGACGATTCGGACGCGGTGACATTAGCGTTGAGCGGCAACGTTGGAGCCGCATTGCCCTGTCGACTTCGCGCGCCGCCACCGGCCTCTCGACCACCGTTGTCGCTACCCGCGCGGAGGGCCGTCTCGGAAGCGGCGTCCTCGCGGAGGGGCTTCGCCAACGCGCCCGCCGCCGGCTCGGCGGCCACCGAGGCGTCGGAGGCCATGCGGTCGACACCGCTTTCCGACGGCCCTCGCGGCGATCCCACCCGCATGCCGGGTACCGCCACCCGGGCCGGGCTGGCGGCTGCCGCGGTGCGCACGACCCTTGCCGGCCCGGCCACGGCGGCCACCTCGGCCACGGGGGCCATGCCGGAGGACATGGGCAACGAAGACCTGGTGGAGGGCTCCGGCTTGGGTGCGGTCCAGCCGTCGATGGGGCGGGGCGGGGGCGCCATCGACGCCGACGGCTTCGACGTGGCGAGCTCGACGTGACCGCGGTCCCGAGCTCCCAGGGTCAGCAGACCCTCCTCGCCCGCCACCTTCTGCAGGCGTGCGTAGGCCGTCGCGTCGGTCCAGGTACCGTCCACCTGCAGGTCGACGGCCCTGCCCAGGGAGTGGCGTGAGTCGGTGGTCCAGGTGACCACCGGCCCGGGCTGGGAGCGACCCTGCTCGTACAGCTGAGCCTGCCGTTCCGGCGTCCGGTACCCTTCCACCACCTTCACCCTGTGCCCGTACTCGAGCTGCATGCGCTCCACCACGCGCGCCAGTCGCTCCTGGAGCTCGGGGTGCAGACGGCTGACGTCCCGGTCCGCGGACAGGGGCTCCAGGGCGACCTTGGAACCGTTATCGGCAGGCTCGCTCGTAGCGGTCTCCGCCCCCGCCGGCGCCGAGACCTCCGGGTTTTCCGGCGGTTCGGTGGTCCGGACTGCTCCGGGTTCTGCCGGGGCCGTTCGTGTTGCGTGGGCAGTCCCGGCTACAGGCTCCCGAGGGACCTCGGCGACCGGGGCGGTCGTGGCCGGTGCGGGCCGTGCGAGGTCTGGTGCGGGCGGTGCGAGGTCCGGTGCGGGCTCGCTCGGGCTCGTGACCTCGACGTGGCGTACCGACGGCGAGACCGCCGCTGCATCCGCGGCCTCCGGTGCGTACACCTTGGAGGGCTCGGAGCCCTCCGAAGCCGCGGAGGATCGGGAGGCATGCCCCACTGTGGCCGGGCTCATCGGGGGCCCCTCTCCTCTTCGGGCATTCCCCGGGTCTCGCACGATCTCGGTGCCGGGATCGGGTCCCTCACCCTCGGACACCTCGTCCTCGGCTTCACCTGCAGCGGGGCCGCCGCCAGCGAGGGCTCCGAATGCCCCGCCAGAGATGCGGGCCCGTGGCTGCTCCGAGGAATCGGTCACCAGGGCTCCGAGCAGGACCGCGGCGAATGCCACCTCGATCGGGCTCTCACCGTCGCCACCGCCACCCTGCGTCCCAGTCGCTGCAGGCGCGTTCTGCGGCGTCGCGCCGAAGAGGCCAGTCAGAAGTCCCAGGCCAGGAATCGTCATCAGATACTCCCCGATCTCTGGAGGACGGAGCGGCTCAGCACTGCCGCCCGATCGGGTGGGAAGTTGCCGAGGATCTGCGCCGCGTTCTTCTCGCGAAGCTGGAAGAGGATGGCCTCGACCTCCTGGTCATTCAGGTGTTCGAGGACCGCCGCTGCATCGCGGGGCTTCATGGCCATGAAGATCTTTCCGAGACGCTCGAGTGCCTCGGGCACTCCAATGGCCTCCCGGGCCGATGCGGCCATCTCCACCGGTGTCAGCTCGGCGGTGGCCAGATCCGGTGGGCTCTCCGTTGTCGTGTCCGCCGGGTCATCGCCGGGAACCGCCTCCTGGGCATGTGCAGCGGCATCATCCGCCGACGGTGCTTCCGCCGGGTCGTCGCCGGCATCCACGGGATCGGGTGTGGACCCATCCCCACCGTCCTCCCCCGGGGCGGGGACGGCCAGGCTGTCGTCAGGCGTGACGTGAGCGCCCTCTTCACCGTCGTGCTCGTCGGCTTCCCCCGGACTCGGCGGCTCCGCTTCGGTCGACGCGGTGTCGGGCTCTCCGCCTTCGGCGTGCGTCGCCGCGAGGGCCGAGTCGGCCAGCGCTTGCTCGAGGGAATCCGCTCGGAGCTCCAGGATCCTGCTCTTGTGCCGAAGGCCCTCGAAGCCTCCGCCGGCGCCCACGCCTAGAAGCAGCCCCACCAGGGCGAAAAGGACGACTCGCATGCGTTATCGCTCCTGTGCGGTCGAGGCGCCGCTTCCCCGCACGTGGCGGGTCGTGGCCACCTCGTCCATGGCTTTCTGTTCATTTCGGGTGGAGTGGGCGTGCCACTCGGCCTTTCGTCGGGTCCTCAGCTGATCCAGGCTCTTCCGATCCACGAACGCCGCGCGGAAGTCCTCCAGCGAGCTGGTGACGGTCTCCTCCGCACGGCGGCAGGCCTCGTCCGCGTCGCGGATCTGGTCGGCCACCCGCTCCAGCACGTACTCCAGGTTCTGGATGTGTCCCACGGCGCCGCCCTGTTGATGCACCGCGGCGAGCCGCGCGCGTCCCACGTCCCGCTGCTGCACGAGAGCCTGACGAGCCTCCTGGAAGCCTGTCTCGTCCGCCCGCGCCTCGGCCAGCGCCCGGGCCTTCGCCTCCTCGAGCTCGCGCCGTAGCCGGAGCACCTTCTCGAGGGGGAAAGCGAAGCGGTGTCCGGTCACGTCACACCTCCTGCTGGATCTGGAGGAAGAGCTGCATCAGCCGATTGCGTGTCTCGTCGAAGGCCGACCATTGATCCGGGCTCTGGCGAAGAAAGCGGTTGATCGACTCCTTCAGCCGGAGCGCGATGTCGACCTGCGGATCCGACCCTACCTGGTAGGCACCGACCGAGATCAGGTCTCGCTTCTCCCGGTAGGCGGCGAGCACCGCCTGCAGGGCACCGGCCGCGGTACGGTGGTCGTCACTCACGACCTGATCCCGGACGCGGCTTGCGCTCTCCAGGACGTCCACCGCCGGGAAATGACCCGAAGCGGCGAGCTCCCGGGTCAGGACCACATGGCCGTCGAGCACGGCGCGCACGTGATCGGCCACCGGCTCGTTGAAGTCGTCGCCCTCGACCAGGACCGTGTAGATCCCGGTTATTCCTCCTTTGGCGCTGTTCCCGGCTCGCTCCAGCAGGCGGGGCAGCGCCGCGAACACCGACGGAGGGTATCCACGCGTCGTGGGGGGCTCGCCGACGGCCAGGCCGATCTCTCGCCACGCCATGGCCACCCGGCTCACCGAGTCCACCATGAGGAGGACCTGGTTGCCCTGGTCCCGGAAGTGCTCGGCGATGGCCGTGGCCACCAGAGCTCCCCGGGCGCGCACCAGCGCGGACTGGTCTCCCGTGGCCACGACCAGGACGGAGCGTGCGAGCCCCTCGGGGCCCAGCGCGGTCTCGATGAAGTCCCGCACTTCCCGGCCGCGCTCCCCCAGGAGCGCGATGACGTTGACGTCCGCCGAGGCGTGGCGGGCCACCATGCCCAGCAGGGTGCTCTTGCCGACGCCGGAGCCGGCGAAGATACCGATGCGCTGACCGCTTCCCACCGTCAGCAGGCCGTCCAGGGCCCGCACGCCGGTGTGCATGGGCTCATCGATGACCCGCCGGGTGAGCGGGTTGGGTGGGTCTGCGGACAGCGGCACGCGAACCGTCGGACCCACGTCGCCCTTGCCGTCCATGGGATGGCCCAGGCCGTCCAGGATGCGTCCGAGCAGGCCGGGCCCCACGTCCACGCCGAAGGATCGACCGAGCGGTTCCACCGCGCTGCCCGGGTGCACGCCCTCGAGCTCGCCCAGGGGCATGAGCAGGATTCCACGCTCGTGGAAGCCCACGACCTCGGCCAGCACCGTGTTCCCGTGCGCGAGGCTCTGGATGCGGCACAGCTCCCCGAGCGCCACGTCGAGGCCGCTGGCCTCGATGACCAGACCCACGACCCTGGCGACCCGTCCGTACTGGGCGTAGCGAGGCACGTCTTCCAGTGCCGGTAGCAGGGCCTCAAGCATCTCTCAACGCCCAGTAGACCCGTTCCAGCGCTCTGTCTATGCGGCCGTCCACCACTCGGTCCGGTCCCTCGACTACGCATCCGCCGTGGGCGATCGCCTCGTCGGGGATCCACCTCACCTCACGTCCTGCAGTGATCGGCAACGCCTCGCCGGAGGCGACGGAGATGCGGGAAAGGTCCTCGGGGTTGATGCGGATCTTGAGGCTCTGGTCCAGAGGAAAGACCGCCAAAGCGCCGCGCACCGAGTCCGCCAGGGCCTCAGGCTCCAGGCTGAACTCGCGATCGAGGATCGTCCGGGCCACCGCCACGGACAGTGCCGCGAGGTTCTCCTTCAGGCTCGCTTGGAAGCTCTCCTCCACGTCGGTCAGGCGCTCCAGCACTGCGTGTGCCGTTCGCACTGCCGTCACCAGCTCCGATCGCGCCCGCAGCTCGCCGGACTCCTCTCCTTCGGCCAGGCCGCGGTGGTAGGCTTCCTCGAGCTCCCGCCGGTGCCGCACGACTGCGTCAGCCGCGGCCTTGGCCTCAGCGTCCCGAGCCCGCTCTTCTTCCTCCTGGTTGGGCTCCCGGAGCTCCGCCCACACGGTGTCGGACGTGGGACCCAGCTCCTCCGGTCCCGACAGCGCAGCCCGGGGCCGGCGCCTATTCGACGACCATGTCATCGCTGGCTCCGATCACGAGCTCGCCGGCCTCCTCGAGGGCCCGGGCGAGTTTCACGATGTTGGCCTGGGCCGCCTCCACGTCACTCACCCGCTGCGGACCGAGGAACTCCATCTCCTCGAGCAACGAGTCGCGGGCGCGGCTCGACAGGGTGGACAGGATCCGCTCCTTCAGCTCGTCGGAGGCCAGCTTCAGGGCCAACGCGAGCTCCCGGGTGTCCACGTCCCGCAGGAGCCTCGTGACGCCCTTCGGATCCAGCGTCACGATGTCTTCGAAGACGAACATCAGATCCCTGATCTCGTCCGACAGATCGGGATCGCGCTCGGCCAGTCCGTCGAGCAGCTCCTTCTCGGTGGCGGCCGACATGAGGTTGAGGACCTCTGCCACCGCCCCCGGACCGCCAGCAGCCATGCCCTCGCCCTTGAGGGACAAGTCGGAATCGGTGCCCAGGGACGCCTCGATGATCCGGAGCACGTCCGGCATGACCTTCTTCATGCGCGCCATGCGCATGAGGACGTCCGACCCCTGCATCGTGTCGATCTCCCGGATCACCGCCGCCGTCTGGGCGGAGTCGAGGTAGGTCAGCACGACAGCCATGATCTGGGGGTGCTCGTATTGGATGATCGCGCCCAGCTGCTGAGGGTCGGCGGACCGAAGGTGCGTCAGCGACACCGTGTCGTGCAGCTGGGCCTCGATCCGCCTCAGCACCTGCGCCGCCTTCGTTGGCTCGAACGCCTTTTCCAGGACCCGGCGGGCGTAGTCAACGCCGCCCTGCGCCAGGGAGAAGACCGCCTGCTCCGTGTGATGCCACTCGTCGATCACCGCCTCCACCACCGCCGGGTCGATCTTGTCCATGCGGGCGATCTGGAAAGAGATGGCCTCGACCTCGTCCGCGGAGAGGTTCCTGGTGATCTCGGCGGACGCCTCCTCGCCTACGGCCATGAGCAGGATCGCGACCTTCTGGCGACCCGTGAGCTCCGCCAGCTGGTCGCCCACCTCTCGCGTAACGGCGACGGACGTGCTCATGGTCATGCCTCGCTCATCCAGGCCTTGACGACCCGGGCGGTCAATCCGGGATCAGGCACGGGAACGGTCGTCTCACCCTTGGGCACATGGGTGGGCTGAGGCGCCTGCTGGATGAGCGGTGCCGACTCCGGCATTGGGCGCACGGCTGGCTGCTCTGGAGCCGGGGCCAGGGGCGCCGGCGCTTCCCGCACCGGGAGCGCCTTGATCGTCCCGATCAACCTCAGGACCAGGAAGAACGTCATGAGCACGCCGAACACGGCGACGGCCGGTCGCTGTGCCGCGTAGATCATTCCGGCCAGGTCCAGCGACTCCTCCTCCATCAGGTCCGGTTGGCCCAGGTCGAAGGGGACGTTGACCACGCTGATGGCGTCGCCACGACCCTGATTGATGCCGACCGCGTTTCGGACCAGGGCCTCCAGCCGTGAGAGCTCCTGCGCGCTGCGAGGCTCGTAGGTCACCTCACCTTCGCCGTCCGGCGGGATCACGGGCCGGTCGTTCACCAGGACCGCGGTGGTGATCCGTTCGATCCGAGCGCCACCGCGGGAGAGGCTCTCCACGCTCTTGCCCACTTCGAACGTGGCGTTGCTCGTGGCGGAGGCGGCGCCCTGCTCTTCGGTGCTGGGTATGATCTCGCTCGTCTCTTCGGTGAGCGTGACCTGTTGATCGGGGTCGAAGGTCTGCACGGTCCTGTCGATCCGGTCGAAGTTCAGATCGACGGACACGCGGACATCCGCGTTGCCGGTCCCCACCACCGGGGTCAGGAGCTCCAGCGCCTTGCCCTCCAGGTACTGCTCCACCTCTCGACGCACCTCGAGCTGCCGGTTGGTCATGCCTTCGGCGGTGGTCAGGTCGGGTCCGGCGGTGAGGAGGCGGCCGCCGTCGTCCAGCACGGTGACGTTGTCGGACTCCATGCCCTCGACGCTGCTGGCGACCAGGAAGGCGATGCCCTCTACCATTCCGGCCTCGGGCCGCATCCCGGAGTGGAGCGAGACCACCACGGACGCCTCAGCGGGCCGGTTGGCTCGACGGATGAAGGAGGACTCCTGGAGCGCCAGATGGACCTGAGCCGCCTCCACGCCCGTCATCTGTCCGATGGTCCGCTCGAGCTCGCCCTCCAACGCGCGACGGTAGTTCACCCGCTGGGTGAAGTCGGTCATGCCCCACGAGGGTTGGTCGAAGAGCTCGAAGCCCGGGCGTCCGGCAGCGGGCAGCCCCTCCCGGGCCAGGAGCACCCGAGCCCGAGCGAGCTCCGATTCCTGAACGGTGAGCCGGGCGCCGCCGGCGTCGAGTCGGTACGGAATGCCCTCCTCGTCGAGGCGGGCCGTGACCTCACCGATGGTCTCGACGGGCATGCCCTGGGCGAGGGGCGTCCACGGGGGCGTCATGGCCCACCGGGTGAACGCGAAGATCAACGCCGCGGCTCCGACGCCAGTGATGGCGAGGAGCACCCGGCGGCTTCCGCCGGCGCGTTCCAGTAGCAGAGTCAGAGAATCGGACATGGCTGGTGATCAGGTCTGCATCTGCATCACCGTGCGGTACGCCTCGGTGAGCTTGTTGCGGATTTCGATGAGCATGTCCAGGGCGATCCCGGCCTCTTCCGCCGCCGTCATGACGTCGTGAAGCTCCACCGGCTCGCCTCGGAGAAACGCTCCGATGGCGTCCTGGGCGTCCGCCTGTAGCTGGGAGACATCGCCCAGCGCCTGCGCCAGCGTGTCCGCGAAGGACGGACCCTGCCCGTCCTCGTCCATGCGGATCCCGCGGCCTTCGACGCCCTGGGCTGCAAGGCGTCCGCCGGCGCCGCCGAGTCCTTCGATTCCGTTTGCCATTTCGTCACACCTTCAGGTCGATGCGGCCGCCACGGACGGGGACCGAGGCACCGCCTTCGGCGGGCCGTCCACGGGCATAGGTCAGGGGTCCCAGGGCCCGGGCACGGGCGAAGAACGCGCGCTCCTCGGGGCTCAGCACCTCCCAGAGGCGCGGATCGGTGCCCGCCGGTGGCTCCGACGGTACTGCGTCGGCCGTCCGGCGCGGGGGTTGTGCGGACTGCGATCCGGGATCGGGCCGCCGGAGCTCGCCCGGTTGCGCCTCCTCCTTCCCAGCCGTCCGATCTGACCCGGGCACGATCCCCAGGTTGGAGTAGACGCTTCCGATTCCGTCAATGGACATTCCGGTCGCTCCGTCAGATCTGGGTGGCCCGCCGCAGCAGGTTCTTCACCGCCTGCAGCACGGAGGCGTTGGCCTCGTAAAGGCGCCGGGCCTCCATCATCTCCACCATTTCCTCGGTGACGCTGACGTTTGGGTATTGGACGTAGCCGTTTTCGTCGGCGTCGGGGTGCCCCGGGTCGTAGACCATGGGACCCTCGGTCGCGTCCTCGGCCACGCCGGTCACGCGCACGCCCCCCATGCGGAGGGTGGGGTCGTCCTTCCCCTGCACTTCGGAGCCGGTGAGGATCTCGGGGAACGTGACCTCCTCGAGCTGTACCTGGCGCCGGCGATAGGGGCCTCCGTCCGCCGTGCGGGTCGTCTCGGCATTGGCCAGATTCGAGGCCACGGTATCAATCCGGGCGCGCTGAGCGCTGAGCCCGCTCGCCGTGATCCCCATGGACCGGAAGAAGGGCCGGATGCGTCCCACCAGGGGGAGTCCCGCTCCATCGATAGGCATGCTCAGCAGCTCCGTTCCTGTGCGGGCGAGGCGGTCGTGTCGGATGTGATCACGGTGTTCATCACTCGCGGATGCTGGACTTGATCTGCTGGTAGACCTTGTGGAGCAGCGAGCTCGCGGCTTCGAAGCGCAGCTGCTCGTCGGCCAGGGCAACCATCTCCCGCTCCAGGTCCACCTCTTCCGTGGCCCGAGCCGCCGAGGCGGCATCCAGGGCGTCGGCGAATCCTGGGCGCTCCGGCGTCGCCGCGTTGGCGACCCGGTGGGCGATACCGCGAACGACCCGGTTGGACTCCCCCAGGGCGTGCTTGAGCTTCGCCGCCGTCGATTCGCTTCCGATCAGTCTCGTGAGCATCCTGCCACTCCCTGCGATAAGGCACACGATCGTAGGGGTGCACTTGGCAAAGCGTGTTCCATCCGCGTGGCACGGACCGAGCGGAGCGGGGGCGAGGGGCTGCGATGACCGTCTAAGTGACTCTACAACAGTCTCTTATATCGCCAGCCCGAGGGCGGTGAGGCGGGAAGCCGGGCGCTTGCACGCATGCGGCGGTGGCCGAATAGGAAGCCCTTTCCGGCAGGTCTTGCCTAGGTTGACCCGGACGGATTTGCCGGGCAACAGCCCCCTGAGGGGGGCCCTGGACCCGGGTGAGGCGGGCAGGCGGGCCCGGGTCTCAGTCGTCGGACGCCGGCGGCTTGTTCAGCTTGTTGCGGAGCGTCCGAACGCTGATTCCCAGTAGGTCTGCCGCCCGCGTGCGGTTCTGCTCCGTCGCCTCCAGCGCCCTGGCGATGAGGATCTCCTCCACGTCGGAGAGGTTCAGCGTGTCCACGAAGACCGGTGCCGAGTCCCCCCCGCGTTCCTTTTCGGATCCCGAAGGCGCGGCCGCGCCCGTCGCCACGGGTCCGCCCGCCCCTGGCGCCAGTCCGAAGCGCTTGGCGTCGAAGGCGTCTGGCCTGAGGACCTCGTCCTGGGTGAGAATCACCGCACGCTCGACGGCGTGGGCCAGCTCGCGAACGTTTCCGGGCCAGGCGTAGGCCTGAAGGACAGCGAGCGTCTCCGGCGCGATACCCATGATCGTCTTGCCGATCTCCCGGGCCGTCCGCTTCGCGAAGTGTTGGACCAGCACGGGAATGTCGTCGAGGCGCTCCCTCAGCGGAGGCACCAGGACGGGCACGACGCTCAACCGGTAGAAGAGGTCCTCCCGGAACTGGCCGTCCCTGACGTGCTGCTCGAGATCCCGATTCGTGGTGGCGATGATGCGCACGTCCACCTGAATGGGGCTGGTGCCCCCGACCCGCTCGAACTCCTGCTCCTGCAGCACTCGCAGGAGCTTGGCCTGGAGATCGAGGCGCATCTCGCTGATCTCGTCGAGCAGCAGGGTGCCCCGATGTGCCCGCTCGAACGCGCCCTTCACCTGCTTCACCGCTCCCGTGAACGCGCCCTTCTCGTGCCCGAAGAGCGTGCTCTCGACGAGGCTCTCCGGGAGGGCTGCGCAGTTTATGGAAATGAACGGGCCATCCCGACGGTCGCTCAGGCTGTGGATGGTTCGGGAGAGAAGCTCCTTGCCGGTGCCGGACTCGCCCATGAGGAGGATGGTGGCCTTGGTTGGCGCGACGACCGAGATCGTGTCCAGGATGCGCTGGAGCGCCGCGCTCTCACCGATGATCTCACGCGTCGAGCGGAGCTGGGTGACCTCTTCCCTGAGCTGTGCATTCTCACGCCGCAGGCGGACGAACTCCAACGCCTGATCCACCGCGAGCTCGAGCTGCTGCGCCCGGACCGGCTTGGTGATGTAGTCGACCGCCCCGGCTTTGATCGACGCCACCGCATGCTCGATGGAGCCGTACCCCGTCACCATGATCAGGGGAACGTCGTAGCCCTCCCCATCGAGCATGGCCAGGAACTCCAGGCCCGTCGTGCCTGGCATGCGGTAATCGGACACGATCAGGTCCACGCCCCCGCGGGCGATGACATTGATGGCGGCCTGGACGTTGTGGACGCCTACGGTCTTGTGACCGGCACGCTGGAGCGCGTCCTCGAGGATCAGTACCGACGACGCCTCGTCGTCGACGCACAGAATCGTCGCCATTCAGTACCCGTGAAAGGGGTGGCTCTGTCGGCCCGCTCCGGCGTCGCCGACTACCCCCGGTCGCGGGTGCGGACCCGATCCGCTCGCCGACGGACCCTGGAACGGCCGAGCCGCCGGGCCCGTTAAAGTCCCGTATGCTCCACACCGATACTCGCAAACGTACCCCGCCCCAACAACGGCGGCAACGCAGGGGGTGGGAGACCAACAGCGGGACGACGACCGAGTGAGAATCACCAACGGAATCCTACAGAAGCAGGCCCTGGAGAGCCTTCAGGGCAGCCTGCGCCAGATGGCCGACGCCAATCGACAGGTGGTCACCGGACTGCGCGTATCCAAGCCGTCCGACGACCCTGTGGCCACCGGGTCCATCATGTCGGCCAACAGCGGCCTCAGAGCTCTGGAGCAGTATCGCCGCAATCTGTCCACCGCCTCGTCTCGCATGAGCGTGGAAGACGGCGTGCTGGATCATCTCGGCAACGTATTGAGCCGGGCCAGGGAACTGGCGGTCTCGCAGGCGGGCGACACGGCGACTGCCCAGACGCGGGACACGGTGGCCCGGGAGATCGATGAGCTGCGTGAGTTCGCCCGTAGCCTGGCCAACACCGAGCTCGCCGGGGTCTTCGTATTCGGAGGCAACTACGCGGACTCGGAGCCCTACCCCGCTTCAGGCCCCGACCCCCTCCGCCCGCCCGCGGGAGATCAGCAGGTGGAGATCGCCGAGGGCCGGACCGTTACCACGAATCACTCGGCCCAGGAGATCTTCGTCGACTCGGGTGTCATGGACGCGCTCGAGCGCTTTTCGGTAGCGCTGAAGGCCAATGACGTCGATGAGATCCGCGCCTCCATCACCGACCTGACGCAGTCCCACGGGCTCGTCCAGGACATCGTCGGTGAGCTGGGCGCCCGGCAGGCCAACCTCGACGTCACCTCCTCGAACCTGGATGCCCTGGAGGTCAACCTCCAGACGTTCCGCTCGGATCTGCAGGACGCCGAGATCGAGCGCGCGGTCACCGAGCTGGTCAACCGCCAGTCCGCCTATCAGGCGGCCTTGGCTGCCAACGCCCGGATCTTCTCCACCACGATCACCGACTATTTGCGATGAGCGCCGGAGTCAGCTTGACAGAGCACGAGGCCATGTTGGCCGTGGAGTCCGAGTTGCTGGGATCCTTCTCGGTACCCACCGACAGCACGTTCACCTTCGCCGACGGAATCCTCGGCTTTCCCGAGGCCAGACGCTTCGTGCTGATCCCGGCGGAGCGGGACGGGTTCTTCTGGCTCCAGTCGACCGAGTTCGGCGCCCTGGCCTTCCTCGTGGCCGACCCCTTCCCCATCGTCCCGGAGTTCTCCGTCGAGCTCACGGACGCCGAGGTGAAGATGCTCGAGCCCACCGACGGCGCGGAGCTGGCCGTGTTGGCCATCGTGACGCTGCCTCGGGACCACGACCACGCCCCCCTGGACCGTGGATCTCGGAGACCGCGACATCGAGGTCTGACCCCCGTTGGTCCCGGCCGCCGTGGCTACTTCAGCGCCCGGGCAGCCTTCTTCCGCTGATTCCTGTCCAGGACCCGCTTCCGCAGACGGATTCGGTCCGGCGTCACTTCGATGAGCTCGTCGGGCTCGATGAACTCGAGGGCCAGCTCCAGGGTGATCTGACGCGGCGGCTCGAGGCGGATGTTCTCGTCGGACGCCGTTGTTCGCATGTTCGTGAGCTTCTTGCCCTTGGTGACGTTCACGTCCAGGTCCCCC
>JBDHIF010000027.1:0-37147 GCA_039587535.1 Gemmatimonadota bacterium
ATTTGGGGCCGCTGACGGAGGCTTGGCGTTGCGGGTGCCAGAAGCCAGGCGCATACTCGGATCCGCATAAGACGCCGTAAGTGATTACGGCGGACCCGTAGAATCAGAGTTAGGTAGAGCCCCCCGACGGAGGGGCAGCCAAGGCAACCCACTCGAGGTAGCGAATGTCGACCGGCGACTCCTCAACCGGTATCCCGGAAGCCCGGGGCGCCGTGCTCCGTGGCAGCATCCGTGAGATCTTCGTCGTGTCCCTCAGCATCCTCATTGCCTTCTGGATCGACGCCTCGTGGGACGCGCGGCAGGAGCGAGTGGAGACGGAGCGTGTCCTTTCCTCGGTCGTTGAAGAACTCCGTCTCAACGCGTCTGTCCTTGAGCGGGGGTCGGGTCAGTTCGGCGCGAGGGCACAGGCGGGACTTGGCCTCCTCAACCTTACGGGACCCGAGGCCGACTCGGCGGCGGCCGTATCAGCGCTGAACCTCGTGCCAGCCTTCTGGCAGACCCCGAGTGCCGAATTGAGCACCATCGCACTTTCCACGGCGCTCGAGTCCGGGGCGATGTCAGCTGTGTCCGACCTGGAGTTGCGTGAGACCCTCAGCAGCTTGCCCCGTGCATATTCGCGGCTGGACGGGGGTCGGCTGGCGGCTGCGGAGGTGATGAGGGAGCACCTCTTCCCCCTACTGTGGATGCATGTTCCTCAGATGGACATTGAGATGGAGGCTGGGATGGGAAACGCAGATCTACGGGCTGAATTTAGAGCCGCTGTCCCGGCCCGAAGCAGGTTCTCCGCAGACGTTGGTGGACTGCTTCGCGACCTAGCCTTCGAGAACGCTGTTGTCGAACGGACGAGCCTCTTGATGATCGCACGCAGCCGGTCTGCGATACTGGCCGACGAACTGCGGCGATATGCTGCTGCCCTGGAGGCGTGGAATAGCAGATGACAACCCAGTTCGGTCCAACGGCTCTACCTAACAAGGAATTGCTGCTGTCACGGGTTGGGTGATGGGTACGCTTCGCTGGCGATCGGGCGGGCCGTGCAGCAGAATTCCAACACGTTAGGCGGATTCTTTCGGAAGTGATCACGAGTCGGCTGCGACTTGAGCCGGTCTACCCTGCAACACGGTGCCATGATGAGCCGATTTAACGAGCGTTTGACGACCGCTGCGAACCTCGCTGTGATCGCGGGCATCGTCTTTCTGGCCGCGGAAGTCCGCCAGAACACGAAAGCCATCCGAGCCCAGACAAGGGACGCCATAACTGAGAAGCAGATGGAGTACTATGGATGGGTTGCTACGAATCCTGAGTTAGCCAGGGTCTTCACCAAAGGAAATCGCCTCGGGCGCTCGGAGCTCGATGGGGAGAGCGGGGAGGTGATGATGTACCTCTACGCTGTGCATGGCATCCTCAGGGAGTACGAGAACTCCTATTACCAGTATCAGCAGGGACTCTTCAGTGACGAGGAGTTCGAGGTGCGGCTTGAGCGGTGGCGAGTCGGCATGGCGACTAAAGGGTGGCGTGACGTATGGGCGGGGGGGCGCCTGGGATACTCGCCTGATTTTAGGGCCGAGATTGACAGGATTGTCCTGGAAACAGAGATCAGCGAAGGCTCGTAGGCCGAATCCGCCTAACAAGGAGTTGCTGCTGTCGCGGATGAACTGATCGGTACGCTACGCTGGTGTTCGCACGGGCGGCGCAGCAGAATCGCGATCCGTTAGATTGTGGGGTTCACCGACGGTCGAGCCCGAAGGTTTCTTCGACATGGGTCGCGAACCGCTCGGAGAGGGCAGGTCGGATGTCGGGCCAGACGCTCTCTAGATAGGGCCAGTAGTTGTACTGCTCGCATCTGGCGGAAGGACCCCGGCCTCAATCTGAAGCTCAACGGTCTCCCAAGCACGGAGGCCGCTGATCGTGCTAGCTCTGAGGCGGAACCAGTCGGTCTCGCTTAGAGACTCCCACTGGCTTGGATCTCTACCTGCCGCAACAAGGGCGGCCGTTTCAGGGTCGTGAAGAAACGCCTCCCACACCGCTGCCGCGCGAAGCCCAACCTCCTGATACGCATTGGCCATGGCGATCTGGTTGTTCTGACGAATCTCGACGCCGACGAAGGCGAGAGATCCAATAACGCCCAGGAATCCGATGGTTTCACGAACCGCTTTGCCGTTCTTCATCTCGCCTCCCCGCTCTAGATCCTTGGAATGGCTCCAAATGAGTGGGAGGCCCGTCCTCTAACAAGGAATTGCTGCTGATACGCTGCGCTGGCGATCAAGCGGCCCGTGCATCAGAATTCCAAGCCGTTAGAGAGAGTCGAGTTCTGACTGGCTTGTTGAAGCACCGGTCTCCGGGGGGGCGCAATTCCACACAGCGTAAGCGAGCGCGGCGGTAGGGTCCCTTGGGCACGCATACTGGGTGAGGCGCTCCTGATCTTCGTCTCTGTCTATGTGGCGATCGTGCTGGAGGGGCAATCCGCTGAGCGCGGTCGCAAGGATGAGGCGAGGGCGGCGCTCCAGCAACTCCGTGCGGAGCTCGTCCTCGATCGCGCTGACGCGCAAGATGTAGTGGAGGCGCAGCGGCGCATCGGCATCGACTACTCAGATCTCATCCGATGGCTGGAGAACCCCGCCACGATGCCAACCGACTCGTTCGACGTCGTCATTCGTCGCGTCGGCTTCAGTAACCCGACCGCCTACCCCCGAAAAGGAGCTTGGTCCGCACTGTCCTCAACCGGACTGCTCTCTGCGATTGGGGATCCTGAGCTGGTGGTTCGAGTCGCAGACCATTACGAAAATTTGGTCGCGAGGGTGGAGTACAATGGGAACGACTACGATGAGCTCCTCAACGCGACGATGGTGGAGTCAGTCCCGACCGTGTGGGATCGCGTTCGCGCCCGACCTACCGGCGACCTGACCGCACTCCGGGGGCGTCTGGACTATCTGGCGACCGCGTGGAATGGATACTACCAGGAGCTGCTGGCCACGTACGTTGCAGAACTGGACGGGCTGATCATCGATGTCGACGCCTACCTGGCGTCAGACTCGTGACCTCGAGTCCACGTGCGGGCGGAAGACTCTCTCTAACAAGGAATTGCTGCTGTCCGCGGAGGCTGCTCGGAGTCGAGAGGTAACTCTGCGATTTGCCGACCTGGCGGGTGCGGCAGCAGAATTCCAATCCGCTAGGGAGCCATTCATTGTGGAGGGCACGTGTCCGACAAGCTCAAGGCGGCGAGCAACGCGTTCGAGGCGGCGAAGGCCGTGGTCTTCTTTGTGGCGATGATCGCTTTCTTGGTCATCCTCTGGATCGGGTATATCGCGACAGGAGGCGAAGGCGTGCGCGGATTCTTCCGTTTCGTATTTGGGTAAGCGCGAGTCACTCGACTGACCAGCACATCCACGCGACGCATCGTGAGACGGCGCGCCCCTCTGACGCGGCCGTCGCCACCTTACGAACGACTGTCACGGGTGCCGAAGAGCGGGAGGGGATGCTCCGCCGGTGATCTGGCTGGCCGCGCAGCAGAATTGCCAGACGTTAGGACGCACGAAGCCCCACTCGAAGTGGTACCCTCGAGTGGGGCTAGGTCGTACTGAGTGCGCCCGGCAGGATTCGAACCTGCGACCTCATGCTCCGGAGGCATGCGCACCGAAGCACGAATCACGGCAAAAAATCGTCTAAACCCTTGATGGGCTGCACGATCTGCCGCCTTGTCCGTGATCCGATGCCGGAACCTGCCGCTTCCGAACAGCGGGAATGACGGGGGGAACAGCGGGGACAACAGCGGGAGTCCGAGGAGGGCCCGCCCCCCCAAGGGGCCCCTTCGCTTCAGGGGAGGTGTGACTCCTACGCGAGGGTACCCAAGGATCTGCGGAGGGCATTTAATGCCTCGGATCGCACCCTGCTCCATCTGCGAGGGTGTTACGCGGACCCGCGTAAGCGCCAGGAGCCCCGCCGCGTCCCCTTCGTAAATCCGCGCCCGTTCTGGATCGCCGAACTTTGCGGGCCGAGGCGTGAGGTGCCTATACTGGGGCGAATATGCCGCCCCGCGGGGATACGCGGGTCCGCATAAACAGAGTTAGCCGAGTCTGGAAGTGGCTCTGCGGACTCCCCGAGCACTACAGGCAGTGGCATCCGGATCACCGTGAGTGTCGCGTCATTCGAGGCCCCCTGTGGGATCCATCCGCCGTGGTTGAGGTGGAGGAGGAGTTGCATGGACGTCTGCACCGTCTCCGCTTCGAGGTCGTGGACGTCATACCGGGAAGAGAGATTACCTATCGAGCTGGGAGATGGCTCCGCGGCCGCTTCCACATCGAGCCGGTCAATGCACACTCTCGTTTCACCGCCGGGCTCAGTTTCGGGGCTCGCGGCCTCGGGCGCCTCTTAGATCGCCCACTTGCATGGCTGTTTCGTTCCCGCATAGCCGCCGTGCGCCAGCATCAGGCCGAGGAAGGCGCGAACCTTAAGCGGATCCTCGAGAGTCAGGCGGACGCCGGCTAACAGGGAATTGCTGCTGTCACGGATGGGCTGATCGATACGCTGCGCTGGTCAGCAGGCGGGCCGTGCAGCAGAATTCCAGGACGTTAGATGGCTCCGGAAGGGGCCCAGATTCTCGTACTTGCGACAAGTATGGCCGAGATCATTCGGGTGTTTCACGCAACGACCCATGACGGGGCGGCTGAGGAGTTCCGCGAGTGAGCTACCCGGGCTCAGTGTCCGTGCGGGTCGGACTGCCGCTTGAAGAGACGCCGAACGACTTCTTAATGGTGTCGACTTGGTCCAGCCTCGGGGGCCTAAAAGAGTTCGCGGGGGAGAACTGGGGTGAGGCGGTGATCGATCCGCGCGAAGCGCACCTACTGTCGCGCGTCTCCGTCTACCACTACGGGGACCTTGGCGGGTCGGCGCGACGGGGAGCCATCTAACAAGGAATTGCTGCTGTCCGCGGAGGCTTCGAGGCCAAGTCTGGTAGCGCCTGAGGTTTGCTTACCTAGCGGGTGCGGCAGCAGAATTCCGAGTCGTTAGACGGGGGAACATTCTAGTGCGAAGATCTCTCGGGATCGTGGGCCTGAAGCTCTTGGGCCTAGCCGTCGTCATCTACGTCCTGTCCTTCTATCTTCGCCTCGGCTTCCTATTGCAAGCCGTCCTCGGGGCCGGAGCCCTGGTCAGCCTCGCAGCCACCGCGAGCGAGTGGCGAAGCGCCCAGTCCCCTGCTCTGGCCGCCGCGGGCGTCGTGGCGGCATACCTGGCCGTCCAGGCTGCGATCTTCTCCGCGCTGACCACAGAATCGCTCGTGGAACGCTCGATGCGTTGGCAGATCCGTGCCGCTTCGTCCGACGCACGCCGCCCAGAGGTCGTGCTCGAGTTCGAAGACTCGCCAAATAACTATGTCGCCTTGTACTCCACGCAGGTTGCGGACTACCTGAGCTCTTCGGGCCTCGATCGCGTCGAAGTCCAGTTCTTCGTTACCCGGGACTTCGGCTGCTTGCGCGGGATTCGCGAGACTCAAATCGGAACCCTCGTTTCGTGGGAGACGAGCTCCGGGGGGTACACGGGCTCCGCAGGTACGAGCGAGCCACCTTGGACCAACCCGTGGTGGTGTCCCTAGGCCCCGCAGGCGAATTCGCGTTGATCGTAGGCGGTGCAATGGTTGCGCTGGCGCGTGACTGAGCGACCCATGTGTTGTTGTCTATCTCGAAGCCAGCCTGATCGCCGTCGAGACCTCAAAGGTCCCTCCCACCGCGCCGATGTTAACAGCGGATCAGTGCGCTCTGCAGCAGATGCGCGCTGCCCCGGGCCCCTCGGATTCCTGCGGCGATGCACTCTCTGTAAGCGCCGAACTCCAACGTATCGATGGCTCTGCGGAAGGGTGGGCGGATGACGACGTCTGCCTCGTCGAACCTCAGCGCCGCATGGTGTTGGTAGCAGATTTCCGTCGCGCGGAGTATCGCCTGTAATCCGCTCGTGATGTTCTCGACGACCTCCGAACGGCCCGGGTTCACCGCGACGATCGCCTCATGGCCAAATTCTTTCGCGACGTCGATGGGACAGATATCGGTATAGGCACCATCCGCGAGCAGCCGTTCTCCCCTCTTGGAGGGTGGGAGAACGCCGGCCAAGGCTGAACTCGCGTATGCGGCTTCGGCCGAGGGCCCACCACGGATCACGACTCGATCGCCGGACCGTAGATCGGTGGTGGATACCGCCACCGGTATTCGTCCGGTCTGTAGGTCTAGACCCTCCAGCAGCAAGTGCAGCGCCGAGCGGCCGGACCTGATCTCGGCGGTATCCGCACCCCATCCTCGGCCCAACTGCCACATAGCTCTAGCACCGGAGGCGATCTGTCGCAGCTTGGATGGTTGGGCCGCGAGCGGGCGTCCCTCGGGTGGAGACTGCCCCTCAAAGCCGGTCCGTGCGAATTGGAGGAGCGCCGAATACCAATCTGTCCGGCCCGCATAGGCCGCGCCGACGACCGCACCCATCGAGACTCCCACTATGGCCGAAGGGACCCACCCGAGTCGTTCGAGCATGCGCAACACACCGATGTGAGCGAACCCCCGAGCACCCCCACCACCAAGAATCAGGGTAAAGCTTCTGAGCCTCGGGTTTCTGTCACGGTTTCCAGCCTTCTCACCAGAAGCGGTATTCGACGTTCCCTCAAATGCCATGTTCATGCTCCTTCTTGGGAACGGTGGCAGGACCACCCGTCGGAGGCCATGACAGGGGGCGGCCTAGGTCGCCCCGCGCGGCAAGCCACCCGCCTTAGCGAAGCCTCCGGCTACAACCTCCGGCTACAACCTATTGCAGGATCCGCAGCGTTGACTGATGCGGCAACTCTTAGCTCATCGAAAGTCGAGGGGGTGCCATTTGCAGTTGAGATCAGTATGATGTTTGGTGGGTCTATAGCTCGCCGGGACTTTCCGCGCTAGGTAATGGTCGCACTCGCATATCGCCAGTTGCGCTCCGATTGGGGTCGCTCGGCACTTACGTGCGCCGGAATTGCGGCGGTGTTCGCCGTGATTTTGATCTTCCAGGGGTTTCAGCAGGGTCTGAGCACACAGCTCCGAAGTGTCGCCCTTCAGCGAGGCGCCGACCTCATCGCCACGCAGGCCGGGGTCAGGAACATGATCGGGGCGCGGTCGGTCATCCCCCAGATGGTTCGGGGCCAGGTGGAGTCGGTCGAAGGTGTACGCATCGCTCATCCCATCACCGCCCTTCCACTGATCTACGAGAAGGAGGGTAGAAAAGGGGCAATCTTCCTCTGGGTCGTCGATTCCGCCGGAGGCCCGATTGAGGTCCTGCAGGGACGGCTCCTGGAGGGTGACGGTGAGATCCTGATCGACCGATCCATGTCCCAAATTTTCGACCTCGGGCCGGGCGCAGACTTCGTGGTGGCCGGTTACTCGTTTGAGATCGTCGGAGTCGTCGAGGCCACCTCCGCGCTGTGGACGCCGTTCGCCTTTTCGAACTACGACTCGCTTATCGAATTCTACTTCGAAGCCGATCTGGCGGACGACATCAGTGCGTTTCCGTTACTGAGCTACCTCCTGGTCGAGCTCGAAGCTGACGCCGACCCCGCGGAGACAGCCGAGCGCATGGAGGAGGCTGTCCCGGATATTGACGTTTTCCCGCCTGAGGTGCTGGCCGGGGACGACGAGGCGCTCGGGCAGACGATGCTGGGGGCGGTCCTCGCAATTCTCGTGGCAGTCGCGTACGTGGCCGGATTGCTGGTGGTCGCGCTCTTCATGTTCACTTCGGCCGAGGCACGGCGAAGGGACCTCGCTATTCTCAAAGCCATCGGCTTTGGAGATCGCGCGATCCTCACGTCGATCATCGCCGAAGTCATAATGCTGATCGCCGTCGCGATCCCTCTCGGCATGGCGATCGCACAGCTTCTCACCCTGACTGCTCGTGTGACGATGCCCATCTACCTGATCCTGCCCAACGTGCCCGGCCCGTTGGTCACGGCCGTCGTGAGCTGCGTAGCTTTCGCGCTGCTCGGCGCTCTGGGCCCGTGGCGGCTCATCCGCCACCTCGAACCCGCCCAGGTTTTCCAGACATGATCGCGCGGTGGGCGGTGAAGGCGATGCTCGTCGCGCGCGTCCGGGTACTCGGCTCGATCCTGGCTGTCGGAGCAGCTTTCGCACTGGTGATCACGTTCCAGGCGGTCTGGGAGGGGGAGAGCGAGCAGCTCGCTGTCTACATCGAGCGGGCCGGGGCGGACGTCTGGGTCATGCAGGGCAGTGTGTCGAACATGCATATGGCATCGTCGTTCATCAGCGAGGGCAAGCGCAACGAGATCGAAAGGATCGACGGGGTCGAGTCGCTTTCGGGCATTCTCTACCTGAACACCATGGTGCGAGCGGGCGATCGGCAATGGTTCTGCTACGTCGTGGGCATCGACGAGGTGGGTCAGATGGGAGGGCCGTGGTCCCTGGCGGACGGAAAGGCGGACGTCTCACGTGGGGAGGCCGTGATCCCAGAAACGTTGGCTCGACTCACTGGAACACGAATTGGAGACGAGATTGAGATTGCCGACCGGCGGTTCAAAGTCGTCGGCCTCTCAGCGGAGACGTTTTCCGCGACCAACCCGGTGACCTTCGTACACGCGGCCGATCTGGCCGATCTGCTCTCTCTCACCGGCTACGACAGCTACATCCTGGTGCGGGCGGACCCGAGCGTGGCGCCCACGGATCTCGCAGGCCGCATCCGCGACGAAGTCGATGGCGTAGAGGCGTTGACAACACCGCAGTTCGTGGAAAACGACCTGCAGCTCGCCAGTCAGATGGGCACGGAGCTCATGGCGCTCATGACCGTGATCTGTGCCGCCTTGGCGACTCTGCTGGTCGGATTCGCGCTGTTCATCCACACCTCGTATACCCGGCGAGAGCTCGTGGTCCTGAAGGCACTCGGTTTCACCAACTGGCACATTTACGCAACCGTCCTCATACAGGCTGTGATACTCACCGGCCTCGCGTTCGTCGTTGCCGTTGTTCTCGTCGAGCTTCTGGCTTTTGTGGGCCCTGGCATAGCCCCGATCCTATCTCTGAGCATCACGGCGCGGGCGTTGATCGAGATCGGCCTAGCGGGGTTGGCAGTAGCTATGGTCTCGACTCTGACCCTGGCTCGGCGCATCGCCCGGATGGACCCGATGTCAGCCTTCAACTCGTAAGGGTACCATGCCAGGCTCGAGTACGCTCCAGGTGCGAAACCTCACCAAGCAATTTGGTACGGGCGAAACCACCGTCCGTGCAGTCGACAACGTCTCACTCGACATCGGAGACCAGGAGATCGTCGTGATCATGGGCCCGTCCGGTTCTGGCAAGACCACGCTCCTGTCCATGATGGGCGGCTTGATGAGACCCACTTCGGGAGCGGTCAACCTGGGTGGCACCGACGTCTGGACATTGTCCGAATCCGACCTCCCGAGAATCCGAGCACGTCAGATCGGCTTCATCTTTCAGGCCTTCAACCTCCTCGATGCGCTGACCGTCGAGGAGAACATTCTGCTGCCGGCACAGCTCGCACCCGGCGGGATCCGGGAGGCGCGGCCCCGGTTGGAGGACATGCTCGTTCGTCTGGACCTCGGCGCGCGCCGGAAAGCATACCCGCGAACGCTGTCCGGCGGCGAGAAGCAGCGTGTGGCGATCGCCCGCGCCCTGATCAACCGTGCACCGCTGGTCTTGGCGGACGAGCCAACGGGAAACCTCGACTCTCACAAGGGTGCCGAAGTCAGCATGATCCTCCATGACGTAGCGAGGGACGAGGCTTGCTCGGTCGTGGTCGTAACCCACGACCCTCGTGTGGAGGAGATCGCCGATCGCGTCCTGTGGCTGGAGGATGGCAAGATCCGGGACCGTCGTTCGGAGGTGCATTCATGGGTCCGGGATCCCGTTTGCGGAATGCAGGTCGATGAATGGACGGCCGTCCATTTCTCGATGCACGGCGACGCCCGACTCGCGTTCTGTTCAGAACGGTGCCTGACCCGGTTTGAGGCGGATCCGAGTGCGTACGTGTCGCACGACGAACCCGGGTAGGAGGCGGCAAACCGTGCAAACCGATAGGTACCAGGCGGCATGGGCCGCAACTGGGATACTTCTGATTCTGCTTCTTTCGGCGCCGCAGGCGACGGCGCAACAGACGCCGGCGCAGCGCGGCCTGGAGATCGCGTCGGAGGCGGACACCCGGGCTCGCGGCTTTGGAGACTACCAAGCCAGACTCGACATGATTCTCGTGGATCGCCGCGGTGAAGAGACTGTCCGAGAGCTCGAACTCTATTCTCTCGAAGTCTCCGAAAACGAGGAGCGGTCCCTCGTCTATTTCCATAGTCCGCGAGATATCCGCGGGACCGGTCTCCTGACCTATACTCTCAGGGCCCGAGAAAACGAGCAGTGGCTGTACCTTCCCGCTCTCCGCCGCACGAAGCGAATCTCCGCAAGCGGGCGTTCCTCACCGTTCATGGGAAGCGAGTTTGCATACGAGGATCTCACCACGTCCTACGTCGAGCAGTACGAGTACGCTTATGTGGGTGAAGACGTGCTGGACGGAACGACATGTTACGTCGTGGAGCGCTATCCCCGTTACGAAGGGACCGGCTACGCACGGCAACGGCTCTGGATCGACCAGGTCGAGTACCGCGTCTTGAGGATCGATTCCTGGGACCTCCGCGACCGTGAACTCAAGACTCTGACACTCAGCAAATACGAGAAATTCCTCGACAGTGTATGGCGCCCCGGTGAGGCATTCATGGTGAACCATCGGACCGGGGAGACCACACGTCTTCGTTGGTACGACTACCAGTTCGGGACCGGACTGACTGAAAGCGACTTCAGTCGCGCCGCCCTGGGTCGTGTCCGTTAAGTTGAGGACCGGTCTCTTCGCGACGGCGACCGTGATCACCGCATCACTCACGCACGGCCAGGCCCTAATCGGGCAGGAGGCGCCGGCCAGGGAACACAGGTGGCTCGAAAGTAGTTCTCTCGCCGCTCGAGCCCCCGCCCGCTCTCGGCTCGGCGAAGTCTCGATCGATTTCTTCGGTCATCTAGGAGCTGAGGCACGCCTGTTTGCCTCCGAGCCCTTGTCCAGCGAGCAACCGAGGTGGCTCAACCTGTCTACCAAGGTCCAGCCCGAGGTCCTCGTGAGCCTCGGTGATCCACTGGTGCTGAGGGCGACCGCGCTGGGTCGGCTGGACCAGAACGACCCTCAACGATCGTACTTCGACCTTCGGGAAGCCTTGCTCCAGTTCGATCGACGTGAGCTGACCCTGGGACTGGGCATCAACACCGTGTTCTGGGGCGTCACCGAGTCTCGCCACCTCGTGAACATCATCAATCAGACCGACTACCTGGATGACCTCGATGGAGACGAGAAGTTGGGCCAGCTCATGGGTCTGGTGAGCTATGATCTGGAGCGCCTGGGGCTTTTCGACCTGTTCGTCATGACTTGGGCGCGGCCGCAGCTCTTTCCTGGCCCGGAGGGACGGCCCGGAGTACCGATACAGGTCCTCGACGACTCCCCGCGTTACGGACCGGGCAGCGGAAAGTGGAACGTCGACATCGCACTACGCTGGTCTCACGTCGCGGGGGGCGTCGACTGGGCGTTGAGCTTTTTCAGAGGCACGAGTCGGGAGCCTGAGCTACTCCCAGCCGGGACCCCACAAGAGCCCACATTGCAGCCGAGATACGATCTGATCCACCAGGCCGGCATGGAGTTCCAATGGACACGGGATGCGTGGCTGTGGAAAGGAGAAGCTGTCGTTCGAGGGGGTCAGGGCGCCTCGTTTGCAGCGGCCACTTCGGGATTCGAACATACCGCGTTTGCGCTCTTCGGGAGCGCCATCGATCTCGGAACCCTGGTCGAGTACAGCTACGATGGCCGGGACAATCTCACGTTCAACATCCATGACAACGACCTCTTCGGGGGGGTACGCGTCTCTCTAAACGACGTGGACGGAAGTGAGGTCCTCGCCGGCGTACTCCGGGACCTAGACTCGGGCGTGACGACGGGAACGCTGGAGGCCAGTCGGAGATTGGGCGAGGGCTTGAGGGTTGAATTGACCGGCAGGGTGTTCGAATCAGGGGACGTCACCGACCCGGTCTACTGGTTCCGTAGAGACGATTATCTGCAGATGGTCCTCGAATACCACTTCTAGTCAGTCGGTCAGCCGGACTCCCCCACGAGTGTGGTAAGAATTGCCGTGCCGACGGGCAGGTCGTGGATATCACGCTCTATTCCTGCGAGGAGACCCTCCAATGAGGGCCCGGGCGCGTCCGACGCCCCAGGACAGCGCGGACGGGTGATTCGCGTAAGAGGCTCGACGATACCGACGAAGGGGGCTGGAACGAGTCGGGCCAGTTCTTCGCAGGCGAGCATCTTGTGATGGAGGCACCCCGTCAACAACTGGCTTGGATCTTCCTTCTGGATGCGATCCATCACCGGGGCCAGCTCAGTACCTACCTCCCCCCAATGGGGAGCCGCGTCCCGGCGATCTATGGTCCGTCTGCTGACGACGATGGTGAAGCCCACTAAGAATACGGGCACGAGTCGTGAAGGAGCTTGGCAGGCGGGCGACCGCCTGCTCCCTAACAAGCGATTGGCGATGTCTGGAGGGCATCGAGCCTGGCGCTCCTGTCGTTCGATTGCCGTGCGGGCAGCATAGTGACCATGGCGGAGAGCCACACGCTCAGCGATGGCACGGTGGAAGATGTGACCACTGACCACTCCCCCACGTTTGTTCCACCGGGATCTTTCCTAGAAGAGCTTTTGGAGTACGGATGCTCGCAAGAACGACAAGACGGCGGATCGTCAGCGCCCACCGTAGGTTTTCGACTGTTCCTATCGGGCGTGAAGGGGAGGCGATAGGCTGTGGAGATGGACCTCGCTTTCCGACGGCTACGATTCGGCGGTGCTTCGGTGAGGAGAGACTCGGCGGCAATGAAGGGCCGATGGGCTGCTCTCCTACTTCTAGTGTTGGGAGCCTGCAGTGATACAAGGATCCCTGCTCAACCCCCACTCTCGGCAACGTGGCAATCGGGCTCCACGATACACGTAGAGGCTGCGGAGGAGGCGCGACTGGATGATCTCATCGACGCCGGCCTCTTCGCTGGTTTCTCGCCCGACGAGCCGCTAGAGGCGATTGTGGGCACCCACGGTATACCATTGGAGGTCACCGAGCCACGGGGAGGCGAACGTTACTATGTCTACCAGGTCCCGGCGGGAGTGCTGTGGACCGGATACCAGCAAACGGCAGACGGAACGGTTCACAGGCTGATTCAGCTTCGGCCCCATCCCGTCGACGTGGAGTCCGTCGTCAGGCCGTTGGTGTGGGCTCAACTCCCCCGATCCTTCGGATCCTACTGGATCGTGCTATACGCCAGCGGACAGAGGGGAGCGTTAACCCGGATAGAAGTGAACGGCGACTCGGTGAGTCGCGTTCTATGGTTCGGTCCGTCGACGCCCGGACAGCGACCAGCAGAGTCCCATCCCTTCCCTGGGTGAGGCTTCAATCGCCCCTCGTCGTCGGACGCCACGGACGGGTTAAGAGCACCGAACCGTGCCTGACACCAGAACCCTTATATATGGGTTCGAGGCACGGTAAGACCTCGATTGTATGAAGTTCCTACCGTGCCTCTCTCCATCCGCTATGGGTTTGGATCCGGGGCACGCTCAGGTGGCGCTACCCTAAGGGCGTAGCCGCTCGCCGACCCATCGTTGACCAGGTTTCCTGCTGCCAGAAGAGACTCTACTGCCGCGTCGATGGCGGGATTCGCACCCACCACTCCTTCCCGCACCCGGTTCTTCGAGCAGCCGGGGTTGGCCGAGACGAAGTCGAGGATCCACTCCTCAAGCGGCTTTCCACCAGCGACCAAGGCGAAGCCCTTATCGCGAAGCTCAACGGTGAAGTCGTCGTGACTCCAGCGACCCTTCCCGGAGATCGTCCGCTGGCGACCGGAGGAGGACGAGAAGCGCAGGATCATGTCAACGTTGGCGCCAATGGCCGTGGAGTCCCGGTACTCCCCGTCGCTCTTCCTCGCGTGGTGGAGGATGAGGACCGAGGCTCCGTCGATCCGGGCTATGTGCGTCAGCCGCTGCATGATAGGTGTCCATTGAGCCGAGGAGCCCGCGTCCTCGACCTCTCCCCCTACGAGCGCCCCGAGTGTGTCGATCACAACCAACGGCGGCGCCACGTCGGCATCGAGCAGCTGTGCCACCGCATCCTCAAGGTCGTCAAGAGGATTCGCAGCGGAGGTCATCACAAACACCCACTGAGGGTCAGCGCCAAACGCGACGAGCCGATCCACGATCTCCGCTGCGTGCTCTTCGAGGCCGACCCAAAGGACCGGACGCTGTGTCACGCGGCACCCCAGGAAGTCAGAACCAGAAGAGACGGCTGCTGCTGCGGCTCCAGTAAAGCTGCTCTTACCGTCCTTCTCCCGCGCAGCGAGGAGCGTAAGACGCTCCATCCAGGCAACAAAGGGGATGACCGGCTCCTTCGACTTCCTCTCTAACTCCGGGTCCGCCACCAGTTCCGCGAGAGTGTGGAAGATGGCACCGCCCTGGGACGCCCGCTTACCGATCATCCCGCACCTTCCCACTGGCGAGATCGAAGGACCGGTTCGAGAGCACCTTCTTGAGGGTGTGATTGAAGGCAGGCGTCGGGTCGAACGTCCAACTCCCTTCGTCGGTGTTGGTGCTAGAGGGCGACAAACCCTTTTCGCGCATGATCTCGACGAACACGGGGTTTGACGTCGTAAAACTCTTGTTGTCCATAAACGGGTCTTCTCCTGCATGGACGGTCTCCGGCGGTCTGTTTGCGCCGCCGTTGACCAGAAGACACGGTGATCGCACATTTGTTCGTCATGGCGAACGAACGTGCGACGGACCCAGAGAAGACCCTTCGGGAACTGTTAGCCGAGCGCCTTGAGAACATTCGTTCGCAGGTGGGCTTGGCGACGGTCAGAGCCTTTCACGCACGCCTTGCGGTGGGTTGGGCAAGCCCACCCCGCGAACGGTCGGCCCAGAACTATCACGGCGCCACACGCGAGGCTTCCCCCGCCTACCTCCGCCGGGTATGCGAGGTGTTCGGGGTTCGACCCGCCTATCTTCTGCTGGGAGAGGAACCAGTCTTCGAGGCAGACGCCAAGCGGTGGAAGATCGAAGGCGAACTCGCAGAGGAGCAGGACGGGTGGGAGGCGGGACGTCTAGAGGAATTTTGGGCCGAGTTCCCTGAGCTGACCCAACTTCCGACCCACATCCGGTACCAGTTCCTCGAAGCCTGGTCCGACTTGAACAGCACCGGGTGGTATTGGGATGCCGTTCGGGGACACCTCGACTTCGAGATCGGTCGCCGTGTACATGGCCTGCTTATGGCTCCTTTCGGAGCGGGCCGGCCGACAGTCTTGTCTCAAGAGTTCGCTGACTACGCGACCGCTATGCTCCTTGCGTTGAGCCTGGCCGTACGCGTCCGGTTCACCCCAACATCGGAGGAAGCCACGACCCCTTAGCTACAGGCAGATCGTGCAGTCCATCATCGACCGGGGAGTCGCATGATGGCACGCACGAAGAAGGACCAGCGGAAGACGTATTCCGCTGGCGAGAGGGGCCGGAACCGAGTTCGGGTGTTCCCGGATCGCCGGACCGGACTCTTCCAGATGGAGTGGAGGGAGAGCGGGAAGCGGTGCCAGAGGTCCCTGGGGCACCACGATTGGGCGCTCGCGAAGAAGCAGGCGGACGAGTTCGCGGCAAGGTATGTCGCACCGAAGCCTGCGACGGACGCGGAGCCCGAACCACTCACGCTGAGACGGCTGTTTGAGATGTATCTGGGTAAGAAGACACCGGAGAAGAGTGCCGCCGTTCAGCGGTTCGACGGCGCTGCTGCGCTGCGGCTCCGCGAGCACATCGGGAGCCACATGCAGGCCGGATCCCTGAACGAAGACCATTGGGACCATTTCATCGAAGCGCGCCGGGCCGGTGGAGCAGGTCCACGAACGATTGCGAGGGATCTCAAGTTCCTTCTGGCGGTCCTCAATTGGGCCACGAAACGGAGTGACAGTCAGGGTCGCGCCCTTCTCGAAAGGAACCCTCTCAAAGGGTACGCCGTCCCCGTCGAGGGAAACCCACGAAGGCCGGTTCTGAGTGAGAACGAGTATCTGGCGCTGCTCGGAGTCGCGGATAGCGTCTCACCGATGCTCAAGACTCTGCTGATTCTGGCGCACGAGACCGGGCATCGAGTCGGCGCAATTCGGTCCCTCCAATGGTCCGACGTGGACTGGACGGGTTGCTCTATCCTTTGGCGGGCTGAGAACGACAAGCTGGACTTCGAGCACCGCACCCCTATGACGCAGCAAACCGTCGAGGCCCTTGGAGTCTACCGCAGCCGGAACCCGACCATCCGGCTGCCCCATGTGTTCCCGTCGCCTGGAGACGGTACTAGGCCGGTGTCCCGCCACCTACTCCGTGACTGGTGGAGAAGGGCCGAAGTCCTGGCCGAGTTGGGGCGTGTGGAAGGGCGAGGATGGCACTCGTTGCGCCGCAAGTTCGCCACGGACCTCATGGACCGACCCCTGAAGGTCCTGAGCAGCCTAGGGGGCTGGAAGGGCACTGAGACCATCGTCGAGTGCTACCAGCACCCAAGTCAGGAGCTTCTACGCCAGGAGCTGGAGGGCCGCAGAAGGGTGGCGAACGGCACCGAATAGCGGGAACCAACAGCGGGAGCGGGAACCCCGCACCTGACACGACGAAGCCCCACCCAGCCGGAAGGCCAAGTGGGGCAACGTGTTCCGAGAGTGCGCCCGGCAGGATTCGAACCTGCGACCTCATGCTCCGGAGGCATGCGCTCTATCCAACTGAGCTACGGGCGCGGCGTTTGGAAGACGCCTAAGCTAACGTCCTCGAGGCTCGGGCTCCACCCAACGCCCGCAGCGGCCAACAAGACACCGGCGCCCGCCGCAGATCGCGAGCGGGCGCCGATGTGAAGCGCGCGGAATAAGCCGAGTTCTGTCCCCTCACGGGGGAGGATCATTCCTCTGGGACCGTCGTTGCCGACGGCCTCGAGCAGCCTACCCGAGACTCGAACGGGGCGGGCCGCCCCTCGTCCCCTATTTGGCCTTGCTCCGGGTGGGGTTTGCCGTGCGACCTCCGTTACCGGAGGCCCGGTGCGCTCTTACCGCACCCTTTCACCCTTGCCTGTGCCGCCAGGGGCGGCCATCGGCGGTCTCCTCTCTGTGGCACTTTCCGTCGTCTCGCGACGCCCGGGCGTTACCCGGCACCCTGCCCTGCGGAGCTCGGACTTTCCTCCAGCGGCCGAAGCCACCGGCGATCCTCACTCGCCACGCTTCATATACTGAACCCCGGAGAACACGTTGAAGATCCCATAGCGCCGGGCTCATGGCCCTGACCCGACTCGGGCGCACGGTCTTCCGCTGGTGCACCAGATACCGTCGTGATACGGTGGTGCGCCCGCCTCAGCACCCGCGCACCCTCGATCGTACTCGATCGCACTCCGCCCGTAGCCCGCTTCCGAAGAGTCGGATGATCGCAACCCTCGGCAGATTCGTCCCGCTTCTCGCCCTCCTGTCGACCTCGACACCAGCGTTGGCACAGTCGAACACCTCCGACGGCCAGGCTACGGTCGTCTATCTCGTACGGCACGCCGAGCGTGCTGATGACGGGACCGACGACCCGCCGATCTCGGACGCAGGAACAGCCCGTGCGAATCTGCTCGCGCGGATGCTGGCCGACGCTGGCGTTGATCGGGTCCACGCCACGGCATACCGGAGAACGCGGGCCACGGCGGCGCCCCTCGCCGAACGGCTGGAGCTGGGGGTCGAAGCGTACGATCCGAGGGACCTCAGCGGGTTGGCCACCCACATACGAAACGAAGGGGGCCGCCACCTGGTGGTGGGGCACAGCAACACGACGCCGGCCGCGGTCGCGGCCCTAGGAGGGGAGCCGGGAACCCCGATCGCGGAGTCGGAGCACGACCGCCTATACGTGGTCACTCTGACGCCGAGCGGTGCAGTCACTGTCCTGCTCCGGTTCGGCGCGCCTTCGCCGGACCCGTGATCTTCTCCGAGGCTGGCGGGGCGGAGCGTGAATCCCCGAGGGGCCTCAGTGACCCGGGCCGGACCGGAGGTCGAGTCCGTGTGGAGCCTCCACCGCGGCTCACCCGTTTCCGGATCGAGCCCGGAGCCCTACCGTAAGGCCGGTTCATGACAGCAAGCGCAGCGCCCCTCGAGCCGCCTTTCCGCCGACCCACCCGGAGGACCCCATCGAGACACGCGCACCTTCCCCGCCACAGGCCGGGGTGATGCTCGCCCTCTACACCGTCGCCATCGGGGTGGCCGCAGCTCTGCTCTTCGTCATCCAGCCTATGGTCGGCAAGATGATTCTGCCGCGGGGCGGCGGAAGCCCACAGGTCTGGATCACGTCCATGCTGTTCTTCCAGGCCGCCCTGCTCGCGGGATACGCATATGCGCACTTCAGCGTTCGGTGGCTCGGCGCCCGCCGCCAGATCGTGGCGCACGTGGTCGTGCTCGCCCTCCCGGCTCTCGTGCTCCCGATCACGCTGCCGGACATCCCGCCACCGGACGGCCGTGGCCCTTCGCTCTGGATTCTGACTCTGCTCACCCTGGGAGTTGGCGCCCCCTTCTTCGTTCTGGCATCCGCGAGCCCGCTGCTGCAGAGCTGGTTCGCCTCGACACGCCATCGGGACTCCGGCGACCCGTACTTCCTCTACGCGAGCAGCAACGCGGGCAGCTTACTCGGCTTGCTCGTATACCCGTTCCTGATCGAGCCACTGCTCCCGCTCAGCGTGCAGACCCGATCCTGGGCGATCGGGTACGGGCTCTTCGTGGTCCTCGCGCTCGGCTGCGCGGCCCTAGCGTTCCGCTCGGGGCGGGCCTCCGGTGCCTCGCGCGATGGGCAGCTCGGCGAGGCGACGGTCACGCCACCTCCCGCGGACGTCGCACCGATCGAGCCGGCCCGTGGGCCGGCGGCGCACCCCCCCACGTCACAAGAGCGGTTGTTCTGGATTTCGGCCGCCGCGATTCCGTCGGCGCTTCTGATGGGCGTCACGCATTTCCTGACGAGCCGGATCGCCCCCGTCCCACTCCTGTGGGTCCTGCCCCTCGCCCTTTATCTGGTCACGTTCATCGTCGCGTTCGCTCGGTACCGCGTCGTTTCGACCGAACGGGTCTCTCGACTGGTCGCCATCCTCGGCGTCTTCCTGGGCTTGGCCCTCATGGCGCGACTCGGCGAGCCGACGTGGTTGATCGTGCTTCTGCACCTGTCGGTTCTGACCGTGGGTGCGCTCCTCTGCCACCAACGCCTGGCCGAACACCGACCCGATCCCGCCCACCTGACCGAGTTCTACCTGTTGATCTCCCTCGGGGGCGTGCTGGGCGGAGCGTTCAGCGCCCTGCTCGCTCCGGTGGCCTTCAACGACATCACGGAGTACCCGATCGCGGTGGCCCTGGTCGCACTCCTCCGGCTACCGATGGCGGGCGCCCGCACCCGGGCCGGGACCCCCGAGCCCGTCACGGTCTCGGCAGACCCACCAGTCGGGCGGCGCAAGCGAGCGCTCGACGTGCTCCTCCCGGCCGCTCTGGCCCTTTACATGATCCTCGGCGACCGGTTCATCGCACCCCTCGAGGACGTCCCGGACGGGCTCGTCGTGGTGCTGCTCGCCTTCGTGCCGGCCGTGATCGTATTCACGTTCGCTCCCCGGCCGATCCGCTACGTGCTCGGCCTCTGCCTGCTCTTCATCTCCGCCAACTCGGGGCAGATGTACCGGGGCAACGTGCTCCATCAGGACCGGACGTTCTTCGGCGTGTACACGGTCAACACCGACCCACAAAACACCCTGGTGATGCTCTACCACGGAGCCACCGCGCACGGGATCCAGAGTCGCGATCCGGAGCGGACGGCGGAGCCGCTCGCCTACTACCACACGACTGGACCCGCCGGTGGCATCGTCGAGGCGTTGGCCCGCCGCCCGGACAAGCGCGAAATCGCTTTGGTTGGCGCCGGAACCGGCGCGCTGGCCGTCCTGGCGGGGCCCCACCAGCGAGTCACGCTCTACGAGATCGATCCGGTGGTGCGGGACCTGGCCGAGGACCCGCGCTACTTCAGCTTCCTGGCCGAGGCTCGTGCCGAGCACGAGTGGGTCATCGGGGACGGCCGGATCGCGCTCCAGAACACGGACCGCCGTTTCGACCTGATCGTGCTCGATGCCTTCACCGGCGGCTCGATCCCCATCCACCTCATGACACGCGAGGCGATACAGCTCTACCTCGACCGTCTGCGCCCCGGGGGCGCGCTCCTCTTCCACGTCTCGAACCGTCACCTGTCGCTCGCTCCCGTTTTGGCAGGGCACGCGCGAGACCTGGCGATCGTAGGCTACGAGAGGGTGGACGTGCGCTCGGACATCGAGGAGGGCGTGTTCGGATCCCATTGGGTCTTGCTCGTCCGCAGCCCTGAGGACCTGGCGGGAATCCCCGACACCGGTTGGCGTCAGATGGGGGACGACCCCAGCGCACCCACCTGGACCGACGACTTCTCCAATCTGCTTACCGTGCAGCGCTGGTTCTGAGGCGAAGCGCGAGGCAGCGCGAGCGACCCCCGATCTTCGTAGAGGAGGCTAGGCGAAGAACCCGGGGCTCGTGCTCCGGGCGCCGTCCTTGGCGATCATCATTCCCTCGGCCCCTTCCACTCGCGCCAACAGATCCAAGCCCGACTCGGAGCCAAGCACGAGCAGAGCAGTCGAGAGCGCGTCGGCGTCCATCGCAGTCGGGGCGACGACGGTCACCGAGCTCGTGCGTTCCGGAGAACGCCCCGTTCGGGGGTCCAGGATATGGTGGTGCCGACGGTCCTGGGTGAACGCCTGCATGTAGTCGCCCGAAGTGGCAATCGCCTGGCCCGCCAGACGAACCCGGCCGACTGCGCGGGCAGCGTTCGCGGGATCCTGGATGGCCACCGTCCACGGGTCTCGGATCACGGCCTCGCCGCCGGACGCGATATCGCCCCCGGCATCGATCATCACGCGCTCGGCCCCGGTCTGGGCCAGCACCGTCACCGCTTGGTCCACGACGTACCCCTTGGCGATCCCGTCGAGGGTGAGTCCTCCGCCGGGCACGAGGCGAATCCCCGTGCCGTCCGTCTTCACCCGGTCGAAGCCGACCCGGGCGAGCACCCGTTCGACGGCTGCGTCCCCTGGCAGGCAGCCCCGCGTGGCTTCCTCCTCGTAGAGGCGGAGCAAGGGAAGGACGCTCGGGTCGAACGCCCCTCGACTCAGACCGTGGATCTCCCCGGCCCTCCCCAGAACGAGGCGCAACTCCTCGGGCGGGTCGGTCAAGACGCCGTCACGGTTGAGCCGCGCCATCGGGGTCCCGGGCCGGTGCCTGCTGAGGATCGCCTCCAGGCGCTCGATCTCCTCGAAGCCGCTCCGCACGATGGCTCGCGCGGTGCCGGCCTCGGAATGGACCGCGGTGATCGTGACCAACGTCCCCAGTCGGTGACGTGTATCCGTCACCCTGGTCAGGCCGGCCCGCCGCAGCAGCTCGCGGGTCAACGTCCCCCCGAGGGCCAACGCCGCGCCTCCCAGGGCGGTGATCCGGAGCGCCTCGCGACGCGACATCTCTCGGAGCTCAGACACGTGCGCCCTCCTGTGTCCCCTGAACGCTCAGCTGGACCAGCCGGGGCCGAATCTGGTCCATGTCGTGACGGCACACCCCGACCTCTTGGATCAGGTTCGTCTCACACCGATTGCAGCGCACGCACTCCTTGAAGTCGATCTTCGGGCCGTCGATCGCTCCGGTCGGACAGTCCTGCTCGCACACCTTGCAGACGTCGCACTGCTCGACCCGCCCGATACGACGGAGCGATACCAGCGACGCGAGCGCGAGACCCGCTCCAAGCGGACAGGCGTAGCGACAGTAGAACCTCGGCACGAATACCGCGCCGAGGAGGAAGAGGGCCGCGATCGACCACAGCAGTAGTGATGAGCTCAGGAAGAAGACGGTCCCGAACGGCTCGAAATACTGGTAGAGGCTCACGCGGCTCCCCATCACCGCCGGCACCAGAATGACCAACAACACGACGTATTTCACCTTCAGCGCCGGCAGATGGATGCGGCGCGGTACCGTGACCTTCCAGCGCTTCGGGACAACGCGGTCGATCATGTCCTGGAGCGCACCGAACGGGCAGAGCACGCCGCAGAAGACCCTGCCCCACAGAAGCGTCGTGCCGACGGTGGCCACGACCATCATGAGGAGGGGCAGGTCTCGGACGAAGACGACCGGGCCGACCCAGATCCCCGCTGTGACATGCGTGATGGACAGAAAGCTCCCGTCCAGGAACCCGAGGAATGCGATGGTCGCCGCGAGCGCGGCGTAGCGGAGAGCGGGCCGCTTGCGAAAGAAGGCCACCAACGCGAGGCCGAGCACGAAGGACAGCCCGACGACGCGGGTCCAATCCGTCGTCGAGATCGTGCGCTGCAGCTCGGATTCTTCCTCCACAGACGAAAAGTCCAGCGGGGTCGGCCGCAGCTGCGGTGCCGGGGCCGGAGCCCCGCCCGGTGAGCCGGACACGGGCTCGGCCCTCCCCGCATCCATGTCCGATCCTGTCGAGCCGGCTCCCGCCGACCCTGCCGGAGCCTCGGCCGTGGACGGACCCGACTCGGTGCCGACTGCGGCCGCGTCCGTGCTTTCGGTGGCCTCGAGCCCTGCCGGAGCGTCGGTGTCCACCCCCGGCGCACCGGCCGCACCCCCGCCCTCGGTCGCTCCAACCGCGTCCGCCCCAGCGGGCGAAGTGGGCTGCTCCGGCGCCCCCTCGTCGGCGGGTGAGCCTCGATCGGGCTCGGCACCCGGAGCCTCGGCGACCCGTGTCGCGACCGGCTGCTCGAGCGCATCGAAATGCGCCAGATAATGTCCCTCATGCCCTTCGAGGGCGTACATCATCGTGAACGGGCGCGTGATGTCGATTCGATCATCGAGCATGAAGACCCCGGCCATCGTGGCCTCCCCGGCCACCCGCCCGCCGCTGGTCAGTCCGAGCGAGTAGACCTGGCTCTCCGGCAAGGCCAGCGTGTCTTGGCCCTGTTCGACGAACCAGCCTTCCCTGAGGAAGAGCCTGAGCCGTGGACCCTCCAACGCGTACATCAGGAAGGTCGGGTCCTCCAGGTCCCACCGCTCGGCCGCGGCATGGATCCGGGGAAGCTGCTCGCCACCAATGAAGAACTCGGCGATCGAGTCGTTCGGGAGGTGGCTCATGGAGATGTCGAGGTACCCTTCCCGATCCTCGATCAGCATACGCTTCAGGACGCCACGTGTCCGCATGTCGAACCAAGACATCTCTTCCAGGACGATCGGTCCCTGCTCGACCATCCCCATGATTTCGCCGGCGTAGGCTTCGGCGACGCGCCGGGAGGCGTTCCGGATGCCGCGAGCGAAGGCCCGTGTGCTGAGCGTGGCGCGCGACACGCCGTCCACGTCCGCGTTCACCTCGAACGGGTCCGCAAGGCTCTTCCCCGCGAACTGTTCCTGGATTCCGCGTCGCCGCAGAAAGTCCCCCATGCTGCTCTTGTACGACTCGAAGTACTCCGTCACCCGGGCGCCGGTGAGCAGACCATCCACGCCCAGGCCCACGATCGCACGAACCGGTCCGCTGTACCCGAGCTGCTCGGGCGGTATGTCCTCGGTCAGAAAGACGAACCCGAGAAAGAGGTCGCCCTGGTAGGCGCGGATCACGGGTGGATCTCCCGCCTTGCTCTCGAAACGGTCCGCAGCCGGCATCACGTCTTCGAGCAGGCTCCGCGGCACACCGGACACGTCCTGCGCGTGCGCGGCGGTCGAACCACCGGCGCCTGCGACAAGGACGAAGCACGCGGTGACACGCACGAGGAGCTTGGACGCGGCGGAGCGCGCCGGTCGTTGACGGTGGTTCATGCTTCTCTGTTGAGGGCGATGGGGCCGATGCAAGGACACCGCGCCGCGAGGGCATGCTGAGCGGGCGCAACCGGCGTCCTGGACCATTCGTACGGGGGAGGCCGGAATGCGTCCAACGCAGTATGGGGGACGAGCATGCTCCGCGCACGCTCGGGTGCGGCGGTCGGGGACGTCGATCCGGGCACCCGCGACGCTCGCCCGGGGTAGACCCTATCGAACCCCGAGACCGTGCGGCATTATGGGGGCTCGGACCCACGCCGTTCCGTGGGAGGCAATCGACTCGAGGAGGATGCATGAACAAGTGGTCCCGCGCGCTGTTCGCGCTGGTCGCGGGCATGAGCGTCGCGGTGGCGCCGGTGTCCGGCCAAGCCCGTCACGACATGACGACCTATGAGCGGCCCATCGAGATGGCGGACAACGTCTGGATCGAGGAGCTCACGGCCCTGGAGGTCCGTGACCTCTTGGCCAGCGGCACGAACACCGCCCTCGTCCTGGTCGGCGGTATCGAAGAAAACGGGCCCTACCTCACCACCGGAAAGCACAATCACGTGCTCGAGGTCATGGGTGAGTCCATCGCCCGAGAGCTCGGAAACACCCTGGTGGCCCCCATCATCCGGGTCGAGCCCGGCAGCCCCGAGCGTGCCAGCGCGCTGGGTCAGATGCGGCTCTCCCAGGAAACGTATCGTGCCGTGCTCCGCGACTACGCGGTCAGTCTCAAATCTCAGGGCTTCACCCGAATCTTCATGATGGGGGACAGCGGTGGAAACACCCGCGGCATGCAGGACGTCGCGAGTGAGCTCTCCGAAGCCTGGGCAGGTGAGGACGTCATCGTCGCCCACGTCCCCGAGTACTACAACTACGCGGACATCCTGGAATACCAGATCGAAGTCATGGGCGTCCCGGAGGTCCAGTACGACGAGGGCTTCCACGACAATTTCTACATCACCTCCATCATCATGAACGACGACCCGCGCCACGTCCGCTTCGAGGAGCGGCTGGAGGCGGGGAAAGCTTCCATCAACGGCATCTCCATCAGCCCCGTCGGAGACGCCCTCGAGCATGGTCGCCGGCTCATCGACTTCCGTACAGAGGTGACGGTCGAAGCCATCCACCGCATCATCGCCGAGCAGACTCGCTAGCCGATCGCGCGGGGGGTCTGCACTCGGCGGAAGTGCGAGCGGGCGGTCCCGACGGGGCCGCCCGCTTCTCTGTGCTGACCGGCGGTGGCCGTCGGAGCACGCGGCCCTTTGTTGATCGGTCGCCCAAAGCCTGATCGATCATGCGCTGGAGGACCTCGGGGCGAAGGGCTCAAGGATCGGTGTAGGTCGGCCAGGGCGACCGGAACGTCATGGCCTCGCACGTGAACTCGAAGCCCGTCACGGTCTCTCCCCCAGTGGCCTCATGCTCCAACCTCCATCCCGAACATCTCTTTGTCACCCCCGCCCGAAGCCCACGGGCCCAGGCCCTTCCACTTCCCACCGCAGGGTCACATCCCAACCAGCCGTCCGAGGATGATCATCGCCACGACTCCCGCCATGAATGCGGCCGCGGTTCGGGTGCGGCCCGTGCTTTCGAGGGCGTCGGGGAGCAGATCATCGACCACCAGGAACATCATGGCCCCGGCCGCGAACCCCATTCCAAACGGCAGCAAAGGTTCGAAGAGCCAGATCAGCCACGCCGCCAGAGGCGCCGCCAGCGGCTGAGGCAAGCTCGTCAACATCGCCCACCCCATGCACGACCATGTGGACACGCCCTGGGCTCGGAGGGCCAGCGTGATCGCGATCGCCTCCGGAATGTTGTGCACCGCCAGCGCGGACACCACAGCGATGCCGAGGCCCTCCTCCTGCGATCCGAAGGCGACCCCGATCGCGACGCCCTCGGGCAGGGAGTGCACGGTCATGGCGGCCACGATCATGAGCGACTTGGCGCCACCGGTCTTCCGGAGGGCCAACATATCGAAATCCTCGTGGGCCTTGACCCACTGTGCCGCCGCGGAGTAGAAAAACGCGCCCACGGCCAAACCGGCTGCGACTTCCCAGGTCTGAAGCCCCGGCGCCCGTTCGAGCCCCTCGCCGACGAGCTGCACGAGGCTGGCCGCCGCCATCATTCCTCCGGCCGCCGCCGAGAGGGTCCCGGCCACGCCCTTGGACATCGACTTGAGGAAGAAGAACGGCGCCACCCCGAAGGCCATGGAAACGTCCGCCAGGGCCGCGGCCACGAAGGTGATCAGCAGCAGATGGAGGAGATCTGCGTCCAATCGAGTTCTCGGGGATGAGTGGGAGGAGATCGCGAGCCGGGCGTGTGCGGCCGCACGCTCGCGGCCGCCTGGATGCGCTCGGTCGTGCCGGGCCGGCCCCCGGACGGTAGAGGCAAGACGTCCCGTGTGGCAAGCCAAGGAGCCCTCGAGCTCGCCCGGGGCGGCCCCGGCGCTGCGACCCTAGCAGTCGGGAAGATGGGCGTTGAGGCCACCCCGGGGGTAATCAACATGGGAGCGCGATCTTCCGGCATTGACCGGAACGCTCCGCCCCACCGCCTTACCCGAAAGATGATACCCCAAGCAAGTCTGAGGAGACGCGCGACGTCCGCGCGCCCACTCAACCTGAGCGCACACAAGATGTCCATATACATCCGAATCCTGTCTGCTTTCCTGGTCGCTACGACACTGTCCGCCTGTGGCGAGAGTCCGACCGAGCCCGATTCTGCTGCTCCTGCTCGCGTCGACGGCGTGTGGCAAGCGACGGAGCCGGACGTCCGGGAAATGACCATCGAGCTGAGCGCCGACGGCACGGCGCGCCTGGTCGAGGCCGACCTTTCGGGACTCGCCTGCACCTCATCGGCCGGCTCTTGGACCTCCGATGGAGATCGCCTCGTGCTGCGCTTGACGCCCACGGGTGAAACCAGTGATCCCGAGATCCGTTCGTTCGACTACGATGTGTCGGAGGGAACGCTCGTCCTTACGACGGGAGCTCAGTCGGCTACCTACCGTCCAGCTTCAGGCGTGCCGTCTTGCGTAACGTACGGCTTCGGAACTTGGCAGGGCACGCTCAGGGCCCGGATCGACGACGTGCCGATGACTTTTACGAACATCTCCGTCAACACGGAGCGAATCCGCGCGGGGAGTGTCGAGATCCTAGCCTGCCTCGACACGGATTCGTCTTGCGAGACCGACAACGTGGTGCTCCTGCTCCAGGTGACTGCGCCGGGGGTCCTGACGCCCGGCACCTATCCGTTGGGAGACCAGTCGTCCGGCTTCTACGGGTTGGTCAACTTGTTTCCCGACGATCCGGATTTCCCCGGATTCGATAGTCTTCGCCTGAGTCCCACCGGCGCGTTCCTCCTGACTTCGATCGGCCCCGAGCGCGTCGTCGCCTCCTTCGAGTTCCGCGCCAACGAGCGGGCAACCAACGCGCCGCCAGCCCCGGACGGCAGCACCTTCGCCCTGGTGACCGACGGGACCGTCAACCTCACATACCAGTAGACGCTCGATCGACGCCTTTGGGCCGATCTTGCGGATTCGGTGCGGGGCACGTACCCGTTGTCGGGCAGGTCAAGCAGGATTCTGCCCACCCCCACCAAGGAGGAATGATGCGCCCGTTCGCACTTCCCCTGACCCTCCTGGCTCTCGTGGTCTCCCCACTCGGAGCCCAGCTGTCGGACTCGGCGCTCAACGAGGTGATCCGTGAGGCCGAAGCGACCCCGACCGCCGAGAACCACGTCGCGGCAGCACAGGCCGCTCGCCTGATGCGCGACTACGACGCGGCGAGCGCCCATCTCGAAGATACCTGGGACGCGCTCGGGCCGATCTTCAACGGGTTGGTCAACGAGCACCTTTACCTCGCCCTTGCCTCGGGCGAAGGTGTGAGCGGTCTCCAGAGAGCGTTCAGGCAGCTCGGGCAGACCTTCGCGTTCTCGCCGATCGAGATCTCCAATTGGGCCGGGAATTATCCCGAGATCCTCGCGGGCGGCGAGTACGACCAGATGGTCATGAAGTTCTCGCCCGAGTCTACGGATCCGGCCTACCGCTGCGCGTGCCTCAACAGTGTGGCCTGGGCTCACCGGTTGGCAGGCAGGCACGATGAGGCGCGTGAGGCATGGGCGGTCCTGGTTCAGCAAGAGCCAGCGGCGTTGACGAATGCGGTGGCCGAGGGCGATTTGGACGTTGAAGCCACCGTACGCGGACAGTACGCGCGGAATCTCGCCCGAGCCGGCCGGCACGATGAGGCCCGCGAGCATCTACAACGTGCCATGGCCCTCGAGGTTTCCGACGCGCAGTTGCCACTCGCTCAGCGTCGTTGGGCTCAGGCTTTCGCCGAGCTGGGAGATGCCGCCGGCGCAGTCGAGCAGCTGGAGCCTCTGCTGGAGGCCAACTCGCTCATTACGGTGCACACGCTCGAGAGCCGGGTCGCGTGGATGTTCGTGAGGGATGATCCGGCCTTCCAGGCGCTCCTGGAGCGTCACAGGTAGATCTGGTCGGTTCCGGTCGCAACGGCTCGGAAGATCTTCGGGTCCCAGGCCGAGACAGAGTGGCACCGAATCCGACGCGAACGATTCGCCTCCTCCGGATGATCCCGGGCTGCCCGCCGAGCGGGCAGCCCGGGACTTCAGGCTCCTCTCGTTCGGATTGGCAATTTCGAGGAAAGGTAGGCCTGAGTGTCTAGAAGCTGGTGGATCGTGGGATCGATCGGAGTCGTGATCTTGGCGACGATCGGGTTCGCCGTCCTCTTCCCGGCGGCCCAGTCAGATCTGCTCAGTGACGACGTGTATTACCATCTGATCGTCGCGCGGGACATGATCGCCGAAGGGACCCTGTTTCCAAGGTTCGACGACTGGCTTCTGGCTCCGGAACCCCGGCCCCACATCTACCCACCGCTGTTCCACTGGGCCCTGGCTGGGACCTCACTCCTCACCGGGCTGGGGCTCGACCAAGTGGCTCTCGCCTTCCAGGTGACGCTCTTCCCATTGGTCTCGTTCTCGCTGGTGGCCCTCGCCGCCAAATCCCTTCCTCCCCGCGCGGCATTCCTGGCGGTCATGGTGTTCACGACCACCTTCCCCCTGGCAGCCCGGACCCACCTGGCGATCCCCGAGGCCCTCGAGCTCGGCCTCATCGCTTTGGCGCTCCTGACCTACCTAGAGCGACGCGAGTGGCTTTGCGGAGCGATCTTGCTCGTCATGCTCCTCAACCACACCGGCTCGCCGGTACTGTTCGCCGGAGCGCTTCTGGCTCACCAAGCGTACGTGCGAGTCCGAGGTGACGATGAGGCCCGTCGGCGCCTCGCACCGATCCTGATCGTCGCGCTCCCGGGGCTGGCGCTTCAGGGATATTGGGGCTTCGTGAATCTTCTGACGGAGCAGGTCGACGCGGACAATTTGAGGCCCTCGCTCCCTTGGGTGCTCCGCAACTACCTGAACCCCTGGACAGGAATCAGCTCGATCCTGCTGCCGATCGCACTGTCGCTCTGGGCTTGGTTCAAGGGGCTCCGCCACCTCGTCGTGCCCCTCTGCTTGATTCTGGTGCTCGCCTATGCCGTCATCCTGGTCACGTACTCAGCGAGATTCCCGAGCTACGCTCTGATCCCGTTGGGCCTGACCGCCGGCCTTGCTCTGCACGAAGCCTTGGGAAAGACCCCGTCGCTCGGAGCGGTCGGTGCCCTGACCGCCGTCATGGTACTGAACGGGCCAGCTTCATTCTGGTATTACCCGTACAGCTACGACTACCTGCGCCCGAGCGCGGGGCAGGAGACGGTTCTTCGAAGTGCCGACCAAGCCGCCCCGCGAGGTCAACCCGTCTGTGGCCGCACCCTGTACGACGGCTACCGTGTCACTTGGCTTACAGGGAGGCAGACCACCCTGTACGAGTTGGGCTGCGGAACAGCGACCCTCCTCTACTCCCGAAGGCCGCTTCCGGACAGTCCAGGGTGGGAGCCTGTGACCAGCCGCGGCGGTCATTCGCTGTATGCCCGCTCGTCGCCGCGCAGCGACCCGGGCAGTGAACACGGACCCGCGCAAGTCGAGATCCCGTCGCTCCAAGAGAGCCACCGATGACCCGTGCCAAGGATCAACTGGGGATCGCGGTTGTGATCCCCTGCTACCAGGTGGAGTCCCACCTCAGTGACGTGCTGGAGCGCATCGGCCCGTCCGTGTCCCGCATCTACTGCGTAGACGACGGAAGCACCGATGGCACAGCCCGGGTGATCGCTCGGGCATCCAACAAAGACTCGAGGGTAAAGCTCGTACCGCGTTCCAAGAACGGAGGCGTAGGGGCGGCGGTGCTCGACGGGTACCGTACGGCGATCGGTGAGGGGCACAAGGTCATCGTCAAGCTCGACGGTGACGGGCAGATGGACCCGGCATCGATCCCCTCCTTGGTCCAGCCGATCTTGGGTGGCCGAGCCGACTACGTTAAGGGCAACCGATTCACGTCGATCCAAGCGCTGCGGCAGATGCCCGTTGTCCGCTTGTGGGGCAACGCGGGCCTGTCATTCCTCTCGAAAGCTTCGACGGGTTACTGGGATCTGTTCGATCCGACCAACGGGTACACCGCGATCGAAGCAGGGGTCGCGGCGGCCCTGCCACTCGAGAAGATCCACCCTCGGTACTTCTTCGAATCGGATATCCTCTTTCGGCTCGGAACGCTTCGTGCCCGTGTTGTCGAGGTTCCGATGGTCGCGTCATACGGGGAGGAGCGCAGTCACCTGAGCCCGTTTCGCGCATTGATCACCTTCCCGTTCCTGCACCTGAGGAACGTCGTGAAGCGGATCGCCTACAACCATTTTCTCCGGAATTTCAGCCTCGCCGCGGTGCACCTCGTCGTCGGCCTGACACTGGCGGTCGGCGGAGGAATCTTCGGCATCTTGAAGTGGAGTCAGAGCTCGGCAACGGGGATTCCGGCCACCGCGGGCTCGGTGATGCTCAGCGCATTGCCGATTCTCGTCGGCACCCAGCTCGTCCTGAGCTTCCTGGCATACGACATGTCCCAGGTCCCGAGAGACGCGATCCACCGATATCTCGCCCCTCGACACGCCCCAGAGGATGCTCCTGAAGGTTGAGTGCTCCGGTCCGCAAAGGCGCGAGCACTGGGCCTGACTCACCCTCCTGCTGCGCCACCTGTCCGCGAAGACGCGGAGCGTGCCCGACAGCCGATCCGAGTGAGCAGCACGTTTCCCGCGGCGCGACCCCACTCATCAACGCCCGACGGGTGCACCCCCGGAGGTAAGTCACCGCAGCGCAAGAAGTGACGATGGGGCAGGCTTCGGGAAGGCCGACTGGGAGAGCCCACCGAGACCGGTATTAGGCGTGTGGACGGAGGGCAGCGAGCCCAGTCGCCGTCCGGGGTGATCGACCCCTAACGATCTCCGACGGACCCGAACTCAGGGTGGATCCAGGCATCCGCCCATGACGACTTGCTGCGGTCCAAGATGTCCTCGAGGGCTTGAAGGAGCTTTTGGCCGTCCACAGGCTTCGGAAGGACGGCATTGGCCCCATAGTCCTCCGCCAGGATCAGCTGATCTGCGTTCACACCGGAGATCGCGATGATGGGGATGCTGTCCCCGGCCTCCCTGCGCTCCCGGATCAGCCTCAGCCCGTTGATCTCCGGCATCCGGAGGTCGGTGATGATGGCGTTGACATCACACCACTCCTTCAACATGTCGAGGGCCTCTCGTCCGCTTCTGGCCACCAAGCAGTTGTGGCCCGCCGACTTTACCAGCTGAGCGAGGAGGGCGAGCTCGGGCTCTTCGTCATCGACCACCAACACCGTCGCCATAGCTGTCTGATCTCCTGAGAGAGTCGAGAGGGGCTCAAGGGCGAGCAGTCCGACCTGCGAGGGGCGGGCACGGCACCCGAGAGTCCCGCGAACCTTCCACTATACACTGCCTGCCAGCGCCCTTCTAGGTATTCGTCGTACCCGCCGAGGAGCTCAGTGCGCCATGCCCGCTGGAATGAGTCCGCGCCTGTGCGGCCGCCGCGCGTGCGACCACAGTATTCTGCCGAATCTCGTAGCCGACGAGGAGAAGCGACAAGACGACCCTAGCAGCGGCTACGATACGGCCGAATGATGTTCCCTCACGCGCCTCAGATACCGCTGTCCATTCAGGGGGGCACGTCAGCATTGCCGACCGGATCGTGAAGACGGATCAGGGCCACATCGAGGTTCGTTCGCAGCCGGGTGAGACGGTGATGTGTGTTCGCCTCCCGAGAGGAGAGGCCTGACGTAAGGCTCCCAGCGGTGCTTACCCCCGACGGACCCCATGGAATCGGGGCAACCGGTCCCATACCCACGGCACCAAGGTCGGTGGGGTGGGGCGTGGTGCTATGATCCTTCGCCGGGCCGGCTGTTGCAGAGCGTGAGTCAGAATTGGTAGGTCACGCCGAAACCGAACTGGATGATCTTCTTCGGCGTGATGTTCGTCTCTGCCGCACCAAAATCTGCCCTCCCGGTCCCTATCTTGAGCCGCACGTGGAGGTTGTTGAGGGCCCTGATCTCGACTCCACCACCGTACCGAAGCATCCCCTGCTCGTCCTCCTGGTCGAGAGACGTTCCGTCCTGGGTCACGCTGACTTCGAAATCCCTGGTCACTTCGGAGGCGTAGGCAAAGAAGAGGATGGGTACGGACCGTTCTAGAGCGAACCCGACCGTGCCGCCGATCGACGTCTGGGAGCTGTTGCCGTAGGCGATGGTGAGCCCTCTTCCGGGATCGTCGAGCTCCAGGTTGCCATCGGTAGCGCCCCACGTGCCCTCGAGTCCGAGAACCAAGCCCGACGAAGTCTGATAGCGTACGCCGCCGGCCAGGCTTATCACGCCACGGGTATCCTGAGCGAGGAAGTCGACCCCGTCCACGAACGCCCCCCCGATGAAGTCCTCGCGACTGGCCTCCAGCCCCGCGTGGATCCCATGGAAGCTCCGCTCCTGTGCTTGCCCCGCTACCGGCGTTGATGTGAGAGCCACGATCGAAAGCAGGCCCATCCACCGATCCGTCCCCAGTCTCATCCCATTTCCCCCTGTCTTCTGTTCTCAATCATGGCCTTACGAACGGCGCCCCACGTAATCCCGTGCTCGTGCAGGAAGTCGATCTGAGGAACCGTGACGACGGCCGGTCTGGTCGGATCCCATGTGATCGAGGTCTCGGACAGCTGCGCCTGCACGCCGGATGCAACGAACAGGAGAACTGCCGCAGCCGCTCGGCCGCTGAAACTTCTGACGGTGCTCGACGAATACATACGCGAGTACGTGGCAATCGAAGCCCGACGCTCGATGAAGGCGCATTGACGTACCCCCCAATGTGATACCACGACCTATGTTAGACCTACAGCCATCGGAGGTCCGTGGAGTTCGGGCATCCGAAGGAACCATGGCGATGGCTTGATCGCCTCCGGGGCCGGGGGTCGGCCGCCGCAGGCGCTGTGGGGTCAAACGGTATTGTACAGGCGTCTCCACTGCTCGACGAGGACGACGGCCTCATGGAGCGTGTAGAAGATCTCGCCGTTGAGGAACTCGTCTCTGAGCTTGCCGTTGAAGCTCTCGTTGTCGCCGTTCTCCCACGGACTGCCGGGTTCGATGAAGAGCGTCTGCACACCAACTCTGGCGAGCCATCGTCGTACGAGCTTGGCCGTGAACTCCGGGCCGTTGTCCGAGCGTAGATGCTGGGGTGGGCAGTGACGGACGAAGAGATCGGCGAGAAGCTCGACGACGTCGTGGGCTCAAGTTCTGCGAGCGACCTCGATCGCCATGCACTCGCGTGTGTACTCGTCGAGCACGGTCAACAGCCTCAACGGCCGACCGTCGTGCGTCCGGGTGCTCACGAAGTCGTACGACCACACGTGGCAGGCATACAACGGACAGAGTCGGATGCACGATCCGTCGTTGAGCCACAGACGGCCTCGTTTCGGCTGACGTTTCGGCACCTTCAAGCCTTCGGCCCGCCCGCACACAGGCGAAGTGCACCCACCAACCTATCCGTGACAGCAGCAATTCCTTGTTAGAACGTGCCGCCCAGGGTGGCTCCTCGCGGACGCTGACCCCCATGCACGCCGAGTTCTCTGCCCATAAGCGTCACTTCGGCACTCGCGAATGTTCCTTGAGGTGTCTTCGGTACCGACGCGCGGCAACGGTGATGGTGACCAGGAGCACTCCGCCCACAAGCAGCGACAGCGGGTTCGCCCCTAGGCGCTCGAAGAATTGCGTGTAGAAGTGGATGGTGCCGAAGGTGATGGCGGTATTCACGACCCAGAGACGCCCAACTCTTCCCGCCCAAATCGCGCTTCCCAGGAGCCCGACCGCCCAGAGGATGGCGAAGACAGCTTCGGGTATCTCACCGACAGGTGACCGACTCCCCCACAAGGAGCCGACCCACAAGCCCATGTTCACGAAGATCAGACACGTTCTTGAGAAGATGATCGCGAGCCGCTCGTCGCTGCTGCTCACTCGGTGGGATATCCACAGCCCCGCATACGCCAGTATCGAGAAGACGAAGGTCGTGACAGCGGGTTCCTGAATGGAAACGAAATACGAGGCGTGGGTGTAACCTGCGGTGCCCCCGAGAAAGCCTGCTATGACGAAGCAGCTTAGGCCCACCAGGAAGCCGCTTCGAAGGGCTCTTCCTGCGCTCACAAGGGCAAGGAACACCACCAGATGGGTGCCCTGCCTACCTAGCGCGCGAAATACACTCCCCAAGCCGAAATAGACTGCTTCCCACACCGTCGCAGCCAGCTCGGGAAATAGTCCCACGGTACCTAGAGCGATTGCGATCGCCCCCATGAGGGAAAGGACTCCCCACACGTGCCGCGAACTCTGCTTACGGGCTAATTCCAGGAGGCGATCGTGCTCTTCCTGAGTGATCGCCTTTGCTTCTAACAGCTTCCCGATGTCCAAAGTGATCTTCAAAGAGACTCCCCCTCCGTCGCCCAGGGGGCAGACGGGCTAAGCTGAAGATTCGCGGCGCCCCTGGCCTTGGGCTTTCTAACGTCTCGCCATTCTGCTGCCGCACCAGCCCGTTCACGAGACCGAAGCGTTACCCAACTCTACCCCAAATGCTCCCGCTGACTACAGCAATGGCTTGTTAGGCGGAGCGGTGCTCAAGGCTCATCGACACGCCTCAACAGATCCGCCACCTGTCGATGAAGTCGGTCTGCGATCCTACGACGTTCTCGGCTTCGATTCTTCTCTGCGATGGCGGCACCTTCAACCTCCGACCGTAGCACGCGCTCACCGATCCGGCGCAGATCTCCCTCACCCAAGCCGGTTGAGACGGTGGCCTCTGAGTCCCTCGGTACTAGCTCATATGCAAGCGGCGCATAACGCGTGACTCGCGCCTCGAGGCGCCGACCATTCAGGTCCACCCTCGCATAGTAAGCTTGGAGTTCTGCGCGTACGTCCGGGTCAGTGATCAAGTCTAGACGGCCAGAGCTGACCAGCTCATCGAAGGTGGTTCTCTCTGCCTGGGTAAGCGCGCTGTAGGCGAGCGCTGCTCCCGCCGTCAGGTCTGCCGCCACCTCCGCCAATGCCTCGACTTCCCAATTTGGGTTCCGGAGCCAAGACATGACCGAATCGAGCGCGTCTTCCTTACGCAGAAGTACTGGTTCGAGCCCCGACCACCGGGCTGAGTCGGTTCGTAGGTCGGCGGCGAGGCGGCGCATGTAGGAATCGGTCAAAGCCGCGTCTTGGCGATCTTCTCGCCATTCATCCGCCGCGAGGCCAGCTAGCACTCCGGCAGCGATAACGAAGAACTCTGCGATGGCACGACCCACCCCGAACTTCATGCGGCGACCTGACGACTCCATCGTTCTCCCTCAATCTGATAGCTCCGCCTAACGTCCCGGAATTCTGCTGAGCGGCCCGCCAATTCGCCAGCGGAGCGTATCGACTAGCTCTTCCGTGACAGCAGCAATTCCTTGTTAGGCAGCTCTGCGGTTGCTCCAATCAGGCTGCTCACCTATTCCAAGTGGTGACTTTGCCCACCCACCCGCCCAGGCGAGGAATCTGTGAAAGCTCAGGCTTTGACTCGTATTGCAGGGGAGCTCGCGGTGATCGTTCTGGGCGTGTTGATTGCCCTCGCTGCCGATCGGTGGATACAGGCAGCGGACGCGCGGACGGACGAGCAATTCTACATCGCGCAGCTGGCATCCGACATCCGGGCTGACTCCGCGAAGTTGGAAGACATGGTCGATCGCTCGGCAGTTCGAAACCAGGCCGCACTGGACCTACTTCTATATGCGGACACCGACAACCAGCAGTTGGGCAGAGATCCGCAGCAGTTCATGATCGATGTGTGGCTTGCATCGGTGTTTGGAACCAACCTGGAGTACACGACGGACACGTGGGAGGACCTCGTCTCCTCAGGGGGCCTCTCATCGATCCGCGATCCGGCACTCCGTGCAGAGCTCTCCGGCTACTACAATGAGATCGAGCGGGTGAAGGGACTCTTCGAGGGACGTAGCCTCACACCCTCGACCACGCTGGACGAGCTCTTGCCCCCGCTACAAAGTCTCGCGCTGAACCCTGCATTCCTCCCTTCGGAGGTCAGGGCGGACCATCAACCGACCGTAGAGGATGCCGCGCGGTTCCTCAGGGAGCTCACTTCCCGAGAAGACCTCTTGGCGCATTTCGCTGGGATGCGACGGACTTGGACCGTGTCTCTGAACGTTCACCGAGGCCTGCTTGACCGGGCGGCATACCTCTTGGAGCAACTCGAAGCTGACCGTTCCTGAGTCCCTCACAGGAGCTGCCTAACTCTGATTCTACGGGTCCGCCGTAATCACTTACGGCGTCTTATACGGATCCGAGTATGAGCCTGGATTTCGAGGCCGGCAACGCGAACTCCCGGCCGTGTGCGCCTACGTCCTCAGCGTACGCGAGTCCGCGTCAGCCTCAAGCGGTCGCCTACGACCGCCGAAGCGCACCGCTCGGGCGCTACGGTTCCCTCGCCATCATCCTAAGCCGAGCCAACTCGCCACTCTCGCCATCATCCTAAGCCGAGCCAACTCGCCACTCTTGCGCGCAAGCTCCTACCTGTTCCGACCTTTTCCGACCTTTGAGGTCACGGCTTCGCCCAGAGACTGCCCTTACGCACCATCCTTCAGGCGCCTACCCGCCGCCTGGTGCCCTTACCCACCGCTGCGTCGTATTCTGGAGTCCCTCGGCGTTACCCATGATCCACAGGGTGTTGCCCTCGATTCGGAACTCAAGGGTCGTCGGCGTCCGGTTGTTCGACGGCTGTTTTGCGATAATCGTG